>NZ_JBZCIA010000008.1:0-208806 GCF_059052855.1 Thalassospira sp. CA1
AGCTTGTCTCATAGACAAACTCTTCAAAATTAACGTCTGCACATTTTGGTGGTTACCACAAATCAATCTGAATAAATCTAAATCGATCCGTCGTCTCCAGGATGCACAGACTGTAGCGCCATAACGCTGCCCGCGCATCCCTTCCTTCTGATCTACAATGTCAAAGAACTCTAGGACCGAAGCCCCGAACCGCTCAGTCCGCGTCGCCGTCTCGTTGGCGCCGCACCCCGTCGGTGGAGGCGGGTTATAGGGCCCCTATCCCGACCTGTAAACACCTTTTTTCGAGATTTATCGAGATTTTCGGCGATTGTTTTTTTCACCCCCGAAACGGTCCGCACAAACCCTTGGCTTTCGGGGGTTTCACGTAGAAATCGGATATGTGCATAGCTCGACCCACATCGGTGCATAACGCCGAAAACCACAGGGAAAACCGACTCTGCGCCAATAATTACAATATGGAGTCCAATGACTTCGCAGCAAAAACGAAAAAGGAAACGTTCAAATCGCAACAAGATTTTCGCTTTTTCACACAATCCAAGTCGCGTAAGAGAATCGCATTGATGTTCTTGCACCACCAGAACAACCGATGGCCTGATCCATCATCTGTTTTGGCTGTTGTAGCCCCACATATATAAAAGGCCCATATCCGTGATCGATATCCCGCACATTGTCGCCCATCGCGGCGCTTCGATTGAAGCCCCGGAAAACACCATTGCCGCATTCCGGGTTGCCGGCGCACGCGGCGCCAAATGGATTGAGTGTGATGTCACCCTAAGTGCGGATGACAAATGCGTGCTCATCCATGACGACACGCTTGAACGGACCACAAACGGTACCGGCCCCATCCACCACAGCGATTTCGACACCCTGCGCAACCTCGATGCCGGGGGATGGTTTTCAGACATATATAAGGGTGAACGAATCCCCAGCCTGAAAGATACGCTGGAAACCCTGTATTTCATGGATATGGGGGCCAACCTTGAAATCAAGCCATCTGGTTGCGATCCGGTCCGCCTGTGCGAGGAAGTGATCAAGGAACTCCGCACGTCAAAGACCGTGCCGCCAATTCTGATTTCAAGTTTTGATGACACCGCGGTTGCCCATATGCGCAAGCATATGCCAGACCTGCCGTGCGGCTGGTTGCTGGAAACCCTGCCAAAAAACTGGAAGGCCGAGTATGCGCGTCTTGGTGCATCGGCCATTCATATCGACCACAAGGCACTGACACCGGTGAGTGCTGCCGAGATTGTCGATGCTGGTGTCCCGCTGGTTTGCTATACCATCAATGATGTCGAACGTGCCAAGGAGCTATTTTCCTGGGGGGTAACATCGGTGATTACCGATGATCCGGCCAAATTGCTGATGGCGATTCCCCGCCGACCGTTCGCCGCCCACAGATAGACCCTGGATCAAATCAAACCAGGGCAAAACGGCATCATGGCTCTGATCGCCACCACGACCCAGAGCCTGAACGCCAGATAAAAACAGGAAACAGTCCAATGTCCATTGCCCCACAAGATGGTGCTCCGGCGCCACCGCCACTTGATCCGGCACTTGATCCCGCACTTTCGCCAACCCCGCTTTATCCCAATAACCGGGTAAAGCGTCATCTAAGCGAATTGTTCAGGCTGGCCCTGCCGGTGACGATTGCCCGTCTTGGCATGCTGATCATGGCGGTTGTCGATACCATCGTGGTTGGCAACTATGACAGTGCGGCACTGGCCTACCTTAATATTGCACATGCACCCTTTACATCCTTGATGGTGACCGGCATCGGACTTCTGACCGGGGTCATGGTCATGACATCGCATGCCAAGGGTCGCGACAACCTGATGGCGGCCGGGGCTGTGTGGCGCAATGCCATGCCTTATGCTGTCCTGATCGGCATTGTCTTTACCGTTCTGACCATGCAGTCGGACTGGCTGTTTAAAATCACCGGTCAACCGGTCGAAATCACCGACCATGCCGGCGATCTGGCCATGATTCTGGCAATCGGAATGCCCGCCGCACTGATTTACATTGCCTGTGCCTTTTTCCTTGAAGGATTGCAGCGCCCACTGCCGGGCATGGTGTTGATGATCGCAGCCAACCTGGTCAACCTCGTTCTTGATTACGGGCTGGTTTACGGGGCGTTTGGTTTGCCGGAACTGGGTGCCGAAGGTGCGGCATGGACATCAAGCGTCATTCGCTGGTTCATGGCGCTTGGTCTGCTGGGTTATATCCTGCTGATGAAAAGCCATCATCTTTATGGCATTCGCAACGGCTTTGCCGGGTGGTGGCGCGGATCGCGCGATGCCCGTCATCTGGGCTATGCTGCGGGCGCCAGTCAGGGGATGGAAACCGGGGCCTTTGCCGCCATGCAGCTTTTCGCCGGCCGTCTTGGCGTGATTGCCGCGGCAAGTTACGGCATCAGCATGACGCTTTTGGCCCTGATGTTTATGGTGGCCCTTGGTCTGG
Source organism: Thalassospira sp. CA1 (assembly GCF_059052855.1). Classification (NCBI taxonomy): domain Bacteria; kingdom Pseudomonadati; phylum Pseudomonadota; class Alphaproteobacteria; order Rhodospirillales; family Thalassospiraceae; genus Thalassospira; species Thalassospira sp. CA1. The sequence continues at coordinate 2,458 of NZ_JBZCIA010000008.1, forward strand.
CCTCGGCAACATCGGTTCGGGTCGGCATTGCCTATGGCAGGCGGGACCGACCGGACATGGCACTGGCCGGTTGGATTGGTCTTTTGACCACGATGTGCGTGATGCTGGCCCTTAGCATTCCGCTTTATTTGTTCCCCGATGCGGTTGCACATCTGTTTACCCAGGACGTCGCGGTGCTTGCCACCACGGTTTCGGTCCTGATTTTGATGCCGATCATTTTCCCGACTGATGGCGGGCAGAATGCGGCAATCAGTGCGCTTCGCGGGGCTGGCGATAAATGGGCACCAACGATTTTGCATCTGGTATCCTATATCTTTGTCATGATCCCGGTTGGCTATTACCTGTCATTCGTTCTTGAGATGGGGGTGCGCGGCCTGTTCTGGGGTATTGCGATTGCAAGCCTTGTCGCGGTCAGCGGCCTGGCGATCCGTTTCCTGATCGTGTCATCGCGCGACATTCCGGAACATCCCGAACAGATCTAGGCATCGAGAACCAACAAACAAAAAGCGCCGCCGGTTTCGCCCGGCGGCGCTTTTTTTTAACCCATGCCATGCATGTGATCAGGAACGCGCGGCATCAAATTGGCGCTTCGGCATCAAAAGATCACAGAATGGCAGGACCAATGTGTCGAATGCTGATGCGGCGCGCGCGGCATCAATCCGGATGATGTGCTGTTCGATATCGCGCTGGGTGGCAAACGCGCCAAGCGGTGCCAGTTCCGGCAAGGCATCAACCATGATCGCGTAAAATGCGATTTGATCCTCGCGCGCTGTTCCCGCCGCCAGATTGCCCAGATGGTTATAAAGCGCCATCGCCAGGAACCAGCGGCAATAGGGCATCAGACCTTGCAATATCTCGGAGCGTTGTTGCGGCTGGACATATTGTTGCAGGTCATGATCAAGCCAGACGGCATTCTGCACGCCCGCCACAAAGGCATTGCGAAGGGCTGGATATTCATCACTAAAGAACACAGTCGTCAGCCAGGATGACACATCATCAAGGGCTGCCCGGCGCGATGCCGGTGTGCTGTCATCCCCGAAATCAAGGGCAGGCATCGGCGGTTTGCCCGACATGGCAAGACTTGCCACCGCCGGATCAATCAGCGCATTGGCAAGCCATGCCTGATGCCAGATTTTCATCGGCCGGAAATAGGGCTCCTTTTCCGCACCGCCGGCTTCGATCCAGCTTTCGATCAGATGCGCACGCCCCAATGCGATACCAAGGCGCAGGGCATCTTCAAACCCCATGCCGTTTTGCAAGAAAGCATCACCGAGCATATCTTCAAGCAAGGGCAGCATGCTTTTGACATTGTCAGACCGAAGTCCTGCACCAAGCGGCTGATAGAATGATGCCGCGTCACTGTGTCCAAGAATGGCGCGGGCATGCTTGGCAAAATCACCCCAGAAAACAAGCTTTACCGGCTCTGCCCGCTTGCGCCAAAGCGGGCGGGTCATGTGCCAGTTTTCGCATTCAAAATTGGCCACCGGCAGGGCATCAACAAGGCGCGCCAACGGTTTGGCCACCGCCAATTCCAGATCATCCTCGGATCCGACATGCCCGATGGACAGACGCCAGCCCGGTTCTTCATGCGGATGACGGTCCAGCCACAACATGGCAAACCCGGTTGCATTCGAACGGCCCGCTGCCGGGGCAACGAGATCAAAAAACAGCGACAGCGGTGCCGGCATTTCCGGCACGCTATGATCGGTCAGTGCGTCCCCAACGGTCCATGTTTTGACCAAAACATCATCGGCATCCGGTCGATTGTCAAAACGCGGCGGCAGAAAACCGGAATACTCGTTTGCAGGACGGATGGGGTCAGTCATGGCAGCCTCATGGATGCGAAGGGGCACGATGATTTAAACGAAATCATACATGGCGCTGCTGATACCCAAGGAAACCGGGCAGGTCAATCACCGGGCAATCAACCCGCACACCTTGAATGGCCGCGCTCACCCCAGACGGGTTAGGCATTACGCCCGGGTCAAACCGGCATGTCCGATGCTGGCCTCGCGGTAGACCGAGGGCGGCATCGCCATCAAACGTCTGAAATCGCGTGAGAAATGCGCGTTATCTGTAAAGCCGCACCAGAACCCGATTTCACCAACCGAAAGGGTGGTGCCATATAAAAGTCGGCATGCTTCGCGTACGCGCACCAGACGCAACAGATCAGAAAACCGGCTGTTGGCCTGTTGCAAGCGGCGCTGCAAGGTGCGCCCGGATGTATCAAGCGCAGCAGCAACTTCATCAATGGTCCAACTGCGCCCGATGTCATGTTCCAACACCGTACAAAGTTGTTGCACGATCGGGCGTTGCGCCCCGATTGACGGCGCGGTTCCGGGCATATTGGCCATGAATGGGTAGGAGGACGAAACCTGTTCGAAGCTGCCCCAGTTAATCCGGAAGCGAAGGCCACGACCGGAAAATGCCAGTTTGTCGCTAATGCGACCCTTGCGAGTCACGCGCACTGCCGGACCGTGGCTGGGCAAAATGGTGGCATCAATATTCTCGGCCCCGGCCGCCTCAAGCAAGCCGATCAGGAACCCCAGCAACAGCAGGTTTTCCACCCGTGCCGGTGGCTGACCGCGCACGACCCCGCGATGGATGGTCATGGATTTTCCGGTGACGGAAAAATCACTGCGCGCACGCGCGTGCGAATAACCTTCAAGCCGGCGCCAGCGATCGGCAATCACCGACGGGGTAGCCGAGTGACGCAACATGGTCAGGATCGGTTCCTGTTCCTTGGCCGCCAGATACCGCCCAAGACGCACCAGCACTGCCGGACCATTGATCTCTTCCAGTGCGAGCATGATGCTGCGCAGCTTGGCAGAAGTTACAACAGTCCCGCCCGGGACAAGGTCATAGCCCCGCGGCAACCATGCCAGTTGCCGGATCAGGGCAACATGCAAACCAAAAGAAACAAATTCCTGCATCAAAACGCGCCAAATTGAAGGTAATTGGCGCGATCATACAAACTAATGACCGACCTGTCAGTGTCACATTCAAAATGTCACGAAGCTGTTACATTGATCGCGATTTTTAAAAATCCGCTGAGATGGAGATCACTGGGCGCAACGACAAGCCATTGCTCGCCGGGTACGGGCATGTCACTTTTAGACATCTCCTGCCCCTTCCCAGACAATACGGATTGATAACGTGATCAAGGTTCTTTTCGTCTGCACCGGCAATATATGTCGCTCGCCCACGGCCGATGGCGTTTTTCGCAAGATGGTTCGTGACGCCGGACTGGATAACCGTATCAGCGTCGATAGCTGCGGGCTTTCGGCCTATCATGTTGGTGAATTGCCCGACCCGCGATCGCGCGAAATGGCAAAAAGTCGCGGCATTGATTTAAGCGACATTCGATCCCGCAAGATCAGGCCCACCGACTACCATGAATTTGACTATGTTCTGGCCATGGATGACGGGCATTTGCGTGATATGCGCCGCCAGGCACCCAATACCCATCAGCACCGTATTGAGCTGTTTCTGGATTATCATCCGTCGATGGCAGGACAAAGTGTCCCCGACCCCTATTACGGCGGCGCCAACGGGTTTGTCGATGTGTTTGACATGATTGAGGAAGCCTCAAGCAACCTGCTGTCGCACATCCGCGAAAAACACGAAATCTAGGCCCTTAACCCCGGAATAGATTATGGATAAACGCGCGCTTGCAGATTTGATCAAACGCCATACCGGGGCGTCGGTGCGATCCGTCGCGCCACTTTCGGGTGGATGCGTTGCCAATGTGGCGCGAGCTGATCTGGATGATGGGCAGCAACTGGTGATCAAGCAAAGCACGACAAATGACGCGCAAAATGATGCAGGTCTTTTGATCGAGGCGGAAATGCTGCGTTATTTCAAAACGCACTCTCCGATCCCCTGTCCCGAGGTCATCCATGCCGACGCAAATTGGCTGGTGATGACATTTATCGCCAACGACAATCGAATGACTGGTCGTGTGCAGCGCGATCTTGCCGAACAGCTGGCAAGCCAGCATCAGGTAACCTCCAAAACGTTCGGACTTGGCTTTGACACTTTAATTGGCGGCCTGACGCAACCAAATACACCCGAGGAAAGCTGGATCACGTTCTTCGCCGAACACCGTTTGCGCCATATGGCGCAACACGCACATCGCGAAGGCAGGCTGCCCGGTAGTATGGCCGCGCGCGTTGATCGATTGATCGACAGTCTTGGTGATCTTTTGCCAGACCAGAGCACAGCGGTACTGCTGCATGGTGACTTGTGGGGTGGCAATATCCTGTGTCAGTCTGACAAGCTTGCGGGCTTGATTGATCCGGCGATTTATTACGGCGATCGGGAAATCGAACTGGCCTTTGGGACACTGTTTGGGGATCTGACGCCGGAATTTTTCGCGCGGTATAATGAAATATTGCCGATAGAGCCGGGGTTCTTTGAAGAACGCCGTGATTTGTATAATCTTTATCCGTTACTGGTCCATGTTCGCCTGTTTGGCGGCCATTATGTCGGTTCGGTTGACCATATCCTTGCCCGATTTGGGCACTAAAGCACGTGAACAAACACAAAATACCATCAGTTAGGCACACCTAGAATGGGGAAGAGAGAGTTGAAAGTACTAGCAGGAGCCGCCATCGCCTTGACCATGACGGTCAGCATCGCCGCCATCGCCCATGAAGGCGCGACCGGTGTTGTCAAGGAACGCATGGAAGGCATGAAGGCCATTGGCCAACAGGTCAAAATCATGGTCCCGATGATGAAGGGTGCATTGCCCTATGACCCGGATCAGGTCGCGAAAGCCGCGACGATTATCGAAGGTCACTCAGGCGAGACCTTTACCGCCCTTTTCCCGGAAGGCAGTAATGGCAAACCGTCTGAAGCGCTGTCAGACATCTGGGAAGACTGGTCAAAATTCACCAATCTGGCAAACGAACTGCACGCCAAGGCCAGCGATCTTAAATCGGTCGCCGTTTCCGGCGGATCAGAAGACGATTTCAAGGCATCACTTGGTGAAATGATGCAGACCTGCAAATCCTGCCATAGCGATTTCAAGGAATAGATCGGACAAATTTTGCGGTCCTGACGCAAAAAAGGCCGCAGCATTTTGGTGCTGCGACCTTTCTTTTTGGATCAACTGACTGCGTCTTAGCGACCGATCATGGCAAAGAATTCGCGGCGTGTGATCGGGTCATCGCGGAATGCGCCAAGCATCCGGCTGGTGACCATTGATACGCCGGTTTTGTGCACGCCACGGGTGCTCATGCATTGGTGATTGGCATCAATGACCACCGCCACACCAAGCGGATCAAGTTCTTCCTGAATGGTGTTGGCAACCTGTGCGGTCATCTTTTCCTGAATCTGCAGGCGTTTGGCATAGACCTCGACCACGCGGGCCAGTTTGGAAATACCAACGACACGGCGGCGCGGCAGATAGGCGACATGTGCCACACCAATGATCGGCACCATGTGATGTTCGCAATAGGATTCGACGCGAATGTCGCGCAGAACGACCATTTCGTCATAGCCGTCGGTTTCTTCGAATGTCCGACGCAGAATCTCGGCCGGGTCCTGCTGATAGCCAGCAAAGAATTCACCATAAGACCGTGCCACACGGTCAGGGGTTCCGCGCAAACCTTCGCGGTCGGGATCATCCCCTGCCCAACGCAGAAGTGTCCGAACCGCTTCTTCTGCTTCTTCGCGTGTCGGACGCTTCACCGGGTTATGTTCGCTGCACATACCAAATCCTTTGTCATTTTATTACAGGATTGAACCTGCCTTGGTGGGGCTCACGGCCCGCGCTACCTGATACTGTTTTTTGACGCGATCAGTTCACAGTGTGTTGCCCATGCGGACTGTCCAGCGAAAAGGCTGGAATCGCAATATCAAAATGATTGCCGTCCATATCCGTCATTTCGAAAGTGCCCACCATGAAGCCGCTTGGCGTGGTCAGTGGCGCGCCACTGGTGTAGTTGAAACTTTCGCCACATGCCAAAACAGGCTGTTCGCCGACAACACCCAGGCCTTTGACTTCCTGGGTTTCGCCGCGCGAATCCGTAATCCGCCAGTGACGGTTAAGCAACTGAACAGTTTTCGAGCCGAGATTCTCGATCTCGATGCGATAAGCCCAAATATAACGATGGGTGTCCGGGTCTGATTCGTCCTCAAGGAACATCGGCTTTACCGATACCTTGATGTCGTGGGTTACGGTCGAATACATGCATATCTCCGGGCCAAGTGTGTTCCAGTCAATTTGCATCAGCCAAGAATGCGATGGATGGACCCTTTATGTAGACAATCCTTCCCGAAAGTACCAGTCAGCAGTCAAAACAAACTGGCATTATCCCCCGGATCGGAAACGAAAAGGCCCGCACAATGTACGGGCCGGATCGATGTCAGGATTACTGTTGGCGCATGCTTTTAAACGGCAAGGGCTGCCAACAGGTCTTCCTTGAGGTCATCAATATCTTCCAGACCGACAGATAGACGCAGCATGCCCTCGGTAATGCCCATTGCGACCTTGTCCTCGGCCGGCACACGCTGATGCGTGGTGGTCCAGGGATGGGTTGCAAGGCTTTTTGCATCGCCAAGGTTGTTGGAAATATCAATCAGCTTGAGATTATCAAGCAACGAGAAGGCTGCTTTCTTACCACCGGCAAGCTCGATTGCGATCAATCCACCACCACGGCCAGACATTTGCTTCATTGCCAGTTCATGCTGCGGGTGACTTTTCAGCCCCGGATATAGAACGCGTGACACTTGCGGCTGTTCCGTAAGAAATTCAGCCAATGCAGTTGCATTGCGAATATGCTGATCCACACGCAGGCTAAGTGTCTCAAGCCCCTTAAGAAGAACCCAGGCATTGAACGGGCTCATGCTTGGTCCGGTATGACGCAGGAAGGTGGTCAGATGTTCGTCATGCCATTCCTTGTCATTAAACAGGATCGCCCCGCCAAGGCAGCGCCCCTGACCATCGATATGCTTGGTCGCGGAATAGACGACGATATCCGCCCCCAGTTCCATCGGTTTTTGCAGGATCGGTGTGGCAAAGACGTTATCGACAATCACCTTGGCACCGGCCTTGTGCGCCAGTTCGGAAATGAAGGCGATATCAAGAACCTCAAGGGTCGGGTTCGACGGTGTTTCAAGGAAAACCGCATCGGCCGGTTTCGAAAGTGCCTTCTCCCAGGCGTCCTTGTCCGTGCCGTCCACCAGTTCGGTCTCAACCCCGAACCGCGGCAAAAGCGTGGTCAGGATAAATTCGCACGACCCGAACAGCGCACGTGATCCAACCACACGGCCACCGGCCTTGGTGCTGGCGGCCAACGCATTCCAGACAGCCGACATGCCCGATGCTGTCGCGCGGCAATATTGCGCGCCCTCGATCAGGGCAAGACGTTCTTCGAACATGCCAACGGTCGGGTTGGCGAAACGCGAATACACAAAACGTTCCGGACCGCTGCCATCAAAGGAGGCCTCGGCCTCGGCGGCAGTTTCATACACATAGCCGGAATTCATAAAGATGGCTTCGGAGGTCTCGCAGAATCCGCTGCGCGCTGTACCGCCACGCACGGATCGGGTCGCCGCGCGCCAGTTATCGGAAGCCTTTTTGTCGGTCGTCATCGTCTTGCTCCTACATGCCCGGAATGTATGCATACCTTAATCCGGACACAAAAAAACCCTGACCGGCATGAATGGGTCAGGGCCGAAGCCATAGCACCCCTCTTTAGCGATTTTTTACGTGGCCGCAAGCCGGTCGACAAATCCCACGATGCGCAGACGATACGTCCAGTTTTCCCCTACGTCAAGCGCCTCTCCCTCAGGTTTATTGCGCATGTTCCTGCACCATCCGGCCAGGCTTTGTACAATTTGCCCTCACGCAATGGTGAAGGCAGTTCATAAGCAAGTTTTGAAATTTCTCTCTAATGTTGGGTCAAATAATGCGATCCTGTATTCAGGGATTTGCATTTCGACCCGAACGAACGACTTGCAAGAGCCTGAAATCAATGACCAAAACCAGTTCAATGGCGTCACACTTGTCCGACCAGAAACCAGATACCCATAGCGAAATCAAAGGCACCTCAAAGCCCCTATGGCGCAAGCTTTTGCCGGTGATTGTTCTGGTTGTCGGACTTGTCATTGCATGGGCCAGCGGCGTTCTCGATTTGCTGTCTTTTGAGTCCCTGCGTGAAAACCGCGACCTGTTGCAGGGCTTTGTTGCCGATAACCCGGTTTCCAGTGTTCTGGTCTTTATGGGGCTTTACGTCGTTTCAGTCGCACTTTCCCTGCCAATCGGGTCGATCCTAACCATCACGGGTGGCTTTCTGTTCGGGGCGTTTCTTGCCACCAGTTATGTTGTGGTCTCCGCCACCATCGGCGCGACGATCGTTTATCTTGCAGCCCGCTATGCATTTTATGATCTGATGCGCGCCAAGGCCGGCAACGCCGTCCGAAGGATGGAGGAAGGCTTTGCTGAAAACGCCTTTAGCTACTTGATGGTTTTGCGCCTGATCCCGATCTTCCCGTTCTGGCTGGTCAATCTTGTGCCGGCCCTTCTTGGTGTCAAACTGCGATCCTTTGTCTTTGGCACCATGATCGGCATCATTCCGGGCACTTTTGTCTATGCCTCCATCGGGGATGGTCTTGGTGCGCTGTTTGATCAGGGAAAGACACCTGATCTTGGTATCATCTTTGAACCCCGTATTCTGACCCCTATCATCGGGCTCGCCGTGCTGGCGCTTTTGCCGGTGGCCTATAAGAAATTGCGCAAACGTAAAATCGGGGTGAACGCCGATGAATAAGATCATCACGACCGATATTTGTGTCATCGGGGCTGGATCCGGCGGCCTTTCGGTTGCCGCCGGTGCGGTGCAGATGGGCGCAAAAGTTGTCCTGATCGAAAAGGGCAAGATGGGCGGTGATTGCCTTAATACCGGCTGTGTTCCGTCCAAGGCGCTGCTGGCGGCTGGCCATGCGGCTGACAACGCCCGCAGGGCTTCACGGTTTGGCGTATCGACCGGGCCGGTGGAGATCGACTTTGGCCGGGCAATCGACCATGTTCATTCCGTGATCGCAGGCATCGCGCCGCATGATTCCGTCGAACGGTTCGAAGAACTCGACTGCGCCGTCATTCAGGCCGAAGCCCGTTTTACCGGTCCGGGTGAAGTCGTTGCCGGTGACACCACAGTCAAGGCCAAACGCTTTGTCATTGCCACCGGATCGCGTGCGGCCGTGCCGCCGATCCCGGGGCTTGAGACCGTTTGCTATTTCACCAATGAAACCATTTTCGAAAATCGCGTTCGCCCGGAACATCTGATCATCATCGGCGGCGGCCCCATCGGGCTTGAAATGGCGCAGGCCCATCATCAGCTGGGCGCAAAAGTCACCGTGATTGAAATGGGCACTATCCTGCCCAAGGATGATCCGGATCTGGTGGCTGTTGTCCGCGACCGCATCAAGGCCGATGGCATCAGCCTTTATGAAGGGGCGAAAACAAAGGAAATCCTTGATGTGAATGACCAGATCAGGGTCGTGATCGAACATCAGGGTATCGAGATTACCTTGGAAGGCAGCCACCTGTTGCTGGCAACCGGACGCAAACCAAATGTCGAAAATCTCGGCCTGAAGGATGCCGGTATTGACTATACCGACCGCGGTATTTCCGTCGATGCGCGTTTGCGGACATCCAACAAAAAGGTCTTTGCCATTGGCGATATCACCGGCGGCCTGCAATTTACCCATATGGCAGGATATGATGCCGGCATCGTCATTCGCAATGCCCTGTTCCGTCTTCCGGCCAAGGTTGATCACAGTGCCGTGCCATGGGTGACCTACACCAACCCGGAACTGGCACAGGTCGGCCTGACCGAAAAGGCCGCCCGCGAACAGCATGGCGATGACATCCGTGTCGTCACGTGGGATTACGCCGAAAATGACCGCGCCCGGGCAGAGGCCGAAACCGAGGGCTTCATCAAGGTCATCACCAAACCAAACGGCCGGATTCTGGGCGCTGCCATCGTCGGACGGCAGGCCGGTGAGTTGATCGGTGTCTGGTCACTTGCCATCAGCAAGAAGATGAAGATCGGCGCGATTGCGGGCATGATCGCGCCCTACCCGACCTTGGGCGAACTTTCCAAACGTGTCGCCGGGGCCTGGTATACCCCCAGCCTGTTTGGCGAAAAAACCCGTAAGCTTGTGCGTTTCCTGCTCAGGTTCGCATAAGCGGCTTGCTTGCCATCGCGCATGAAAACAAGCATCTGTATTGCTGTACTTTTTTCGGCTTATTGGCCTAACATCCAAAAATGAATAACCGGCATCTGAAATTGCCCCCATGGGCCAAATCGCTTTCCGCGCGCCTTCTGGTGCTGACGGTAAGCTTTGTGATGCTTGCCGAGGTGTTTGTCTTTGCCCCCTCCGTCGCGCGCTTTCGGATCGACTGGTTAAAGGCACATCTTGATTCAGGCTACCTTGCGGCCCTAGCCCTTGAGGCGACCCCCGATCAGATGATCCCCGACGATCTTGAACGCGAACTTCTGTCCAATGCCGGGATCGAGGCAGTCATCCTGCGGCGTGAAGATCGCAAATTACTGCTGCAACGCGATGATATGCCTGCCAAGGTCGACAAGGACGTCAATCTGAGCGATTTCTCGATCCCGATGGCCTTGATGGAGGGGCTGGCAACACTCAGCCAGACCGAAAACCGGGTATTGCGCGTGGTCGGCATGCCCTCCATGGCACCCGATTTCGAGATCGAGGTGCTTGTGCATGAAGACCGCCTGACCGAGGCGATGCGCAATTTCGGTTGGCGGGTATTTGGCCTGTCGCTGATGATTTCGTTCTTTACAGCCGGGCTTGTCTATTTCGCGCTCAACCGGTTGCTGGTGCGCCCGATGCGCACCCTGACCAGCGATATGATCCGTTTTCGCGAAGACCCGCAGGACAAGGCATCGCTGATCAATCCCGGCGAACGGGATGATGAAATCGGCGTCGCCCGCCAAGAACTTGCCATGATGCAGCAAGACATTCAGGCGATGCTCAATCAGCGCCGCCGACTTGCCGCCCTTGGCACGGCCGCCACCAAGATCAGCCATGATCTGCGTAATGCATTGGCAACCTCGATGCTGATGACAGAACAGCTTGCCAAAAGCGAAGATGACGAAGTCCGTGCTGTCGTGCCGCGTTTGTTATCATCGATGGAACGCGCAGTTTATATCAGCGAACAAACCCTGTCATTTGCCCGCGAGACGCCACCACCGCGCGATCTGGCAACCTTCACGCTGATTGAACTGATCGAAGAAATCCGCGATCAGATTTTGCTGCAAAAATGCGAACCGTTGCTTGATGGCGGCATGGGCGATGCACCTGTGGCCAGCGAACCCTGCCCCGCGCGCATTGAGATCGACCTCCCTGATGATGTCATGCTTGAAGCGGACTATGACATGCTGTTTCGCGCCTTCAGCAACCTGATGCGCAACCCGCTGGAGGCCGGGGCAACCACCGTCACCATCAGTCACAAAATTCAAACCGAACCTGAAAAGGGTGACGAATCGGCCAAGGCCCGCCGCTCTATTGAAGTTTTCATTGCCGACAACGGGCCGGGTTTGCCCGAAAAGGCGATCAAGAACCTGTTCGTCCCGTTTGCCGGCAGCGGGCGCCAAGGCGGTACCGGACTTGGCCTTGCCATCGCGCGCGAACTGATCAGCACCCATAACGGTGAACTTCGCCTCACTGCAACAGGGCCGGATGGTGCTGTTTTCACAGTCAAATTGCCACTCGGGAACTGATTTCGCTGCATTCCTGTGCTGCAGCGCATCTGATCGATAGATTTTTCCTATCTATTTTTATTTTATATTCGATTTTATCTTTTGATCAGCATTTGCGACCTTGGGTTATGGCGATGCCGGGCTTGATCCCGATCCCCGATCCGCTCCTGACCCAAAGTTCGGTATCGCCAAACTTACTTGAGTGTGCACCGTATTCTTTTGAAGCCTTCCTACCCCTGTTGCACCCTCCCTTGACGTTGGCACCTCAAGTGAGACCGCATGTCGAAGACCCCATAATCCTTGCCGGATTATCATCAGGGGATCTGAAATGGTCCCCGCCCTCAAAACCCCTTGTCCAGATTTGGACAAGGGGTGTTTTTTTGACATCACATCAGCTTGGGCGCACCAATGACGCACGCATGTCGTCAATCTGTTGGCGCAAAAAGCAGCCTTGCGCGTGATCATTGATCAGGCCCATCGCCTGCATGAACGCAAACACCGTGGTCGGCCCGACGAACTTCCAACCGCGTTTTTTGAGATCCTTGGAAATGGCAACGGACGTCGGCGACGTTGACATCGATTGTGGCGGGTCAACGTCATCCGGTTTCGGTTCAAACCGCCAGAAATAGGCGGCAAGTGATCCTTCCTCGGCCACCATCTCGCAGGCCCGTTTGGCATTGTTGATCGATGCCTCGATCTTGCCGCGATGGCGGATGATCCCGGCATCACCAAGCAGTCGCTCAACATCCGCATCATCAAACTGCGCGACCTTGTGAAAATCAAAACCGGCAAAGGCTTGGCGGAAATTCTCGCGCTTGGTCAGGATCGTGCGCCAGCTTAATCCCGACTGGAATCCCTCAAGACAGATTTTCTCAAACAGCCGGATGTCATCGGTCACCGGAAAACCCCATTCCGTGTCGTGATAGGCGTTAAATTCCGGTGCTGCATCACACCAGGCGCACCGGCATTTTCCATCCGTTCCGATTGTTGTTTTGCTCATTGCTCAGGCCATCAGGAAATCAAGACGTTGATCAGCACGCGCAGGCGAGATTTCCAGAATCTCGGCGCTGACAATCCCTTCGACAACGAACGGATCTTCATTCACGCGGGTTTCAATCTCGTCGCGCGACACACCATGGGCCAGAACCGCACCGCCCATATTGGGTTGCAGGCTGCCGACCATCAGAAACACGCCATCATCAAAACCCTTCTTGATCCACGCTTTGTGCGCGTCCATGAATTCCGGGGCCTTTGGGCGGTTTTCGGCAAATTTCAAAAAGATCGCAAACATCGTCTACTCCCTGTCTGGATTGTTTTTGTTGGTAAGATCGGCAATCTGGTCGTCCAACCAGGTGCACATCAGATCGACCTCGTGATGCAGGAACCGGTCATCATCAAACGCATTGGCAAGGGTCGCCACACCCTGGCTGCGACCCAGGATATGCATGGCCAATTCATCGGATTTGTCGCCAAAACCCAACCGTTCGAACTGCCGACACAACCACCTGCGAAACAGGGTAAACAGTGCCGCGGCATCGCTTTTGGCCGCGTGGTTCAGCTTCGCCAGTTCTGACGACAACGTACCTACCGGGCAGCCGTATTTTCGGATTTTCTCGCCATTGACGATCAGGATATGGATGAAACTTCGAATACGTTCTGCCGGGTCTGATCCGGAAATTTCCCAGCGATCAAGCATCTGCTCGGTATTGGCAAGGCGGCGATTGATCACACCATCAAGGATGTCATCCTTGGTCTTGAAGTGATGATAAAAGTTGCCGCGCGATATGCCGACGGTGGCTGCGATATCGGCAAACGATGTTGCCTCGAACCCGTGCTGGTAAAACAGAAGGTCCGCTGCCTCGACAATCCGTTCTCGTGTTTCTGCTGCCATTTTCCGATATGCCGCCCGATTGACCAAGAATTAGGACAAATGTCCCAACCCCAAAATTAGGTCAATTGTCCTATTCTGTCAATAAGACAAAAAAACACCCGCAAGCATCGCCTGCGGGTGCCGGAAAATTCGGTGATAAATATCCTGGGTTTTGATCAGTCGCGCCAGAATGCCGGGAACAGCAGAACCAACACGGTAAACACTTCAAGACGGCCGATCAGCATGCCAATCGACATCAGCCACTTCGCCCCGTCCGGCAGGGTCGCAAAGTTGCCCGACGGGCCAACAATCGGGCCCAGTCCCGGACCGACATTGGCAATTGCCGTCCCGGCACTCGATACCGCGGTGATGAAATCAAGTCCCATCGCGCCAAGTGCTGCGGCCAGAACGACAAAGCAGAACACAAACAGGAAGAAGAAGCTCAGCACCGATTCCGTAACATCTTCCGAAAGTGGCTTGCGGTTGTAATAGGCAATGAAAACGCCATGCGGACGCAGCATGTGCGAAAGCTGGATCTTGGCGATTTCATACAGAACCTGAAGGCGGAAGATCTTCACCCCGCAGGTTGTCGAACCTGCACAGCCGCCAATAAACATGACAAAGAAGAACACCGTCACCGCGAACGGGCCCCAAAGCCCGTAATCGGTGGTGGCATATCCCGTACCGGTCATCACCGACACAATGTTGAAGGACGTAAAGCGCAGCGCATACAGGAAATCGACATTGTTGGTTTCCGAATGCCAAAGGGCGAGGCCGACAATGATCGAAACCGCAATTGTGATAAACCAGCGCACCTGACTGTCGCGGAACAAGGCCCGACCCTGTCCGCGCAGCATCTGCAGATACAAAATAAACGGCAACGCCCCCGTCGCCATGCCAAGCGTGATGATCACATCAATCGTCGCACTGTCATAATGCCCGATTGACGCATCCTTGGTCGAAAAGCCTCCGGTGGCAATCGTCGTCATGGCATGCGCAATCGCATCAAACGGCGTCATGCCCGCCGACCACAACATAATAGCCCAAAGGCCCGTGAAGCTTAGATACAGCATCGCGATACCCATCGCGATCTGGGTTGCGCGCGGGAACGCCTTGTCCGATTTGTCGGAGTTTTCCATGCGGAACAACTGCATCCCGCCAACGCGCAGCATCGGCATGACGGCAATCGCCATCACGATAATCCCGATCCCGCCAAGCCACTGCAACAGTGCCCGCCACAGCAAGATCCCCTGCGGCGCGCTATCAAGGCCGACAATCACGGTCGACCCGGTGGTGGAAATGCCTGACATCGCTTCGAAAAACGCGTCGGTATAGGACATATCAAGATCGGAAAAGGCAAATGGCAACGCCGATGCCGCCGTCAGAACCAGCCAGCTCAGCGTGGTCAGGATAAAGGCCTGGCGTGAATTGATCTTAAGATTGTCCATGCGGTTCATCATGATCAATGCCCCGCCGACAAACAGCGACACAAAGGACGCGGCCGAGAACACGATCCAGTCACGCTGCCCGTAGTAAAGGTCGACCAAGGCCGGGATGAACATGCCAATCGACAACGTACAGAGCAAAATGCCGACGATGAAAAGAATGGGACGGAAATCGATCAATGAAGCGCCTCTTGGCACATACACCGCGAAATCCCCCCGGACAAACGGCATATGGTGCGTCTGATGTTCTGTTTTCGGAAGCCACTGCATACCCGAAAATTCGGTCTGCATGTACCCCCTTCATCACAAGCAGCGAAATTCTTGGCATATGGGGCCACAATGTCCAGTCCTTTTAAGCTGTTGCAAGCTGCCTTGCCGTCGGAATTTCGCGATCATCAACACGATTTGTTCGCGCCCGCACCCTGATTAATGAACGACCGTCACCTTTGATCCGACTTTCAATATCGCCACACTGTGCGACGATATCCGCATAACTACCTCTAAATTTGCCAATGATTTCTGAGCATTCTCATAATGATCAGAATCATTCCAATATAATCTCCGGTTTCTTTTGGCTTTTTCCTCATCGCTCAAAAAAGGCAAACAGGCCTGTATTTGATATTGTGTCGTGCAACATGGCGCGCTTTCCCCTAAATTAGCCGGATCAAAAACGATGAGTTCAATCATCGGTGCCTGCCTTGTGACTATCCTTGGGGAGCTTCCCGTGTGGGGAAAGAAATTATACTTCGCGATCATTCTGTGCGTTCTGCTGGCGGTCGGGTTTCTGACCACGAGTTTTGTAAGCTTCTATGTCGCCCGGGATTCTCTTGAAGAACAGATTTCCGAAAGCACGCTTCCGCTGACCAGCGACAATATCTATTCCGAGATCCAGCGCGATCTGTTGCAGCCGATCTTCATTTCCTCGTTGATGGCCCATGATACGTTCGTTCGCGATTGGGCGCTTTCCGGCGAAAACGATCCAGAACGGATCACCAGGTACCTGGGCGAAATTCAATCGCGCTTTGACACGATCACGTCCTATTTCATCTCTGAAGAAACCCGGAACTATTATCACCCGACCGGCGTGATCAAACAGGTCAGCGAAGATGACCCGGCCGATGGCTGGTATTTCCGCGCACGCGACGGGAAGCAACCTTACGAGATCAATATCGACCACGACACGGTTGATCGGTCGCGCCTGTCGATCTTTGTCAATTATCAGGTGCGTGATTATGACGGCAATGTCATCGGCATTACCGGTGTTGGCCTGGCCGTCAGTTCGGTCACCAATCTGATCGAAACCTATCAGGCACGCTATGGCCGGACGATCTATTTCATCGACACCGAAGGCCACGTCACGCTACGCGGCAGCGGCTTTGGCGATGCCCACAGCCTGCAGGAACGGCCGGGCATGCGCACCCAGGCCACCAAAATCCTGACCTCGCCCGGCGCGTCGATCAGTTATGAACATGGCGGACACACCTATTTCGTCAACAGCCGCCTGGTGCCTGAATTCGGCTGGCTTCTGATTGTTGAACAAAGTGACTATTCGTCTGATGCCCGTCTTCAGAACACGCTGTTTATCAATATCGCGATTTCATTGCTGATCACGATCGTGGTCGGGCTGATCGCCTTCCTGACAGTGCGCAATTACCAAAAGCGCCTCGAAGAACTGGCATCGCGCGACAAACTGACCGGGACGTTTAACCGTCAGGTCTTTGACATGATCTTTGATCAGGCGGTTCAGAACGCAAAACGGCAAAAATCGGTACTGTCGGTGATGTGTTTTGATGTTGATGGCTTCAAGGAAATCAACGATGGCTATGGCCATCCGGGCGGGGACGCAGCACTTCGCGAAGTTCTGACCATGGTCCGCCAGAATGTGCAGGACTCCGACGTGATCTGTCGCTGGGGCGGGGATGAATTTGTTGTTCTGTTCCCCGGAAAGGATCGTAAGGAAGCCATGACAAAGGCCCGCGAACTTGCCGACTCTGTCCGCAATGCGCCGGTCCGCTTCGGGCGTGATCATATTCCGGTCACCATCAGTGCCGGTATCACCGAATACCGCGATGGCGAGGACCTTGATACCTTGATGGCCCGTGTTGACAACGCGCTTTATACCGCCAAGGCATCCGGCCGCGATCACATCTCCCTGTCCTGATCGGTCAGGCCGCGAGCAGATACAAAACACCCCCGGCAGAACAATCTGCCGGGGGTGTTTTTTGTTTAATTCGCTTCGGTGCGCGATCAGTCGGCGATAGATGCCTCGGCGATCTGGACCGCGTTAAGCGCAGCACCCTTAAGCAACTGGTCACCGGCAACAAACAGTTCCAGACCATGATCACCAAAGATCAGGTTGGTACGAATACGGCCAACTTCGACGTCATACTGTTCGGTCGCAGTCAGCGGCATCGGGTATTTGTTGTTTGCCGGATCATCGACAAGTTTGACACCCTTGGCCTTTGCCAGCACTTCACGGGCCGCCTCCGGGGTAACAACCTTTTCGGTTTCAACCACGATGGCCTCGGAATGGGTACGCTCGGTCGGAATACGAACCGCGGTGCACGATACCGGAAGATCCGGCGCGCCAAAGATCTTGCGCGTTTCCCAAGTCACTTTCATTTCTTCACGGGTGTAACCGTTGTCTTGGAAAGTATCGATATGCGGGATCACGTTAAACGCAAGCGGCGATGAAAACACTTCGGCCGGGACCGGCTTGCCCGCAAGACCAGCCGCCAGACCTTCGCGCAATTCGTTCATGCCCGGCTGACCGGCACCCGATGCGGCCTGATAGGTCGACACGATCACCTTTTTCAGGCCAAAGGCCTGATGCAGCGGCCAAAGGGCAACTGCGGCAATCGCCGTGGTGCAGTTCGGGTTCGCGATCAGTTTTGCCGTTTTGGCAAGGTGACCATTGATTTCCGGCACGATCAGCGGAACATCGTCATTGAGACGGAACGCCGAGGAGTTATCAATCACCAGCGCGCCTTCGGCAATCTTGGGCGCATATTCCTTGGCAAAATCACCGGAAACAGCAAGGAAGACAATGTCGCACTGCTTGGCTTCTTCAACAGAAAACAGCGCGACGGTCTTAGTGCCGAATTTAGTCTCCACGGTCTTGCCCGCTGAACGCTCTGACGCGAACAGGGTGAGTTCACCCACAGGGAACTTGCGATCAAACATTACATTGATCAGCTCGACGCCAACCGCACCGGTTGCGCCAATGACACCGACATGGAGATTTTCGGCACTCATAATAGTTGTCTAACCTCGCAATAAATTTGTTGTCATATTCGACTGCCGCGATCATTCGCGGGCCGCGCATTATAAGGATTAATCAAGGTAACGCAAATGTACCTTGCTGCATTGCATTCATGCGCGGTTCTGATTGGGTAAAAACGCACCGGACAACAGATTGTTCCATGGCGATTTTAAACGGGCGGACATAAAAAATCCGCCCTTCAACAGTACCACCGCCAAGCAGACGTCAAAGGGCGGATTTAGCCGCCATAAAGACGACATATCCAGACTATGAAAGAGAATCGGCTGATCGTTTTACAGTCCGATCAGGCGAATGCACTGATCACATCAGGCAATGTTTGGCGAAATCGGTCGCCTCGTTTGCCGTCCAGTCGCCCTTCGGCTTTTCCTTAAGGTCATTGCACCATTCCTCGCTGCCCACCTCGGGCGAGCATGCGGAAACAGCACCAGCCAAGAAAAGGACCGCAAGGGCCCCGGCGATTTTGGTCGTGATCGTTTTCTGCAGTTTCATGTCCGTGTCCACTGTTTGTGTGTTTGTTATTAACGCTACAAACTTATACACGGCGCGAAAATGACGCAAAGTAAACCTTCGGTCTGTGGCAACCGTCACAGACCGACACCAACAATCGGCAAAATGAAAATCAGGGATCAGTCGCGCCAGAAGGACGGCATCAACAGCACAAGAAGCGTCTCGAACTCAAGACGGCCCAGAACCATGGCAACATCCAAAATCCACTTCGCGGAATCCGGCAAGGACTGGAAATTACCAGCCGGTCCGATGATATTGCCAAGCCCCGGCCCAACATTGGCAAGGGCTGTTGCCGCCGCACTCATCGAGGTAATCAGATCAAGCCCCGTCAAACCAAGGGCAATCGTCACCGCGATATAGCTGATGGTCAAAAGGAAGACATAGACCGTTACGGCGTTATAGATGTCGGATGTGATTTCGTGGCGATCAATGCGGCTGACCACAACGGCTGACGGACTGCGCAGGCGCATGAAATGGGCACGAAGTCCGGTAAACACGACATACAGGCGAAACATCTTGAACCCGCCCGATGTTGATCCCGAACAACCACCGATAAAGGTCGCAAAGAAAAACAGCATGACCGCGGCCGGGCCCCACAACAGGTAATCCCCCGATGCATAGCCCGTGGTCGTAATCACCGACACAAGGTTGAACGCCGCCATGGTCAGCGACCGGAAGAAGCCGTCATCTGAAATCTGCAACAGCCGCAAGGTCAGCAAAAATGTAAAACCTGCAATGATCAGGCAGAACAATTTGATTTGCTGATTGCCGATCACTGCCTTGATCGCGCGTTTGCGCAGAAAGACCGCATAGGCGGTAAACGGCAAACCACCAAAGAACATGAACAGGATGGCAATCCAGTGCAACGACAGGCTGGTGTCAAACTTGGCAAATGAAAGGTCCGACGTGGCATAGCCCCCGGTCGACAGCGTCGTCATGCCGTAATTGATCGCATCAAACCATCCCATGCCAAAGATGCGATACAGCACAATGCACACCAGGGTCAGAACCGAATAGATCATCACGATCTGCAGGCACATATCGCGCATGCGGCCACTAAGTTTTTCCGACCGATCCGAACTTTCCATTTGGAAAAGCTGCATGCCGCCAACCCGCATCATCGGCAAAAGGGCCAAGGCGGTCACAATGATCCCGATCCCGCCCAGCCACTGCATGATCGATCGCCAGATCAACAATCCCGGCGGCAGTTCATCCAATCCCGACAGGATCGTCGATCCGGTCGTCGTCAAACCCGATACGGTTTCAAACACCGCATCACAGAAACTGATTTCAAGCGATGAATACCAAAGCGGCAAGGACCCGGTCAGGCTAATCGCAATCCATGACACCACCGTCAGGACATAGCCCTGGCGTGCTGTCACACGCGGGCCGATATCCGACCGGCAGGCAAGACACGCCATACCTCCAAGCCCGATGGTCGTGATCGAGGCTTGGGCAAAAATTTTCCAGTCCGGGTTGCCATATGCAAGATCAACAGCAGCAGGCACCATCATCGATATACCGATGATAATGACCATGACCCCGACAACAAAAAAGATGGGTTGCAGACGGAACAAGCAAGCTTCCCTGACAGCAAAAGACAAACCCGCTTGTAGCGCCAATTGACAATTGATGCATCCGGTTATTGTGCATGACACCATTGATGGCAATTCCCGCTGCCTCCCATCTACCGGACAAGGGCGTCATCATTTTGCCGTTCTTTTTGCTTGTTCTTTTGCCATGACCATTGTGTCATTCTTGCCAAATACTCACCCCGCAGATCTTTGAGGCCAGTGTGAAACGCGTTATCCGCCTGATCGTCCTTCTTTCCATTCCGGCCTTGATTGCCATTGGCCTTCACTGGCACAGCGCACCGGTCCGTGCGGCTGACAACGCGCCCCAAGACAACACGTCCCAACAGGCCGATCCGGCCGGGCTGGAAGCCAGAGGCCGCGATGTTCAGGTGATTGACGGCGATACCATCATGATTGCCGGTCAGGTGCTTGATATCGCGGGCATGGACGCCCCGGAACTCGGTCAGCAATGCCTGCATAACGGCAGTTTCTGGGACTGCGGCATGTCTTCGGCCATGCAATTGCGCAAATATTTCGCCATGGCGCCGTTTGATGTCCATTGCTGGCCCGGTGATCAGGAACGCGCGGGCAAGGCCGGTGATTTCCCCATCGTCGAATGTGGCATCGGTGAACGTGACGTGGCGGCGGCAATGATCAGCGACGGCGAAGCGCTGCCGATTGCGGGCTATTCCCATCGCTATGACCGGCTGTCGCGCGATGCCGACAATGCCGGCATCGGCATCCATGGTGGCGATATGATTGCCCCGTCTGACTGGCGGGCGGGTAAACGGCTTGACGGTGAAACCGGACGCTGCCTGTTTATTGCTGACGGCAAGGGCAATTACCTTAGCACCCTTGATCCGCGCATTGCCGATTTTGCCTCAGACACCAAAATCTGCAGCGACGAAGAGGCGCGTGACATGAACCTGAACTATCTGCCGCCATCACCGTAACCGGCTCCTTTTTGGTGCCAGGTGCATCTTTTGGCGTCTTCGCGCGTCTTCCTGTTTATCGCTTCGATAAAACAGGAGAATAAGATGCGCCTGCAACTTGCCTTGAATGTGAAAAACCTTGACCGTGCCATTGCGTTTTACAGCGAAATGTTCGCAAGCCCGGTGCACAAACAACGGCCGGGATATGCCAATTTCGAAGTTGAAAACCCGCCGCTTAAGCTGGTTTTGTTCGAACACCCGGCGGCAACCGAAAACCTGAACCATATCGGTGTCGAATGTCTGAGCGAACAGGCGTTTGAAACCGCCTCAGCCCGGCTGCATCAAAGTGATCTTGTCACCAGCGACGTTGCTGAAACCGGATGTTGTCACGCAAAGCAGTCCAAGTTCTGGGCAACAGGACCAGACGAACTTGACTGGGAGTGGTATCGTATTCTTGACGATGCGCCACATGACCAGTCTGCCGACCAACAAACGTCGGGGGCTGGCTGTTGTGGCCAGCAATCGGGCAATGAAATGCAACCAGATCAGGTGTGCTGCGCGTAAAGAACCATGAAGTTTGCATCGACACATCATACAAACTCAGACTGGCAGGCCTTGCAAAAAGGCCTGCGCAGTTTCGTCTATCACCGTCTCCCACAGGACGCGGTCGACGATGTCGTTGCCGACATCCTTGAAACGATCATCCGCAAAAAATCGGATCTTCGCATGGCATCCAATCCATCGGCATGGATTTATGCCGTCGCACGCAGCAAGGTGGCGGACTTCTATCGACGACAGGGGCGCGAACATACCGCACTTCAGGCCCTCAATACCGATCCGACCCTGTTGAACCATGACGAGCCGCACGACAAACCCGGTTTGCATGACTGCGTGATGGGTTTCATCGGTCGATTGAGCAAAACCGACCAGACCGTACTTGAAGAAATCGATATCAACGGCATACGGCAAACCGACTTCGCCACCCGCAATGCCATTGCCCTCCCGACAGTGAAGTCACGCGTCCAACGCGCCCGAAACCGTCTGCGCGATCGGTTGGTTGCCTGCTGTCCCGGTGGCGACAAGGGTCATAATGAAGATGCCGGTGATGATGCCACGGCATGCAATGGCGCATGCCAAAATACGGGCGCCTGTCCGCCGGACCGGATGTGATGATGTCTGTGGGAAAAGGCTTGGAGCGGGTGAAGGGAATCGAACCCTCGTATGCAGCTTGGGAAGCTGCCGTTCTACCATTGAACTACACCCGCGAAGCGCGCGATTTATAGCCCGCTTTTCCGATCAACGCAAGCCGGTCCCATCCAGATCCATCCAATTAATTGCCCTACCAAATACTGGAAAACTTTAGCCTTCCGGCACCATGCGCCAGATCGCACTGGCATGGTCATCAGAAATCAGGATCGATCCGTCGATATAGTGTTTCACGTCGACCGGGCGCCCGATCACTTCGCCATTGCTGCGCAGGAAACCGACAAGGAACGGGTTTTCTGTCACCGGCTTGCCATTGATGAACTCGACCCGAACCACCTCGTACCCATCGGGTATCGTTCGGTTCCAGGATCCATGCAGCGCCACCAGCGCATCCCCACCATCGAAGGTGAAGCCAAGCGGCGCATTATGGGCATTAAAGGTAAATTCCGGGAAAGTGACTTCTTCTGGCACCGTTTCATCGGAAAATTGCGGGCTTCTGGTGTCATTCCCCGCATACCACGGGTAGCCATAGAACTGGCCAGACTGGCTGGCGCGATTAAGTTCCTCACGCGGGATATTATCGCCCAGCATATCGCCGCCATTATCGGTAAACCAAAGCTCGTCCGTTTCCGGATGGAAGCTCAGCCCGACAGAATTGCGAATGCCGCTGGCATAAATGTCCGGTGCACCACCATTAACCGGGATGGAGATGATCGTGCCTTCAAGACCGCTGACCTTGCAGATATTGCACGGTGCCCCGACCGCAACAAACAGGCGGTCGCCATCGGGTGACAACGCGGCATAGCGCCAACCATGATGGCGCTCATCGGGCAGATTGGTAAACAGGATCCGCGGGCGACCAAGGCTTTCGCCATCAAAATTGGCAAGATCATAGGACACGATGCGGTGTTGATCGGCGACAAACAGGGTACCGGGTTTATAGGCAATTCCGTTGGCCAGCTTGAAGTCATCGGCAATCAGATTGACGTCCTCGGCAACGCCATCGCCATCCTGGTCGCGCACGAAATAAAGGTTCGGTCCGCGCGTCCCGACAAAAGCGCCGTTCAGCTCCGGGGCAACCGCAATCGTCCGGGCGTTGCTCACCTCGGCAAAGACCGAAAGGCGATATCCGCTTTCAGCAGTCAGCATCGATTGAACGCGTGCCACCCGTTCGGAAACCTGCTGAGCCTGTGCCGAAAGACCTAGTGCTGTCACAGCCGCGGCAGAGACAGCCCCAAAACACAAACGCCCGGCCCATCGGCGTGCGGTGTGCAACTGGCGACGGAAGTCCGGGCGTAAATATTGGGTCATCCTGAAATCTCCTTGTCTGGCAATCGGCCTTACAAGGGATACGGTTAGTTTCCCCAGGTCGATTAACGCACGCGTTCAGAGATCGGGGCGTTGACCGACAGTTCCATGTCCCAGGGGAAGTAAATCCAGGTGTCCTGGGAGACTTCGGTCACAAAGCTGTCAACGATTTCACGGCCAAGCGGCTTGGCATAAACCGTTGCGAAATGCGCATGCGGCAGTTTTTCGCGCACAGCCTTGGCGGTTTTGCCGGTATCGACCAGATCATCAATGATCAGCATATCGGTGCCGTCACCCTTGATGTCTTTCAGCCATTCCAGATCGCCACGCGTCTTGTCAGAGTAGCTGCGTACGCACACCGTATCAATCAGGCGAATATCAAGTTCGCGGGCAATGATTGCCGCCGGCACAAGACCGCCACGGGTGATTGCCACGATTCCCTTGAACGGGCCTTTTTCCAACAGTCGCCATGCAAGTGCACGGGCATCGCGATGCATCTGTTCCCAGGAAACCGGGAAACCTTTGTTATAAGCAGCTTCGCTCACAAGAATTCTCCTGCGCCAGATCGGTTCGCCAAATGAATGTGCCCAGAGATTACCTAAAGGCGTCACCCAAAGGCATCACCATCCAGACCCGCATTCCACAAAATTAAGCCGCTTAACTACGCCCTGTTGGGCCCGAAGGCAAGTATTCGCTGGCAGCGTTGTTACTGCGCGTTCATCCGCGCTTGCAGCAGGGTTGAAAAATCACTGCCGAGTTTCTGGATCGCCGATGACCAGTCGCCGGGTTTATCCTGACGATAGATCCGCAAGGTCGGATACCACGGGCTATCGGCCCGATGCACCATCCAGCGCCAGTCGGTCGTGTAAAGCTGCAACATCCAGACCGGCACACCAAGCGCGCCTGCCAGATGGGCCGGTGAGCTGTCAATCGTGATCACCAGATCCATCGCCTGCATCAATGCGGCACTGTCGCCAAAATCATGAATATGATCACCAAGGTCGGTGACAAAGGCATGCAGGCCAAGCTTGTCGATATCGCCGCGGCGCTCATCAATCTGGAAGCTGTAAAACGCCGCCCCCTTGGCCGACAAAATCGGCAACAACGTCTCAAGCGGGCAGGACCGATCGCGCGGATTAAGCTTGCCCGCCCAGATCAGCCCGACCTTAAGCACCGTACCCGGCGGCGGTGCCAATCGCGCGCGTTTGCCCTGCGGCGCGGAGATGTAGCTATCTGTCGAGATTTTCTGAAGCTCTTTGGATCCGATGCCCATCACATGCGGCAGGCTTAAAAGCGGCACATGCACATCAAATTCCGGAAGCGGCCGGCCCTTTTCCACAACGGTACCCACACCCGACACAGTTTTCATAATCGGGATCAGTTCCTTGCGGCATTCAAGGATCACATGTGCGGCCTTTTGAGCCACAAGCGGCACAAAACGCGCAAACTGGATCATGTCGCCAAAGCCCTGCTCGGCACGCAGTAAAATGCGTTTGCCGCGAAGATCAGCTTTGCCATCCCATTCAGGGGCGGTTTCAAGCGGCCGGATCGGATTATCGGCAAGTTTGCGGCGCGTCTCATACCCCGCCCAACCTTCGGCATAATTGCCAATCGCAAGATGCGCCAGCGACTTGTCCCAGTTCGCATCGACATAATCGGGATCAATCGCAAGCGCACGCTCGAAATAGTCAAGCGCCTCTTCAAAGCGGTTCATATCGCGATACACAAGACCGGTGTTAAACGTATGCGACTTCACCGTGTCATCAAGTGCAAGCGCCTTCTTGTGCGCAACAAGCGCCTCGTCAAAGCGCATCATTTCGCGCAGGCAATTGCCCATATTCGACCACAAGCCGGCATTGCCGGGGCGCAAGTCTGCCGCGCGTCGATAGGCAATCAGGGCGGCCTCGAACTTCTTGCTGCGACGAAGCGCCACGCCAAGGTTGTTCCACACATCCGGTTGATTGGGGTTCTGGCGAAGGGCCGTGCTGTAAAGGCGGATGGCGTCATCAATCTGGCCGGCCTGATGGGCGGCAAGACCGCGCTGAAACAGATCACTGATCACCTGTCGGCGCTGAACCGCCGCATCACCATTTTTGATCGACGGCATGCTTTGATCGCTGGTAGCAACATCTTGGTTTTCAGGGGTGGCATCCTTGGCCGAAATCACCGGATCATCCTGTTTGGCCGGCATATCATCGGCAGACGGCTTTGATGCCTTCTTTGCCGGTCGTTTTTTGCGCGTTGTCGCCGCTTTCGCCATTCCTGTTCCCCCCCGGTGCCTTTGCCCTTGTCTGGCAAAAGCCATCGCCCCCATTAAAGGCATTTCCCACAGACTGACCACGGCTCTGACCGCCCGATTCGGCGGCATGTGGCCTTTCCTGCACAAAGCATAATTTACCAAAAAAGCCTTACCAATAAGTGGATTTATTCATTTGGTTTTATGGAAATGGAATATTCACCACGCCCATCGTTTCTTGTTTCAGTAATTTTACCAGATGGGGTAGCCTCAGCGGCATAACAACAAACCAGAATGTAGTCGTCACGCCTTTGTGCCTCATTACGGAAAAATAAACGCGCGAATTGGTCACTGTGAACATCACGCAGGGCAACAATTCGTCACAACCTGACTGTCGGTAACATGATCGGAGCTTCAGGCCGATCACCGACATCAGATCTAGGGATTGGGTTAATTCTGCCTTTGAAGGATTGGGAGACCGTAAATGGCCGAACCTAAGAGATCCGGTGCCTCCGTCGGACGTAAAGTGATTTTTGTGATTGTGGGACTTCTCATCGTCGGCTTCGCCGCGATGATGACCATCCAGACCGTCTCGCAACGCAATGCCATGATCGAAATCATGTATAATGAATCGGTCGAAAAAACCGAAATGCTGTCAACTGCGGTTCAGCCGGGCTTCATTGCCATGGACGGCGCATCCGTCGAAAAGGAATTCCGCAAGATCACCGACAAGGAAAGCTCGCAGCTGGCAAGCCTGATCGCGGCAAATCCTGATGGTGATGCCATCGGCACCTATCAATCTGAAACACTCAAAAAGCATGATCTGGCAGCCCTGATCGAGCCATATCTCGGGCAGCTTGAAAACAAGGAAGTCATCAGCTTCATTTCCGAAGACGCCGTGATCGTCGGTGCCCCGATCACCAAATACTCCAAGCGCCGCGACGAAGATCAGTATCGCGGCATGCTGGTTACCGCCTGGTCACTTGATCGCGTCAATGCCGAAGTCCAGCAGGCCGTTATCATTCAGGTCGCCCTTGCTGCGGCCATTCTGGTGGTTTTGCTCGGCGTCACATGGTTTGTTCTGCGCCATCAGATCCTGACCCCGATGGTCAAGATCAATGGCGCGATGCGGTCGCTTGTCGATGGCGAACTGGATGTCGATATCCCGGGCCTTAAGCGCAATGACGAAATCGGCGAAATGGCGTCATCGGTCGAAATCTTTAAGGAAAACGCCAAGCGCGTCGCCCAGCTTGATCGCGAACGCGAACAGGAACGCGAACGTGCCGAGGCCAAACGTCGTGAAGCCATGGCGGCCCTAGCCGGTCGGTTTGAACAAACCGTGATGGGTGTGGTCGATGGCGTGTCTGGCGCATCTGGCGAAATGCAGGAAGTCGCCCAGACCATGGTGGCAGCCGTCCAACAAAACGAGGCTGGTTCACAGGCCGTGGTTGCCGCTGTTGAGCAGGCCAACCATAGTGTCGAAACCGTCGCCAGTGCCGCCGAACAACTTGCTGTTTCGATCCGCGACATCAGCGCGCGGGTAAATGAAACATCCAATATCACCGCCAATGCCACGACCGAGGCAAACCGGGTCAACGAAATGGTTCAGGGTCTTGATGTCTCGGCACAGAAAGTCGGCGAGGTCGTCCAGATCATTCAGGCAATTGCCGAACAGACCAACTTGCTGGCACTTAACGCCACGATTGAGGCCGCCCGCGCCGGTGATGCTGGCAAGGGCTTTGCCGTGGTCGCCAACGAGGTCAAAAACCTCGCCAACCAGACCGCGCGTGCGACCGAGGATATCTCTGAACAGATTTCCGGTATTCAGGGCTCGACCCAGCAGGCGGTTGGCGCGATTGACGGGATCACCGGCATCATTGCCAACCTGAATGACATCGCATCCGAAGTAGCGGCTGCGGTCGAAGAACAGGGTCAGGCCACCACGGAAATCTCGACCTCGGTTCAGCAGGCGGTTCAAAGCACGCAGGAAGTGTCCAATCACATCCGCGAAATGCAGGAAGCCGCCCGCCAGACCGGCGAAGCCGCCCATCAGGTATTGGGCGCGTCTGATAAGCTTAACAGCCAGTCGGGCACGCTGCGCGGTGAGGTTGGCAACTTCCTCAATGAAGTGCGCGCAAGCTAAGCGTCATCTGGCTTAAAACCAAAAAAAAACGCCGCCCGGTTTTCCGTGGCGGCGTTTTTGTTTTTCGATGTGGTCCTAGCGTAATGGATCGCGGTTTCTTGCGTCCTCATCAAGGCGCATCATCATCATGTCGTCGAGATCAGCATAGCCATGCAAACGATAAAGCGGTTGCATATCCGCTGTCGCCAAAAGCCAGCGTTTCACACGCTTTAGTTCCGGATGGTTATGCAACGCATCGATCATTTTGGCGGCAATGCCGATGCGGCGATAATCCGGATCGACAAACACATCGGCAACATAGGCAATGGCGATCTGATCACTGACCACGCGCGCAAAACCGACCTGACGGCCATCGCAATAGGCGCCGACAGGAAATGACATCTCGACAGATCGATCAAACTCACCGCGGGTTCGCCCGGCGGCCCAATAAGAGGCAGCGATAAAATCATAGCAATATTCAAGATCAATCCGCGCCCGATCCAGGCTGATTTCAATGGTTTTGCCGCCATCTGCCATCATGGTCGTCCCACAAGGTGTCGTCCCGTAAGGTGATTGGGTTATTTCAGGTAAACCGCAACAGCCAGTGCCGCAATCGCCACCCACATCACAAGGGATTGGCGCGAAAATCCGCCAGGTTTGCTTTGCCCGTTATTTGGCTTGCCACGCATGGCGGCAACCGTGTCGGGATGCAGGCGCAATCCCTGATCAGTAAAGACGGCGGATGCCTGTTCTGCGGCTTCGATCACGCGCGGCAGTCGGCGCAACATGGTGCCAGCCTGAAGGGTAGCCTCCTTGATCTTGGCTTCCGGACCAAGGTTTTCACGCATCCAGTCTTCGATCAGCGGACGCGACAGTTCCCACATATTCTCATTCGGGCTGAGAATACGTGAAAGCCCCTCGGCGACGATCATGGTTTTTTGCAGCATCAAAAGCTGCGGCTGGGTTTCCATGCCGAACTGTTCGGTAATCTGGAACAACTGCCCCAACAACCGGCCGACGGAAATATCGGCCAGTTCCTTGCCCAGGATCGGCTCGCCAATCGAACGACACGCCTGCTGGAAGTTTTCAAGTGACTGGTTGCGCGGAACATACCCTGCTTCGAAATGGACCTCGGCCACGCGGTGATAATCACGCGTCAAAAAGCCCAGCAGCATCTCGGCCAGATACAGGCGCGTTTGCTTATCCACCCGGCCCATGATGCCGAAATCAACCAAACTTACCCGGCCATTTTCATCAACAAACAGGTTGCCCGGATGCATGTCGGCATGGAAAAAACCGTCGCGGAAAACCTGTTGGAAAAATGCCCCGGCCGCCTTGGCCAGCAAGTCCGACCGGTCAATGCCCATGCGATCAAGGGCTTCGACATTATCAATGCGCACACCCTTGACCCGTTCCATGGTCATCACGTGTTCAGCCGTGCGTTCCCAATCGATCTGCGGGATGTAATAGGTCGGATCGTCTTCAAAGTTTTGGCGGAATTCCGATGCCGCTGCCGCCTCGAAACGCAGGTCCATCTCAAGATGAACACTGTCTTCAAGCGCCTTGACCGTTTCAATCGGTTTAAGACGACGCAGGCGCGGCTGGGTCAGTTCGACAAGTTCCGCAATCCAGTAAAACAGGTCCATGTCGCGCGCAAAGCGATACCGGATATCCGGGCGCAGGACCTTGACCGCCACTTCGCGCCCGTCGGTCGTGGTCGCGAAATGCACCTGTGCGATGGATGCTGCGGCGACGGGCGTTTCATCAAATTCGGCAAACAGCACGTCAAACGGTTCGGCCAGCTGTTCGGTGATGATGCGTTTGGCAACCTTGGCCGAAAACGGCGGCAGGCGATCCTGAAGCGACGACAGGTCGGCCGCCACATCATCGCCAATCAAGTCGGATCGGGTCGCCAGGGTCTGGCCAAGCTTGATAAAGGCCGGGCCCAATTCCTCAAGCGCACGCGCAAGGCGCTTGCCCGGTGGCAAATCAGACCGGCGCGAAAACGGTGCGGTCAGGCGGGCCAGAAACGCGACAAGTTTTCCCCCCGGCACAAGGGCGAGAGGAAACAGCGCATCATAGCGCGCCAAAGTGCGCGCCATGGCAAGCAGGCGAAAGCTGTTACGAATAAAACGGATCATGCGTCAAACGCCCTTATATCCGCCAACCGGAATGAATCGCTGCAATCCCGCCAGACAGGTTGCGGTATTTTACCCGCTCAAAGCCGGCAGCCCGGATCATGGATGCAAATGTTTCCTGATCGGGGAACTTGCGAATGCTTTCCGCCAGATACTGATAAGCTTCGCGATTGCCCGCAATAAACCGTCCGATTTCGGGCAAAAGCTTGAACGAATAGGTATCATACAGCTTGTCAAACCCCGGCACGACGACCTTGGAAAATTCAAGACACTGGAACTTTCCACCCGGACGCAGGACGCGATAGGCTTCTGAAAGCGCTTCTTCAATGCGGGTCACATTGCGAATGCCAAAGGCGATGGTATAGGCATCAACCGACTGGTCTGGCAGCGGCAATTTCTGCGCATCACCGACCGTCCAGTTGATGTTTTTCAGGATCCCGTGATCAACCGCGCGGTCGCGCCCGACATGGAGCATTTCATAGTTGATGTCACAGACCGTGACAGAGCCACCACCATTTTTCAGGAAGCGAAACGCAATATCACCAGTACCCCCGGCAACGTCGAGAAGCTTCATTCCCGGACGCGGCTTGAGCTCGTTGATGAAGCTGTCTTTCCACAAGCGATGCACGCCACCGCTCATCAAATCGTTCATCAGGTCATATTTCGACGCAACAGTGTCGAAGACCTCGCGCACCATGGATGCCTTCTGGCTTTCGGGAACATCACGAAAACCAAAGTGGGTTGTGTTTTCGCCGGTTTCGCCCGCGGCAGGGTCTGTGTTCTTGCTCATGGCCGGGAAAATAGCGCAGCAATGATTATCCTGCCAGTGGAAAGCCACGACAAAACGCAAATATCCTGTTGGATCGTGGTCATTTCTGTTAAGTCAATCTGACGCGGCAAGCGTTTGCCAAGAAGATTAGAGCGACGACAAGAACAGGATGCCCCGATGACCTGCATGGTAAAAATCTGTGGAATTAACAGCGAAGATGCCGCGATTGCAGCCATGAGTGCCGGGGCAGATGCCCTTGGATATGTCTTCTTCCCGCCAAGCCCGCGCCATATCTCGCTTAAGGGTGCCAAGACGCTCACCGAACGGGTTCCCAACAGCATCTATAAGGTTGGGCTGTTTGTCGAAGCCGGTGACGAGGCGCTTGAAAACGCGATCAAGGCCGGCAATCTCGACGTCATCCAGCTTCATGGCAAGGAAAGCCCGGAACGCGTGGCCGAGGTCAAGGAACGCTTTGGCCTCAAGGTCATGAAGGCCATTTCGGTCAGCACCGCAAACGATATCGAAAACGCCAAGAAGAACTATGACGGCGTTGCCGATTTTCTGTTGTTTGATGCCAAGCCCCCCAAGGACAGCGTCCTTCCCGGCGGCAATGCCGTGTCATTCGACTGGACGCTTCTGACCGGTCAGAACTTCCAAAGCAACTGGATGCTGGCTGGCGGACTTGATCCCAGCAATGTCGCAGAGGCCGTCAAGATTACAGGCGCGCCCTGGGTGGACGTGTCATCCGGTGTCGAACGCAGCAAGGGGGTCAAGGACCCGCGCAAGATCTCGGCTTTCATCCAGGCGGCAAAAGGGTACTGATCCCGCTGAGCAACTGCGATCAGAGCTGATTTAACCATTTCTGAAATGATTGGGCGCAAAACTGCCCGGGCAATATTGCACTCCATTGCCCGGACCGAGTACGCGCGACATGAAACCGACCCTTCGATCAAGAACCCAGAAACTTCTGCACGGTGTTGACCGGGAATCGCGGTTTTCGCTGTTTGTGCATCTGGTTCTGGCCAGCGCGATCATCATCAATGTCGTCTCCGTGATCTTTGACTCGGTCGAAGCCTTTGCCGAACGCTATTTCATTCTGTTTGCCACAATCGAGATCGTCTGCACGCTGATCTTTGCCATCGAATATGGCCTGCGTGTCTGGTCTGCCCCGGACAATCCGCGCTTTAGTGGCCGATTTGCGCGTCTGCGCTATATGCTAACCCCGATGGCGCTGATTGACCTTCTGGCGATCCTGCCGATCTTCCTGTGGTTCTTTACCAGCATTGATTTGCGCTTTATCCGCATCGTCCGGTTGCTGCGCCTGTTGAAATTCACCCGCTATTCCACCGGGCTGGAACTGATGATGCTGGTGTTTCGCCAGCAAATGGGCATTTTTGGCGCCGCCAGTGCCGCCCTTGCCTGCATGCTGGTGTTCAGTGCCGGGGCGATTTACCTTGCCGAACACGAAGCCCAACCTGAACAATTCTCCAACCTGCTTGATGCGCTTTACTGGAGTGTCATAACGCTTGCCACAGTCGGCTATGGCGATGTTGTCCCCATCACGCCGTTTGGCAAACTCCTTGCCAGCATCATCTCATTGACCGGTATCGGCATTGTTGCCGTCCCGGCCGGTATTCTGGCGTCGGCCTTTAACGCCGAACTGCGCAGGCGCGAAAGCGAGTATCGCCATCAGGCCACCCGCCAGTTGCTGGGCAAACGCCTGACCGAACGGGTCCGCCACAAACTAAGGTCCCATCAGGAGGAACTCGGCATCAGCGAAGAACAGGCCCAGTCCATCATCGAGGACATCCGCGATGTCCATCGCAATGAAAGCGATGAAATCCTGACCTGTCCGCATTGCCATCAGCCACTTCATCTTGAACTGCACGACACCGAAACAACACCCACGCCGCAAAAGTCTTGACGCCCGGTTTTTTTGGGCACATGGTTGACCCATGAAAACACACGGCATGAACCCGACCCACATTGCAAATCGTTGGTGGTGGCTCGCTTAAGCGGGCGGCCAAAACTCGTGCCCTAAACATACCGGCCGCCTCATTCTTGCAGGCGGCTTTGTGTTTTCAGACTTCTTCTTCCTTGTCTTAAGATCACATGGCTCCTGCAGCGCTTGGCCCACACAGGAGTAAAAAACGTGACGCCCCCGACAAGCCAAACCGGCATTTCCACTGACAGCAGCGAGTATCGCTACACCACCGATGGCGGTGTCTCGGTCATCCGCCGCATGACCGAAATGCCCTATGAAAACGCAACCGAAGGCCTGATTGATGCGCTTGATGCCACCAAGGGCGTGTTGCTGTCTTCAAGCTATGAATTTCCGGGGCGCTATTCGCGTTGGGATATGGGCTTTGATGCCCCACCGATTGAAATTATCGGGCGCGAACGCGGCTTTGCCGTGCATGCACTCAATGATCGTGGGCGGGTTTTGCTGGATGTCATTTCAAGCGCGCTTGAAAACCATCCCCATGTCGAAAGCCTGACCAACGGCGAAGACGGGCTTTATGGCGTGGTCAAAAAACCCGCCGCCTGGTTCCCCGAAGAAGAGCGCAGCCAGCAACCCAGCCTGTTTTCGGTTATGCGCGCACTGCGTGATTTGTT
The DNA here is from genome assembly GCF_059052855.1 of Thalassospira sp. CA1. Taxonomy (NCBI): domain Bacteria; kingdom Pseudomonadati; phylum Pseudomonadota; class Alphaproteobacteria; order Rhodospirillales; family Thalassospiraceae; genus Thalassospira; species Thalassospira sp. CA1. The sequence goes on from NZ_JBZCIA010000008.1 coordinate 36,202, forward strand.
CGGGCACAAGGGCGATGAACGTCTTGGGCTGTATGGTGCCTTTGGCTATGACATCGCGCTTCATTTCGAACAGATCAATCTGGCGCAAGACCGCCCGGCGGATCATAAGGACATCCACCTGTTCCTGCCCGATCAGATGGTCACAGTCGACCATGCCTCGCGCGTCGCCACCCGGTTTGATTACGAATTTATCGCACCCGATGGTCGCAGCACCGCAGGGCTAGAGCGCATTTCCCAACCCCACCCGCCATCACGCGGCAACAACGCCGCCATCGAAAACGACATGAAACAGGGCGAATATGCCGCCATTGTTGAGGATGCCAAGCACCGCTTTGCCCGTGGCGAATTGTTCGAAGTCGTGCCCAGCCGGGTTTTCCGCACCGCCTGCGATGTCAAACCGTCGGAAATTTTCCGCCGTCTTAAGCGTCGCAACCCGGCCCCTTACGGCTTCCTGATCAATCTCGGCGATGGTGAACACCTGATTGGCGCATCACCCGAAATGTATGTCCGGGTCAAGGGACAGCGTATTGAAACCTGCCCGATCTCCGGCACCATCGCGCGTGGCCGCGACGCGATTGAGGATGCCGAAAATATCCGCACGTTGCTGAACTCGGCCAAGGAAGAGTCGGAACTCACCATGTGCACCGACGTCGATCGCAACGACAAGGCACGCGTTTGCAAACCGGGCAGCATCCGCATTCTGGGCCGGCGTCAGATCGAAATGTATTCGCGTCTGATCCACACGGTCGACCATGTCGAAGGTCGCCTGCGTGAAGGGTTTGATGCGCTCGATGCCTTCCTGACCCATTGCTGGGCCGTAACTGTCACCGGTGCGCCCAAGCGTGCTGCGATGAAACATATCGAGGCCGTCGAACGCAGCGCACGCGCCTGGTATGGCGGGGCGATTGGCGCGGTTCTCTGCAATGGTGATCTCAATACCGGCCTGACGTTGCGCACCGTGCGGCTCAAACAGGGTGTCGCCGAAGTCCGTGCGGGCGCGACATTATTGTTTGATAGTGAACCGGACGCCGAAGAAGCCGAAACCGTGCTTAAGGCATCGGCGATGATCGATGCCGTCACCCGTGATGCCAAGGATGAAGTCACCCTTGATCCGACGGTGTCAGGTGTAGGCAAACGCGTGCTTCTGATCGATCACGAAGACAGCTTTGTGCAAAACCTTGCCAGTTACATCCGCGCGACGGGGGCCGAAACGCTCACACTCCGTCCGGGATTCCCCGATCAGGCGTTTGAGGATTTCAAACCTGATCTGGTGTTCCTGTCACCAGGCCCCGGGCGGCCGGATGACTATCACCTGCGCGACAGTATCGAACGCGCCCTTGCTGCGGGTTTGCCGGTGTTCGGGGTTTGCCTTGGTCTGCAGGGGATTGTCGAATTCTTTGGCGGGTCACTGGGTCAACTTGTCACACCGATGCATGGCAAACCGTCAAAGGTGAAACTCGATACAACCGATCCGCTGTTTGATGGCCTGCCCGAAGACATCGTTGTCGGACGCTACCATTCCCTGTTTGCCAAGGCGGCTGAAATGCCAGCCGACCTTACGGTCACGGCGCGCAGTGATGACGGGGTGATCATGGGCATCCGCCACAAAAGCCTGCCGATCAGTGCCGTGCAGTTCCACCCCGAAAGCCTTTTGACCCTTCAGGGCGAAGTCGGCATGCGCATGATTGCAAACCTTCTGCGCAACCCGCATGGCGAAAGCCCGGACGACAAGATCGAAGACCCCGAACAGGACGACACGACAAACAAGGAAGAGACAGCGACCGATCACAAGGCCGCCTAGACCATCACCAAACACCCTGATCTGCGTAGCGTGCCAAGCCCCCCCCTGTCAAGGCACAGCAAACCGCAGATCACACACAGCAACGGCCGTGCTCCTCCCTCGCGGCCGTTGCTTCTTTATATCGGGGGCATTGGGTTGCGGTAATCAGGCGTCGTCATCATCAAGCGAACCGTCGATTACGGAGTAATCCGGCGGCGGGGCCTGACGGAATTTTTCCGGGTCACCCTTGCGTTTGTCGCGCGTGCGCGAAATCCAGCCGCCGTAATGCGCTTCGGGCTTGGGTTCGGTCGGCGCACCGGCACGCACCGGGCGCGGGGCAAACCGGCCCAGATTGATCACGCGGTCATACATCACGATATTGGCGGCAATCGCCACATTGACACAGAAACTCATCGGGATCTTGATGATGAAATCGCATTTTTCCTGCATTTCATCAGACAGGTTTCCGCGTTCCGGACCCAGGATATAGGCCGCTTGCGACGGATGCTTGAAGCTTGGCAGTTCAATCGCATCGGGTGTCAGTTCGACCCCCACCATGCGGCAGCCTTGCGGCAGGAACAGGTTTTCGTGATCGGGGAAATGATAGTAGGGCATCTGTTCGCCCGACTTCGATGTATCGGTGATGTTGGAGCGTTCCTCACGGAAATCTGCATCCACCGTAAACGCAAAACTTGCGCCAAAGGCATGGGCAGAACGAAACAGGGTGCCCACATTCAAAGGCTTGCTTGCCCCTTCAATTCCAATCCCGAAATAGCCGCGCATATCTTCCTCCGTGCCGCACCAGACAGCCGATGTGGGGCCGGTGCGAAAACAACTCCATAAAAAGAACTGTAGGGGGCTATAGCGCCCCGGGCACGATATGGCAAGCAAACCACGGGCAATGCTGCCACCCGTTGCTGTAACCGCTTGCTCTGTCCGATTGCCTGAACCGACGTGGCAAAACAATTTGGAACAACACCGCTGCTGCTTCGTTGATTCTAGCAAAGGGCACAACATCCCTTGGTCGAGCAAACCGTCAATCAAAACAGGAGACGATAATGAATTGGGACCAAATCGAAGGACGTTGGAAACAGCTTACCGGTGACGTCAAAAAACAGTGGGGTCGCCTGACCGACGATGATGTCGATACCATTGATGGCCAGCAAGACAAACTGGTCGGCAAGATTCAGGAAGCCTATGGCATTCAACGCGAAGAGGCCGACCGTCAGGTCCGCGAGTGGTTCAATCGCCTTTAAGTGATTTGATTTAAGCCACAACCGGCCATTCCCCCGTTCGTTTCGCGCGCAGCCCAAGATCCTCCCCTTGATTGCTGCGCGCGAAACTGCTTTTCATGGGTCTGACATCTTTGTTTTCGCGTTTACAGGCCCATCATCATGCCCGTCAAATCCCCGTGCAACGGCACCTGCCTACTTGACCCAAGATCGGGTTACTGCATGGGATGTTATCGCACCGGCGATGAAATCGGTTCCTGGATGACCATGAGTGACGGCACCAAAAAACGCGTCATTTCCAAGACCCGCCAACGCCGCGCCGAACTCAAAAACGCGACCGGTGCAAGCTGTTCAGACTGACCCGGCCGAACGGGCAGATGCCAATTGTGCGTCGCCTTGAACGGAAAACGGGCTTTCCTGTGTTGCTTCGTAGGACGGCGCGTCCTTTGGCAGGATCATCTGGAATACGGTCCCCGATCCGGGCACAGACGAAATCTTGAGCTGACCACCAAGGGTGTTTTGAACCACATTCAAAATGATCGCCAATCCAAGCCCGCTGCCCCCGGTTGATCCGTCAACTGACCAGAATGGCTCGAAAACCTTTTCGTGATTTTCCGGCGCGATACCAATGCCGTTATCAGCAACTTCCAAAAGATAGTTTGCATCATCCCGATTGCTTAGCCTGATGCTGATCTTGCCGGTTTCCCGTCCGACAAAAGCATGCTGATGGGCATTCATGATCAAACTCAGCAGCACCTGATCAATCGCGTCACTGTAACTGTTCAGATGCGCGGATTGCGGCAGCGCCATCGTCAGTTCAATACCGGTCTTTTCAAACTGTTTGCGCAATGTTTCGACCAGATTGGTAACGACCTTGGTCAGATCGAAATTGCGAAGAACATGAACCGTCTGGTCTGTCGCCGTCTGATTGAAATGTTTCAGAAGTTCCTTGGTCCGGATGATGTTCTTCTGAAGAATTCTGTTGCCTTCCAGAAGGGAGTTGACCGCCTCCATGCGGTCTTCATCAAAGTCGCCTGCCTTGATCAGGCCTTGCTGCAAGTCCTGCAGATCATCGGCCATGGTGGTACTGACCGTAAGCGCATTGCCAAGCGGGGTGCGCATTTCATGTGACACCCCGGCAACAATCCGACCAAGGGATGCCATGCGCCCCTGAACAAGCAGATCCTTGGTCAAAAGCGCCTGAAGTTGTGCTGTTTGTCGTCGTCGCAGCAACAGATACCCAATCCCCCCCGACAGACCCCAAATCATGATGGTAACGAGGCCAACAAAGATCCCCTCTGCCGTTTTATCCCCTGCCCAGGCCTGATAGGCGGGCGCACTTCCGACCAGATGGAACCTTGCAGTTTCCGAATGCACGCTGCCGCTTGAAAAACTGCTCATCATCCGCTCAACCGGAAGGGTTTCCACCTCGTAAATCAGGCCATCAATTTCAAAACCAGCCTGTCGATCGACTGATTTGATGCGCTGCCAAAGTTCCGGACTGGCCTGCGCCACAGACGCATTATGCCCAAGCATGAAGCCCCAGTTGCGATCGTCGCTCGCCCCGGCCAGCCAGTATCCGTCGTGATTGATAAGTTCGGTTTGCGTCACACCGTCGGATGCAATGCCATACGGGATCAATGGCACCCGCATATCCAGATTGACGATCAGATATCCGACAATGCTTTGATCAACGCCACTGATCGGTGCCACCAGCCGGGTTGTCGGACGCAGCGGCATTTCGATCTCGCCATTTTCGACATTGAGGTCAAGCCTGCTGACATAAACCTGGCCAAGGCGCAAAGACCGGGCTGCTTCGAAATAATAACGATCAGACTTGTCTTGTAGCGCATCATCAGGGGAAACAATCACCTCGTTGCCGCGTGCATCAACCCGGATGGCTTCCATACCGGATGGCAGGATGATCCGAAGCTGGCTGAAACGTTGCACTTCACCCGCCAGTTCCGTGAAATATCTGATCGTCTCGTCCGGGCGGGTCTGAAATTCCTCAACTGCCGGATGCAGGATCGACAGGTTCAGGGTCTGGATGGCTGTTTCATACCATTGCTGGATGTCTGCCGCCCGATGGGTAACATCCACAAGCAATCGCCGAACCGTCCGTTCGTCTTCGCGGCTGGACTCAATTGTGTGCCAGAACGCCATCACGCCGAAAAACAGAAACATCCCGCCAAGCGCAAGAACGCCCGTGACCTGCCAGAAATAACCGCTCTGATGCCATTGCGCGTCGCGTCCATCGACCAAAGGCAGGGCTTTGTCGCCCGAAGACGGCGTTTGTGCATCCGGATCAGTCATCATCTGACCATCCGTCGCAATCCCGGCTTTTCAGCCAGTCGACAAATTCTTCCGGCACAATTCCCGGGCTGTACAGGAAACCTTGGGCAAACTGAATGCCAAGATCCTTGCAGATCCTTTGTTGTTCGATGGTCTCGATCCCCTCGGCGACCGCAGAAATTCCAAGGGTTTCTGCAATTTTTGCCGCGGTTTCGGTAACCTGATTGGCTCCTACATCCACCGCAAGCCCACTGATAAATGACTTGTCGATCTTGATGCCGCGCACCGGCAGGATATTCAGATGATTGAGCGACGAATACCCGGTGCCAAAATCATCAAGCCAAATCTCAAACCCAAGGCCCGCCAGTTTCTGCACACAGGCTGTCGCCTCGCCATCATTGGTAAATCGCTGGGTTTCGGTAATCTCAAAACCGACCGTTTCCGGTCCAAGATGATGGGAATTGCATGCCTCAATCAACTGATCGACGAAATCCATATTGCCGATATCATTTGCCGCCAGATTGATCGCCACCTTCAAGGGCGGCAGGCCCGCATGCCCAAGCATTTCGTTCAGGTTCCGAACGGCATCAAGGCATTGGAACGTGATCGCGCCACTTAATCCTGCCCGCTCGGCCACCGGGATGAAACGCCCCGGCGAGATGGGCTTTCCATCCTCCACCCAGCGACAAAGGACCTCGCTGCCAATGACAGCGCCGGTGTTCAGACAGATCTTCGGTTGAAAAACGAATGTCAGTTTCCGATCCCGAACGGCCTCTCGCAAGGCGCCGACCATCCGCAGTGAGCCCTGCACTTCATCGGCCATGGATGGCTCGAACTCAGCCGTACCACCCGGGCCTCTTTGCTTTTGTTTCAGCAAAGTCAGCCTTGCGGCCCGTTGTATATCGCTTGACCGGCGCCCTTGCGGATTACCGCGCACAACACCGATAGTTGCCCGCACGACAACCGGGCTTCCGACAACATCGAACGGATCGTCGAAGATTGCCTCAATGGCGGAAACTTCAAATGTGCCGGTACTATCAACAAGACCAAGCGTATATTCCCCGACGCGCGCGACAAATACCCCGTCCCCCGCCACGGCGCGCAAGCGTTCATAAACCGCGGTAATAATCCGCTCGAAATAATTGACACCAAATGCAACGCAAAACTGGGCGGCATCTTCGATGGCGATCATTGCGACGATGGCTGCATCGCTGCCATTTCGCGTCATATGCATCAGTTCGCGATCAAACGCGTTCTGATTGGGAAGGCCGACACGCTGATCGACAAACGCCAATTCGGCCAACTCGTTCATCAATGCCAGATTGTCAAAACAGATCCCGAGATTGGTGGCAAAAACTTCAACCAAAACAGTGTTTTCGCGGCTCAGGGTCTGATCATGCACAAAATAGATCAGCAACCGTCGTCCGGTATCGCTGCGATGGCTGAACACTATCTTGTTTTCCGAAATCAGCGGCATTTGGCCGCCTTCAAGCCCCTCGGAAATCAGGACATGATCAATGTCTTCGACCTCTAGAAGTTTCCTGCCGACATAGGGGGCAAACCGCCCCACACCCGACAGGACAACAAGGTCATTTTGGTGGTCGGGGAGCTCGGCCAGGGCGCAAACGCCGCCTTGCGGACTGACGCGCAGGATTGCGGCAAGCTGGGTCAGGACACCTTCGGCAAAGATATCGATACTCTTGTTTTGATAGAGGTATTGCGTGCCCTCGATCACCAGTTCAAGGCCGGTGCGCGTCCCCTTAAGAGCCCGCACATAGTCAACCGCCCGGATCGCCGTTGTCAGCGATGTGACAAGACGCGTGCGGGTCAACTCGTCCTTTGACCAGTAATCATCAACTTCATAATCGCGGATGACTTCCTTTTCCGGCGCATCACCGGGATATCCGGTGCGCAATATGATGCGCTGTTCGCGGTATCCTTCGGCACGAATCTCCTCGACCAGACGCAATCCGCTATCGGGACGCTCCATCACGATATCCAGCAGAATGACCGCGATATCAGGTGTTTCATGCAGAAGTTTCAGCGCCTCTTCGGCCGAAAAGACGTGGATCAGTTCGAGGGACCGTCCGAGGATTTTCACTCGCCCAAGGGCGAAGTCCGTTGCCTCGTGAACATCCCTGTCGTCATCGACGACCAGAATACGCCATCTTGTATCGCCTTGCCGCGCATCAAAGGTGCTTGAAGCTATCCTTGACGGCGAGGTTTCCGACATTGCGGGCTCAATCAACGTTGTTTCCCTTGTTCATTCGCGCACCTGCCCGCGACAAGAACCGGATCGGTCAGCAAACAACCATTTCCCGATGCTTTTACGCGCGAACAAGCGCGTGATGCCCTCACAAAGGGCGCAAAATCAATATCCCCGAAACGACCCCTTACCATCTCCTGGTACAGTATCCTCTGATAAGCGATATGGGATCACCCAAACGCGATTACAGCCCAATGATTGGCAATTTTCTGGTTCTTTCCGACGATGTTCGATTCTTGAACTCAGTCCCAATGGTAAACGTGCGTACGGCACGCAATTTTTTCAACCTATGGGATATCCGATTTGATGTTTTTACGCGCATCTACACGTTCTCCCGGACTCGGTTGCGCTGTCAGCAAGTTGGCTTTATCTGTTGATAGGCAACAACCACAAGGCACCGGCATCCCATGTCATCATATAACGCACCGTCATCACACGCCCTGCGCCAGATGCTGCGTCATGCCAGACGGGCCGTTCTGGCAACAACCGCGCACAATCACGCTCAGATCCCTGATGGCTGGCCGGTGACATCGATGGTTGTCCCGGCCTGCGACTTGGATGGTACGCCCTGCCTGCTGATTTCCGAACTTGCCGATCACACCCGTCATATCAAGGCCGACAATCGCGTTTCGCTTCTGGTGACAAACCACGATCTGGCCGAAAACAACGATGGTACGGCCACAATAGAAACCGATACCGCCCGATTAACCATCTTCGGGCGCGCCATGCCGGTAACAGCCGCCACTGACCTTGATCGGGTGAAGAAACGCTATCTGCAAACCCATCCCGATGCTGCCCAGTATGCCGGGTTTGCCGATTTCGGGTTCTATCGGGTTTCTGTCGATGCAGCCTACTGGGTAGGTGGATTTGGCAAACAACGCCGCCTTTCGGGTGACAAGCTGATACCCGCAAACATCACCCCCCTGATCGACGGCCATGACGGGATCGTTGCGCATATGAATGCCGATCATGCCGATGCCCTGTCTGGCATCGTTGGTCACTTCACCACCGCCGACCCCAGTGCTGGCTGGCAGATGCAATCGATTGACTGCGATGGCATGGTTTTGGCCGCCAATTCTGACGATATCGCACCGCTTAGAATCGACTTCCCGACCCCGGTCCGAACGCCGGACGAGGCGCGCGAAATTTTGGTCAAAATGTGCAAAATATGGCGCGCATAAGTCGGACCATTTGCATTCTGAACATTAAACCCGCGACCCTGAAAATGTAATTTTCGCAAACGCAAAAACACTTACGTTTTCCTAGGTATAAGGCAAAAGGAGCGGTTGCTTTTAAGACACCTTTGTAACAATATGTCTCAGCGCTTCCGATTACCCACAATTGGCAGTGTAAAATAGGACATTAACCCCCAGATTTTCATTCCCACCAGGAGAGTTTCGTGCTGCAATCAGGACCCGTTGTCAGCCGTGTAGGCCTTGAAACCCATGGCCTCAAAAACCTTGGCGCCGTTCACTGGAACCTTGACGCTGCCGGCCTTTATGAACATGCGATCCGTCGCAACGAAGGTAAAATCGCCAAAGGCGGTGCCTTTGTCGCCCTTACCGGCGAACATACCGGCCGTTCCCCGCTGGATCGCTTCATCGTCGAAGAAGAAAGCACCAAGGCAGATATCGATTGGGGCGATGTAAACCGCCCGGTCAGCCCGGAAGTATTTGAGCGCCTCTATCAGAAAGTGCGCGCATATTTCCAGGGCACCGAACTGTTCGTTCAGGATTGCTTTGCCGGTTCCGATCCGCGTTTCCGCCTCCCGGTGCGCGTGATCAACGAAAACGCATGGCATAACCTTTTTGCCCGCAACATGTTCATCCAGCCGCAGAAAGAAGAACTGCGCGACTTCGCGCCGGAATTCACCATTCTGCATGCACCGGGCCTTCAGGCAGACCCGCAAGACGACGGCACCCGCTCCGAAGTCTTCGTGATGGTCAGTTTTGAGCGCAAAATGGTCATCATCGGCGGCACCTGGTATGCCGGCGAAATGAAGAAATCGATCTTCTCGGTTCTCAACCACATCCTTCCGGCCAAGGGCGTCATGCCGATGCATTGCTCGGCCAATATGGGCAAGAATGGCGATACCGCCGTGTTCTTTGGCCTGTCGGGTACCGGTAAAACCACCCTGTCTGCCGACGCATCGCGCACCCTGATCGGGGATGACGAGCACGGCTGGGGCGAAGACGGCGTCTTTAACTTCGAAGGCGGCTGCTATGCGAAGGTGATCAAACTTTCGCGCGAAGCAGAACCGGAAATCTTTGCAACGACCGAGCGTTTCGGTACCGTTCTTGAAAACGTTGTGATGAACAAGCAATCGCGCGAGCTTGATCTCGATGATGCCCGTCACACCGAAAATACCCGTTCTTCCTATCCGATCGAATTCATTCCGAATGCGTCGGAAACCGGTCGTGGTGGCCATCCGAAAAACATCATCATGCTGACCTGTGATGCCTTTGGCGTTCTGCCGCCGATCGCAAAGCTGTCCTCGGCACAGGCGATGTACCACTTCCTGTCGGGTTACACTGCGAAAGTTGCTGGCACCGAAAAAGGTGTCAAGGAACCGACCGCTGCGTTCTCGGCCTGCTTCGGTGCGCCATTCATGCCGCGTCATCCCTCAGTTTACGCCAAGCTGCTTGGCGAAATGATGGAAAAACACGAAGCCAATTGCTGGCTGGTCAATACCGGCTGGTCCGGCGGCGGCTATGGCGTTGGTTCGCGCATGAAGATTGCCTATACCCGTGGCCTGCTGAATGCCGCACTGAATGGCGATCTGGAAAATGCCGAATTTGCCACCGATCCGTTCTTCGGTCTGGCCTATCCGACCGCATGTGGCGATATCCCCGCAAGTGTTCTGAACCCGCGCGAAAGCTGGAAAGACAAGGCTGCCTATGACAAGGCTGCCACCAACCTGACCGGCCTGTTTGAAAAGAACTTCGCGAAGTTCGAAGAACATGTCACTGACGATGTCCGCGAAGCAGCCATCCGCAACAGCGCGGAAGTCAAAGCCGCCGAATAAATTCGGGCATTGATATTCAAAAAGGCCGGTGTTTGACACCGGCCTTTTTTATTCGCGCGACGTATCTTAACGGTATTTCTACCTTAAATTGTTTCACTCATCGTGTGAAAAGCGCGTGCCAATCACCGGAAACGTGATAGCATGTTGATCTCGTTGTTCTTTTTAGAATGATTGCAGCACATTCGTGACAAACCGGGCCGATATTTCCTTGCATGTGCCTTTGCGGTGCTTTGTTCTCAACGGGCGCCGAAACTTGCGCGCGTTCGTACACGTCATCAGCTTGACCCTTGTTGCACTGGCCCTTATTGGCACTGGCAAACCGGCATCTGCCCAGAACACGCTGATACCACCCGCTGGGAACCAGCAAACAGTGACACTGGCCTGCAATCCTTTTCCGCCTTCAAAGATTGCCGCAGACGCGGCCCTGCCAGGATATGACATCGAAATTCTGCGCGCTGCGTTTGCAACCCGCAACATCACCCTGATCACGCCATTTTACCCTTGGCGACGGGCCTATTTTCTTGCCCGTACCGGACAGGTCGATGGCCTGTGTTCGTGCAGTTACCTGCCTGAACGCGAAGAGGACCTGTTTTATTCTTATCTGCTGGGACATGTCCGCGTGGCGTTCTATGCCATGGGCGAGAACGCCCTGACATCAATTGAAAAGATTGCCGATGCCACGAACATGATTGTCGGTGTCGTCAACGGATATAGCCTCGAAGTAACTGCACGCCATGCCGGACTTGATGTTCTCGTGGTTAATAGCGAAGCCACCCTGCTTGATATGCTGCTTTCGCGCCGTATTGATGCCGCCTTGTCCTATAAGGCGCCGATGGATTACGAGTTGCACAATTCGGAACACAATTTTAGCGGGGCCGGTCAAATTCACTTCAAGGTGATTTCGAACAATCCCTACTATTCCTGCATCTCGCGTAAAGCCAATGACCCAAAGGCCCTCTTGACCGAGTTGAACAACGGCCTTGTCACAATCCGGGAAAACGGCCTGTTTGACAAAATCCTCGCCCGATATGGCGTGACTTCCGGGGACAGCAAAAACTGATCGGGCCAGTCAGCTCCGCATCTCGCGGCTCAATATCCCGGCCCGGAAATGTCTTTGTCTGCCAGCATCACCGCTTGTAAACAGAATCACGCCAATACAGCGTAATGTCGGCTTCTGGCTTGCCGAACAGATAGCCCTGCGCATAGTCAAAACCGGCCTTGGTCACAAGTTCGCGCATCTTGTCTGTCTCGATCATCTCGGCGACAACCTCGACATTGATGTCGTGACACAGATCGACAAGCGATCGCAGGAACGCCAGCCCCTTAGGTGTCTTGGTCGATTGCCGGATTGATTCGCCGTCAATCTTTACATAATCGATATCCATTGCGCTGAGATACCGGAAATTCGACGCACCGGTGCCGAAATCATCAAGGCAGATCTCGACCCCGAATTCACGGAAACGGGCAATCCACTTTGCCGCCGTATCGATATCGCTGATCTCGGCGGTTTCGGTGATCTCAAGCATCAATTGGCCAAGTGCCTCGCGATGGCGCTCAAAGAGCGCAATCACAGACCGGCAAAAATCCGGATTTCCAAGCGAATGGCCGGAAATATTCACAGCAACCCGGGCTGTTATCCCCTGATCAAGCTGGGAAGTGATCCATTTAAGGTTTCGGCGCAACATCGCCAGATCAAGACGATGGACCATATTGACCTGCTCTGCAAAGCTGACTAGTTCCTGTGTCGGGATCAGTTTGCCATCATCGTCATAGAACCTTACCAGCACTTCGAAATGATGGATTTCCGCATTCGGCAGGCGCACGATCGGCTGATACACCGTATCGAACTTCAACTGATCGACCCTTGTGCCGAAATCCTGCATCGCCGAAAAGGTATTGTTGACCAGATTATCCGCCTGGCCCATCAGGCGCGAAAATGTAAAGCTGTGCTCCTGCCGGTCACAGAACCGCCGGATGGAATACAAAACCCCGCGCGCCAGATCGCCCGGTGGGATCAGCTCGGCGGTAAAATCGGTCACCGATGAACTGACCTCGATGCCAACCCCGGTCGGATCGGCATCGCGCACACATTCCTCGATCCGTTTTTCAAGATCGCCAATCGGGACATCTGCGCGATGTAACATGCCAAATTGTTCTGTCCCCAGTCGCCCGGCCGTGTCGCCCGCAACCGAATGGGCGCGCAGAAAGGCTCCGACGCTGGCCATCATTTCCGCCTGTTCGATCTGTTTCATCCGCGCGCATAGCGGATCAAACGCATTGAGGGTCATCAGGGTAAATTTGTGCTCGATCCCGGTTTCCCGGCGCGCCATCAACCGTTCCGTGACGACCTTTGACAGGCTTTCTTCATCCAGAAGGCCCGTAGCAGTGTCGCGCTGAAGGCTGGCGGCAACATCGGGCGACAGGGCATTGATCGCAACTCTGAGCGCGACAAAGAAATGATCGCCAAGATCAGGCAGAAAATAGCCGCTCATGGAAACCGGCGGGCTTAACATGTCGGCCTGCTGATTGAAGCGGACCTGAATATTGTCCATGCGTCCGCGGCGACGCGCGACCCGCAACATCTCTGTCACCAGCGGGCGATACTGTTTTGCCAGGAATTGGATGAACGACTTCCCCGACAGATCTTGTTGCCGATTCCCCAAAATCCCGTCTGATGCGCCAGAGGCAAAAACAATGCGCAGATCCCCGTCCAGTTCCAGAAGAAGATCCCCCCAGACAAAGGCCAATGCCGCAAAACGGTTTCTTTCTTTGCGCAGTTCGGTTGTTCGCGCCTTTATAAGTTTATCCAATGCACCCTCTCACGCTGCCCGGATCAACAAGTGATTCCCTTCCCCCGAGCACGGAAACCAGTCTGATCGCCTTAATGGCTTTCGGTCATTTTCACTGCTTCTACTTAACAAGGGTTTTACAAAACCTGAATTTCCTATGCGGACGGATAATAATGTCCTCGCCCGGTTTTCCGGGCCGAACCTCCATCACATTTGGCACGCGCAGTCCAAGGCCCCAGACATGGATCCCAAACAAGAACCCAATATATGTTTGCTCTTTTTGGCGGTTTTAAACCCCTGTGCCGTTCTCGCTAGGCACCCTGCAATTCAACGGCGAACAAATGACCACGGGTACACCATTTCTGGTTCTGATTGATCCTGATGGTTTGCAACACCGTAAGGATCGCATACAAATGTCGACTGCCTGACACGCGCGCCAGGCACGTCTGTCCAACAAGCATATCCGGAAGGCCCCAGATCATGACCACCGCCCCGAAACGCAGATCCGAATTGCCCCGTGTCGACGATGACAGCGTTCTGATCTTTGATCTCGACAACACGCTTTATCCGGCGGCCTGCAATCTGTTTTCACAGGTGTCTGATCTGATCGGGCAATATGTCCGCGATGCGCTGAAGCTTGAGGCAACCGAAGCCCACCGGGTGCAGAAGGACTATTTCCATCGCTATGGCACCACCTTGCGCGGGTTGATGACCGAACATGAAATCGATCCGGCCGATTATCTTGCCAAGGTCCATGACATCGATCTGTCCGTGGTCGACCCGGCACCCGATCTTGCCAGCGCGCTGAATGATCTTCCGGGCCGTAAACTGATTTTCACCAATGCCTCGCGGGGCCATGCCGAACGGGTGATGGATCGCCTTGGCATTGCTGATCATTTTGAAACCATCTTTGACATCGTCGATGCCGAATACATCCCCAAGCCCAAGCAGGAACCCTATGACCTGCTTCTGGCGCGTGATGGCATTGACCCGACCCGTGCGGTCTATTTCGAAGACATGGCCAAAAACCTTCTGCCGGCCAAGGATATGGGCATGACCACCGTCTGGGTGCATACCGATCTTGAATGGGCGCAGGCCGGCCGCGATGATCCGCGCATTGATCATGAAACTGATGATCTTGTCGGCTTCTTGCGCGGGCTTAACAACGGATCGTAATTCCCCCGCTAAAGCTGCGCCCAGTCAGGGTACTTCACTTCCCCGCTACCGGGCAGGGCAGAGCTGATTTGTCATCGTTCCAGGATTGAGCTTGGCGGAATGATCGGCTATGTCTATCGGCCATACGGGATCAGGAACGGAAATCTGCCTGAAACAGGCGTTTCTACGTAAACTGGCGGAGTTGACTTGCACGCGCGCATTGACCATTCTCCGCCGACGCAATTTTGGCTGACCGCAAGGACCTTCGAAAAATGAACAGAACCGAGCTTGAAGGCGTGATCAACGTCGCATGGGAAAACCGCGACGAGATTAACTCCTCTACCCAGGGTGAAATCCGCAAGGCTGTTGAACAGACGCTTTCCGCCATGGATTCCGGCGACCTGCGCGTTGCCGAAAAGACCAATGGCAAATGGGTTGTCAATCAATGGGCCAAAAAGGCGGTTCTGCTGTCCTTCCGTCTCAACGACATGACCACCATCGCAGGTGGCCCGGGCGAAAACACCAACTGGTGGGACAAGGTCCCGTCCAAGTTCGAAGGTTGGGGCGAAGCCGAATTCAAAAAGGCCGGTTTCCGTGCCGTTCCGGGCAGCATCGTGCGCCGTTCGGCCTATGTCGCACCGGGCACCGTTTTGATGCCGTCCTTTGTCAACCTTGGCGCCTATGTTGATACCGGCGTGATGGTCGACACCTGGGCAACGGTTGGATCGTGCGCGCAGATCGGCAAGAACGTTCACCTTTCAGGTGGTGCCGGTATCGGTGGCGTGCTTGAGCCGCTTCAGGCTGGCCCGGTCATCATCGAAGACAACGCCTTTATCGGCGCACGTTCGGAAATCGTTGAAGGTGTGATTGTCGAAGAAGGTGCTGTCATTTCGATGGGTGTCTTCATCGGCGCATCGACCAAAATCATCGACCGCACCACCGGCGAAACCTTTGTCGGTCGCGTTCCGGCCTATTCCGTGGTCGTTCCGGGCAGCATTCCGGGTAAGCCGCTTCCGGATGGCACGCCTGGGCCGAGCCTCTATTGCGCGGTAATCATCAAACGCGTTGATGAAAAGACCCGCTCGAAAACCTCGATCAATGAATTGCTGCGCGACTGATCTGCGACACGCAATGTGATCATGATATAAGGGGCGAAACGGATGGCTGTTTCGCCCCTTAATGTATATTTGTTCCTATTTTGTTTCACTTGAAACATAAAAATAGGCGTAAATTCCTACACAGACGCAAACCACTAAGACCAAGAGAGTGCCAATGTCGACCGCCCTTGAACTTGCACAATCCCTGATCCGCTGCCCGTCGGTTACTCCGGCCGATGAAGGCGCGCTTGATGTGTTGCAAAAGGCGCTTGAGGCACGGGGATTTAAGTGCACGCGCAAGGTCTTTGATGGCGATGACAGTGACGCCATCGATAACCTCTATGCCCGTCTGGGGACCAAGGGGCGCAATTTCTGCTTTGCTGGGCATACTGATGTGGTCCCGGCTGGCGATGTTGCCGCCTGGACCGTCGATCCGTTCGGCGGCGAAGTCAAAGATCGCCGTCTGTTTGGCCGCGGTGCGGTGGACATGAAAACCGGCATTGCCTGCTTTGTTGGTGCGGTTGACGCCTTTCTTGCTGCCCATCCGGATTTCGATGAAAGCATCTCGTTCCTGATCACGGGCGACGAAGAGGCTGACGCGATCAATGGTACGGTCAAGCTTGTTGAATGGTGTGATCAGCAGGGTGAAAAGTTCGATTGCTGTCTGGTGGGCGAACCGACCAACCCGAAATATCTGGGCGAGATGATGAAAATCGGCCGCCGTGGGTCGGTCACCGGCTGGTTGACGGTTTATGGCGCACAAGGCCATGTCGCCTATCCGCATCTGGCCGATAACCCGGTGCCGCGGATGCTGAAAACCTTGGATGTGCTGAATTCCCGCGAACTCGATCAGGGCACCGATCATTTCCAGCCCAGCAACCTTGAAATCACCACAGTTGATGCCGGAAATGCGGCAACCAACGTGGTCCCCGCCAAGGTCAGTGCGGCATTTAACATCCGCTTTAATGATCAGCACACAGGCAGCGATCTTAAAAAGTGGATCGAAGATGTCTGTGCCGAGCATGCCGGTGCGCACGATCTCAAGGTCAAGATTTCCGGCGAGGCATTTCTGTCCAATCCGGGCAAGCTCGCCAACCTGATTGCCGATGCCTCGGAAAAAGTCACCGGCAAACGGCCTGAAATGAGCACGACGGGTGGCACGTCCGATGCGCGCTTCATTCAGAAATACACCGAAGTCGCCGAATTCGGTCTGGTCGGACAAAGCATGCACAAGGTCGATGAACACGCCATGGTCGATGACATCGAAAACCTTGTGAAAATCTATGCCGAAATCCTGTCGGGCTTTTACAACTGATCAGGCGGTTTTCTGACCGGCCTTCGAACTTAGGTGATCGCGCGATTGCAGGATTGTCTTGCGCGTAGAGGTCAGGATATCGTCGGCCGTCTCATCATCGACTGCACGGCTCAGCACCACCGCCCCGACCAACATCGCCAGCATCGATGTGGCTTCGGTGCGGTAGCCATCAGGAACATCTGGCAGCACGGACGCATCATCAACCGGGACGGGCTTGTCCATGCCCGGAACACCGTCTTCCTTTGCCAGTTTCCAGGCAAGTTTGCCCGATGCCTGATCAATCAGTTTTGAGAACGCCGAACGCGCCTGGTCGCCAGAGCGTGAGACTTCGGAGGACAGGGTTGGCAGCGCACATCCAAGTTCGGGGTTATCAATATGGACCCGTGACAGATAGAGTTCGGCAAAGGATGTCACCCAGTCGCTTCCGGACAGCTCGGCCTTGCGCAATTTTGCCAGCACGGGCGATGACAAAAGCGACATGCCGTTTTCAACGCAGGCAACAAACAGGGCTTCCTTGTTCTTGAAGTGGGCATAAAACCCGCCACGGGTCAGCCCGGCCGCTGCCATGACCTGATCAATCGTGACATTTTCAAACCCGTGCTTTTTAAACAGCGCACTTGCCGCATTAACGATGCGAATGCGGGTTTTGGGTTTGTGCGTCGGCGCATAGGGCATTTCGAACTCCAGCAGGTAATCAGCACGTCATCGGATGTTTGGATCGGGCGACAGATCGACCATGACACATTCTGACAATATGTTCTTGAACATATTATGGGGGACGTAATCCTGTCTGCAAGTTCACCGAACAAAAGGGTCTTGCCATGTCGGATGTCACAATTATCGGAATGCCGCGCAGCAACCTGACACGCACGGTTCGCATTGCCTGTCTGGAAAAGGAAATACCGTTCGCGTTCAGCAGCCAGAATGTCCAGCCACCCGGCCATCCGCCAACACCTGAACTGTTGCGCAGCAACCCGTTTGGCAAGGTGCCGGTACTGACCCACGGGCCGTTCGTTCTTTACGAAACCGCCGCCATTTGCCGCTATATTGATGACAATTTCCCCGGACCGTTATTGCGCCCGGTGCATGCCGAAAAAGCGGCCCGGATGAACCAGTGGGTCAGTGTCGCCATGACCCGGCTTGATCCGGACATCATCCGTAATTTCGTTATTCCGATGTTTTTTGCCGATGATGTCAAACGTCGTGACCCGGCATTTACCACCCGTATGAACGAAATGACGGACCGCATCCGTCATGATCTTTCTGTCCTTGATGCTGCTTATGGCGATGGCTGGGTTTGTGGTGACCGTTTCACCATTCCCGACATGATGATCATGCCGATGATCCATTACCTGAACGCGATGCCGGGCGGCCCGGAAATGGTGGCAAGCGCGCCCAATGTCGCCGATGCCTTTGCGCGCTTCAAGGCGCGAACTTCTGCAGCCCAGACCGATCCGCTTTTGCCAGAAAAGCTTTTGAAATCAGCCTGACGATTGTACCGCCGCCCTGACGTTTCTCCCGTCAGGGTATTCAGCCACCACGGATGGGAACAACTTCCCCCGCCTCCCCCTTGCCTTGGGTGACGTTCCTGTTTGTGGTGGCTGCTTTTTGGTGCCCTTTAAGGCGTCCAGGTGATCGGCACATAGCCCGGAACCGCCGTCATCCGGTCAAGCCATGCACGAATGCCGGGATAGGGTGCCAGACTGATTTTGCCAAGCTCGGCCCGGTGCGTGTAGGCATAAAGCGAGATATCGGCGATGGTAAGCGCATCGCCGACCAGCCAGTTATGACCTGAAAGCCGCTTTTCCATCAGATCCAGCGCACGTTTGGCACCAGCCTGTTTCATTGGTCCGAGAATATCGGCATGTTCCGGCAGGCCCTTGATCGCATACCAGGAAATCAGAACGGCAACGTTCGGTTCATGGTCATACTGTTCAAAGAACAGCCAGCTCATCATATCGGCCCGGTCATAGGCATCCTCGGGGATGAAATTGGTGCCTTCGGCCAGATAGATCAGAATGGCGTTGCTTTCAGCAAGGCTCCTGCCATCATCAAGGACAAGGGCCGGAATTTTGCCGTTCGGGTTGACCTTTTCAAGGTATTCGGGCGTGTGGGTTTCGCCTTTCATGATGTCGCGTTCGACATATTCAAACGGTTGACCCAGCATCGAAAGCAGCAAACGGACCTTATAGCCGTTACCCGACATCAAATAGTCGTTCAAAATCATCAGACTCATCCTTGTGGCATATGCATCAAAAGCATTCGCGTTACAGCATTGGCCGGCCGGGTTTGATATTTGCCGCTGGATCACAATCGGACAATCGAATAGTTTTGACCCTATTGTTCAAAATTCCTGATCAATTTTTCTGATCAAAGGAGAGGCCATGGATTCCGATCTTCTCAGAAGCTTTGTCGCCTTTGCCGAATGCGGCAGCTTCAACCGTGCCGCCGACCGTATCGGGCGCACGCCATCGGCCTTTTCCATGCAGATGAAACGGCTTGAAGAACTGGTCGACAACAAGCTGTTTGAGCGCGACGGACGCAACGTTCAACTGACCCATGAAGGCATCACCTTTGTCGGCTATGCCAGACGGATCCTGAGCCTTACGGATGAGGCGATGGGACAATTGCGTTCTCAGGAAGAAAGCCGTCCGATCCGCATCGGCTGCCCGGATGACTATGCGCAAAAGATTTTGCCAATTGTTCTGCGCGCCATAAGTAGCGTTCATCCAAAGGCGCGTTTTTTCGTGTCGGTCAATCCGACGATCCTGCTGCGCCGGATGCTTGATCAGGGGGAGCTTGATCTGTCGATCATCAGCCGGTCGGAAACAGGCGAAGAAGGATATTTCCTGCGCCATGAACTTGGGGTCTGGGTGACATCGGCAGTCCACAAGCAGCACCTTCTTGATCCGCTGCCGCTTGTCCTGCCAGCCGAGGATTGCAAGTTTCATGCATGGGCGATTGATGCCTTTTCGAAATCCAACCGGCCCTTCACGCTTTATGCGACCTCGCGGCAGGCGGCTTCGATGCTGCATCTTGTGCGCGACGGGTTGGGGGTTGGCGCCCTTGCGGCGGCCAGTGTGACCGACGAATTCAAAATTCTTGATGCGCGGGACGGATTTCCGCCACTGCCGGCCGTCGGTGTCGCCGTGATGCTGGCCGAAGAAGCCCATCCGCTGGTCAATCGCCAGCTTGCCGGCGCGATTCAGGAATATGTCACCCATCATCTTGATGATGACTTGACCAAAACGGTCGCAAGCTGATTGGATGCGCCCCCGCGTCGTTTACATCTCACCAGCCCGGATAAGATCACCCGCATGACCGCCAAGTCCCGCCTGAATATCTGCACGACCTGCACGTCCTCAATCGCCAACGCACCAACTGATCCGCGCGATGGTCAGACGCTTTTTGATCGTATTCAGGAAGTCTGTGCCACACGCGATCTGCCGTTTGAGGTTAAACCGGTTGAATGCCTGACCAACTGCAAGTCTGGCTGTTCGGTCGCGCTGAACGGACCGGGCAAGTGGGGATATGTTTATGGCAACGTTGATCCCGACAGCATGGTGGAAGAACTGTGTGAACTGGCGTCAAAATATGCCGAAAGTGAAAAGGGCATTGTTGCCTGGCGCGAACGCCCAGATGCCCTGCGGCGCAATGTTATTGCCCGCATCCCACCGATCGACTAGCAGATGCGGTCGGGGCTTGGGTCGGAACTTGGGGCAGGACCTAGCCAGACAGACCGATGTGAAGTTGCTGCCACAGGCGTTCGACCTCGCCAGTGGATTGCAGTTTCGCAATCAATTGATTGAAGTGTTCAAGCGGGATCGACGATCCGGCTGACAGGACCGCCACCAGATCATGGACGGCATCGGGTTGATCTGAAATCACAAGGCTTTCGCGCAAGGACGGATAATCAACAAACCGGGCAGCCAGAAAGCCCGCCGAGACAATCCCAATCGGGGCTTCCCCGGCCAGAAGTCCGTCAAGGACCTCTTGCTCGTTATAGCGCAGCAAAACATCAAAGTTCTGGCGCAGATAGTCCGGATCTGCGTTGAAATCGGCAAATCCGTAATGGAACCCCAAGACACACAGGATCGGATAATTGGTCACATCTGACAAAAGTGCGTCGGTGTTATCCGGCCCGGCAAGCGTCAGATAAAGGTCCTTTTCCTGAACAATGGATTTGGAGAACTGAACATCCAGATTTCGCCATTCCCATTGCGCACTTTCCAGCAGAACAAGGTCCACCTCGCCACTGGTGACGGCCTGATAGCGCCTGCGCGATGAGGTTTCGGCAAGTTCAAACACATATTCGTCCTGCAAATCGTTCAGAAGTCTGATCAGGTGCAGAACCATGCCCCGTGGCTTGCCATCATCATAGAAATAGACCACGCCATATTCATACGCACCGACCTTGACGGGGATCCGTTCATGGGCCTTTGCGGCCGTTACTGCGAACAAAGTCGCAAGCAAACAGACAGCAACGCCGGTTACACCCAAATCGCGTAGAAAACGTATCGCTACCAAAGTTTTTTCCTGAATACCGATCATCACCCAGTACAGCGATGCCGTATCACCAGGATGGTGACAAAGGCCTCTTTGTCTCTATATGTGGCCCGCGCACCAGTTTTCCAGAAGGAAGCGTGCGATAGATATCGGACGCGGCAGGTTGATACCTTTTTCGGGCAGGTTTGGCACGTCGTCGCGATGCACCCACATCGCAAACTCGATTTCTTCGTTATCAGGCAAAAGGTCGGTTGTTTCGGCCTCGGCGACAAAGCCAAGCATCAAAGAACCCGGAAACGGCCAGGGCTGGGATGCGACATATTGCGGGCGCTTGATCCGGACACCGACTTCTTCGAACACCTCGCGCGCAACCGCCTGTTCAAGGGTTTCGCCCGGTTCGACGAAACCGGCCAGAACCGACACCATGCCGGGCAGGAATTGCGGGGATCTTGCCAGCAACACATGATCCTGATGATGGATCAACATGATCACAGCCGGATCGGTGCGCGGGAAATGCGATTTGCCGCAATTGGGGTTGCGGCATTGCAGACGATATCCCGCCTCTGCTACCAAATTCGGATGGCCGCACGCCCCGCAGAACTGGTGCCCCTGATGCCAGTTGAAAATCGCACGTGCCTGTGCGGCAAGGGCGGCCTCATCCACCGAAAGATTGGCCATGCGGGTGCGCATATCGCCAAAACCACCGCCGAGTTTGCGGATGGCCTCGTCACGATCGGTCACCACCGCGGCAATATCGACCGCTATCACCGGCCCGCTTTCATCACGGCCAAGATAAATCCACTGCCCGCGATGAAGATCGACATCCAGATGCGGCACGGCCGGGGCACCCAGCACCACCAGTTCATGGGCGTCCATATCCTCCGGCCAGGCAAAAAGCGGATCACCCGCATGACAAATCAGGATGCGCAGCGACTCCTCGGCCAACAGAACCTGTTGCCAGTCTTCGCGTTTGCGCAAAACCGCATCGCGATCAAGATCAACGGATTCATAAAATAGCCTGTGCATGGTGGTCACTTTCTTGAAATTCTGATGCGGAAAATATCGGGCAAGCCCATGGGATCGCCGACATTTCCTGTGGTGACGGAGCATGACATTAACGTGGGTGGGGATCGGTCAAAAGCCACGATTGCTTGATAACAGAAAAAATCCCAGCCAACCCTTGCGTTTTATGGACGCTTGCGCGATATAGGGGGGGAGAGGCTGGCAGTGGACGGACCGCTCGCCAACCCGGTCAGGACCGGAAGGTAGCAGCCGTAACGAGTTTTTCCGGGTCGCTGTTCAGTCTCTCACCCTTTCATTTCTCCCTATGAAATCGCTGATATTTGCCATGCCCCTGACATTCGCGGGCAGATGGCTTTTTGTGTGGGAAATTTCCCACTTGGCCTTTCCCATAGGGCTTCGAAGCTGCTAAAACCGAATGAGAATTAAAACAGTCCGGACCGGATGAATGAGCGAGCAGATCGAGACCGCCAGCGAAACGGCACCAGAAGGTGACACGGTGACAGACAGTAACGTCGCGGACACACCCGCGCCCGTCACCACGGCCGAGCCAGAAAGCAAAAGCGAGTATCAGGTTCTTGCGCGGAAATACCGCCCGAAATCCTTTGATGAGCTGATCGGCCATGGGCCGATGGTCAAGACGCTGTCAAACGCGCTTGAAAGCGGCCGGCTTGCGCATGCCTTTATCCTGACCGGTGTGCGCGGGATTGGTAAAACCACGACGGCGCGTATCATTGCGCGTGCGCTGAACTGTATTGGTGCGGATGGCAAGGGCGGTGCGACGATCGAGCCGTGTGGTGTCTGTGAGCATTGCCGTGCGATTGCTGAAGACCGCCATGTTGATGTGCTGGAAATGGATGCCGCATCACGTACCGGTGTCGATGACATTCGCGAACTGATCGAAGGTGTTCGCTATCGCCCGACATCAGCACGCTACAAGATTTACATCATCGACGAAGTGCACATGCTTTCGAAAAGCGCGTTCAACGCGCTTTTGAAAACGCTTGAAGAACCGCCAGAGCATGTGAAATTCATCTTTGCCACCACCGAAATCCGCAAGATCCCGATTACGGTCCTGTCGCGTTGTCAGCGCTTTGACTTGCGCCGCGTGCAGACAGACGAACTGGCCGCGCACTATAGCCGCATCGCCGGACTTGAAAATGCCGAGATCGAAGAAGAAGCCGTCACCCTGATCGCACGTGCCGCTGATGGATCGGTGCGTGATGGCATGAGCTTGCTTGATCAGGCGATTTCGCACGGTGCTGGCAAGGTCACCACCCAGCAGGTGCGTGACATGCTGGGTCTTTCGGACCGGTCGCGGATTTTCGATCTGTTCGATCACACCATGAAGGGCGAGATTAACGAGGCCCTTGAACTTCTTGGCGCGCAATATGCCCTTGGTGGTGACCCGCCGGTGATGTTGCAGGATATGCTCGATCTGACCCACTGGCTGACCCGTGTGAAGCTGTCGCCCGATGCCGCCAATGATCCCGGCGTGTCACAGATCGAACGCGAACGCGGCAAGGAAATTGCCGCCAAGCTTGCCATGCCGCAATTGACCCGCGCCTGGCAGATGTTGCTTAAGGGCCTTGAAGAAACGCGTATTGCGCCATCCCCCATTCAGGCCGCTGAAATGATCCTGATCCGTCTGGCCTATGCGGCGGAAATGCCACCGCCCGGTGACCTGATCAAGAAGCTGCGTCAGGACATGAACAATGCCGGTAACGGCGGCGGCGCGCCACAAGGTGGCGGCAATGGCGGTGGCAGTGGCGGTCCGGGACCGCGCATGCAGGTGGTGAATGGCGGCGGCGGTGCAGCCGCCGTGGCCCAGCGCCGCCCCGACCCGCTGGGCGAACCCGAACAGGTCGAACAGCCAGTCTACGCCAAGATGCCCGAAACGTTCGAAGAAGTTGCCGAACTGCTTGGCAAGGACCGGGAAACCACCGGTCTTTCGATGCAAGTCAAAAACTATATGCATCTGGTGAAGTATGAGCCGGGTCGCATTGAATTTCGCCCGGCACGCGGGGCGGGGTCGGACCTTTCGACCAAACTGATCAAGGCGCTGAATGGCCTGACCGGTCATCGCTGGCTGGTCAGTGTGTCGGAGCGCGAAGAAGGGGCCCCGACCCTAAAGGAACAGGAACTTGAAGCCCTTGAACAGCGCAAGGCAGATGCCTCGCAAGATCCGCTGGTCAGGGCCATTCTGGATGGTTTACCAAAAGCCAAAATCGTTGCCGTCCATCTGCCACCCGGCCAGGAAAATGCCGAGGGCGAAGAGGACGAAAGCGGTTCCGTATATGACGACGCATTTTATCTCGAAGGAGACGACGAGCTATGAAGAACCTTGCAGGGATGCTGAAACAGGCCCAGCAGATGCAGTCCAAAATGCAGGAAATGCAGGAAGGACTGGTTGAACTTGAAATTGAAGGCCAGTCCGGTGCGGGCATGGTCAAGGTGATGCTGAATGGCAAAGGCGAAATGCGTGGCCTTTCGCTGGATAAAAGCATCGTTGACCCGAACGACACCGAAGTCCTCGAAGACCTGATTGTGGCGGCCTACAACGACGCCAAGGTCAAGGTCGAGGCCGCCGTTCAGGAAAAGATGAAAGACGTCACCGGCGGCATGAACCTGCCGGAAGGTTTCAAACTGCCGTTCTGATCTTTCATCGGACACACGATAAATTTCGTACTTTCATTAGTACGCGGCAAAGGGTGGCATTGCGCCGCCCTTTGTTTTTGATACAAGCTAACTATCAGAAAACACCACAAACGGGATCATCATGACCGGACGGGAAATTGAAAATCTGATCAAACTGCTTTCGCGCCTGCCCGGCCTTGGGCCGCGTTCGGCGCGACGTGCGGTCTTGCAGATGCTCAAGAAACCCGAAACATTGATGATCCCGCTGGCCGATGCGCTTCATGCCACGGCGGAGGTCATGACGACCTGTTCGAATTGCGGCAATATCGATGTCATCGATCCCTGCCATATCTGTGCCGATCAGAACCGTGGTACGGATATCATCTGTGTGGTCGAAGAAGTCCAGGATCTTTGGGCGCTTGAACGCGGGGCATCGTTTAAGGGCAAATATCATGTGCTGGGCGGCACCCTGTCGCCGCTTGATGGCGTCGGGCCGGATGACCTTAAAATCGATCAGCTGGTCAATCGCGTGCGCGAAAACGCTGTGTCCGAGGTGATCCTTGCCACCAATGCCACGGTCGATGGCCAGACAACCGCACATTACATCACCGAACGGCTGATCGAAACCGGGGTCAAGGTCACCCGCCTTGCTCATGGTGTGCCGGTGGGCGGTGAGCTTGATTATCTTGATGACGGCACACTGGCCGCCGCTTTGCGGTCAAGAAGCTCGGTCTAAACCGCGATCATTCAGACAGAAAAAGGGCAGCCATGTGCTGCCCTTAATTATCTTCAAAATCTCTTTGTCGTAATTATTCAAACCGCCTGTAGGCAGAATTACAGTATTTCACCACAACAGGATTGAGTAATTCAGAGCCTTTTTCAGGCCGCCTTGATCTTTTCCGCAGCAAGGCGGGTTGCCAGCTCATAGCCATAGGCACCCGCCCCGGCCATCACCGCATCGGCAACCGGGCTGATCCAGCTGGTATGACGGAATTCCTCACGCGCGTGCGGGTTGGAAATATGCAGCTCGATGATATAGCCCTCAAAGGTCTTGAGCGCGTCATGGATCGCGACCGAGGTATGGGTATAGGCACCGGCATTGATGATCAGGGCGGCTGATTTGGTGCGGGCCTCGTGGATCATGTCGATGATCGCACCTTCATGGTTGGACTGGCCAAACCGCACCGAAACGCCAAGCTCCTTGGCAAGCGTGCTGCATTTTTCCTCGATCGAGGCCAGCGTGTCATAGCCGTAAATCTCTGGCTGGCGCTGCCCCAAAAGGTTCAGGTTCGGTCCGTTGATGACTAGAATTTCCTGCACGCTCATTTCCTTGTTCCCGCCTTTATGCGCTTGGTGCCCTGTGGTTATTTCGCCGCATCGTTACGACGGTTCATGCGCGTCTGTGACGCAAGCCGGATCGACGCATTCGCCGCCCCGAAGCCACGATACGCGCGACGCTCGACCAATTCAAAGAAGAAACGGTTGGCGAAGGTACGCGTATAGGCCTGATAATATTCACCTTCATCGTCACGATCATAGAGAATATTACGTGCACGCAAACGATCAAGCAGTTCCGGCTCCAACCCAAACCGTGCTTCGATATCGTCATAGTAGTTTTCCGGGATCGGCAGAATTTCAACCCCATGTGCCATGCAGTAATCCACCGAGGCAAATATATCGTCGCTGGCGAATGCCAGATGCTGCACACCGCTGCCAAAGAACTCGTTGAGGAACTGGGAATGCTGGGTATGCGGGCTTTGCGAGCCATTGAGGATCAGACGCACCGCATCGCTTTGCACCACCTGACTTTGCACAAGCCCGCCAGGATCCGGGATATCGAGGGTCGGCATTTTGCCGAGATCAAAGATCGAGGTGAAATACAAAAGCCAGGTCAGCATTTCCTCATACTGCATCGAGTATGAAACATGATCGACCTTGCGAAGCTTTGCCTTTCCGGCGTCTGCATCCGCGCCCTTTTCGGGTTCGAACTCGACATCCCAGATGCGCGAAAGTTCGCTGTGATCATCAAGGAAGTAAACAAGGCTGCCGCCGACACCCCGGATGGCGGGCATTTCAATTTCGCCTTCGCCAACCGCCTGACTGAAGGGGGCTGCCAGCAAAGATTGCGCACGGTCCATCGTTGCCTTGGCGTCATCGACCTTAAGCCCCACCGCACAAACCGACGGGCCATGCACGATGTTATAGGAATGCGCAAAGCCATCCTTGTCGCAATTGATCACAAGGTTGATGTCACCCTGTTTCCACCAAGTCACCGCCTTGGTTTTGTGGCTGCCGCGTTTTTCAAAGCCAAGGGCTGCGAACAGTGTCGCAAGCTTTTCGGCATTTTCTTCTTCGACCGCGAACTCGACAAAGCTGACTTCCTTGGCATGCGCCTTGGGCGGCAGGGCGGTGCCCTTTTCACCAACCTGAACGCCTTCGATGCCGTCGCCGAGATAGATCAGGGAGCGCAAACCATCCTTGGCCACGTTCTTGGTCGAGCTTGAGCGGAACTGATCGTTGAAAATCTCAAGCGACAGCGGCCCGTCATAGCCGGTCATGGCAAGGTTGCGCATGAATTCACCGAGCGGGAAGTCCCCCTGCCCCGGGAAGCAGCGGAAATGGCGGCTCCATGACAGCGCATCCATTTCAAGGATCGGCGCATCGGCCACCTGCACGAGGAAAATCTTGTCGCCCGGGATCG
Source organism: Thalassospira sp. CA1 (assembly GCF_059052855.1). NCBI lineage: Bacteria > Pseudomonadati > Pseudomonadota > Alphaproteobacteria > Rhodospirillales > Thalassospiraceae > Thalassospira > Thalassospira sp. CA1. Next base: position 64,017 of record NZ_JBZCIA010000008.1, read on the forward strand.
ACGAAATCGCATCGAGCGGCACCTTGCGGGCCATGATGTGGAAGGTATCAAGCACAAGACCAACATTCGGGTGATTGGCGCGCCGCACCACTTCCCAACTATCGCGATAGTCGCTGATATGCTTGCCCCATGAAAGGGCCTCGAACGCGACACGCAAGCCCCGTTTGGCGGCACGATCGCCAAGCTCTGCCAGATCCTTGGCGGCGCGATCAAGCCCGCCCAGTGATTGCGGGGAGACGTTCGAACAGACCATCAAAAGGTCGGTGCCCAGTTCTTCCATCAGATCAAACTTGCGCTCGGCGCGCTCGAACGCGCGGGTGCGTTGGGGTTCGGGCATGCCTTCGAAATCGCGGAACGGCTGGAAGGTGACCAGTTTCAGACCCAGATCACGGATCGTTTTGCCAACATCTTCCGGCGATCCGTCAAAGGACAGAAGGTCATTTTCAAAAATCTCGACCCCGTCAAAGCCGGCAGCGGCAATGGCATCGAGTTTTTCCTGAAGATCGCCTGACAGTGAAACTGTGGCAATTGAGGTCAGCATTTTATCCCTCCGGGATGCATGTGGGGCACCGGCACATTCACAGAAGGATGCTGCAATCTCGGGGCCTGCCCCGCGCGCAGATCAATGCTGTGAACGGCGCCGATAGGTTTCGATATGGTCGGTCAGTTTGGCAATCGCGCCATCCAGATCCCGTGCAAGCGACAGCTCGCAGATTTCGCGATGCTCATCGATGATTTCCTGGGCACGGAAACCATGGGTTTTGAGTTCGATCACCACATAGCGGCGGAACTGATCGAAAATCTCGTGGTGCAGGCGCATATGCAGGTTCGACCCGCAGGCCGAAATCAGCGCCTGATGAAATTCGCGGTCATACTGGCTCCAGCGGACGGTCAGTTCGCGGCTGTCACGATCAAGCATCTGCTTTTCAACCGCGGAAAGCTTGTGATGGGCGGCCGCAACCCGGGCTTCCCATTCAACATCGCCATGCTTGATAGAGGCCGCCAGACCATCGCGTTCAAGCAACAGACGCATCGCCGTCAGTTCCATGAAGTTCGACGGCGATGTTTCAACAACGCGGAAGCCCTTCTGGCCTTCGACAAAGACGAAGCCCGACGCCACCAGACGATTAAGCACTTCACGCAGCGTGTTGACACCGACGCTATAACGTTCGCGCAGCGCCTCAAGCTTAAGCTTCACGCCCGGCTGTAATTCGCCATACAGGATGTCATCGCGAATTTCGTTATAGACTGTCTCGGCAACGGTACTGCTGCTCATGGTCTTGGTCCCCTAGCCTGTCAATGCCTCGGGATAGGCATTGAAGTATTCGTCCCTTGCAGCGTCGGCATCAATCTCTGCCCCGCTGAAAACTTCAAATGCTTCAATACCCTGAAAGAAGAAGAGTTCAAAGCCGGTCATGACGTCGATCCCCGATTTGGCCGCAGCGCGCAGGAAGGCGGTTTGCACCGGCGTATAGACCGCATCAAACGCCCATTTCTGTCCGCCAAACAGATCGGTATCAAACGGGCAGCCGGGATACTGGTTCATGCCAACCGGCGTGCAGTTGATCAAACCATCGGACGCGCGCACCGCATCAGAAAGGTCATCTTCACCGACAAAGACCGCATTGGCATCGGCCGCAACAAGGGTTGCCACCAGTTCTTCACCACGCGCGGCGTCCTTGTCATGGATCAGGATTTTGTCCGCACCAAGCCCGCGCAGACCGAACGCCGTGGCAAGGCCGACACCGCCCGCCCCCATCTGCAAAACGGTTCCCGGCTTGGCATCGCCGAACTGTTTTTGATAGCCGCGCATAAAGCCGACAAAGTCGGTGTTATCCCCACGCCAGCCATCTTCGCGGAAGACAACCGTGTTTACCGAGCCCAAGGCTTCGGGCAGGCGTTTGCGCGGGGTGATCAGTTTGCGCGCACTTGTTTTGTAAGGATGGGTCACATTGACCCCGGCATAGCCGGTTTCCGCACAGGTGGTCAGCTGCTTGATCAGGTCAAAATCCTTGATCACATCGCTGTCGAGGTAGTCGTACGTGACATCCATACCGCACATACGGCCCAGCAATACGTGCAGTCGTGCCGACTGGCTCCGCGAAATGCCTTTACCAATAAGACCGAGTTTCAACATGGACAGGTATCCTAAAATCCAAACAGATCGGGCAGGAACGTAACGATGCCCGGAACAAAGGTGATGATCAGCAACACCGCCAGTTCAACGATAAAGAACGGCATGATGGCGCGGATCATTCGGGCCATACCGACGCCCGCAATCGCATCCGCAACAAACAGACACAGTCCCATCGGCGGCGTAATCAGGCCAATCATCAGGTTAAAGATCACGATGATCCCGAAATGGGTCGGATCAATGCCAAGGCTGATCGCGATCGGATGCAGGATCGGCACCAGCACCAGCATCGCAGCAATGCCTTCAAGCACCAGACCAACCGCCAAAAGCATCAGGTTGATCAGGATCAGGAAGGTGACCGGGCTGTCGACATAGCCCAGAACGAACTTGCTGACGGTTTGCGGAATACCGGCAAAGGTCATGAACCAGTTTGCCGCCGCCACCGTTGCCATGATGATCAGGATGCTTGATGAATCGCGCATCGCACCTGCGAAAATTGCCGGCAGATCGCCCGGTTTCAGTTCCCGGAATACGAACAGGCCAACAACCAGTGCATAAAACACCGCAAAGCTTGCCGCCTCGGTCGGGGTGACGATCCCGGCCAGGATCGAGCCGATGACAAAGACCGGCATGAACAGCGGAATAAGGCCGTTCCAGATCGCCTTAAGCTTCTCGCCCATATTCATGCGTTCGCGCGGCTTGGCGTGGTTCTTGACAAAGAAGCGCACATAAACCGACAACGCAATCGCCAGCAAAACACCGGGCACAATCCCGGCAAGGAACAGGGCAGGCACCGACACATTGGTGGTGATCAGCGCATAAATAATCACCGGAATACTGGGCGGAATGATCGGGCCGATGACCGATGATGCGGCCGTCAGGGCGGCGGCAAAATCACACGGATAGCCTTCCTTTTCCATCGACGGAATAAAGATACGGCCAATCGCGGATGTATCAGCAACCGCAGAGCCCGAAAGACCGGCAAAGATCACCGAGGACCAGATATTGACCTGGGCCAGACCGGCCTTGGCATGGCCGACAAGCGCATTGGCCAGATTGATCACACGCGATGTGATGCCACTGGCATTCATCAACTCGCCGGCCAGAACAAACAGCGGAATGGCAAGAATGGTAAAGCTGTCCATCCCGGCAAAAATACGCTGCGGCAGAAGATCAATGCCAAAGGTGCCGGTACTGATATAGGCGACAATGCCAAGCGCGATTGCAAAGGCAACCGGCGCACCGATCGCAAGCAGTGCCAGAAGGGTGACGCCGGTAATCATGCTTCACCCCCGGTGGAATTCTTATTCAGACAAGATGCAAGGCGCAAAATGGCGGCAATCACCAGACAAACACCACCAACGGTGATGGCGATTTGCGCCCAATACATCTGAATGCCAATGCCCGAGGCAACAATGCCGCCGCGCTTGGCGGCAAACACATAGCCTGCATAGGCAAGAATACCACCCAGCACCAGCGTCGCGGCATCAACAATGATTGCGAGCTTGCGGCGGATGCGTGCGGGAATGGTATCAACAACAATGCTGAAAGTGATCTGGGTACCCTGCAGATAGGCATAGGCCACACCGAACATGCAGCCATAGATCATCGCGTATTTCGCGATTTCTTCGCTCCATTGCAGCGGGGAAGAAAACAGATATCGGCTGACACTGCCGGCAAAAACGACACCAAAAACAATTAGGATACTTAATCCCGAAAGTCCGGCGAGCAAACGCTTGTAAGCATTCTCGGTGCGTTGCATGGGTTCCCCCGGATCGCTCTGAAAATTATTATGCTTTTATAAGCACGGTGGCGGGAAAAAAGGGCAGGTCAGGTGCAAGGAGGAGCACCCGACCCACCAAACACCGATTACATTGAAGCTTCTGCTTCGGAAACGGCAGTTTGCAGTTTTTCGATCCATGCAGCATCGATTTCGCCCGAAAGCCATTCGATGACTGCCGGCTGAGCGGCATCACGGAACATCTTGAGCTGTTCGGCGGTCGGCGTGGTTACTTCCATGCCTTCCTCTGCCAGTTTGGCAACGCCTTCGGCAGAGTTGAACTGCTGAACCGCACGGCCAACGTTCGATGCAACACCGGCTGCGCGACGCAGAAGTGCCTGATCAGCCTCGGAAAGGTTCTGATAGATTGCTTCGTTGATCACGATGAAGTCGGTGCCATATACGTGACGGTCAAGCGTCAGGTATTTCTGCATTTCATAGAACTTGTTGGCATAGATCACGCTGATCGGGTTTTCCTGACCGTCCACCGTGCCAGTGGTCAGTGCGGTCGGAACTTCCGGCCACGGAATCGGGGTCGGTTCGCCACCAAGTGCCTTGACCATTTCCACGAACAGCGGAACGGTCATGACGCGAATTTTCAAGCCTTCCATGTCTTTGGGCTCGGAAATTGCGCGCTGGGAGTTGGTGAAGTTACGGAAACCGGTTTCACCATAGGCCAGCGTACGCAGACCGGTTTTTTCCAGGCAGTGCGCGGCAAGTTCCTTGCCGAAATCACCATCCAGAACGTTCCAGGCAACGTTGGCATTCGGGAAAACATAAGGGATATCAAGAACGGCTGCCTCAGGGCAGACCTTGGAGAACGGACCCGATACCATCGACATGGCAAGCGTACCGTCCTGGGTATTCTGCAGCAGATCGGTTTCACCGCCCAGCGCACCGGCCGGGAACAGAGCGACCTCAATACGGCCAGCCGATTCTGCTTCGACAATGTTTTTAAAGACCTGTGACGCTGCACCTTTTTTCGAGGTGGTCCACTCTGCCGGGTCAACATGGGCAAAGTTCAGGGTCACGTCGGCTGCCTGCGCATTAAAACCAAATGACGCGGCGACCATTGAAGCGGCGCCAAACAAGGCACCTTTGGAAATCATCTTCATTTCTTCCTCCCGATATAAAACGACATCCGCGGACCGTGGTTGCTTTTGACACTCTTGTTCTTGGGCGGTCCCTGTTCGGAATTAGGATAATTTAAAAAACATAGGAGATTTTGTCAAATGTTCTATATTTTACCTGTAAGCCGCGTAAAATAAGGCCTTCGGACCCATTCGGATCGTTGCCGTTTTCTGCGACCAATCCCGATTTCCCCGTCAAATTCCTGCCAAAAAGCGATGCTTTAACATCTATAAGCTTGGGGGAGAGCTGTCTGAATTTCAAACCAGTGACATCAAAAAACCTTGTCGCATCACAAGCATTCCAGTGACTTGGCAACAGATGCAATGGCCAGATGCCAATTGCAAAACAGCTTGCTGTAAAGCAGGATATTTGTGCTACTTTGGCATTCGAATTCTGCGATTCGCCCGCTGAAACGAAACCATTTTCAAAGTGAACCCCGTGAACAGTGTAACCGGCCCAAAATCACCGCAACTTGCGAAGATTGCTTCGCGCATTCTGGCAGGCAGCTTCCTGTTTGAGGATCTGGACCCCGAACTGTTGGAGCAACTGTCAAACCAGGCGACTGTGCGCCGGTTCGATGATGGTCAGTTGCTGTTTGAAAAGGGCGCACCGGCAGACGGGCTTTATGCGGTCGAGGCCGGCAAGGTTCGCATTTCATCGGTTTCGGAAACCGGCAAGGAAATCGTGCTTAACGTTCTGGCGCCCGGTGCGGTATTTGGCGAGATCGCATTGCTGGATGGTGAACCGCGCACGGCGACCGCACGGGCGGTTGGCCCGACCCGGACACTTTTCATTTCGCGCGATGACTTCTTTGAAATCTTTGACCGCGAAGCCCCGCTGCGCCGTCACATCACCGCCCTTTTGTGCCGTCGCCTGCGTTGGGTCAGTGACCTGCTTGAAGATGCCAACTTCCTTGATCTGACCGCACGTCTGATCAAGCGTATCTTGTGGCTGGCTGAACGTCATGGCGGCCCGGACCCGGAAGGCATTCGCATTGCCCTTCCGCTGTCGCAGCAGGAATTGGGCCTGATGCTGGGTGTGACCCGTGAAGCGGTGAACAAGAAGCTGCGCGAACTTGAAAAACAGGGGATGATCACGCGCCGTGATGGTCGACTGGTCGTCAAGGACAGCGAAGGGCTGAAACAACTTCTTGCTGATGCCGTCAAAAACTGAGCCTTCCGAGTCAATTTTTGAACGCCTTGTCGCCCGCGAAGAAAAGCGCGGGCTGATCCTTGTTGCCTTCTTACGCATCTGCCTTCTGGCGTTCATCCTGCTTTTGTTTAGCAAACCTGATTCGCCAACCGGCAAGCTTTACACATTGCTTGAGGTTCTCGGCTGGTTCATTCCCGGCGTGTTCGTTCAGCTTTTCGTCGCCTTTCGGGGCGGTAAATCATACTGGATGATCTATCTGCTGGCGGTGATTGATGCCGTTCTGATTGTCTATGTCTCGGTTGTGCCCGATCCGCTTAATCCGTTGCTGGATCATCCGGCATGGCTGTATGGCTTTGTCGTGCGTGACCGTGGCGTGGTCTTTTCGATGATCATGATGGCAATCATCATCATGACCTTTTCGCCGCGCCTGATCCTGTGGTTCGGCTTCTGGCTGTTTGCGTCATGGTGTGGGGCGATCTGGTGGCTGATGACCCGGCCCGGTGTGATCGTTTCCCAGCATTTCGGCGATGAATGGAACCCCAGCCAGCAAGAAATCATCGATACCTATAACCTGCCGGAATTTGTCGATATCTCGGCCCTTGCCGAACAGGTGATCATTGTCATCGTCTTTACATTGGCCTGTGCAGTGATGGTTTCGCGTTTGCGGGTCCTTATCAACCAGTCCGCCGCGTCCGAGCGCGCGCATGGCAATCTGGCACGATATTTCCCGACCGCCCTTGCCGATCAGTTGGCCGATCGTGATGAACCGATCCGTGTGGGTGAACGCCGCGAATGCGTTATTCTGTTTGCCGATGTTATTGGCTTTTCACGCTTTGCCGAGAAACGCGATCCGCAGGAAGTCATGCGGTTCCTCAACCAGTTCCATCACATCGCAACATCGCAAATTGGTGCCTATGGCGGCATTGTTGAAAAATATATCGGTGATGCGGTGATGGCGAGTTTCGCGGCCTTCGACGATCTTGAAAACCCGGCGTCCAATGCATTTTGTGCCGCACAGGCAATCATCGCCCAGGTCGCCGAATGGCAGGCCCGGGCCCCGGCAAATGGCGGCGAACCGCTTGAAATCGGGGTTGGACTTAATTTCGGCCCGGCCGTTGTCGGGGATATCGGCCAACGCGAGGCGGTGACACCCGCCGTCATCGGGGCGACGGTCAACCTTGCCGCCCGCCTTGAAAAGGCAACCCGCGAACTTGGCAGCGATACGGTGATGAGCGAACAATTCGCCAACCGCCTGCGCAAGGAAGCCCCGGTCGCCGGACCGATCCTTCTTGCCCGTTATGCACAAACGCAAACAATTCAGGTCAAAGGGTTTAGTGAACCTGTCGGGGTCCGCTTTAACGGCTGCTAAATAAACTGCTAATAGAATGTCTTCTGGTCTGCCAAGCCCTTGAATATCCGGCAAACCAATCCAAAGTGCTTTGATATTTCTGGTGCAGCATGAAAACGGATCAGCAGGAGGACGCGATGGCGACCGAAAAAGGCGCAAACCCGACGGCCAAGGGGCCCGTCCCGTCCGCCGTAAAACTGACCACCCTGTTTGGCGAACGCGAATTCGCCTGGGACAAGGCCATTTACTTCCCGGCCGGGCTTAAGGGCTTTCCTGATCATAACGTCTTTGCGCTGGCCAGCTTCCCGGGTGAAAGCGGTAATGCGTTTCTATTGATGCAATGCCTGACCGAACCGGAACTGGCCTTTATCGTTGCGCCCTATAATCTTGAAAGCGATACGATCCGGCCCGAACACCTTGAACAGGGCTTTGGCATTCACGGGATCAAAAAGGAAGACGGCGCGGTGTTGCTGATTGTGACCCTGCATAAGCCCGATGACGGCCCCGTGAGCATGTCGGTCAATCTGCGCGCGCCGATCATTATTGATACCGCGCGTCAGGCAGCCTACCAGCATCACCTGCCCGAGGTCGGCGGATATTCCTTCCACCACGTTCTGAGCTAAGCATAAGCTCCTTCGTCAGTTCCTGACTTTTACTGCGCATAGAATTGCGCCGGCCAACACTTGCCTGCGTTGGCACAACGTGTTTATGCGTCTTGCCTGAAATTATCCCTGCATGTCCTTGATCCTGCCATCTTTTCACGCAAAGGTGGCAATCAGAGCAAATTGCATAGCCCCACTTCATCATGACAAAAGGGATCGGGAATGACAGCAGCATTGCGCAATCGTTTTGCACTCGCCGCCTTGTTGGGATCAGCGGTATTTTTCGGACCGGATGCTGAGCCTGCCCGCGCGCAAAGCCCGTCCGTTGGACTATCAGCCGACAACCGCACCAGCCTGCAGCTGACGGTTTATCCCGGCAACCTGTCGCTGATTACCGAAAAACGCGATGCGGCCATTCCCGCAGGCCAAAGCACGCTTCGCATTGATGGCCTGCCCCAGACCATCATGAATGACTCCTTTCTGCTGGGTACTGCCAAGGATGCCGATCTTGTCTGGACGTCCTTGCGCAATCGCGGCAACGGATCAAACGCCATCGACGACCTTGTGCGCGATCAGATCGGCAAGACCGTCACCATTCGCCGGGACGACGACCTGATTGAAGGAACCCTTGTCGCGATAAGCCATGTTGCCCTGATTGAAACCGATGCAGGTTTGGAACAGGTGCCGCTTGATCAGGTGATTGTTTCCGAACTGCCCGATGGTTTTACCACCAGCCCGACCCTTGATGCGGATATCGCGACCGGTAGCGCGCTTGATCACGTATCGATGGCCTATCTTCTGGGCGGGATCGGTTGGAACACGTCCTATACCGCCTATTATGACCGTGCAGAAAACAGCCTGAAACTGACAGCAATCGCCAAGGTCATGAACGGATCAGGCAGCGATTATGACAATGCGTCCCTGCGTCTGGTCGCCGGTGACCCCAACCGGGTGCAGCAGCCCCCGATGGCCAAGGCCGCACGCACCGAAATGATGATGTCGGCGATGGCCGATGGCGCTGCACCTTCTGCTGGCGCGCCGGACCGGGCAAGTTTTGAAAACCTGCATGTTTACGGCCCGTTTGACGGCCTTTCGATGCAGGATGGCGATACGGTGATTTTACCGCTGCTTGATCCACAGGTCCTGCCGGTCAAACGCCATGCAATCTTCCAGGCATCAAGCAGCGTCTATAACATTGCGCAAAATGACACCAACGATTTCGTCCGTCCGGATCTTGAAATCGACATCACCAACGAAGGCGGCAAAGACGCCAAAAGCCCGTGGCCGGATGGCATTGTGCGCATCTATGCCCAAACCCCGGCAGGCGATACCGGCTATCTTTCCGAAGACATGATTTCGCTGACTCCGGTTGGCCGTGATGCGACGCTTCGTCTGGGCAAGGCCAGCGACCTGAACGGCACGCGAAATGTTACCTCGTTTGACCGCAAGGCGCGCCCGAACCTGCCAGACGCGATTAAGGCCGATCTGAAATGGACCATCCGCAATACCAGTGACCGCGTCGAAACTGTCACCGTCCGGGAAGACCTGCCAACGGATTGGAAAGTGACAGCCGAAAGCCACAAGCACGAACGCGACCAACCCGGCCAGATCAGCTGGGACATCGAAGTTCCGGCAAATGGTGAAGTGACATTGACCTGGTCGGTGGCAAGCACCCGCTGATCAATCAATCCATGAATTGAAACGGCCACAGGGAAACTTCCCTGTGGCCGTTTTTCTTTGCTCAGGACTTGCCGCGCGCAGAGTAAAACGCCTTGGCCAGCGGCAACAAAACATTGGCATCGGGCAACTGACCCGTCCGGTTGCACAGATCGGCATAGATACAGATCAGCTTGGTCAAAAGGACAAACGCATCCTGATTGCGCATCCCGGCAAAGGCGCCCAGCACTTTGACCGCATCGCAGGCCGCATCGCGCGCCAGATCAAGCTTGCCCGCCCCTTGCAGGGCCAGAACAAGCGCGGCCAATGAATAGCCAAGATCCAGCCGTTCCTTGTCATCCTTGCGCCCGACGCAATTGCGCAAGCGATCCTGGCGCAGTTCGACGGCCTGACAGGCAGCATCCACCGCCCAGTCCCATTCACCGGCCTCAATCTCAAGCGCGGCCCGGTTATTAAGGCTTAGCGCCAGCCCCGCCACCGCCGCATCACGGGCCGTCGGCAAATGCAGCGCGAAAATCGCATCGGCGGCATCAAACAGCGCCAATGCTTCTTCGCGCTGATCGGGCCTGTGGTTGCTGGCCATTTCAAGATAAAGCCGCGCGACCGCCAGCGAGTTGGGATCGGTTTTTTCAAGATAGGACAAGCGCAACGCATATTCTTCGTCCGTATTGTCCGTCATCCTGATCCCGCCACCTCGTTTTGCCGTCTCAAGGGCCCGATGACCCGTGCAAGAAAAAGACGTTTGGCAACCCCACCTTGTGAAGGACGGGCAATCAGCGATAAGCTGTTTCCCTCGGTCTGGCAGGCTGCTAGACAATCAGGATCAGATTTGCCCCAAAATCCGGAAAATTGCCCCAGATGAGTACATCCAGCGAAACCCTGCGCGCCCTTTACGGCACATGGCGTCTTGCCCGTGGCGATACCCAGGGTCTTGGCTTTTTTAATTTTTCGATCGAGGGATTCTGGCGTTCGTTTCTGGCGGCAGTGATTGTGTTTCCGGCCTTTGCGATGTTGCGCTGGAACGATATTTTTGATGCGCCGGACGACTTCCCGGCAATGCGTTACATGCTGGTCGAAGTCATTGCCTATGTCATCAAATGGGTCGCCTTTCCGCTGATCATGTTCCATGTCATCCCGATGCTGGGCCGTGCCGAACGCTATATCGCGTTTATCACGGTCTATAACTGGGCAAGTGTGTTACAGATGGGGCTGTATCTGGCGGCCTTGATGCTGGGGGTGTTGTTCCCGTCGCTGGGTGCTGGTGGCTTTGTCTTTATCGCGGTGATCGCAACGTTGGTGTATGGCGTCTATATCGCCAAGCTGACCCTGTCGGTCCCGATCCCGACGGCAAGCACCATTGTTCTGGCCGACTTCCTGTTGTCGCTGGTGATCACATCAATCGGTATCCGTCTGGCCGTCGGGCAGCTATTCTAGAACAATTGAAAACTTAAAAACAAAATCGCTTCAGGGAGAAACCCATCATGAAACCTGTTCTTGCCGTCACCCGCCGATTGCCCGATGCCGTCGCCAAGCGTGCGGCTGAAAGTTACGACATCCGCACCCAGGAAGATGACGATCCCCTGACCCGGGCTGAAATCCTGGCCCTGTGTCATGGCGCGGATGCGGCTCTTGTTTCGGTGGGCGATCCGATTGATGCCGAATTTTTCGATCATCTTTCCGACAGTGTGAAAATCATCGCCACCTTCTCGGTCGGGACCGATCATATTGATCTGGCAGCCGCCAGGAAAAAGGGCGTGATCATTGGCAATACCCCGGGGGTTCTGACCGATGCCACCGCCGATATTGCCTGGCTTTTGATCCTTGGGGCCGCACGTCGTGCCAGCGAGGGGGAGGCCGAAGTCCGCAACGCCACCTGGTCAAGCTGGCGTCCGACCCATCTGATGGGCACACAAGTCACAGGCAAGAAACTGGGCATCGTTGGCATGGGCCGCATTGGTCAGGCGGTTGCCAAACGCGCACGCGGGTTTGACATGGATATCCATTATTACAACCGCCGCCAATTGCCCGCCGACCAGGAAATGGGGGCGACCTATCACGACAGTATCGAGGGCCTTTTGCCCCATTGTGATTTCCTGTCGCTGCATTGCCCGTCAACGCCCGAAACACGCGGCATGGTCAATCAAGACTTCATTGCCAAGCTGCCCGACGGTGCGATCATCGTGAACACCGCGCGCGGCGATGTCGTCAATGATCAGGACCTGATTGCCGCCCTGAAATCGGGCAAACTCACCGCGGCGGGCCTCGATGTATTTGCCGGGGAGCCGAATATCGAACCGGCCTATCGCGACCTTGCCAATACTTTCCTGCTGCCGCATCTGGGATCGGCGACTGTTGAAACCCGCAACGCCATGGGCTTCCGCGCACTTGATAACATCGATGCGTATGTTGCCGGCAAGGACGTGCCGTTTACGGTCTGATCAATCATGATCACCCCAGCAAAGCAAAAGGCGCCAATCGGCGCCTTTTTCGTATTTGTTTGACGGGTATGTGGCCTTAGCCGAGATCGCTTTCTTCACCCGCGGGCAGGATACAGGCGATCTTGCGACCATCGCGGCTGATCTTCACACGTCCACCATGGATTTCGACCACCGCGCGGACCATCGCCATGCCAAGGGCCCTGCGGGCCGACGGGGACTCGCCATCGCGCAGGCCCTCAAACAGCATCGGTTGCGGGGCTTCGTCCGACAGAGATATCGAGATTTCGATATCCTCGCCACTGCGCTTTGCGACCACGGAAACTTCGCTGCCTTCGGGTGCTGTGCGCAGCACGTTGGTCACCAGAATGAACAAGGCCTGTTTCAGGCGGCGTTCATCGGCCACCATCCAGCCAATCTGGCGCGAACAATAAAGGCGCAGCGAGACGTTAAGTTCGGCCAAACGCGCCCGTGTCAGTGCTTCGAGTGAGCGCAGCAAACGTCTTGGATCAACCGTATCAAGTTCAAGTGCTACCTGCCCCGACCCAAGGGTTGCCAGATCGCGCATGTCATCAACCAGCGCCAGCATGCTCTGCGCCTCGGTCCGGATGGTTTCAACCGAGCGTGCTACATTGCCGGTCAGGTGCGGGATCAATCGATCAGACTCGCCATTGATGTGATCGAGCGGCTTGGTCAGTTCGCGCGATACGGTGGAAATGAAGTCCGACTTCATCTGGTCGGCGGTGCGCAGTGCCTCGTTGCGTTCACGCAGCGCACGTTCGACCCGGATGGTATCCGTCACATCAATATAGGACATCATCACCGCCCCGTCGGGCAGCGGCACAATGGCAAAATCAACAATCGAATTATCGGCGCGTTCCAACCGGCCATTCATCGGTTCATGGTTGGTGATCCGCGCGACCATGCGGTTTTTGAACTTTTCCCAGTCATCGCGTTCGCGCCAGTAATCCTTGGATTTCTCGACCACATCGCCCAGATGCGGCGCGACATCAAGGAAGGTGCTTTCAAGGCCCCAAAGATCGGCAAAGCCATGGTTATAAAGCCGCAACCGCCCATCGCCACTGATCACGCCGACCGCCTCATGCAGGCTTTCAAGCGTTTCGCGCTGAACCGCGATCAGGGTGTTATACGAACTTTCCAGAACCAGCTTGTCGGTGACATCTTCATAAACAAACATCAGCCCGCCAAACGGATGGGGCGAGATAAAACGACGCAACGTCATGCCATTTGGCAGATGCATCAGGTCTTCTTCGGGTTTCAGAAGGTCCGTGAAACGCTGGTTCTCGGTATTGCGGAACTGGGCGAAATCGGTGACTTCGGGCAATTTGCGTTCATCGCGCAGACGCCGCAAAACATCATCATGGGTCGGCTCGGTCCAGAGCCATTCATCATCAAGATCCCAAAGCTTGGTAAACGCGGTGTTAAAGAAAATAAGCCCCTTGTCGCCGCCATAAACCGCAATCGCCGTACCCAGGTTTTCAAGCACCTCGGCATGGGCGCGGATATGGCGCGACAGATCGGACTGCAATTCTTCGACCGGGGTGCAATCAATCGCAAAACCGATCAGGCCGTCGGGCTCGTCCGCCGCCCCGCCCGGCATTTCGGTAATGCGCAGCAATTTGCGGTCGCCCCGAATAACAACATGGAAATCGCGGGTCAGGCTTTCATTATTGCGCTGAACCGATGCCGCCAGCGACCGCCCGTGATCGGGGATCACCCCCGCACCAATTTCGGCCTGTGCCGCCAGGGCATCCTCAATCGTTTGGTATTCGACCGCATCGGCATAGGCGATGTTGCAATCAATCAGGCGCAGTTCGCTATCGCGGCGCCAGACCGGGAAGGGCAGGCTATCAAGCAACTGCCGCAGGCCCGATACTTCATGTTTAAGCAGCTGAAAATCGCCAAACTGGTTTTCGCGTTCGCGCGAATGGCGGGTTTCATCGCGGAACCACAAACCATGCGCCAGAACGTCCGATGACCGGTCCTTGCGCGCGGCCATGCCGGTCACGTGGAATTTGCGCTCATCGACGGTGGTGATCCACAGCTCGAACCGGTCATGCCCGGTTTTCAGGTTGCGCACCCGTTCCTTGAGTGCTGCGGCATCTTCATCGCGCAACAGATCCAGCAGATCGGGAAAGCGTCCATCCTGACCCAGTTGGAAGGCGCGCTTAAGGGATGGACTGGCCCCCTCGGCAAAGCCATGGCGGCTCCAATAGTAAACCGGGTCAGGTCCGGCAAATAAAAGCTGTGTGAAAAGCTCTGTCTCGCCAGCCAGTTCGTGTTCGTGATCTTCGACTTCCTCGAGGTGACGACGCATGCGCAGAGACAGCCGCCAACCGACCCAACCGGCAATCGCCGCGCCACCAACGGCAGCCAAGCCAACCACCAGCCAGTCGCGGTCACTCAGACCCGCCAGGCTTCCGAAAATCGTCGCGCCAATGCCATCGGCCTGGGCCGCTGCGGGAGTCGCGCCTTCCGCTGCATTGGTTGTGGTATTGAGGCGAAATTTTTCCTGGGCCTGCACAGTTACTGACAGACCAAACGTGGCAACCATCGCGCCCGCGCCGCGCCAGAAGGCCGGGCGCGCCAAATCAGACAGTCTGCGCATGATCGCCACTGTCTTTTTGCCTGCGCAAAGCTGTGTGGATGCCTGTTCGGATGCTCGCCGTGTCACGTGTTGTTAACCGTTTGTGTTTATGAGCTATTATTATGGTGAAAACGCCGTGCTTTTACCACCGTTTCACATCATTACGGCAACAGGCTTGTCTGGTGGCGTATTTCATGGCGAAATCTTCGGGTCAAAACTCATTCACATGGCCAGTGATTCCGTTTATGTCTGCGGGACACACATTCTCAACTGAGCGCATCAACCATTCCTAAAATGAGCCCAAAACCGCAGCTAGACCTTTTTGCCCAGCGCGCAGAGCCCAAGCAGGCCGCGCCACAAAAGGACTCTGCCGTGCTCAAGGCGGCGGCAAAACCGGCACCCGAAATTGGCGATCTGTTTGATACCAATTTCAATGCCGATGACATCGCCGAATGGGAACTGCTGTTTCGCGATGTGCCGCAATATAACTATCATTTCAAACGCGCCCAGATCGCCTCGGCGTTTGACCGGCCCTTGCACAAGAAACTGATCGCCTCCCCCGCCTTTGAACGGTTGCGCGAAATCTCGTTTCTCGGTGCCATTGATTATCTGTTCCACCCCAACGGACGCCCGGCCAATATCCGTCATTCGCGCTATGACCACACGATTGGCGTCGCATTGCTGTCGCAACGCTATTGCCGCTTGATGGGGCTATCGGAGGCCGATTGCGACCTTTTGGGTGCCGCCGCCCTGTTGCATGATATCGGCCATGGCCCGTTTTCCCATACGCTGGAACCGGAATTTGCAAGGCGGTTTAACCGCAACCACCATCAATTGACCAACCAGATCATCACCGGCGAGGTGGATCTTGATCTGTCGGTTAATCATCTGCTGGTCAAACATGGTGTGGACCCGGATGAAGTGATCGCGCTTTTGTCCAAGAAGTCCGATCATCCGCATGCGGCGCTGTTTTCCGGCCCGGTGAATATCGACACGCTTGAGGGCATTAGCCGCACCAAGACGTATGTCCATCCCAACCATGTGCATTGCCATCCGCGCCTGTTGCTTGAGGCGGCAGTAAAACTCGATGCAGATTCGCTGAAACGTCTCGATAAATTCTGGCAGTTGAAAGAAGACATCTATCGCAATTTCATCTTTGGTCCGATGTGCTTTGCCACCGACCATCTGTGCCGCGAATTTGTTGTCAAGAATGCGCCGGACTTTGCCGCCGATGACTTCCTGCTGACCGAAAAGGCGTTCTTGAACAGCCACCCGCCGTTCAAGAAGTTCCTGCATAGTCTCAAAAACCGGATCGAGCTTGATGGCGTTGCCGATGTTGTCGATCATCAACTCAGCGCATCTGCCAGCAGCTTTGACCTGCACGAAGCCAAGGTGCCGCGGCGTGAATTTCACATCAATACCGATGTCGAGGTGCGCTGCTTTGCCGATCTGTCCAAACGCTATTACGAGGAAAAGCATTCCTTCCTGCGGCGTGTCGGCAGCCTGACCGATCCGGCCCAGCAAGCCGCCGCCGCCAGCCTGTTTGATTAAGGCAGAACCTTTTTAATCAACGACAAAAAGGGTCGCGCCGGTTTCGGTTGAGGAACGATGGGCCTCTGCGTTGTCTGCCACCTGATAGCTCATACCCGGTTTCAGAACATAGGTCCGGCCATCCTCAAGCTCGGTCACCAGTTCGCCTTCAAGACACAATAAAATGTGCCCCTTGGAACACCAGTGATCTGCCAGATACCCGGGGGTATATTGCACCATCCGCACACGGATCGGGCCAAAGTGGCGGGTACGCCAGGTCGCCATGCCGGTTTCACCGGCGTGTTCGGTCGGTTCAATCGCAGACCAGTCGGTTGTACCGAACGGCAGATCGGAAATGTCCATGATGGGAAAACTTTCGTGGTCAAGGGTGGTGCAGAAGGTTCAAGATATTGAACAAGCGCGAAAAATATCTGCCGCGCCCACAAAACTGTCAATCAGCTTAATTGGACAGTGCCATATCAGTTAAACGTGGTTTTAATCTTTAACCATTAGGCAGATACTCGGATATCAACGAGTCGCACCAAGAGGCTGTCCCGATCTTGTTACCGCAAACCATCGCAACCAATCAGCACTACTCGGCCACCCGTCTGGCCGAGATGCGCGATGCATTGGGTAAAAGCCTGTCGGGCGATACATTTTGCGTGGTGGTGACCGGGTCCTATGGGCGGCATGAAGCATCCGATCAATCCGATCTGGATTACTTCATCATTGGCCGCGAAGCCGAACGCAGTCAGGCCCCGCACCAGCAGGTCGCCGACATCCTTGGCAAGATGGTGACCAAGAAACCGGCGGTAAACGGCCCGTTTTCGTCCTATATCACGGCCGAGGAACTGGTTAATCGCATCGGGCTTGATGGCGATACCAACTCGATCACCACGCGTCGGCTGTTGTTCCTGCTCGAATGTGAGTGGCTGTATAACGAGGCGGGCAAGCGCAAGTTTTTTGACGACCTGATCGCCAATTACGTCACCAGTTCGGTTACCCGTGATTCCATCGCGCGTTTTCTGGTCAATGACGTGATCCGCTATTACCGCACCATCAGCGTCGATTTTGAAATCAAGACCCGTGAAGGCGATGCCAGCAAGGCCTGGGCACCTCGGCGGCTGAAACTGGTTTTCTCGCGCAAGATGCTTTATTTCGGCGGCATTATCGCAGCAGCTGAAACCGCAGGCCGGGATTATGCCGGCAAACGCGAAAAATTGTCCGAACTTTTACAGCTGCCACCGATCACACGCCTGCAAACCGTGTTTGGTGAAAAAAGCCTGCCGGCACTGGAACTTTATGACCGTTTCCTGCGCGAACTTTCCGATCCGGAAGTGCGCGCGCGCCTTGATGGTGTTGGTCCGCACGATCGCAATGATACGGAATTGCGGTCGCTGCTTGATGCTGGCAAGGGCTTTTCACGGGAACTGATCAAACTGCTTAATGATCGCTATGGTCCGGATCATCCGATCCACGAAGCGCTTTTGATGTAATCACCCGGCAAACGTGGCGGTGCAATCAGGCCGCGCGGGGGCCGTCAGTGACATGCTTGAAATAGTTTTCCCGATCAAGGTCATGCACCTCGACGGTGAATTGCACCTGATAATCGCCAACCAGCCATTCCAGCCGATCGATAAGTGCGGCAAGGGCGGCCTCGCCAGTGGCGAATTTTACCGCATTGATCCGGCCTGACAGCAGCCGGATATCAAGATGCACCATGGCGTTTTTCGGGTCGCCATCGCCGATTACAACATTTTCCAGCGGTGTAATCCGGGTCTTGAAAGAACTCAGTTCCGCATCGGCCTCGCGGGCGATGACGTAATGCAAATCAACTACGAGCTTGGACAATTCATCCTTGATGGGCAGTTGGGCAGAATATTCGATTTCAAGCTGGGGCATGGCCGCCATCCGTCTGACAAGATTAAAATGCTTCTAACAACTTGCTTTGTATCTGGACACCAAAAAAGCCGGTCTGAATGAACAGACCGGCTTTGATGCAAATCGGCAGCTGCCAATTAGTAGCGCCAATTAATAGCGGTAATGATCCGGCTTGAACGGACCAGCCTGCGGAACGCCGATATATTCGGCCTGTTCGGACGACAGTTTGGTCAGTTTCACGCCAAGACGGTCAAGGTGCAGGGCTGCAACTTTCTCATCAAGGTGTTTCGGCAGGACGTAAACCTTGTTTTCGTAGTTCGCGTGGTTTTTCCACAGCTCGATCTGGGCCAGCACCTGGTTGGTGAAGGATGCTGACATCACGAAGCTCGGGTGACCGGTTGCGCAACCAAGGTTGACCAGACGGCCTTCGGCCAGAACGATCAGACGTTTGCCATCCGGGAATTCGACTTCGTCGACCTGCGGCTTGACGTTGTCCCACTTGTAGTTACGCAGCGAACCGATCTGGATTTCGGAATCGAAGTGACCGATGTTGCAAACGATTGCGCGGTCTTTCATCGCACGCATGTGGTCAAGCGTGATGATGTCGATGTTACCGGTGGTGGTGACGAAAATGTCGCCAACCGGCGCTGCATCTTCCATGGTGGTGACTTCGTAACCTTCCATCGCGGCCTGCAATGCGCAGATCGGATCGATTTCGGTTACCAGAACGCGTGCACCCTGGCTGCGCATGGACGCGGCCGAACCTTTGCCCACGTCGCCGAAACCGGCAACAACGGCGATCTTGCCGGCAACCATGACGTCGGTTGCGCGCTTGATGCCATCAACAAGGCTCTCGCGGCAGCCATACAGGTTGTCGAATTTCGACTTGGTGACCGAGTCATTGACGTTGATCGCCGGAACCTTAAGCGTGCCTTTTTTCGCCATTTCATAGAGGCGATGCACACCGGTGGTGGTTTCTTCCGACAGACCTTTGATGTCTTCGAGAAGTTCCGGATACTTGTCGTGGATCAGCTGGGTAACGTCGCCGCCATCGTCAAGGATCAGGTTCGGCTTCCAGCCGTTCGGACCGGAAATGGTCTGCTCGATGCACCACCAGAATTCTTCCTCGGTCTCGCCTTTCCAGGCAAATACCGGGATTTCAGCAGCCGCAATCGCCGCAGCAGCCTGATCCTGGGTGGAGAAGATGTTGCACGAAGACCAGCGAACTTCTGCGCCGAGTGCCGTGAGGGTTTCAATCAGAACTGCGGTCTGAATGGTCATGTGCAGGCAGCCGACGATGCGCGCGCCAGCAAGCGGCTTGGCCGCGCCATACTCATCGCGCAGCGCCATCAGGCCCGGCATTTCGGTTTCGGCAATCGCGATTTCCTTGCGGCCCCAACCGGCCAGCGAGATATCAGCGACCTTGTAATCGGTAAAGTTCGACATATCGTCTCCAATCAAACAGGAATGGCGCATCCGCATGGAATTTTCATCCTGCCGATACGCCGAAGAATTCTGTTGCGATCATTTCCCTGATCGCTATAGGCCACATATAAAGATATCTTTATATCGTTTTCAAGTTCTTTTTTGACGGAATTTGCATTCCGTGCAAAACCGGACCAGATCAAAGATGCCCACGCCCCGAAATCCCGGCCTTTTTCGCGGCGGAAAACCAAGGATATTTGTGGGCAAAACTGTACCCTATGTTGGGACAGATGCCGATCACAACAAGCTATGAGAAACGGGATTTTTCAGGCGAGATCGTTGAAGTCATCAAGCATCATGGCAATCCGGGCAGAATCCCATTGTTCCATGACGCGGTTGGCCTGATGTTCGGAATTACGACTATCAAGCCGGCGCAGGCGCTGTTTGACCAGCAACAGATTGACCGGCGACATCGAAAGGTTACGCAAGCCAAACCCGATGAAAAGCGGCACATAACGCGGATCACCGGCCATCTCGCCACAGACACTGACCGGGATGTCGCGTTCGCGGGCCACCTTGATCACATCGCGGATCAGGCGCAACACAGCCGGATGCAGCGGATCAAACATGCCCGCCACCTGATCATCGGTGCGATCAATCGCCAGGGTATATTGGGTCAGGTCGTTGGTGCCGATGGCAAAGAAATCACTGTCGCGCGCCAAGGTATCCGCCGCCAGCGCCGCGGCGGGAATTTCGATCATCGCACCAAGCGGCGGCAGGGTTTCGGGGATCGGATGCCCGTCCTTGCGCAGGCGTTTTGCAACCGCCTCATAGATCTGACGCGCACGCGTCATTTCATGCACGTTGACCACCATCGGAAGCAACACCCGAACCGATCCATGCAGGGAGGCACGCAGGATGGCGGCAAACTGTGCTTCAAGCAATTCCGGCTTGCGCAATGATAACCGTATGCCTCGCAATCCAAGGGCCGGGTTCGGGCCAGACACGATTTCATCTTGAAGCGCGACGGCCAGTTTTTCACCACCGATATCAAGGGTGCGGATGGTGACCGGTTTGCCATCCATGCGTTTGACGATATCGGCAAGTTCTTCGTATTGCTCGTCCTCGTCGGGCAGATAGTCCTTGTTCATGAACATGAACTCGCTGCGCAGAAGCCCGATACCGGTCGCCCCGTTTTCAAGGGCGGCGGCAAGTTCGATTGGCAGTTCGATATTGGCATGCAGGTCAATATCGATGCCGTCACGCGTTGATGAGGGCACATCGCGAAGGGATGCCAGCTTTTCGCGCGCCGCCAGCCAGTCAGCGCGGCGTTGGGTATAGTGTTCAATGTCGGCATCGCTTGGCGACAGGATCACTTCGCCGCGCCCGCCATCGATAATGATTTGATCGCCACCGGCAACGCCGCGAACGATATCAGCAGCCCCCAAAACGGCCGGAATGCCAAGGGATCTCGCCATGATGGCGGTATGGCCCTCTGCCCCGCCAAGGGCGGTGACAAAGGCGGTCAGTTGGCCCGGTTCAAAGCGCGCCATATCGGCCGGACTGACATCCTCGGCAATCAGGATGGACCCCTGTGGGGCATTGTCCATTGCCCGGTCGGTCTCACCGATCAAGCAGCGCATCAGGCGCAGGCCGACCTCGCGAATGTCTGTGGCGCGTGCCGCAAGATAGCTATCTTCCATGCCCGAAAACTGTTCGGCAATCGCATCGATCACTTCGCTGACCGCATGCACGGCATTAAGCTTGCGCGAGACGATCAGTTCTTCGGCCCCACGCACCAGACGCGATTGGGTCAGCATGTGGATATAGGCATCCATCAGGAAGCCAAGCTCCTCGGATGCGGCACTTTCAGCACTTGATGATTGGGATTTCAGGCGTTTGAGCTGATCAATGCTTTCGGCAACGCCATCATGAAGACGTTTGCATTCGGCCTGCACGGCATCTTGGGAAATCGGCTTGCGGCTGACATGGACGATCTGGCGATCCAGAACAAAGGCGCGACCGATCACAATCCCGCCCGATGCGCCCAATCCGGTTATGACCCGGCGAACGCCCGAGTTATTCTCATCTGAAACAGTTTGATCTGTCGGAGGAACTTGCAAGCCTTCTTTGCTACCAACTCGTTCTTGTTGTTTCCGAAAAGCCAGACATCTTCGGCCCTAAATAAAGGCCGGATCGGTCTTATTCTTCGTCGAACTTGGCATCGACCAGTTCGTTAAGCGCATCAATCGCCTGTTTGGCGTCCGGGCCGGTGGCCTCGACCTCGATCTCGGTGCCGATCGATGCGGCCAACATCATCAAACCCATGATCGACACACCCGACACTTCGGTGCCACGGTTGCGCACCATGATGCTCGATTGAAATTCACCTGCCAGTTTAACAAATTTTGCCGCCGCCCGCGCGTGCAATCCGCGCTGGTTGCTGATTGTTAAAGTGCGTTTTTCCTTCTGCGCCATGTATGTCCCCGCAAGCCTGATGCACTGTCCCCGCGCATCCGGCCCTGTTCTTTTTGTGGCTGACTTATTCCTCGCCGCTCAGCAAACGCGACGCAACGTTGATGTATTTACGCCCCGCATCCTGGGCCGCATTGACCGTTTCGGCCAAGGTGCCGTCGATGCGAACAGATGCGAGTTTAATCAGCAAAGGTAAATTAACCCCTGCGATGACTTCGACATTTGCCTGTTCCATAATGGAAATCGCCAGATTGGAAGGGGTCCCGCCAAACATGTCGGTCAGAAGGACAACACCTTTGCCGCTGTCGACCTTTTCGACACTGGCAAGAATATCTGCGCGGCGTTGTTCCATGTCGTCATCCGGCCCGATACAGACCGCTTCGACATTTTCCTGTTCGCCAACAACATGCTGCAAGGCAGATACGAACTCTTTCGCGAGATCGCCGTGGGTGACCAGCACCATCCCGATCATGCAGTTTTCTCCATTTTTCACTCCCCCGAGGTCGGCTCGTCCGGTTTGTCCCGATGGCTGAGATGTGTGTCATATCCCAGATCGGCAATCCAGTCATTGAGTAACCGCGCGATATAAACCGAACGATGTTGACCACCTGTGCACCCGACCGCAATGGTCAGATAGCTTTTACCTTCCTGCGCATAGCGCGGCAAAATCGGCTCCAGCATTGCCTTCAGGCGGTCGATAAACCCGGCGAAATCCGGGTCTTCTTCTATGTATTGCCCAACAGCCGCATTCATTCCGGTCATCAGGCGAAGCTCGGGATCATAATGCGGGTTGCGCAGAAAGCGAACGTCAAAAACAAGATCAGCTTCTGCCGGAACACCCTGACGGAACGAAAAGCTGCGCACAAAGATCGCAAGGCCTTCATTTTCGCCGATGTCGAACTGGTCTTGCAGGATCTTGCGAAGCTCGGCCGATTTCAGGCGCGATGTATCAATGCGCATATCCGCGGTCGCTGCAATCGGCGCCATCAGGCGTTTTTCATGTTCAATCGCGTCAACCAACGGCCGATCATGGCTGAGTGGATGCGGACGTCTGGTCTCGGTAAATCGGCGCTGCAGGACCGTCGTGTCGGCATCGACATAGATCATCAACGGATCCATGCCGGTCTGTTTGCGCAGGCGACCGACAATCTCGACAAATTGATCAACGCCGAAATCACGGGTCCGGATATCAAGGCCGATGGCAATCGGCTGTTCCGGGCGACAGTCGCCTGGCACCAGGGCAGACAGCATACGCAACGGCAGGTTATCGACCGCGTCAAAGCCGAAATCTTCAAGAATCTTAAGGGTCGTCGTACGCCCGGCACCGGATACCCCGGTCACAAGAACCAGTCCGCTTTTGCCATCAAACGCCCCCA
The DNA here is from genome assembly GCF_059052855.1 of Thalassospira sp. CA1. Lineage (NCBI taxonomy): Bacteria > Pseudomonadati > Pseudomonadota > Alphaproteobacteria > Rhodospirillales > Thalassospiraceae > Thalassospira > Thalassospira sp. CA1. The sequence continues at coordinate 87,571 of NZ_JBZCIA010000008.1, forward strand.
GGGCCTTATTCTGGCTGTCCGAAGAATTCGCCGAAGTGTTCTGCAAGTCTGGGTCCTGTGGATTACGGTTCAAGTGTCATTCCACCCGTCGCGAGCGCCAAAGCTACTCCAATCTTTGCCTCGATGGCCAGATCGGATGCACATAATGTCCAACGCGGGATCGCAATGCCACAAATCTCTTCGAAATCGGGTTCAGGCATGCGTTCAACCATGTTTGGATCGGTGACCAGATCAATCAGAACCCGCACGTCGCCTTCGGTTTTTTGCGGCAAACCACGCACAACCCCGATGCCGCGGACTTCGCACAACCCGGCAATCTGATCGGGTGCGCTGGCGATCAGGCGACCATCGCGCGCCACAAGGTCGGTTCGATCATCGGAAACAAGAAAGCCGCCCGCGTCGATCAGACGCAGCGAAAGACCGGATTTTCCAGATCCGGATGTTCCGCGCAACAGCACCGCATGGGCGCCGATCCGGACACAATTTGCGTGAAGCTGGGACATAATGCAAAACGATGCTTGGCAGAGGTTGGCTTGTCAAACCCCAAAAGCCCGGGGCGTGATCCACTTAACCTCCCGCATAGGCATTTCGCACTTTCTGTGCTGAAAAATCCTAGTCGAGCGGCAGGCGAATGGTAAAGACAGCGCCCTTGATCTCGTCACGGACCACGCGATTCTGTGCACTAAGCTCGCCATTATGGGCGGCAATGATACGCTTGGAAATCGAAAGCCCCAAGCCCGAATGCTGCCCGAATTTCTCGATCGCTGGGCGTTCGGTATAGAACCGGTTAAAGATCGCCTCTTCCTTGCCGGGCGGGATGCCCGGGCCATCATCCTCGACCGTGATCACGGCCCAGTTCTTGTCACGCCATGCCCGCACGCGCACTTCACCGCCCTCGGGCGTAAAGGTAATCGCGTTGGAAATCAGGTTCCTGAACACCTGTGTCAGACGACTCTCAAGCGCCGGGACATTGAGGTTTTCAGGCACGGACACCTTGATCCGCGGGCCCTCGGCATCGGCGTTATAAAGTTCGCCCAGCGTATAAAGCAGCACACCAAGATCGACTTCCTCGCTTTCGGCGCGCGACAATTCGGCATCCATACGCGAATAGTCGGAAATGTCACTGATCAGGCGATCAAGACGCTGCACATCCTCGGCGATGATTTCCATCAGGCGGCGCTGGCGTTCCGGATCCTTAAGGCGCGTGGCGGTTTCCACCGCGGACCGCAATGACGTCAGCGGGTTTTTAATCTCGTGCGCGACGTCGGCGGCAAACCGTTCAATCGCATCCATGCGATCCCACAGCGTTTCGGTCATATCGCGCAGCGTGGTCGACAAATCGCCGATTTCATCGCGACGATCCGACAGATCGGGAATGGCAAACTGGCGGTTTTTGCTGCGCCGGACCCGCTCGGCCGCACGTGCCAGCCGGTTCAGCGGACGTGTGATCACTCCGGCAAGATAGATCGACAACAACACCGTAATGCCAAAGGCAAAGACAAAGATTTTCAGGATATCAAGGCGGACCGCATGCAGGGCGTTTTCAATCGATTCGCCGCTTTTGGTCATCATTACCGATGCCAGAACTTGCTTGAATCGTGCAACCGGCACCGACACCGACAAAACCCGGCGTCCTTCGCTATCAACACGGACCACCCCGCGCGAATAGCCCGCCAGGGCTGCGCGCACTTCCGGGTAATCGGCCGCGCTGGCAACCGGCGGATCGACATACAGCGGCAAGGGTTGTTCACCCTCAAACAGTGTCAGGATGCCATCGGTCAGTTTGCGCATGATATCGGCAAAGGCATCTTCTTCGCCCGGTGGCGGAAGCTGTTCGGCCTGAATGGTGCCCGCACCAAGTGACTGGATGCTGCGACTATCAGCCAAAAGGCTGCCATTGGTGGCAAAAAGCCGTGTTCGTGCGCCGGTAATCCCGACAAGACGGCGCACCATTTCGCGCGCTACTTCGATTTTCACCCGGTTGGTTGCATCATCACTGGAACTCACAGCCGACGTCGACAGGGCGGCGGCATACATTTCGGCCTGCACCGCCATGGCTTCCAGTTCAGAATGAATAAGTTCCTGCTTGTAGCGGCCCAGATACAAAATACCCGCCACCAGCACAAAAAGTGCCAGCGCGTTCACGGCCAGAATCCGCCAGGTCAAAGGCGAAAACAGCCCGTGGCGTTCCTCTATCCGTGTCGTCCGGGGTTCGGACGGACCTGTGTGCTGGTCGTGATCACCAGTCCCAAGATCGCTCATTCAAACCTGCAATAACCGGCCCGGAAGCGGGCCTGCAAAAGAGTGCGCGCCGAAGCACAAAGCTCCGGCGCGTCATAAATCCTGATCAACCTGCCACAGTGGCTGTATCGCGATACCGGTAACCGACGCCATACAGGGTTTCGATTTCCTTGAATTCCTTGTCGGTCTCGCGGAATTTCTTGCGCAGGCGTTTGATGTGGCTGTCGATCGTGCGGTCATCGACATAGATATGTTCGCCGTAGGCTGCATCAATCAGCTGGTCACGGTTTTTCACGTGCCCCGGATGTTTGGCCAGTGCCTGGATCAACAGGAACTCGGTCACGGTCAGATTAACATGCTGACCTTTCCAGCTGCACATGTGGCGCGACGGATCAAGCACCAGATCACCGCGTTGCAGAACATCGTCTGACCCGTTCGGGCGAACACCGCCCGCACGCATGATTTCCGCGCGACGCAAAAGGGTGCGAATACGTTCAATCAGCAAACGCTGGGAAAACGGTTTCTTGATGTAATCATCGGCACCCATGCGCAGGCCGGTCAGTTCATCAACCTCGTCATCCTTGGACGTCAGGAAGATCACCGGCATTTCGGTTTTCTTACGCAAATGGGTCAGAAGTTCCAGTCCGTCCATACGGGGCATCTTGATATCAAGCACCGCAAGATCAGGCTCTTCCTTCGTGATGGCATGAAGTGCCTCCGAGCCATCAGAATATGTCAGGACCTCATATCCTTCTTCTTCCAACGCCATCGAAACCGACGTCAGGATATTACGGTCGTCATCAACAAGTGCGATCTTACTCACCTGGACCTCATCTACTGGACAGATACATTTCACTCATTCGTGTGGTGACTATACAATTTACATTCCAATGTGGCGAAAAAATAACCACTTGCGGCATAATTAAGGCTTGTCGAATACAGTCGCAGTGCAATCTGTCACATCGCTGTATTTGTTGACTTTGCGCCGCTGCGGCAAATAACAATCATCGCATCAGGGTAAAATGCCCACCTGTCCCGAACGCGGGACAAACCAAATTGATCCCTGACCCGACGGGAGGTCGCGATTTTCTATTGGTTAAGCAAGTTCAGCCGTGCCAGCCTGACCGCTGCCGGGGTTTTGATTTCGACACTTGTTGTCTGGCTTGTTGTCAGTTCGACCGGCAATCTGACGATCAATGAATTGCATCGCACCGCACAGGCACGCTTGGCACTCTATGACAGTTCGCTGCGCGCGGCCGTCGATCAATATCGCTATCTGCCCTATGTCGTTGCCCGCCATCACGAAGTGATCGCCGCCATCACCGGCACCGGCAATCCGCGCACCGCGGATATGTATCTTGAACGGGTCAAACAACGATCCGGCGCGGCCGCCCTTTATGTCATGGACAAAACCGGCATGACGGTTGCTGCAAGCAACTGGAACACACCCGACAGCTTTGTTGGCGAGGATTACGGATTTCGCCCCTATTTCAGTCAGTCGATTACCGGCGGCGAGGGATTTTTCTTTGGCATCGGGGTGACCACCGGGCGGGCGGGCCTGTTTATTTCCAACCCGATCCGTGGTGACGATGAAATCATCGGCGTTGCGGTGGTGAAGATCGAACTCGATGAGGTCGAAAGCAACTGGCAGGAAGGCGGGGAAACCGTCTTTGTCGCCGATGAAGACGGTGTGATCACCATGACCAGTCGCGGCGACTGGAAATACCGCACCCTGTCCGAACTCTCGCCCGAGGTGCGTGGCCGGATTGTCCGCCATCAACAATATCCCGGCAAGGAACTGGCATCCCTTGATATCGGCCAGCAACTGGCCAAGGGTACGGGCATTGTCACCATCAATTCCGAACGCTTCCTGTTTGATGACAAACATATGCAGGACAGCAAATGGCGGCTCTATTACCTGACATCGATGGATTATGTTTCCAACCGTCAGGCCGCCGCCCTGTTCATTGCCGTCAGTGGTGCCGGACTGATCATTCTGATCATCCTGTTTTTGCGCGAACGCGAACTCAAGCTCGCCTCCCAACGCGAAGCGCGCGAATTTGCCCGCATTCAGGCACTGAACATCCGCCTGGAAGAAGAAATCGCCGTTCGGCGCAAAACCGAGGAAGAACTGCGCGGCACCCAGAACGAACTGGTTCAGGCCGGAAAGCTTGCCGCGCTGGGGCAGATGTCGGCTGCCATCGCCCATGAAATCAATCAGCCGATCACAGCCATCCGGACATTCTGCGCGAGTGCCAAACTTATGCTGGAACGCGGCAAAACCGAAAAGCTTGATCAGAACATCAACCAGATCTCCGCACTCACCGAACGCATGGGCGCAATCACAGGCCAGCTCAAGACGTTTTCACGTAAATCCACTGGCGTGCTGGAGCCGGTTGACCTTAAAGTCGCCCTTGATAACACCCTGCAATTGCTAAGCCCGCAATTGCAGCAGGAAGAATGCACGCTTGAGCGCAATGAACCCGATACGCCACTGGTGATCCAGGCCGATCTTGTGCGCATCGAACAGATTTGTGTGAACATCATCCGCAACGCGCTTGATGCCATGGCCGACAGTTCGGTCAAACGCATCCGCATTGACCTTACGAGCACCAAAACCGACGTCATCATGCAGATTACCGATACCGGGCCTGGCATGAATGAAGAAACCCTGTCGCTTTTGTTTGATCCGTTCTTTACCACCAAGGATCCGGGACAAGGCGTGGGATTGGGACTTTCGGTAACTTATGGCATTGTGCGGGACTTCGGCGGCAGCATAAAAGCCTATAACACCGAAACGGCCGGGGCCTGTTTCGAAGTCCGACTGCCGTTACTCAAGGGTAAAACACCGTGACGACCACCAAGCAAGTGCCACACAGTGACGCAGAAATTCAGATCACACCGCACATCATCATTGTCGATGATGACGAGGCGATGCGTATCTCGCTTGCCCAGTGGCTTGAACTTTCCGACTTCGACGTCACGGTCTATGAAGATGCCCGTCAGGCCCTGCATGACATCAGCCCCGAATTTGCCGGCGTGATCCTGACCGATGTCAAAATGCCCAAGCTTGATGGCATTACCTTTACCCGTTCCGTGCTGGCCGCCGACCCGGACATCCCAATCATCCTGATGACAGGCCACGGCGATGTGCCAATGGCGGTCGAGGCGATGAAAAGCGGTGCCTATGATTTCGTCGAAAAACCGTTCGAGCCCAAAGACATTGTCGAAAGCCTTGAGCGCGCCATTGAAAAGCGCCGTCTTGTTCTTGAAAACCGCAACCTTCGGCGTCAGATCGCAAGCCGCGGCAGCCTTGAATCCCGCCTGATCGGCAATTCGATGCCGATGCGGAACCTCAAGGATGAAATCGCCAATATTGCGCCAACCGAAGTCCCGGTTCTGATTTCAGGCGAAACCGGTACCGGCAAGGAACTGGTCGCGCGCGCCATCCATGATCTGAGTGACCGGCGCGATGAAAAATTTGTCGCGGTAAACTGTGCCGCCATCCCCGAAAGCACGGCCGAAAGCGAACTGTTTGGCCATGAAAAGGGGGCCTTTACCGGGGCGGCAAGCCAACGGATCGGCTGGATCGAACATGCGATTGGCGGCACCCTGTTTCTCGATGAAATATCAAGCATGCCGCTTGCCCTTCAGGCCAAATTGCTGCGCGTGATTGAACAGCGCGAAGTGGTCCGTCTGGGCTCCAACGCACCGGTGAAGGTCGATTTCCGCCTGATCTGTGCCACCAACGAAGATCTGGTCGCCGCGGTTGCCGAACGCAATTTCCGTGAAGATTTGCTGTTTCGCATCAACACGTTTGAACTGTCCATCGCCCCCTTGCGCGAACGCCAGGATGATGTCGCGCTTTTGTTTGATATCTTTGCCGAACGGGCGGCTGAGCGGTTCGAACGCCCGTATGAGCGCCTGTCCCCGGCATTGATCGCGCAACTCAGAGCCCATGAATGGCCGGGCAATGTCCGCGAGCTTAAAAACATGGCCGAACGGTATGTTCTTCTGGTCGGAAGCCCTGAAGAACGCTTCAAACGGTTGTTCAAGGGTGGCTTTGAAACAACAACGGCCCCCACCGGCGATCTCGCCCTTGCCGATCAGGTTCGCGAGTTTGAAGAACGCATCATTCGCGATGCGCTTGACCGCCATGACGGCAATGTCAAATCGGTGATGGAAGAACTCGATATCCCGCGCCGGACACTCAACGAGAAAATGAAAAAGCTCAACATCCGGCGTGACAAACCGGCCTAAGTTATTGTTGCATTGCGATATTTTGTTCGCATGCGCAACAAATCGGCAAGAATCCGCCGATCCATTTTGGTAAATCGGCAAGATTATGCCGAATTGACAAATTGAAGCAATCTAAGTCATTGATTTGTAATTGTTAATTTTATTTCCTGTTTGGCATACTCATTGCAACTTAAAACACCAAAATGATAAACTGATAAAAATCCGAGGGAGGAAATCTGACAGCCGGTCCGGTTCGGACGGTTCAAACGGCTGACTTAAAATCATCTCTTGGAATTGGTCTTTGAAGGGTGCCCGTCTGGCTTGATCGGCCAACAATGTTGCGATCAACATCCGGCATCTTCGAAAACCCAAAAACAACAGGCCCGGTTTACAGGCCGCCAACGAACGTGAAGACCCATATTGTTTTACGATCTCTTGGATCTATTCGTCGCTTAAGTGTTTAACCCTAGGGAGGACTATCATGAAGCTCCGTACCCTGCTCACCGCAGCAGCCGCAGCCATGATGCTGACCGTCGCACCCGCGTCGGCACAGCAACTGTCAATCGCAACCGGTGGTACCGGTGGCACCTATTATCCGTATGGCGGTGGCCTTGCGGAACTGATCACCAAATACATCGACGGCACCAGTGCTGTTGCCGAAGTCACCGGCGCATCTGTTGAAAACATGGGCCTGATTGCCCGTGGCGACAGTGACATCGCAATCGGTCTGGCTGATACCGTTTATGCTGGTTACACCGGCACCGGTAAATTCGAAGGCCGTACCCTTGATAACGTTCGCGCGCTGGCGTCGATTTATCCGAACGCTGTTCAGCTCGTCACCATGGCCGACAGCGGCATCAACGGCCTTGCCGACCTTAAAGGCAAGCGCGTTTCTGTTGGCGCACCGGGCTCGGGCACCGAAGTTTCGGCACAGACCCTGCTTGCTGCTAACGGCATCACCTATGATGACATCGAAGAACAGCGCCTGAACTTCAACGAAACCGCAGATGCTCTTCGTGATGGTGACATCGATGCCGGTTTCTGGAGCGTTGGCCCGCCCACCAGCTCGATCCTCAACCTCGCGACCACGCGTGAAATCAAACTGATCGCGCTGACCGACGATGAAATCCTGGCGGCCCTCGATGCAGAACCGACCTTCGCACCGTACGCCCTGCGTAAAGGCGTTTACGAAGGCGTAACTGCACCGGTTAACACCATTTCGACCCCGAACGTTCTGTTCGTGAACGAAGAAATGGACGAGGAACTGGCTTATCAGATCACCAAGACCCTGTTTGAAAAGGTCGACGAACTGATCGCCATCCACCCGGCAGCAAACGACACCACGGTTGATTTCGCTCTGAACTCGACCCCGATCCCGATGCATCCGGGCGCCCTTCGTTACTACGAAGAAACCGGCATGCCGATTCCGCCGAAGCTGATCAAGTAAGATGCTTCTGCAAAAGTTCGGGCGGCCAGCAATGGCCGCCCTTCTTCTCCTGATCACGGCATGTGCTGGCCCGGCCTATCAGGATCACGTCAAGCCCGGCACCGTCATTGATCATCTTGAGGTGATCGGTGCGGACGGGGCGCTTCTGGCCAGAACCGAAATTCCGCGTCAAACCGGCTGGTGCCTGTATTGGAACCATTCTGTCACCGGTGATGGCGTGATTGACTGTTATGTCGACGATCTTGGCAAGATGGTTCTCCATCGCGCCTATCAGCCCGACTTCGCGGCGGGACTTGGTCATTATCCCGGTCGCGGGATCCTGACCAGCGCAGAAGGCGGCGGATACTGGATCGAAGATATCGACGAACCTGTACGCGGCAATGCCTATGTGTTGCGCGTCGGCTCACTTGCGGTGAACCACCGCATCGTCACCGACCGTGACGAAATCAACCTTTCAAAGATGGCTGAACACACCCGTGTCACCATCCGCCTTGATACCGGGGAATAAATTTCATGTCCGAACAGGCAACGCTGCCATCCATGACGGATAGATTGCCACAGCCAAAACTGGTTCTGTGGGCAATCTCGATTGTCGCAGTCGCACTCTCTTTGTTCCAGATGTATGGCGCAGGGATCGAGCCGCTTGGCCTGTTCTATCAACGCAGTATTCACCTTGCGTTTGTGATGTTCCTGGCCTTTTTGATGTTCCCGATTTTCGGCAGCAACAAAAAGCGCGGCTTCCTTGGCTGGGTGATTGATCTTGCCTTTCTGGCCGGTGCCTTTACCACGGGTTTCTATCTAACGTTCTTTCTTGATGAAATCATCAACCGCGCCGGTTTCTGGAGCGAAACCGACCTGATCATTGGCGTGATTGCCACCGTCACCGTGCTGGAGGCCAGCCGCCGTGCGGTTGGCCTTGGCATGACCGTGATTGGTATCGTTGCCATCATTTACGCCCTGTCGGGTCCGCGCGGTGCGCTGCCGTGGGTTGGTGAATGGCTTCCGGGCATTCTTGCCCATCGCGGCAACGACGTTGATCGCCTTGTCGGGCAACTTTACCTCGGTCAGGAAGGCATTTACGGCCTGCCGATGGGGGTTGCTGCGACCTATATCTTCATGTTCGTTCTGTTTGGGGCGTTCCTTGAAGTCACGGGTGCTGGCAAATTCTTTATCGATATGGCCTATGCCGCCACCGGCAAAAAGCCTGGCGGCCCGGCCAAGGCCGCCGTTCTGGCATCGGCCGGTATGGGATCGATCAGTGGGTCGGCAATTGCCAACGTGGTCACCACGGGTGCCTTTACCATTCCGCTGATGAAGAAACTCGGTTACCGCCCGGCACAGGCGGGCGGTGTTGAGGCCGCGGCGTCTACCGGTGGCCAGATCACCCCGCCGCTGATGGGGGCGGGTGCGTTCCTGATTTCCGAATATACCCAAGTGCCGTATCTCGACATCGTTCTGGTCTCGATCTTCCCGGCGATCCTGTATCTCGGCACGGTTTATCTGTTTGTGCATATTGTTGCCCTGAAACAGGGCATGCGCGGCATGCCGGTCGAAGAACTTCCGGACTGGAAAGAAGTTCTCAAGGAAGGCTGGCAGTTCATCCTGCCGCTGGGCATTCTGATTTACCTGCTGGTGCTTAACATCTCGCCGATGAGGGTGGGCTTCTGGGCCATTCTGTCGGTGATGGCGGTTGCCGCGCTGCGTTATGCGCTGTGGTTCTTCTTTGTCGCCCCGCAGCAGGGTGAAAAACCAAGCCACGAAAAACTGATCGCCGCCATCCGCAAGGGCATCGCGATCACCATTGCCGCCCTTGAACTTGGTGCCAAAAACGCTGTCGCAGTCTCGATGGCCTGTGCGGTTGCCGGTATCATTGTCGGCGTGGTCGGCGTGACCGGTCTTGGCCTGAAATTCTCGTCGATGATGATCGCGTTTTCGGGTGGCAACATCGTTCTGGCGCTTGTTCTGGTTCTGATCGCAAGCCTGATCCTCGGTATGGGTCTGCCGGTAACGGCATCCTATATCGTTCTGATCGTGCTGGTGGGTCCGGCGCTTTCGAACGAATTCGGCATTCCGCTTCTGATCGCGCATTTGGTGGTGTTCTGGTACTCGCAGGACAGTAACGTGACGCCGCCGATTGCACTGGCCGGCTTCGCGGGGGCCGCAATTGCCAACGCCAGTCCGATGGAAACCAGCATTCAGGCATGGAAATTCGCCAAGGGTCTCTATCTGATCCCGGCCTTCATGGTCTTCAATCCGGAAATCATCGAAGGCGGTTCGATCCAGATCGTCCTTTGGACCGGCTTTACCGCGATCCTGTGTCTGGTCGCCTTTGCCGCCGCCCTTGAAGGCTACCTGTTTGCCCCGATGGATGTGCTTTCACGCATCATCATCGTTCCGGCAACCATCGGCGTGTTCTATCCCGACATCCGGGCCGAAATCGCTGGCACAATCGTTCTTCTTGCGGTTCTTGGCTTTAACTGGTGGCAGGGCAAAAAGAACACCCCGACACCGGCAGTCGCCGCAAGCTAAACCATCTCCGTCCCGACGAAAGTCAAAGCCCGCAAGTGTCATGCTTGCGGGCTTTTTCTTTGCCGCCTTCCCGATCCACCTGATCCCATCCCACCCATGCGGGCAGGTAGACAGCTGTTCACACGCCGGATACATTCCTCATACTATTTAATTTTGCGCCCCACTCATACCTTGCCGGAATCCGCATGCAGTTCTTGATCTTGCTTCGCCAAGCGCCCCGCCAACTTGCCTTTGGCGCGTTGCACAGTTTTGGCTCCTCGTTCGGGCAGACGTTTCTGGTCGCACTGTTTGTGCCCTTCATCTCGGCAAGCCTGGCACTCAATGAAACCGAATTTGCCAATATCTATGCCGGGATCACCATTGCCAGTGCGCTGTGCCTGCCGGTCGTTGGCCGCTGGATCGACAAGGTCGATATCCTGTCCTACAGCCTTGCCACCATGGCGTTACTCGCACTTGGCTGTGTGATGATTGCGCTCGCCGGCAATGTCTGGATGCTGATTGCGGCCCTGTTTGTGTTGCGTCTGGCCGGTCAGGGATTGATGAGCCATGTCAGCATGACCGGCATCGCGCGCTATTTTTCGCGCAGTCGCGGTCGGGCGCTGGCGATTGCCAGTTTCGGCTTTCCCCTGGCAGAGGCGATCATGCCCGCCACCTTGTTGGCGCTGATTGCTGCCTTTGGCTGGCGATATACCTATGCCGGGTCGGCGGCGTTTATTCTGCTGGTCCTGCTGCCGGTTGCGATCTGGCTTATTCGAAGCGATGCAAAATTCCGCAAGGCGCCCACAAGATCACAGGCAAAATCGGCCGAGTCGGCCACCGCCGCGAATCCGAACAGTGCGGATCACACCGAGTCCCCCACAGAAACCAGCCAAAGTGATCACCCCCGCCTGTTCAAATCGCTTTATGTCTGGTTCTGCATGCCGATGCTGGCCGCACCCCCCTTGATCATGACCGCGCTCTTTTTCCATCAAGGGGCGATTTCCAACAGCAAGGAGATCGAGCTTGGCTGGTTTGCTGCCGGGTTCACGGTGTTTGCCATTACATCGGTGCTGGGCGCGTTTGGCAGTGGTCCGCTGATTGACAAACATTCGGCGCGCCGCCTGTTTCCCTGGCACCTGATCCCGATGATGATTGGCATTGCCATTCTTGCCCTGACAACCACGCCGTGGGTGATCCTGATTTACATGGGACTGGTCGGTATTACGGTGGGGTTTGCCACGACACTGCGCACCGCCATCATCCCGGAACTGGTGCCGCTTGATGAAATCGGGGCTGTGCGCAGTACGCTGACCGCTGTCATGGTGCTGGCATCGGCGATTGGCCCGGCGATTTATGGCTGGATGTTTGCCGCCGACATGTCGATTGCCACCATGCTGGTCGTCACCCTGATTGCTGCCGCCATCGTCAGTCTGGGGTCATGGTTCTCGGAACGGCCGGGCTTTTACATGCCGCCCAACATCGCCCCCAAAGAGGCCGATTAGGCAAAAAAATGGCCCGGATCACAAAAGTGACCGGGCCAGTCGGGAAAACAGCGTCAAATAGGGAGGAAGACGCTAGATAGAAACCGTCGTCATAGTCCCTGCCTGCAGGAGCACCTCTTGGGGAGGAAATCAATCGGCGCTCGACCGCATGCAGTTAGGTCGTCAGTTAGGCAGCACCGCCAACGGTGCCGGCCGGATGGTTTACGTCGGCTGATTTCTCGGAACCTTTGAACAGGTTACGGAAGAAGGAGCCTACGAATTCAGCGCGGAGCTGCTGACCTTTACGTACACCTGCCTCGATTTCGGTGGTGGAGATGTAACGGGTGGTGATTTCTTCGTAAGTGGCCATGGTGACCTCCTAAAATTTCGTTCGTTGCGACGCCGTGTCGCTCTCGATGAACTCAATCTAATTTCCTTTACGGGGAAAGAGAATTACCTCAATATGCACATTACTTGTGAATGTCCGTCATAAATAGGAAAGCTGAATATGGATCGCGCCGCGGAAATGGAAATCTTTGTCCATGCAGTCGAGGAAGGCAGTTTCTCGGCCGCTGCCCGGACAATGCGTCTGTCACCGTCAGCTGTTTCAAAATACATCTCGCGCCTTGAAGATCGTCTGGGTGCCCGTCTTTTGATGCGCACCACCCGTCAGCTCAGCCTGACCGAGGAAGGCCGCGCCTTTTATGAGCGCGCCCGCACGATCCTGAATGAGATCGAGGAAGCCGAAGAAGTCGTCACCCAGCTTTACGCCGCCCCGCGCGGTACCTTGCGCATCAACGCATCGGTCGCCTTTACCAAAATGCAGGTGGTACCGCTGATCCCGGAGTTCCTTGCGCGCTATCCCGATGTTCGGATTGAGCTGACCCTTGATGATAAATTCACCGATCTGGTCAACGATGGCTATGACCTTGCCATTCGCCTCTCAGCACTCGAAGATTCGTCGCTGATTGCGCGTAAATACGCGGTCAACCGCCGCATGATCGTCGCATCGCCGGAATATCTTGAAAAGAACGGTATCCCGCGCAAGCCGCAAGACCTTGAAAACCATAACTGTCTGCATCTGTCGTCACGCGAAAGCTTTAACGACTGGCACTTTGAAACACCCGATGGTCACGTCGCGTTCCGCGCACAGGGCTCATTCTCGGCCAATGATGGTGACGTGCTCCACGAGGCGGTTCTGGCCGGACTGGGCATGGCGCGCTTGGCCGAATATCTGGTGCATGAAGATATCCGCACCGGCCGTCTGACCCCGGTTCTGACCGAATATGTTCATGATCAGGCGTGGATTTCGGCGGTGTATCCGCATAAACGCCACCTGTCGCCCAAGGTGCGCGCCTTTGTTGACTTCCTGGCCGAAAAATTCACCCCGGTTCCGCCGTGGGAGCTTGGCTTCCGCGATGCGCGTGCGGTGCGCCGCAACAGTGACGGCACCACCGACACCAGCAAAACCGCCCGTGATGTTGGCAAATAACCGATAGGCACCCGGCCTAGAAGCCAAGCGCCTTCTGATAGGCCGCAAAATCAAAGCGGAACTGCCATTCCGACGAATTGGAAAGGTCATCCAGAATGCGGCTTTCGCCTGTGCGCGCAAAGCCGCATTTTTCATAAAACCGATGCCCGGCCTCAAACCGCGTATCGGTCCACAGCATCACCGAATCGCATTCCGGATGCGCCTGCCCCAACCATGTCAGCGCCTTGCCCATCAGCTTTTGCGCCATGCCGCGCCCACGCGCTGCCGGATGCAGATAAACTCTATGAAGTTCGCCTTCGCGGAATTTGACATCATATTTAACCCCGAAGCAGCCCAGAACCCGATCCTGATCGTCCACCGCAACCCAGATCCGGCCATTATCGGCCTTGAAGTCATCGGCAATCGCATCAAGTTCGGGAAACTCCCCGGCGCGATCAAAAACGCAGCCGGGATAGTCAGCAAAAACCATCGCGATCAGATCGGCAATGCCATCGCCATCGCGGTTAAAGGCCGGCCGGATCGTCACATCAACACCCGTATGTGCCGTTATATTTGCCATCAGCCCAGCTTTACGCCCTTGGCAAGCTTGTCATATCCGCGCAGTACCGCATCGGTATCCATCACCGATTTGCCAGGGCGCTGGATCCGCGTCGGGCGAAGTGCCCCTTTGCCACAGCCAATCGTCAGTTGGTCATCAAGGATCTCACCCACCGGGCCGGATTGATCAATCACCTCGGCCGCCTGCACCTTGATGCGTTCCTTACCGAGCTCGAAGTAGGCCCCCGGCCACGGGGTAAAGGCGCGGATTTTGCGCTCGAGTGCAGCTGCATCATCAGCAAAATCAAGCTTGGCCTCGGCACGTTCAAGCTTGGCCGCATAGGTCACACCCTCTTCCGGCTGCTTGGTGGCAACAAGCTCTCCCTTGGGCAGCTTTTCAAGCGCCTCTACAATCATCCTGCCGCCAAGTTCCGCCAAATCATCATGCAGGGCATTGGCATAAGTTTCCGAGGTAATAGGCAGTTCACCAATCAAAAGCATGTCACCGGTATCCAGCCCGACATCCATCTGCATGATGGTCACACCGGTCGCCGCATCCCCGGCCAGAATGGCGCGCTGGATCGGGGCGGCCCCGCGCCAGCGCGGCAGAAGCGACGCGTGAATATTCAAACACCCAAATTTCGGCGCATCGAGAATCGCTTTCGGCAGGATCAGGCCATAGGCCGCGACCACCGCAACATCGAGATCAAGATCGGCAAAAGCCTGCTGTTCTTCGGCCGATTTCAGCGACACCGGATGACGGACCTCAATCCCCTGCGCGGCCGCCCAGGCATGCACCGGGCTTGGCGTTTCCTTGTGCCCGCGGCCGGCCGGACGCGGCGGCTGCGAATAGACGCAAACCACGTCATGACCCGCCGCCACCAGATCCTTTAACGCCACAAGGGCAAAGTCCGGGGTTCCCATAAAGGCAATGCGCAGCTTGGTCATATCAATCCCATTCATCTTTTGACTCTTCTGGCGGCAATTTGGCGTTATCCTGCCCAAATGACAAGCCAAGCCTTACCTCAATCGCCGAAATACCCGGTCAGCCATATCTGGCACGCGGATTGGAGCCTGTCGGCCAAGGGCCGATGGGTCGCCAAAGCCATCCGCACGGAAGTTGGTTGGCAAATCCACGCCATCGAGCCAGTCGGGATGCTCCATCAATTTCGCCAATCGCTTGCCAGCCATGGCAAGAAGGACGCGCTCTGGCTTGGCCTTGATATGCCAATCGGTTTTTTGGATGCGTGGTATGATGGCGCGAATGTCAAAGACTTCATGTCCTTGCTGGGGTTGCTTGAAACCGATGAATGGCAGGAATTCTTTGATGTCTGCCAATCGCCGGATCAAATCCGGCACACCCGGCCATTTTATCCACAAAGCTCCGGCATCAAGGGCAGCGTAAAACGCGAACACCTGATCAAGGCGCTCGGCCTGCCAAACTTTGACGCCCTGCATCGCGCCTGCGAATTCCCCACCAACCAACGCAACGCCGCCTGCCCGCCCTTCTGGACGCTTGGTGCCAATCAGGTCGGCAAGGGAATGCTGCATGGGCTCAAAAACCTGATCATGCCGGGTCATGCCGATGGATTTAACATCTGGCCGTTTGCGGGCGACCTTGAAGCCTGCAGCAAATCCCCCGGCGTCACCCTGATTGAAACCTATCCCGGCGAAATCTATGGCTGGCTTTCTGATACAAGTGAGTTGACTAAATCAATTCAAGACAGCCGCAAGAAATACCTGCACAAGCTCCGCGATAACGCCCAAACCAAAGGCATTGAAATAAGTCGTTCCGTCTGGGACGACATCAAGGATGGCTTTGGGTCGGACCACGGCAAGGATGACGCCTTTGACGCGCTGATCGGCGTAATGGGCTTGATCGAAATCGCCGAGGGCCGCCGCCCCGAACATCTGCCCCGCACGCCAAGCATTCTTAAGCGCGAGGGCTGGATCGTCGGGCTTGATCCGAACGACATCAAACCCCGCAAATCGTAAGCCACACAAGACAAAAGGGCCGGAAAGCCGGCCCCTCGCATGCGTTTCGGATCAGACGTCTCAGGCAGATTTTTTGGTTTTCTGCAGCTTCTGGACTTTTTTCAGGATCATGTTGCGCTTAAGCGCGCTGAGATAATCGGTGAATAGCACGCCATCAAGGTGATCAATCTCGTGCTGGATGCAGGTCGCAAGCAACCCGTCCGCCTCGATCTCGTGCGTTTCGCCGTTTTCATCCATGTAACGCATGCCGACTTCGGCCGGGCGTTCAACATCGGCATATTGTTCCGGGATCGACAAGCAGCCTTCCTGATAGATCGAGGTTTCTTCAGATTCCCAGATGATCTCCGGATTGATCAGCTTCAGTGGTTCCGGCTTGTCCTTGTCATCAGACACATCCATGACCACCACGCGCTTCATCACCCCGATCTGCGGCGCTGCAAGGCCAATGCCCGGGGCCGCATACATGGTTTCAAGCATGTCATTAAGAAGGGTCTTGATCTCATCATTCACTTCCGTGACCGGTTCGCATTCCTTTTTCAGGCGCGGGTCTGGAACGATAAGAATTTCACGCAGGGCCATGGGTCTCTGATCCGGTTTCGAACTTGATGCAATATATAATTATAGCGAATTTCGCGCTTCGAGATAAGGTTTCCCCACGCCCAAGTCAAGCAAACAGCCCGATTTAGCCGTGATGGCTGCCATGCCCCGCACACGGGATCTGCGCCAAAACCGGTTTGGTTTAATCCCCGGCGTCTGGCTTCGCAGCCTCTGGCCCGGCCAGCAATTCCGTCTTGGTGATTTCGCGCACATGGGTTTCCGACGGGGACGGTTCCTCGATCATGCGGTCATCAGAGACAATATGCTTTTCCTTGAGCTTGCGAGCCGACACCAGAACCGATCCTTCGAGTGACCCCAGCGTCTTGTTGTAATGCTTCACCGTACTTTCAAGCGATTTTCCCATCGACGAGAAATGCTTGGCAAGCGCACCCAGACGGTCATAAAGCTGCAAGCCAATTTCACTGATGTCACGCGCGCTTTCGGCTAGCGCTTCCTGTCGCCAGCCATATGACACGGCCTTAAGCAAGCCCAGCAACGTCGTCGGTGTTGCCAGAATGACCCCATCGCGGAAGCTGTCCTCAATCAAACGCGGATCGCGTTCAAGGGCTGCCGAGAAGAAGCTTTCACCGGGCAGGAACAGCACGACAAATTCCGGACTGTCGACCGACTTCCAGTATGATTTTTTCGAAAGATCCGTGATCACCTTGCGCACATTGGTGACATAGGTCGCCATCAAGGCTTCGCGGCGATCGTCGTCATATTTCTCGTCAATCGCCTCAAGATAGGCCGATGTCGGGGCCTTGGCATCGACCACGATATTCTTGCCGCCCGGCAGGTGAATGACCATGTCGGGCTTCTGAACACCTTCGTCGGTGTTGAAATGCACCTGTTCGTCAAAGTCGCAATGCTTGAGCATCCCGGCCAGTTCGACAATGCGCTTGAGCTGCAATTCGCCCCACTTGCCCGACACCGAGGAACTGGACCGCAGGGCAGAGCTCAGCGTCTGGGTTTCCTTGGACAATTTGTGTTGCGATTGCACCAGGGTCCCGACCTGTTCACGCAGCTCGCCATAAGCTTCCTTGCGGTTTTTTTCAAGTTCATTAACCTTGCTATCAAAGGCCTCAAGCCGTTCCCGGATTGGCTTTACGATCCCGTCAATGGCTTGCTGGCGTTTTTCAAGATCGCCCTTGGCCCCTTCTTGCAGGCGCGAGAAATTCTCTCGCGCCAGCTTCATGAACTCGTCGTTATTGACCTTGAGCGCATCGGACGACAGCGCCTTGAAGCTATCAAGCAGCTTGGTCTTGGCATCTTCGAGCATCTCGAGCTTTTCCTTGGCGGCCTCGCGCTCTTTCTCAAGCGCGGTTTCAAGCTCGGACCCCTTTTCGCGCCAGTGATCAAGGGCGGTGCGAAGCTCCTTCATCTCGGCTTCAAGCACCGGCACCCGGTTGGCCGTGGTTTCGGCAATGGCCCGCTTTTCCGATGCCTCGGAAAGCTTTTCACGCATCTGGGCAACCTCGGTCGCAAGATCGCGCCGGGTATTGTCCGCATGTTCAAGCTGGGACGCCAGAAGGGCTGTACGCGACTCCGTCTCGGCCTCTGCGGCATCCTTGATGCGCTTGACCATCATGATGCTAAAGACAAGTGCCAGAACAGATGCGCCAAGCGCCCCTGCTGCCAAAGAAATCGGATCCATTATCCCACCATTTGATTACGTGCTGGCTTCTTTGTATCTGTTTTGTTCCGTCAAATCCAGAACCGAACCAAGCTGGTCCCACATTCGCACACGGAAAAAATGTAATCGGCTTCACTGGCGAAGCCCAGAATTTCGGATATATTTCAATTGGATAAGGGAACAGAACCAAGGATCGGCCCCAGGGGCGGCCAATGACTATGACCATGCCGGCTGTTGCGGCAAACGTACACTCACCAACGCGCACCCGGCCAGGTCCGCCCCCGTCTTAAGTTGTATTCCCTCAATACTCTCTGCGCACTAGCATAGGGCGCAAGCGACAGGAGTAACTTTGCCGTGCCCGCCCCCTTTGAACGGGACCGCACACACACCGGACCGGGCAGCATGGCAAAGCAGGTTCTGAACCGCACCGAAATTACTGCATCGGACGGATGCCTTTTTCGAGCCCGTTGGAAAAGTCATCGAAAGCACCCCGGTGCCGACCTAGAGACCACAGGAAACGAACAAGAGGCCACATATGTCTGCGAACGTTTATCCCGTACCTGACGACATCGCGAAGGGCGCTTTGATCGACAAGGCAAAATACGACGCCATGTACAAGCAGTCGGTCGAAGACCCGGAAGGCTTCTGGGGCGAACACGGCAAACGCATTGACTGGATCAAACCCTATAAAACCGTCAAAAACGTCAGCTACGACGCCAAAGACCTCTATATCAAATGGTACGAGGACGGGACGCTCAACGTCGCGGCCAACTGCCTTGACCGTCACCTTGAAAAGCGCGGCGACCAGACCGCCATCATTTTCGAAGGTGATGATCCCAACGTCTCCGAACACATCACCTATCGCGATCTCTATGAGCGCACCTGCCGTTTCGCCAACGCACTGAAATCGATGGGCGTTGCCAAGGGTGATCGCGTTGTCATCTATCTGCCGATGATCCCCGAGGCCGCGGTTGCCATGCTGGCCTGCGCGCGTATCGGCGCAATCCATTCCATCGTCTTCGGCGGTTTCTCGCCCGAAGCATTGGCTGGTCGCGTTGAAGACTGCGGTGCGAAAGTCGTCATCACCTCGGACGAAGGTCTGCGTGGCGGTCGTTCAGTCCCGCTCAAACGCAACGCCGACGAAGCCCTGTCACACCCGGGCGTCAAATCGGTCGAGAAAATGGTCGTCGTCAAGCATACCGGCAAGGACGTTGCCTGGAACGATGCCCGCGACGTCTGGTATCACGAAGTTTGCGAAGCAGCCTCCACCGACTGCCCGCCGACCGAAGTCAATGCCGAAGACCCGCTGTTTGTTCTTTACACCTCGGGCTCGACCGGCAAGCCGAAGGGTGTTCTGCATACCTCGGGCGGTTACCTCGTCTACGCATCCATGACCCATGAATATGTCTTCGACTATCATGAAGGCGATATTTACTGGTGTACGGCCGATGTCGGCTGGGTCACCGGTCACAGCTATATCGTTTATGGTCCGCTGGCCAACGGTGCCACGACCCTGATGTTTGAAGGTGTTCCGAGCTATCCGGACGCATCGCGCTTCTGGCAGGTTTGCGAAAAGCACAAGGTCAACATCTTCTATACCGCACCGACCGCGATCCGAGCCCTGATGCGCGAAGGCGAAAGCTTCGTGAACAAGGCTGATCTGTCGTCGCTTCGCATCCTTGGTTCGGTGGGCGAGCCGATCAACCCGGAAGCCTGGGAATGGTATTACGAACATGTCGGCAAAAAGAATTGCCCGATTGTCGATACCTGGTGGCAGACCGAAACCGGCGGTATCCTGATTACGCCGCTGCCGGGTGCGACCGACCTGAAACCGGGTTCGGCGACGCTTCCGTTCTTTGGTGTCCAGCCGGCCTTGCTTGATAACGAAGGCAAGGAACTGACTGGCGCAACCGATGGCAACCTTGTCATCAAGGACAGCTGGCCGGGTCAGATGCGTACGGTCTATGGTGACCATGAACGCTTCATCCAGACCTATTTCAGCACGTTCAAAAACGTCTACACCACCGGTGACGGCGCACGTCGCGATGATGATGGCTATTACTGGATCACCGGCCGTGTTGATGACGTGATCAACGTATCGGGTCACCGTATGGGCACCGCCGAAGTTGAAAGCGCGCTGGTTGCCCATTCCAAGGTGGCCGAGGCCGCCGTGGTCGGCGTTCCGCACGACATCAAGGGACAGGGCATCTATGCCTATGTCACCCTTAATGCCGGCGAAGAACCGACCGACGAGCTGCGCGCCGAACTGGTCAAATGGGTCCGCAAGGAAATCGGCCCGATCGCAAGCCCGGACTTCATCCAGTGGTCGCCGGGTCTGCCGAAAACCCGTTCGGGCAAAATCATGCGCCGTATCCTGCGCAAGATTGCCGCCAACGAATATGATCAGCTTGGTGATACCTCGACCCTTGCTGATCCGGGTGTTGTTGATGACCTGATCGATAACCGCCAGAATCGTTAAGTCCTGAACCGCTAAGGCCAAAACTCCGGCGACCCATCGTCGCCAGATACCCTTACACGGAAAGGCCCCTGCCAATGGTGGGGGCCTTTCTTGTATCCGGGCTGCAACCCGGACTGTAATCCGGATCGCTTCCGGGGCTCGACGAAACGCCCTATCAACGCAATAATCCCCAAACTGAAAAGCCACCAAAAACACATATCAGCGGAGAACAGCACCGTGACACGCCCCACCCACAAAATCGCAGTCATCGCCGGCGACGGCATCGGAACCGAAGTCATGCCCGAAGGCATCCGCGTGCTTAAGGCCGCCGCCGAAGTGTTTGACCTCGATCTGGTGTTTAATGAATTCGAATTCGGCTCGTGCGACTACTATCAAAAGCACGGCCAAATGATGCCCGATGATTGGCGCGCACAGATCGAACCGCACGATGCCATTTTCTTTGGCGCGGTCGGCTGGCCGGATACAGTACCGGACCATATTTCGCTGTGGGGCTCGCTGATCATGTTCCGCCGCGACTTTGACCAGTATGTCAATTTGCGCCCGGCCAAACTGATGCCCGGCGTGCCATCGCCGCTCGCCGGTCGCAAACCGGGTGATATTGATTTCTATGTCGTGCGCGAAAATACCGAAGGCGAATATTCCTCGGTCGGGGGCAAGATGTATCCCGGCACGGACCGTGAAATCGTCATTCAGGAAACCGTAATGTCGCGCACCGGCATTGATCGCATCCTGAAATACGCGTTCGAACTGGCCCAGAAACGCCCGCGAAAACACGTAACCTCGGCCACCAAATCCAACGGCATTTCAATCACCATGCCATATTGGGATGAACGCGTGATCGAAATGGCGAAAAACTATCCCGACGTCACCTGGGACAAATACCATATCGATATTCTGACCGCCCAGTTTGTCATGAACCCGGACCGTTTTGACGTGGTGGTGGCCTCAAACCTGTTTGGCGATATCCTGTCCGACCTTGGCCCGGCCTGCACGGGCACAATCGGCATCGCGCCCTCGGGCAACATCAACCCGGAACGCAAATTCCCCTCCCTCTTCGAACCGGTCCACGGTTCCGCCCCCGATATTGCCGGCAAGGGCATCGCAAACCCCATCGGGCAGATCTGGTCAGGGGCAATGATGCTTGATCACTTGGGTCACACCGACGCCCATGACGCCATCATGCGCGCGATTGAGGCCGTCCTGCTCGATGAAAACCTGCGTACCGCCGACCTTGGCGGCAAGGCCAATACCGTCACTTGTGGCACCGCGATTGCCAAGGCGCTGCGCGACAACGCCTGACCGCCTTTTCAAAATGCAAGAAGATCAGAAGCACTCTGGCCAAAGGCCTTGGTCAGAGTGCAATTGGACTGACAGTCGGCTTATTTGACGCAGCGCCCCGCCCCAGTTCTCGGGCTAGCGCAACGAAGGCCTTGTGCCCGGCCGACAAATTTCGACGTCCGGGATAGTAAAGACACAGCTCGGAAAATGGCAGCGTCCAGTCTCCAAGCACGCGCACAAGGTGCCCTGCTTCGATGTCCGCAATAACATCACGCTCCATAAAACAGCCAACCCCAATACCTTCGAGAACCGCCGCACGCGCCAGACTTGCCTCGTCGAGTGTGATGGGCCCGTTCACGTCAATCTGAACCGCTTCACCGTCCTTTTCAAACCGCCATCTGAAAACCGATCCATCCGGCAGCCTAACCCGGATGCATTTATGGTTCAGAAGGTCCGGCGGGACCTTCGGCTTTTTACGATCCTTGAAATAGTCGGGGGATGCAACAATCGCATATTGCTGAACGCGACCAAGTGGCACCGCGATCATGTCACTGGGAATCAACCCCGAAACCCGCACCCCCAGATCGAAACCTTCCGCGACGATATCCACCAGTCGCCCCTCGGTCACCAGATCAACATGCATGTCCGGAAACCGGCGAAGATATTCGAATACAAGTGGTGAAATCACCTCACGCGCCGCAAAAGGGGCCGCATTGATCCTTATGGTCCCTGAAGGCGTTTCTCTTTGCGAGCGAACCACTTCCAATCCATCATGGATGCTCTGAAGCGAGGGACCGACCTGATCGACAAACAGCCTGCCTGCATCCGAGAGCGATACGCTTCGTGTGGTGCGGTTAAACAACCTGACACCCAGACCAGCCTCAAGCTTGCTGATTGCATGGCTCAAGGCTGTCGTCGAAACCCCCATATCAATAGCCGCACCGCGAAATGTGCCGCGCTTGGCAATTGCCATGACAGCTTCCAGATCGTTCAAGACGATACGTTCCATTGTCCCGATTTTTTCATCTCCACATCAATTATTGTCCGTATTGTTAGTACAATGAATCCGGATTATCTGTCGAGATATAAGTCACCCTAAGGAGTGAAAGCGATGGATATGATTGATGCTGTACAGGCATATTTCGATGCCGATCGAAACCAAGATCCTGACATTCTGACAAAAGTGTTTTGCTCGGATGCAATCGTTCACGACGAAGGCGAACGTCACGTTGGATCGACCGAAATCCAAAACTGGTGGCTGGCAGCGAAGGCAAAATACAACCATGTCGCCGAGCCTCTTGAGACAGAGACAAACGGTAACAAGGTCACGGTTCGCGCCAAGGTAAGTGGAAATTTCCCAAACAGCCCGGTGACGCTGAACTACGTGTTTCGCATCAAGGACGGAAAGATTGCCGAGATGGGGGTGAAATGATGTCAGATTTTCTTACCCTGAAAGGAAAGCGCGCCCTTGTTACCGGCGGGACAAAAGGTGCAGGCCTAGCAACATTCAAGCTATTGCGCGAACTGGGTGCAACCGTTCTGACCACAGCGCGAACCCGTCCGGAGACGTTTGCTGACGATCATTTTATCGCAGCGGACCTGACCACCGACGACGGTTGCCTGTCAGTGGCAGAGGCAACTAAACAGCGCCTTGGCGGTGTGGATATTATCGTCCACATGCTTGGCGGTTCATCCTCACCTGCTGGTGGATTTGGTGTGCTGTCTGATGATCATTGGCATCAGGAACTTAACTTGAACCTGTTTCCCGCCGTTCGACTTGATCGGCATTTGATCCCTGACATGATCACCCTGGGACAAGGCGTCGTCATTCACGTGACCTCAATCCAACGCGAGCTCCCACTGCCAGACTCAACGACTGCCTACGCCGCCGCGAAGGCTGCTTTGTCGACCTATAGCAAGGCGCTTTCAAAAGAAGTCTCTCCCAAAGGTGTTCGCGTCTTGCGCGTCTCACCGGGCTGGATAGAAACAGAAGCCGCCATGCACTTGGCAGAACGCCTGGCCGAACAAGCAGGCACCGACTATGACGGTGGCAAAAAGATCATCATGGATGCGCTTGGCGGCATCCCACTGGGTCGCCCGGCAAAACCCGAAGAAGTCGCCAACCTGATTGCATTTTTGGCATCTGATCGCGCCGGTGCCATAACCGGTACGGAATATGTCATTGATGGCGGCACGGTTCCGACGGTTTGAAGACCATGCGATCAAAACGTCCCGGTTACCAGTCCACACCGTTCTGGTAGATCAGATCGCGGAGTTGCTTTGTCTTGCTGTTCAGATCCGCAAGCTCATTCTGGCTCTGACCAGAGGCCTGTAACAGCGCAGCACCAAGGCAACCTGCTTGATCACGAAGCGCCAATCCGGCAGGTGTTAGCGTAATCAGAACCTGTCGTTCGTTATCCGGGTTTCTTTCCCGCCGGACCATACCGGAACTCTCAAGACGCTTTAACAAGGGTGTCAGCGTGCTTGATTCCAATGCCAGTCGATCAGCGATTTGGCCGACGCTCTGGGTGTTTTGCTGCCAGAGGATATTCAGAACCAGATATTGCGGATAGGTCAGGCCAAGTTTGTTCAACAACGGCTTATAGAGCCGTTGGATCGCAATCCCTGCGGAATAGATCGCAAAGCATAGTTGATCTTCGAGGGGCACGGGAATGTTGGATTCTTCCGACAAAAGAGACTCCTTTCTGGCACCTGATCTCTAGGTTTATTCACGATAATATATATCGCGATAATTATTTTCTGGACAAGAGAATTAATCCAACTTAATAGTTATCGAAATAACATTTATCGCGATAACTATTAAGCATCCCAAGCCCGTCGCAAAGCGACATCCAACACTGCGCTGCTTTCGACATTCAAGAACTACACTGACCAGAAAAGGATTACGGAAATGAAGACCAAGATATTGAACATCACCGCTGCCATCGCATTGTCCTTGGTATCCGCAACATCTGCGCAGGCAGACGACAAGACCGCAGACGGCAACAGCATTCGCAATGTCGTGCTCGTTCACGGGGCATTCGCCGATGGAAGCGGCTGGCGCGGCGTTTACAATGATCTGACGGCGCGCGGGTACAACGTAACCATCGTACAGAACCCGCTTACGTCTTTGGCCGACGACGTTGCCGCAACAAAACGCGCCCTTGATCGTCAGGATGGACCGACTGTTCTCGTCGGGCATTCGTGGGGCGGAACCGTCATCACCGAAGCAGGCACAGACCCCAAAGTTGCCGCACTCGTTTACGTCGCGGCCCTCGCGCCGGATGCTGGTGAAACAACAGGCCAGCTCTATGAAGGCTATACAACGCCGCCGGAATTCGTTCTGGACATTCACACCGACGGTTATGCGTTTGTTGAGCCCGAAAAGTTCAAACAGGGCTTTGCAAATGACGTCAGCGATGCGGATGCCGCCTTCATGCGGGACTCACAGGTTCCAATCAACCTCAAGGCATTTGAAACCAAGCTTCAAAACGCTGCCTGGAGAACAAAACCGAGCTGGGCTGTCTATGGAACCGAGGACAAGGCATTCGATCCCGAAATGCTGGCCGCGATGGCCGAACGGATCAACGCCAAGGTCACCAAGGTTTCCACCAGCCATTCTATTTTCATGACCCAGCCGAAAGTGGTCGCCGACACAATTGACCAAGCTGCCAAAGCAGCAAACCAATAACATTTGGTCTATCCCGTGCAGGAGCAGGTAAGATTCCCTCACTTACCTGCTCCGACGGCTTTACATTCTGGCTGTTTGAGCAGCCAAACCACCACTTCTCATTTCTCCGCACCCGCAGATTTCCCCGATAAAATCACTCGTAATTGCAAAGGTCACCGAGTTTTCGCAGGCCTTTTTGCTTTAACCCGACTCACATCCTGGACACATCTATGTGAATTCGCCGGATCGGATTTTTGCTTTACTGAGTATTTGAACACTCATTCCAGAAATCGGTCAGGAGGGTCTGGTGTCGTTCCTTGCCTCTATGTCTTTGCGGCGCGTCATCCCGACGACAATCGCCATTTTGGCAATCGTCGCTGCTGCCACCACGGCCCTTTCAAGTTATCTGATTGCGCGCGATGCGCTGAACATGGGTGCCACCGAAAAGCTCTCCGCCGTTGTGAGTGCGCGGCAAAGCGAACTGGATGGCTATTTCCGATCCATCGAGCAGGATCTGGTGTTGCAGTCTTCAAGCCCTGCCCTACGCCAATCAATTACTATTTTTGATTTTGCGTGGTCCGATCTGGGCAGCAGTGCAATGGCAACTTTGCATGATCTTTACATCAAACAAAATCCACATAACGCCTCTGAACGAGACATGCTCGACAAGGCGGCGGATGGCTCTACATATTCCGACATCCACAAACAGTATCACCCGTGGCTTCGCCAATTGCGGCGCGAACGTTCCTATGGCGATATCTATCTGATCGCAACACAGGGCAGTGTCCTTTACAGTGTCTCGAAAACTGACGATTTCTCAATCGACCTTAGCCAGGATGCCTATGCATCGACCGGTTTGGGGCGGGCCTTTGCCGCTGCCAGCAATGCAGAGCCGGGAACCGTCAGTTTCATCGATTTCAGCCAATATACCCTTGCCGATGGTCAGCCTTCTGCCTTTATGGCAGCCCCCGTCTATGACGAAGCGGGCAGCAACCTGATCGGCGTTATGGCCGTTCGCATTCCGGTAGACCGCATCAACAATACATTGCAGGGCGCACAAGGCCTTGGGGAAACGGGCGATACGTATCTTGTCGGTGCAGATGGATTGATGCGCAACGACACCCGCCTGATGAGCGAACCAACCAGCCTTCGGCGCGAAATCCGCGCAGCCCCGGTTGACCGCGCCCTTACTGGTGAAACAGGCACCATGACGGTTGATGATTTCGGCGGGACAGAGGTGGTCTCGGCCTATACCCCGCTGGAAATCCTCGGCTCCCGGCTGGCACTTGTTGCAACAGTTTCCGCCGATGAAGTTTTCGCACCGACGATCAACATGCGTAATGCTTCCTTGCTGATCCTTGTCATTGTCGCGGCCATTGCCACCATTGTCGGCTGGTCTTTGGGTCGGGGCATCACGCGCCCGCTGACCCATGCAGTTAGCATGATGGAACAGCTCGCCGCGGGGAAACTCGACGCCGAAATCCCCCCGACCAAAGGCAACAATGCCATTGCGCGCATCATGCAGGCCTTGGCCAATTTCAAACAAAGCTTGCTGGAAAATGATCGCCTGACCCGTCAGCGCGAAGAGGAAAACCGCGAAAAACTTGAACGTGCCACCGCCGTTGCAAATGCGGTCGATACTTTCCGCACCCGTGCGGACAATGTTGTTCAGGCGCTGTGCCATGCATCGGAATCGATGGGCAATACGGCCAATGTCATGTCCGGTGCGGTCTCGGACACAACCCACCTTGCAAGCGGTGTCGTGACTATTGTCGAACGTGCTTCTGACAACATCAATTCCGTCGCCAGTGCCGCCACCCAACTGTCATCCTCGGTCGCGGAAATCGGCGATCATGTTCGCACCTCAAGCACGATTGCCCAAGGTGCCGTCACCCGGACAGAACACAGCAACCGTCTGGTGCAAAGCCTTTCGGAAAGTACGGTTAAAATCGGCGAAGTCATTACGCTGATCAGTGACATCGCATCCCAGACCAACCTTCTGGCCCTCAACGCAACGATTGAGGCCGCCCGTGCGGGCGAAGCCGGCAAAGGCTTTGCCGTGGTCGCCAACGAAGTCAAAAACCTTGCAGCCCAAACCAGTCGCGCAACCGGCGAAATCAGCGAGCAGATCCTGGCCATTCAGGAAGCAACGCAGGAATCCGTCACCGCCATGCGCGACATTTCCGAGGTCATTGATGAAATCAACTCGATCTCGAACACAGTGGCTCAGGCTGTCACCCAGCAGGGTGAAGCCACCAGCAATATCGCGCTTCGCGCCCGCGACACCGCACAGGGCACACGCGAAGTCCTCGACAGCATCAATGGTGTTCAAAGTGCTGCCTGCAAAAGTGAAAACGCAACCCGCGATGTAACCAACGCAGCAGATGAGCTTTCCGTTCAGGCGGCAAATCTGCGCAGCGAGATCGACCTGTTCCTCGCAGCGATCCAGATCGACGAGCGCGCCACCGGCTAGCAACATCGGCAAAAGTTTTGTGGCCTCCGCCAAACTGCGCCTGCCGGGACTTCAGTGCCCGGCAGTTTTTTTATCCGTCCGGCGCTTGCCAAAATGCCTTGGCAAATCCGTGTCACGGTTGTGCCAATCTTTAAATTGGTATAGGTACAGCCTGCTGCGACGCAGCAACGAACGGGATGGTCTTGGGGAGACCTGTCGCTGAATTTCCGGCTGACGGATCATGAAGACCGCCTGATGACATTCCAGCCCGCGGGACAATTGATTGCCAGATCTGGCAATTGCGCGGTCGGGCTTGACCGAGACGGAGATTTTCTGTGAATAGCGATTTTCTGCCGCGTTTGCGGGCTGAATGGCTTGGCAACATTCGCGCCGATGTGCTTTCGGGCCTTGTCGTTGCGCTGGCCCTGATCCCAGAGGCGATTGCCTTTTCCATAATTGCCGGTGTTGACCCGAAGGTCGGGCTTTATGCCTCCTTCTCGATTGCCGTGATCACCGCCATCTTTGGCGGCCGTCCGGGCATGATTTCGGCGGCCACCGCAGCCACCGCCGTTCTGATGGGATCGCTTGTTCGTGAACACGGGCTGGATTACCTGCTGGCCGCGACCGTTCTGGCCGGTGTCATTCAAATGCTGGCCGGTGCGCTTCGTCTGGGGTCGCTGATGCGCTTTGTCTCCAAGTCGGTCATGACCGGCTTTGTCAACGCACTCGCTATCCTGATCTTCATGGCCCAGCTGCCTGAACTGACCAATGTCAGCCCCATGACCTATGTGATGGTCGCAGGCGGCCTAGCCATCATCTATCTGTTCCCGCGCATCACCAAGGTCATCCCCTCGCCGCTGATTTGCATCATCGTTCTGACCGGCTTGTCGTTCTTTATCGATGCCGATCTGCGCACCGTGGGCGATATGGGTGCTCTGCCCGATGCCTTCCCGGCGATCTATTTCCCGGATGTGCCGCTGAACCTTGATACCTTCCTGATCATCCTGCCTTATTCGGCGGCGGTCGCGGCGGTCGGTCTTCTGGAAAGTCTGATGACGGCCCAGATCGTTGATGATCTGACCGACACCACATCGAACCGCACGCGCGAATGCTACGGCCAGGGGATTGCCAACTTCTTTACCGGCTTTATCGGCGGTATGGCCGGTTGTGCGATGATTGGCCAGTCGGTGATCAACGTCAAATCGGGTGGCCGTTGCCGCCTGTCGACCTTCCTTGCCGGTATCTTCCTCCTGATCCTGATTGTGGTTCTGGGCGATCTGGTGGCGATCATTCCGATGGCCGCCCTTGTCGCGATCATGATCATGGTGTCGATCGGGACATTCAGCTGGTCCTCGATCAAGGACCTCAAGGATCATCCGCGCAGCTCCTCCATCGTCATGCTGGCCACCGTGATTACGGTTGTGGGTTCGCACAACCTGGCCATCGGTGTTCTGGTCGGTGTATTGCTTTCGGGTATTTTCTTTGCCTGGAAGATCGCGCAGATTTTCCGTGTTACCAGCACGCTTTCGCCTGACAGCACGCACCGCACCTATGAAGTGCGCGGCCAGATCTTCTTTGCCTCGGTCGAAGACTTCACCAAGGCGTTTGATTTCCGCGAAGCGCTCGACAAGGTCACGATTGATGTCAGCCACGCGCATATCTGGGACATTTCAAGTGTTGCAGCCCTTGATATGGTCGTGCTCAAATTCCGCCGTGAAGGGGCCGAAGTCGAGTTGATCGGTCTCAATGAAGCCAGCGAGACAATCGTCGATAAACTGGCCATCCACGACAAGCCCGGCGCGCTTGAACGCCTGATGGGCCACTAGGGAAACTGGGAAAGGAAGACGATCCATGACACATCTGATCGCACTGATCGATGGATCAGGCTATTCGCAAAGTGTATGCGACCTGACCCGCTGGGTGGCAGAACGCACCGACGCATCGGTCGAACTGATGCACGTGCTGGGCCGGCGCAACACCGATTCCGAACCGGCTGATCTTAGTGGCAGCCTCAAACTCGGTGCCCGTTCGGCGCTGCTCAAGGAGCTGGCCGATCTGGACGAGCAGAAAAACAAGCTCGAACTCAAGCGCGGTCGCTTGCTGCTTGAAGAAGCCAAAACCGGGCTTGAGGAAAAGGGTGTCGCCACCGTGACCACCAAGCTGCGCCATGGCGATCTGATCGAAACCATTGCCGAGTTCGAAGGTGATGCCGATCTGATCCTGGTCGGCAAACGCGGTGAGGCCGCCGATTTTGCCAAGCTGCATCTGGGCTCCAACCTTGAACGGGTTGTGCGCGCCGCCAAGAAACCGGTGCTTGTCGCGTCACGTGCGTTCAAGCCGATCAACAAATTCCTGATTGCCTTTGACGGCGGTGAAAGTGCAATGAAGGCCGTGCGCCACATTGCATCGGGCAAACTGTTTACCGGTCTGCCCTGCACATTGCTTTCGGTTGGCAAACCCAATGACACCTTGCAGGAAAAGCTTGATGACGCGGCAACCATCCTGCGCAAGGCGGGCTACGAGGTTGATGCAGGCTTTGCTTCGGGCGAACCCGAAGACGTGATCAAGGACAAGATCGAAGCGGAAAATATCGATCTTCTGGTCATGGGCGCCTATGGCCATTCGCGTATCCGCAACCTGATCATTGGCAGCACCACCACCGAAATGGTCCGCTCCTGCCATGTGCCGGTGATGATGTTCCGCTAGCACCATATTGATCCGCGATCAAAGACCAAGCCCCGGCCAACAGACCGGGGCTTTTTTTTGTGCCTGAAAGGTCCTTGATCGCGATCAAGGACGCCAACAGCCCCCCGACCGGTAAAACTCTTCGCACCCTTTCATTTGGTTCGAAGGATCAAGCATGTTGCGTTTTACCCTCACCACGCTGGCCATCTTGGCGGCTTTTGTCATGTCCACCCCATCTCACGGCGCGCCCTATGCCGTTGGTTTCATGGAAACCACCATCGCCGCAAGCGATGGGAACCGCGCATTGGTTGGTGCAATCTGGTATCCGACCAGCGACACAAACCCAGCCGTACCTGTTGGCGAAAATCCGGTCTTTTTCGGTCAGATGGTGCAGCCTGATGCCGAAATTCAGGGCGGACGCCATCCCCTGGTCGTGATGTCTCACGGGTTTGGTGGCAACTGGCGCAATCAGGGATGGCTTGCCACGGCACTCGCCCGGGCGGGTTATGTGGTCGCCGCGATCAATCACCCCGGCACCACCAGCCGCGATGTCACCGCCGAAGTCGGATCGGCTTTGTGGCTCCGTCCACGCGATATCAGCCACGTGATCACATCGCTGATCGATAATCCCACATGGAAACCCTCCATCGATCCGACCAACATCACGGTAATTGGTCATTCACTGGGCGGATGGACGGTGCTGGAGCTCGCCGGGGCGCGAATGGACATGGATCGGATGGATATGGAATGCCAAGCGCATCCTGAATTCGCCGCCTGTGATGGCCTCGCGGAACTTGAGGTTGGCCGCACAATGGAAGATCGCGAAAAGCTGGCCGCCGACCTTAAAGACCAACGGATCCGTGGCGCCATCTCGCTTGATCTTGGTCTTGCCCGTGGTTTTACCCCGGAAAGTCTGGCGGCCATCGACATCCCGGTTCTGGTCATTGCCGCCGGTGCGCCCAACCCCAAAATCCCCAAGGGCCTTGAATCAGGTTACCTGATCGAACATTTGCCGGCCGATTTAACCCGTTACCATGATCTGCCCGGTGCGGCGCATTTCAGCTTCCTGCCAGAATGCAAACCAAATGCCGCGATGCTGCTTGAACAGGACGTCCCGGGTGATGGCATTATCTGTCTGGATGGCGATGACGCAACGGATCGATCAGACCTGCATCGACAGACCATCGCCCTTATTCTCGACTTTCTGCGCTCTCTGAAAACAGCTTCCTGATTGGACCGAACGGTTGATCGGCGGGTAATTGATCAGGATTTGGGTCCGCGTCGCGATAAGCCCGCGGACCCATCCCGGTCACCCGGCCAAATTCGCGGTTAAAGTTCGATTTGGTCTGAAACCCGCAGTCAAACATGATTTCGGTCACCGGCTTTTCGGTCGTTCGCAGCAGCATCTGTGCCTCTGCCACGCGGTACTCATTGACGACCTGTGACACATTGCGCCCGAACCGGCGGTTAATCGCCCCGGAAATCTGCCGTGCCGGGATCACCACACGACGCGCCAACCGATCAAGTGTCAGATCAGGATCGCGATACAGGTGTTGCGCGTGCATGACCTCATCGATTGCGGCAAGGATGGCATCATCCGCGGCGATATCGTTGTTGTCTTGCGGGTCGTCTTTGTGCTGCGCAAGTACGGGTTCGGTCACGCTATCAGTCAGCTTCGTGGTCTGCGGACTAAGTCGCTCCAACCGGACCATCAGCAACGCCAACACCACCAGAACAACCAGCTGCGCAGAGCCGACGATTGTTGCGACGTTTGTGCCCTGGGTGATGCTGAAATCAAGGGCGATCAACCCGTCAACAAGCCCTGAGAAAATCAGCGCCCCGCCAACCACGGCAACAATGCCCCGAACCGATCCGACATCGCCCAGCC
The DNA here is from genome assembly GCF_059052855.1 of Thalassospira sp. CA1. Lineage (NCBI taxonomy): Bacteria > Pseudomonadati > Pseudomonadota > Alphaproteobacteria > Rhodospirillales > Thalassospiraceae > Thalassospira > Thalassospira sp. CA1. The sequence continues at coordinate 120,193 of NZ_JBZCIA010000008.1, forward strand.
GTGCCTGGGCAAAACGGTCTTCGCCGCGGCTGGCCAAAATCATCAGCGCCATACCATATCCGGTAAATTGTACCGCAATCAGGAAATCAACCTGGATATGCCATTTCCGCCAGGTCAGACTGGCGATGAAAATCGCCAAAACCGGGATAACATGCAGCCACCGCGATCTGGTTTGCGACCGATCCTCAGAACCGAGTGCGGCGAAGCACATCCAGGCGATGGGCGGCAACATCGCGGCAAACAACGGGCGCAAGAAACGGAAAACCAGCAGATCAAATTGCCAGCGCAGCCCGACCATGATTACCAGTGCAAGACTGGCGGCAACGAAGATCCGCATGCTCCGCCCGACCTGCCCGGCTGGCCCGCGCAGGGTCAGGCGCACCAGCAAAATCGCCAGCAACAAGGCAACAACAAAGGGCAACGGGATTTCAAACATAAGGCTTGGCACAATCTGGCAATAGGCAATCGTAACCTGATGTTTGTCCCGCGTGTCGCAGGTACGCGCAACAAAAAAGGCCGCGATGACAGATCACCGCGGCCTTTGGGTTTTGTTTAAATCCCAAACGGGACGTCGATCACCGCAGCAGGAAACGGCCCAGATTGTTGTTGATCTGGCGTTCCATTTCGCGATCAAGATCCATCAAAAGGGCCGTGGTGGCGTCATAGACCGCCTGTTCGCGTTCGGCGACCGACATCGATTCCGAAAGCGTGCGTGACCGTTCCGCCATTGCCGTTACCTCACCCTTCTGCATGCCATTGGGGTCGAGCAGCTCAAGCTTGGCCGCGACCTTAAGATCGATCTTGTCGGACTGATCGTCGGTAAAGACACCCTTGATGCCCTTGGTGGTTTTAAGCGTGTTCGAGGTCACCGAGGCCTCGGTCACGCTATAACGCAGCATGTCATTGGTGCCGGCCGTCTGGATGCGGTCATCGGGCCAGTTCATCGCCATACGGCCCAGATTGAACGGCAGGGACGACTGGATCGATCCGTCCTCATTGTCCGACCAGGCCGCAACCTTTTCAATCGGACCAGCCGCAAAGACAATCGGATCAAGATGGCGCCATGTCACATCGGGATAGGTCGCAACCGGGCCGCTTGTGCAAGCCGCCATCAGCGCAAGTGCCGCCCCGGCAACAACGGCGCGCAGGCCCTTGATGGACATAACCGTCATGTCTTCGATCTCCTTTGATCAATCACACAGATAAAAAAACAACGCCACCATGGCGTACAAATTCTTAGGGTCGAGACGCGTTCACTTCACTGCCCGGTCACCCGGATTTGTGCGGATATGCGGAGCAAAATCGCAGGAAGATCCATATCTTTCAAGATTTTGCGACAAAATAGCCCGTGCAAATCCGGGTGACCCGAAGGGCAACTGATCTGAGAGAAAGCCTCTGTGTCAAAGCCCTTGACCGGGGATCACCCCGCTCTGCGGGCTTTTCCTAGTTTTTTCTCTCATATCAGTTGCCGGGTCAGCGATGTGAACGCGTCTCGACCCTAGGGTGACGTTGCTTGATGATTAAGGCAAGGCTGTGACGAACAATTAAGCCCCGAAGCCCCTGAAGCCGCTACTAGATTTTCGGCGATGCCGCTTCGGGATCATCCGCCTTGAGCTGGCGCAGCTCGGCTTCGTTAAAGCCATAACGCGTGTTGCAGAACTGGCAGGATACACCAACCTCGCCGGTATCGGCTTCGCGCATCGAGAGCAGCTCCTCAAGCGGATAGGTCACAAGCGCACCTTCGATCTTCTCGCGCGAACAACGGCATTTGAACTGAAGCTGGGTCTGTTCAAACACACGCGGTTCCTCGTCATGGAACAGGCGCCAGATAAGGTCATGGGCCGAAAGCGAGATATCAACCAGCTCGTTCTCGGTCGCACTCGCCATCAGGATGGTCGATCTGTTCCAGTCTTCAGATACCTTTTCGGCCTCTTCCGGGGTGCTCGCATCGCCCGATGCGCTGACCGGCATTTTTTGCAGGAACAGCCCACCGACCCACCAGTCATCTGCGGTCTCGCCGCGATGCACTTCAAGCTTGAACGATGTTTCAAGCTGTTCGGACTGGCGGAAATAGGCTTCTGCACATTGCGCCAGCGTCTCGCCCTCAAGCGATACAATCCCCTGATAGCGCTCATGCTCGTCGCCCTGATCGACCGTAAAGGCAATATGCCCACGTCCCATCAGTTTAAGAACCTGACCGCGCAGGGCATCCTCGCCGCCTTCTTCGGCTGCGATCATGGCTTTGAGGCGTTCTTCATCGACCCGAAGGCAGGCGCGCACATTGCCATCGCTATCGACATCGACCACCAGCATGCTGATCGGCCCGTCAGAGCTGGTCTGAAGGGTAAACAGGCCTTCATATTTCAGCGAGGACGACAACAGCACGGCAAGGCCGATGATCTCGGACAGCAGATGGTTGGCAAGCGCAGGATAGGTGTGCTGCCCGATGATGGTCTGCACCGTCGGGCCCAGGCGCGTGAAGCGGCCACGGATGTTGGAATGATCCAGCGTAAAGGGCTGGCAAAAATCGACAGCAATCTGCATTTTCAGCTTCCGCGTTTTTACGTGTTGCGGGGCGTATAACAACTGCACCCCCGCATTGTCGAGGTGCATAAGGCAAACACCTGACAGCATAGCAAAGGGCGGCCAATGCCGCCCTTCAAATTCGATATGGCTTATTTAGGGGCCATAACCCGGATGGCAAGCCTTACGACGGCAAACCATTCAGGCAATAAAGCAAAACACCCTTTTGCGCATGCAGGCGGTTTTCCGCCTCGTCAAACACAACCGACTGTGGCCCGTCAATCACCGCGTCGGTGACTTCTTCGTTCCGATGGGCTGGCAGACAATGCAAGAAGATCGCATCATCCTTGGCCTGTGCCATGGTGGTTTCATTGATCTGATAGGGCGAAAGGGCTTCCATCCGGGCGTCGTAATCTTCATCGCCCATCGAGACCCAGCAATCGGTGACCACCACATCGGCACCGGCCAGCGCACTGTCCATATCGGTCAGGCGCACTTTGCCGCCTTCGGCATTGGCGGTTTCAATCAGACCCTGATTGGGGCGATAGCCCGCCGGGCACGCCATATCCAACGCAAAGCCGAATTTCGGCGATGCATGAATGAACGATGCCGAAACGTTATTGCCATCGCCAACCCAGGCAAACTTGAGGCCTTCAAGCTTGCCCTTGTGTTCCTTGACGGTCATCAGATCGGCCATGATCTGGCACGGGTGGCTTTGATCGGTCAGGCCATTGATCACCGGCACGGTGGCATATTGCGCCAGCTCATGCAGTTTGGATTCATCGGTCGTTCGGATCATGATCGCATCGACAAAGCGCGACAGAACGCGCGCGGTATCGGCAATGGTTTCCCCACGGCCAAGCTGGCTGCTATCGGCATCAAGGGTCACCACGTCGCCGCCAAGCTGGCGCATGCCAACTTCAAACGACACGCGCGTACGGGTCGACGGCTTTTCAAAAATCAAGGCCAAGGTCTTGCCCGCAAGCGGTTTTACCCCGAACGGGGCCTTCCCAGCCTTCTCGGAGTCGCCAAGGGCCAGAATATCCTTAAGCTCGCTTGCCGACATTTTGTCGAGATCGAGAAAATGGCGAATATCAGTCATAGTCAAATTTCCTTCCGCGCCCTTATTTGCGCATTATTTACCAAGGGCGGCAGCGGCTGCGTCAATGGCAACCAGCGCTTCGTCAACATGGGTTTTGGTGATGTTAAGCGGCGGAATGATACGCACCACATTGTCGCCTGCCGGCACGGTCAAAAGATTGAACTCGCGCAGTTTGGCAACAACATCAACATTGGCCGGTTTGGTTTTCATCCCCAACAGCAGGCCCATGCCACGCACTTCTTCGATAAAGCCCGGATGCTTGCGTGCAATCACCTCAAGGCCATCAACAATCAGGCGGCTCATTTCCAGAACATGATCCATGAAACCGGGTTTCAGGACCTCATCCAGCACCGCATTGGCAGCCGCCGTTGCAAGCTGGTTACCACCAAAGGTCGTGCCATGCATGCCGGGCGTAAAAGCAGCGGCTGCCTTTTCATTGGCAAGCAACGCCCCGATCGGGAAGCCACCGCCAAGCCCCTTGGCCGAGGAAATGATATCCGGCTCCATGTCCGACCATTGATAGGCAAACAGTTTGCCGGTTCGGCCAATGCCGGTCTGAACCTCGTCAAACATCACCAGCATGCCGAATTCATCGGCCGCCTTGCGCACACCCTCAAGATAGCCTTCCGGCGCACGGCAAATGCCGCCTTCGCCCTGGATCGGCTCAAGGATGATACCGCCTGTATTGGGCGTAATCGCGTTGCGCAGTTCGTTCAGGTTGCCAAACGCCACCCGGTCAAAGCCATCAGGCATCGGACCGAAACCTTCGCGGTATTTCTCGCTATAGCCGGCTGTCAGGGTGCCAAGGGTCCTTCCATGAAACGCATTGGTCGCAACCAGAATGCGGTTCTTTTCAGGATGGCCCGACACATACTGATAGCGACGCAGCATCTTGATGCCAGCTTCATTCGCCTCGGCACCGGAGTTACAGAAAAACACCGTATCGGCAAAGCTGTTCTCAATCAGCCGCTTGGCCAGCTTTTCCTGACCCGGCATCTGATACAGGTTCGAGGTATGCCAAAGCTTGCCAACCTGTTCGGTCAGTTTCGCCACCAGATGCGGGTGCGAATGACCGAGCGTATTGACCGCGATCCCCGACCCGAAATCAAGGAATCGTCGGCCGTCCTGCGCATAGAGATAAGGTCCTTCACCTTTCTCAAAGGCCAGATTGGCCCGCGCGTAGGTCGGCATGACGGGAGTAATCACTTTCTTATTCCTCAATTCGGGTAAAATTCACATTCCTGACCGATTGGTCAAGCTCCAGCGGACTGCTGGGAAGCCGAGGAGTATCAAGAGATTCACCGACCCTGTCAACGCCGCAAAAGCACGTACGACACTGATTTAAAAATGGTCATCAAAATGAAAAAGGACGGCATCCGCATCAGAATACCGTCCTTTGTGATTTGGCAATCGGATCGGCGCTTAGGCCTTAAGCTTGTAGCCGGTTTTGATCATGCGATAGCACAGCAGCCAAAGGGCCGCATTGACCAGGGCAAGAACCACCACACCGGTCATGATCGTGCCATCCGAAATCCCGGTAAAGCCATAACGGAACCCGTCAATCATGTAGAAGAACGGGTTGAAATGCACCAGAACCTGACCGGCTTCCGGCAGGCTTTCCGCACTGTAAAACGTGCCCGACAGGAACGATAACGGGGTCACGACAAAGTTGGTCACGACTGCGATATGGTCAAACTTCTCGGCCCAGACACCACCCGCAATCCCCAGAAGCGACAGCATCAGGGATGCCGAAATCCCGAAATACAGGATCGCCCAGATATTGTGGATCGCGACATCGACAAAGAACGACATGAAGATCGCGGTAACCAGACCAACGATCATACCGCGCGTTACCGCGCCAAAGGCAAAACCGGCAACCATTTCGCCTGCCGACAGCGGCGGCATCAAAACATCGACGATATTGCCCTGTACCTTGGCAATCGTGATCGAGCTTGAGGAGTTGGCAAAGGCGTTTTGCACCATGGTCATCATGATCAGACCAGGGGCCAGGAAGGTGGCAAACGGAATGCCATTGACCATTTCAACCGCACGACCAAGGGCCAGCAGGAAAACAGCAAGAAACAGCAGGCTGGTGACAACCGGCGCACCGATGGTTTGCAAATGCACATTCAGGAACCGACGGACTTCTTTGGCATAAAGGGTCCAAAGTCCAAGCCAGTTCACAGCCCCCATATAACGCGGGGCAAGAGCACGTTGCTCTGACTCGTTCATGGAATTTCCTTCGGAAAAATGCAGACAATTGCGCGTAAAATAGGGAGAGTGGGGGCATACTTGCAAGGGTGTGAATTCATTCATAGTGTCAGTCATGCACGACAAACATCGCCAAAGCCCGGAAACCAGCGACTCTGCGCGCGAAAAAAAGCCCGCCGGAAATGCGCGTTTTTCCAACCAGTCCGGCAAAAAGTCGAAAACCCGCTCGCACGAACCCAAACGCCCGCGCAAGGTCACCCGCGACTATCTGATGAATTATGCCACCTGGTATCTCGAACGCTTTGCCGCCTCGCGCGCCCGGCTTGAAACACTGATGCGCGGTAAAATCCGCCTCTCGGTCGCCGAACATGGCACCGACCCGGACGAAGCCGTTGAGTGGATGAATTCTGTTTTGTCGGCGTGCGAAAAGGCCGGTTTCATTAATGACGATGCCTATGCCAAGGGCCGGGCAAGATCCCTTCTCAGGCGCGGCAAGGCACTTCGCGTCATTGCCGCCGATTTGTCATCGCGCGGCATTGCCAGTGATCAGGTCGATGCCGCACTGACCGAACTTCGCGCCGAGGCCGATGACGCCGCCTATGAAGAAGTGCGTGGCACGGACCCAAACATTGCCGCCGCCGCCGTCTATGCCCGTCGCCGTCGCCTTGGCCCGTGGCGTCGACCCGACATCCGCGACGAAAAACGCGAAAAGGATATGGCCGCCCTTGCCCGTCAGGGCTTTGGCTATGACACCGCCACCCGCATCATCAATAGCGAGATCGAAGAGCTCGAAGACCTGCTCTCGATGATCGACGGGATTTGATTGCATCCGCAAAGACCGCTATCAATGAACAAATCCATTTTGATACGGAGACCCAACCATGATGGTCCGCATCTACCACAATCCGCGCTGCTCGAAATCGCGTCAGACTCTGGCCCTGATCGAAGAACAGGGCATCACGCCCGACGTGATCGCCTATCTCGACACCCCGCCAACCCCACAGGAACTCTCGGGTCTGCTCGATATGCTGGGCATGAAACCCGAAGACATCCTGCGCAAAAAAGAGGCCAAAGAAGAAGGCATTGCCGATCTGCGTGGGGACGAGCTGATCGAAGCCCTTTGCGCCCACCCGCGCGCCCTTGAACGCCCGATCGTGGTCAATGGTGACAAGGCCGTTCTCGGCCGTCCGCCGGAAAACGCGCTGGAAATTCTGTAACGCTACCGGCAACAGGTTCCCGCCTACGCGGGAACGATGGGATTTGGTTTATCGTCATGCCCGCGAAGGCGGGCATCCTTGCCGTGCTAAAAAGCAAACAATCTCAAACGCCTGTGCCCACCCGGCACGGGCGTTTTCTGGGTCAGGACCTACTAATTTGGTTCGAATGGTCGCTGAGATTTGTGCGGATACGCGAAGCGAAACCGCAGGAAGATACTTATCTTTCAAGGTTTTGCGACAAAGTAGGCCGTGCAAATCTCAGCGATCCGAAGGACAGAGTTTATATTTGCGATCTCCAGCGTCAAACCCCTTGCGCGGGATACCAACCCGCTCGGCGGGCCTTTCCTTGGATTTCACAAATATAAACTCTGCCATTCCAATCAAATTAGGAGGTCCTGACCCAAATTAATAAAAGTCGAACTTCCCGAAGCCTATTATGTCTTACGCAGAAAAACATGCATGTGCCTGTGGGGAGGTTTTTGATGATTGCTGCTTTTGCCCTGATCCTTGTCTGCCAGCTGTTTGGCGAAGTGGTCTCGGAACTGTTTGATCTGCCGGTTCCCGGTCCGGTCATCGGTCTGGTGCTGCTGTTTGTCGGTCTTCTGATCAAACGCAACCCGCCCAAGGTACTCACAGACGCGGCCGATAATCTGCTGATCCATTTCTCCTTGCTGTTTGTTCCGGCCGGGGTGGGCGTTGTCACGCAGATTGATCGTCTTAAGGGTGACTGGTTGCCGATTGCCGCCGCCCTGATCATCTCCACCCTGCTGGCCATGGTGCTGACCGCCCTTTTGATGTCCAAACTGCTGCCCAAAGCCAAACCGGGCGAAAGTCTGGAGGACGGGCAATGAACGAGACCGATATCACCCAGCTCTGGGTTTACCTGTCGGCCAAACCGCTGACCGGGCTGACCATCACGCTTGTCGCCTATGCCATCGGCTTCTGGCTGTATCAGAAAAGCGACCGCAACCCGATCTGTAATCCGGTCGTCATCGCCATTGCACTGATTGCGCTGTTGCTCAAAGTCACCGGCACCCCCTATGCCACCTATTTCGAAGGCGCGCAGTTCGTTCACTTCCTGTTGGGTCCGGCCACGGTGGCCCTTGCCGTCCCGCTGTTTCGTCAGACCGAAACGCTGAAACGTGCCCTTCCGGTCATCGCGTTCGGGGTTCTGTTCGGATCACTGGTTGCCAGTGCCAGCACGGTCATTCTGGCCTGGGCATTGGGCGCAAGCCCGGAAACACTGGCATCCTTGGCCCCGAAATCCGTGACCACACCGGTCGCCATGGGCATTGCGGAAAATATCGGCGGCGTTCCGGCCCTGACCGCGGTTTGCGTGATTGCCACCGGCATTGTTGGCGCCACACTTGGCCCGATGGTGATGAATATGGCCCGTCTTAAGGACTGGCGCGCACGCGGTTTTGCCATGGGGGTTGCATCACACGGCATCGGTACGGCGCGGGCGTTTCAGGTCAATGAAACCGCCGGGGCCTTTTCCGGCCTTGCCATGGGGCTGAATACCCTTGCAACGGCATTGACCATTCCGTTCCTGTGGCACTGGATATTTGGCTAAAGCATGTTGCATTTAGATTCTGCGAAGGGTCTGCGGATGAAGTGTGACGCATTGCGCGTCACACTGCCACGCTCGTTCTCACTGGGCGACGCATGCGCAGACCATCGCGGATGTTCAGGCCAATCAGAACAAGGTTGATCAGGCCCGCGAACAGTTCCAGCACCTGAAGGGTGATAAACAGATCATCCATCTGCCCGTTTCGGGCCAGTATGGCCAACCCAATCGCGCAGGGTACAAGAACAAGCAGTCCGTTTGCCGCGACCAACTTCATGCGCCGCAATTTCACGGCAACCAGCCCGGCGATTTGCCCCCGCGCCAACGCAAAGCCTGATCCCCCGGTGGTTGCAAGACACAGCACAAGGGCCAACAGGCTCCAGACAATTGCAGTTTTGACCATCACGATCTGATCGGTTGTCCCGAAAAGCTCGACCATGATGGTCGCCAGCCAGAAGCTGGCGATCAAGCAAAACGCCGCCCCACCGGCAACGCGGTGGATAATACGCAAAATCGGTTTTGAAATCGTGGACATCGTCATTTCTCCTGAGACAAGGATTGCGATGTGGCGCCACACGTAATTAAATAGCATACTATGCATTATATAGCATGCTATGTTTTATATAGCAAGCTATGTATATTGACCGAAACCGGAGTTCTCATGCCCCTGAAACGCACCCAATCGGCCGGATATATGACAAACTGGGCGGCCCGCCTGTTTGCACGCGCGATTGATCAAAAACTCAAACCGCTGGGACTAAGCAGTGGCTATCTGCCGGTTTTCTTTGCGCTGGCCGATGGCGCCACACGCACGCAAAAGCAGCTTGCGGCAGAGGTCGGAATCGAACAGCCAACCATGGCCGCCACCCTTAATCGCATGGAACGCGATGGGTTGATTGAACGTGAAAAAGACAATGAAGACCGCCGCATCACACACATCCACCTGAGCCCGTCGGCAAAGGCCAAGGCCCCGCAAATCCAGACCATCGTCAATGCTGTGAATGAACAGGCCCTTTCAGGGCTGAACAGTCTTGAAAAGCGTGTCCTGCTCGACGCACTTGGCAAGGTGACCGACGCACTCGCACCGGCAGAGGCCAAAACCAGCAACCACAACGCGTAACCAACCGTAAAGACTTCGGAAAAAAGCAAAACCTGACAAGGGCATGCCACGACACACCCTTGTCAGTCTGTTCGTAAAAGACGCGCTTTGAACGGAAACGTTCTATCCTGCGCGCAATTGCGACAGGAAGTTCGACACGGTCTTTTGCAGGCTATCGATCTGCTTGGCCATCGCACCAACATTCTGATCAAGTTCACTGGCGGCAGCCCCACTGCTAGCCGCAGCTTCGTGAATCTCGTTGATGTTGGCGACAACCTCGCTCGAGCCGGACGATGCACTGGTCGCACTGTTGGCGATTTCGTTGACGGCGGCGTTCTGTTCGCTCACTGCCGATGAAATGCCTGATGCGATTTCGCTGATTGATGAAATCGTATGCGTGACCTTTTCAATTGCCTCGACCGTGACCCTGGTCTCGCCCTGAATCGCCCCGATCTGCTGGGCGATTTCGTCAGTTGCCTTGGCGGTCTGGTTGGCAAGGTTTTTGACCTCTTGCGCCACAACCGCAAAGCCCTTGCCGGCTTCACCAGCACGGGCGGCCTCGATTGTCGCGTTGAGCGCCAGAAGGTTGGTCTGGGCCGCAATGTCGTTAATCAGGCTGACAACTTCACCGATGCGCTCGGCTGCTTCGGCCAGACCACCAACCATTTCGTTGGCCCGCGATGCCTCACCGACGGCGGTTTCGGCAATCGCTGTTGATTCGCGGACCTGATCACCGATGCCACTGATTGAGGCTGAAAGTTCTTCGGTCGCGGCTGCAACCGTTTGAACGCTCTGTGCCGAATCATTGGCGGCCTCGGACACACGTTGGCTTTGGGTCAGGGAATGATTGGCCGACTCACGCATCAGTTCGGTCGATTTCTGCATGCCGGTCGACGACTGGCGTACAGATGCAACGATCTGACCGATGGATTGTTCAAGTTCATGGGCCAGACGGTTGCGCTGTTCCAAACGTTCCTTTTCGGCACGTTTTTCGGCTTCCACCCGGGCGGCCTCGGCCTCACCCATTTTTTCCGCCGTTTCACGCCAACGCACAAGACCATTGGCAATCACGCCAATCTCGTCCTTGCGATCGGTAAACGAAACTTCTTCGGAAAAGTCACGTTCAACAAATCGGGAAATCGTCTGACCAAGATCACGCAGCGGTCCAAGCTGCCAGCGCAGCAACAGGAACAGCAACACAGCCGACGCGATGGCAACGATAATACCGACAATCGCGATCCGCAGTTCGATCTCTGTCGCCACTTCGGCAACCTGTGCCTTCTCGATCCCGACATACAGGATACCAAGCGTATCACCGGTCGGCGATTTGATCGGCGAATACTGCGTTACATATTGCGTGCCAAGAATAAGCGCCTCACCCCGAAACGTGTTGCCCGACATGATCGGCTGATAGGCCGCACTGCCCTTGCCCAGCATGGTGCCAACCGCACGCTGGCCGTCCGGCTTAATAATGTTGGTCGAAACACGCACGAAGTCCTGCTCCGCCGGGACAAAGGCAAACACGGTTGCCGTCTGACCGGTGGCGGCCCCGATCGAGTCAATCATTTCGTGTGATGACAGATCCGGAATTTCGGGAATGACGAGATCGGAGGTTTCACCATCCTCACTGATTTTCATGGAAAATTCGGGATAATTATCCTTGAAAATCATCGCAGCTACGCGAAGGTTCAGTTTCTGCGATTCAAGACTGTCACTTGCCACCTTGTCATCGATGCGCTGCATGATCAGCAAGCCCAGAAGCGCGATGCCCGCAATCAGGATCGCAACGGCGGCGAGAGCCACCTTGAAAATCAAACTTTTCGACATACTCACTCTCATTTCATCGTTGGTCACCGACGAGCCCCTCTAGCAACTAGATCGGCGGTTCAGCTTCTTCCCGGGTCTTGGTCGCCTGGTTCAGCAGAGATATAAGATATACAATCCTATAAATTAAACTTTAGTATAGAGCAATACTATCGTACAGACTTTTCGCAACCTGAACGCGAGTCAGGCAACTAAAGATTAATTAATAGTGTAATTACAGTTCGTTACCGATAGGTGAACACCTACCCATAAGATGAACAACCATATCAATAAGCGTCATATGGGGAGTGGCAGACAGAAAACCGAAAAAAATTTCGCCTGTGCGCCGCTTTTTCTACAACGAGGTCCGGGAAGGATGAAATGCGCACAGGTAATGCGCAAAGGTCAGGCTGAATATTCGTCTGCTGAATTAATTTCAGACGCTGAACGGATCTCGATCTGATCGGGTGTCAGTAATCGACCTTGACGAAATAAAGCCCGTCGGCCGGCGCGGTCGGGCCGCCGGCACTGCGATCCTTGGCCTCAAGAGCCGCTTTAACGTCAATCGGCTTCCAGGCACCCTTGCCGACCAAAACAAGTGTGCCAACCATATTGCGCACCTGATGATGCAGGAAAGACCGGCTTTCGGTGTGGACCCGGATTTCAAGCGGGTTTTCGATCCCGCGTGTGACTTCAAGCTTTTCCAGCGTCTTGATCGGACTTTTGGCCTGACATTCACTGGCCCGGAAGCTTGTGAAATCAAACGTCCCGATCAGGTGCTGGGCCGCTTCATTCATCGCATCAATATCAAGCGGCTTATAAACACCCCAGGCCAGCCCCGCCTCAAAGGTCAGGGGGGCGCGGCGATTGATGATGCGATACATGTAATAGCGTTTCTTTGACGAAAACCGCGCATGGAAGTCTTCCGTGACTTCCTCGCATTCCTTGATCGCCACCGGATCAGGTTTGAGGTGATGGTTGATCGCATTCATCACCGCTTCCGCCGGGTAGTATTTCGGCAGATCGAAATGCACCACCTGCCCCAGCGCATGCACCCCGGCATCGGTCCGGCCCGACACATAGACGCGCACGAATACACCGGCGAATTTTTCGATCGCAGTCTCAAAGACCTTCTGAACCGAAATCACTTCGTCCTGATACTGCCAGCCGTGATAGGGGCGGCCATCATATTCGACGGTACATTTATAGCGCTGCATGACCGATATAATTATCTGAACAGGTTAAGAGCCCGCTTATAGCTTGGCTTTCAAACGAAAACGAGGGGCAAAAATGCCCCTCGCTTGCCGCTCCACAATTGCTTGCGGAAACTTACTTCATGCCGTCGCGGTCAAAACCAAGACGCAGGCGAAGCGCATTCAGCTTAATAAAGCCTTCTGCATCGCGCTGGTTGTAAACGGTGTCGGCCTCGAACGTGACATGCTCTTCGGAGTAGATCGAGTTCGGCGACTTGCGGCCGGTGACGGTGACGTTACCTTTGTACAGATCAAGGCGCACAACGCCGTTCACGGTACGCTGGGTCTCGTCGATCAGGCGCTGCAGGGCCTGACGTTCTGGCGACCACCAATACCCGTTATAGATCATCTCGGCATAACGCGGCATCAGCTCGTCCTTGAGGTGACCGGCGTTACGATCAAGGGTGATGCTTTCCATCGCACGGTGTGCAACCGACAGAATGGTACCGCCCGGGGTTTCGTAAACACCGCGCGACTTCATGCCGACATAACGGTTTTCGACCAGATCCAGACGACCGATGCCGTTCTTGCCGGCAACTTCGTTGAGTTTGGTCAGCAAAGTGGCCGGGCTCATGCGTTCGCCGTTGATCGCAACCGGGTTGCCCTGTTCGAACTCGATCTCGATCGTGGTGATCGCATCGGGTGCGTTCTGCGGGGAAACGGTGCGCTCGAACATTTTTTCGTCCGGCTTGACCCACGGATCTTCCAGCGCCTTGCCTTCATAGGAAATGTGCAGAAGGTTCGCGTCGGTCGAATATGGCGGCTCATCGCCACCAAGCTTGTCAGCCGAAATCGGAATCTGGTGTTCGCGGGCAAAGTTCAGCAAAGCAGTACGCGAGTTCAGCTTCCATTCGCGCCACGGTGCGATGACCTTGACGTTCGGCTTAAGCGCGTAATAACCCAGTTCGAAACGGACCTGGTCGTTGCCTTTGCCGGTCGCACCGTGGGAAACGGCATCTGCACCGACTTCTTCGGCGATTTCGATCTGGCGCTTGGCAATCAGCGGACGCGCGATCGAGGTACCGAGCAGGTAAACACCTTCATAAAGGGCATTGGCGCGGAACATCGGGAAGACGAAGTCGCGGACGAATTCTTCGCGCAGATCGTCGATGAAGATCTGTTTGACGCCGAACATCTCTGCCTTTTTGCGGGCCGGTTCCAGCTCTTCGCCCTGGCCGAGGTCGGCGGTGAAGGTCACGACTTCGCAGTTATATTCTTCGCGAAGCCATTTCAGGATGATGGAGGTATCCAGACCGCCTGAATAGGCAAGGACGACCTTTTTGACCTGATCGCTCATGGGAGTGACGCCTTTCTTCTTCCGATGTAATGCAGGGCGCGGCACCTAACGCCTGCGTCCTGTCGGGGCTGCAACCCATATGTCGCAAATCGCCCCTAGACCTTGAGCGCGGAGTATAGGAAAACACTACTAGGGGGCAAGACCCAAGATGGGCTTGGCCCGAAAAAGGCACAAAAAGATCGCACTTTTTGCCTCTCTTTTGGAAAAATCCGCGCCGAATGCTCAAGAATACCGAAGAAACCGAGATCGATATGCCCAAAATCGGCCCGCTGCCGGTGCGATTGCGGCCAAGTGCGCGCGCGACGCGACTCAAATTGCGCATTGATCCGGCATTTGACGGTGTCGAAATCGTCGTACCCAACGGGGTCTCGCGCAAAATGGCGATTTCGATGCTCCATCAGCATGGCGATTGGGTGGCGGCCCACATGCAACGCCTGCCCGAACGGGTGCAATTCATGCCCGGTGCGTGGATTCCCTTTATGGGCCATGACCACGCCATCCGTGCCGTGCCCGATGCCAAACGCGGAGTCTGGGTCGAGGCGGGCGTGATCTGGGTCTCCGGGCAGCCCGAACATACCAACCGCCGGGTGACCGATTTCCTTAAGAAGCAGGCCAAACTTGAAATCGCCCCGCGCGCCCATGCCTATGCCGAACAGATCAACAAAAAGGTCAATCGTATCTCGCTCAAAGACACCCGGACGCGCTGGGGCAGCTGCTCATCCTCGGGCAATCTGTCGTTTAGCTGGCGGTTGGTGCTGGCGCCGGAAGATGTGCTTGATTACGTCGTCGCCCACGAGGTCGCGCATTTGCAGGAGCTTAATCACTCCGCACGTTTCTGGGCTGTGGTCGATGATTTGTATGGCCCCTCGAAAAAACAGCAACACTGGCTCAAGAAACATGGCGCGGCGCTTCATCGCTACGGTGCTGGAAGCGCGTAAATATTGAAATGTGAGGAACCCTCACATTTATTCCCAAAGGACATACCCCTTGCTGATCCCGTTGGAAACCCTTGCGATTTTCATTCCCACTGCCCTGGCGCTGAACATGACGCCGGGCAATGACATGCTGTTTTGTCTGGGACAGGGGATCAAATCCGGGCCGATGGCGGGCAATGCGGCAAGCTTCGGGATTGCTACAGGCGCGTTGATCCATACCATGCTTGCCGGGCTTGGACTGGCGGCGCTTGTCGCGGCGCATCCGGTCGCACTTGATGTGCTGCGCTGGGCGGGGATTGCCTATCTGGTGTGGTTGGCGATTGGCGCGTTTCGAAGGACGGATCAGCGCCTGAAACCCGCACAAACCAAGCGTTCCAGCGCCTTTACTGCCTGGCGCGACGGGATTGTCGTTAACCTATTGAATCCCAAGATCATTGTCTTTGTGCTGGCGTTTATTCCGCAGTTTGTTGATGCGTCGCGCGGGTCGGTGTTGTTGCAGTTCCTGATTTTCGGGCTGATTTTGAATATCGGCGGGACGATTATCAATTGTCTGGTCGGCAGTTTTGCCGGGAAAATTGGCCAGGTTCTGTCGCGATCAGAGAAGATTGCGCGCGCCTTTCAGATCGCCACCGGCTGTATCTTTTTAGGCCTTGCTGCCAAGCTGGCCTTTGACCGGAAATAATGAATAATCAGGGTCATTATTCAAATTCAGTGAATAATAGGCCGATTCCGGAGTATCGCCCCAAATAGGGCCAAATCAAATCCTCATACAATACAGCCGCTGGCGCGCAGATTTGGCAATTCAGCGCGCAGGAATGCGAGAAACCGTTTTTCCACCGCACTCAGTTCACGTGACGCGGTAAACAGGGCCACATCCCATTCGATGGTCGGGGTCAGGGTGCGGGCGACCACCTTGTTGGTGTCAACCAGAAGGGCTGCGAACGGGTCACTGACCGAAATGCCGACATTGCGTTCGACCAGGCGCGAGATCGTGCGGATGGTGCGGGCCTCGACCGCGATTTTGCGCGGCCAGCCGGCAATCTGGAAAATATAGTCGATCTTGGTGCGGAGCGGCGAACCAATGGATAGTTCGACAAAGTCTTCGCCGCGCAGCAAATCGATATCGATGGTTTCGAACTTTGCCAGCCTGTGATCGACCGGCATCAGACAGACGGCACGCGATTGCGCAAGTGGGGTGATCACCACATCCGGGTCCTGAAGATCAAGGGTAATGCCGATGCCAAGATCGCACTGCCGGGTGGCAATCATGTCGAGCATCCCTTCGAGGCCCGTATCGGTAATACTGATCGAAACCTTGGGATGGGCCTGTTTGAACTTCGCAACAACATCAAGCAGATAGGTATCAACATAGATCGGCTGGGCGGCGATGCGGATCGCACCCAACTGATCATTGGCAATCGCACGCGCCTGGGTTTCGACCTCGCGAAAGGCATTGAGTGATCGCAACACGGTTGCATGAAACTGCTGGGCCTCGGACGTCGCGATCAGCTGGTTGCGTTTGCGGGTAAACAATTCAAACCCGACCGATTTTTCAAAATTGTTCAACAGCCGGCTGACCATCGGTTGCGAGATATTCATCGCCTGGGCCGCGCCCGTCACAGAACCGTGGGTCATAAAGGCATTGAAGCTTTCGAGTTCGCGCAGTTTCATCGTGCTTCCCCAAATCCGGATTTCGACCACAGAACGCCGTTCAGTATGTAAATTAGTTATACTGGAATTAATTTTTTGCGTCACCGGTTATAGTTTGTCTATGCAAGAAGGCACAAAAACAAAAGACAGAGTGAAAACCAGTCTGAGCTTCGGCAATTCTGCCACCACCACCCAGGGAGACATGAAAATGTTTCACAAGCTTAAGAAAGCAGCCGGGATCGCTGCCGCAATCCTTGCAACCACATCCATGATTTCGACCGCGCAGGCAGACGCCTATCCTGAAAAAGCCATTACGCTGGTCGCACCTTATGGTGCCGGCGGTGCATCTGACCTGGCCGCCCGTGCGCTGGCAGAAACCGCAAGCAACTATACCGGCGGCCAGCCGGTTGTTGTGGTCAACAAGACCGGCAATGGCGGCATGAATGGCGCGCGCTTCGTTTCCGAAGCCGACCCGGATGGCTATACCCTTCTTCTGTCGCGTGTCGGCATGGCGCTTTATCCGGCCGTGTATACCGACAGCCCGGTTGGCTGGGATGCCTACACCTTCCTTGGCATGCTTGAAGCAACCCCGATGATTTTGGCTGTTAACGCCAATTCCGACATCCAGACCATCGACGAGCTGATTGCCAAAATCAAAGACAGCAACGGTGCCACCACCTATGCCGCATCCGGCCCCACCGCGATTGACGGCTTTACGGTTCAGGCATTGCTGTCTGACGTTGGTCTTGACCCGCTGACCGCATCCACCCTCGTGCCATATAAAGGCGGCTCTGCTTTGGCCGCTGCCCTGCTTGGCGGTCACGTTGATTTCCTTGCAATTGCTGCTGGTTCGCTGATGCCCCACATCGAAGCCGGTAAAATGCGTCCGCTGATGGTCTATTCGCCGAAACGCATGGCATCCCTGCCGGATGTTCCGACCGCAAAAGAACTGGGTTATGCCCAGGCCGGTCAGGTTGGCGGCTGGAGCGGGCTGTATGCGCCCAAAGGCCTTCCGGAAGACGTCGTTGCCAAATGGACCGAGATCCTTGGTCAGGTTGCGACCGATGAGCAGTGGCTTGACCTTGCCGAGAAGCGTGGTTCGACCTCGATCATCGGCGATGAAGATCCGGCTGCCTACGTCAAAAGCCAGTTCGAGCTTTATAACGGCATGGCCAAGAAGTTCGGCTACATCCAGTAAGCGTTAGGCCCTGACCCTACCAACATCGTTTAGTTCAGACTTTTGATGCGAGACGGAACCATGAACCAAAATCGTGATTTCTATGCCGGACTGGTGGCAACGGTGTTCTTTGCCGTCATCCTGTTCGTTCTGATCCCGATCTATGTGAAGGTTCCGTCTTTCATTCCGGGCTTTGCCCCGCCACCTGACATGTGGCCGCGCGTGGTCGCGGTGATCGGGCTGGTGATGGGGGTTCTTGCGCTTGTTCTGGCATTCCCGAAAATGCGTGAAGCCAGCCGTGACCGGGTCGAAGGATTTGGCAACCGCATCCTTGGCAACAAGACCCATCTGGTGCGTTTTGCCGGTATCCTGTTCGTGTTTGCCGCCTTTGTGTATGGCATGCCACTGATCGGGTTTGTCCCGGCGACGGTTTTGTTGCTTGGCGTGCTGTTCATCATGACGGGCAATTTCGAACGCAAGTTCTGGATGATCGGCCTTGCGGTCATTTTCCCGGTTCTTTTGTATCTGCTGTTTACCGAAGTCACGCATACGCCCTTCCCCAAGGGCAAGCTGTTGTCGGCGAACATTTCCCACCTGACCACCCTGATCTGATTGAGAGTTCATCGTTATGTGGAATGAATTGCTTTACGCCTTTCAGGAGGTGGCAACGTTACCGAATTTCCTGGCGATGTTTGCCGGGATCTGGGGCGGCGTGATCATTGGCGCGATCCCGGGCATGACCGGGACCATGGCTGTCACCCTGGCACTTCCGTTTACGTTCTATCTGTCGCCGGTTACGAGCATTTTGCTGCTGGTTGCGCTGTATAAAGGCTCAACTTACGGCGGATCAATCTCGGCCATCCTGATCAAGACGCCGGGGACCGCATCGGCCGCCTGCACGGTGCTTGACGGCTATCCGCTGGCACGCGCCGGCAAGGGTGGCAAGGCGCTGAACATGGCGTTGATTTCAAGCTGCATCGGCGATTTCATTTCCAACATTTCGCTGTTCTTCCTCGCCATCCCGCTGGCGACATTTGCACTGCGTGTTGGTCCGCCGGAATTCTTTATGCTGATGGCGTTTTCGCTGACCATTGTGGCGAGTATTTCGGGCCGGTCGCTGGTTCTGGGTATCATTTCGGCCTGCCTTGGCTTGCTTTTGGCAACCGTTGGCGAAGACATGTACGGATCGTTCCGATTTGCGCTTTCCGAAGACATGAAATCGGGTCTTGGCATGGTGCCGGTTCTGATCGGTCTGTTTGCCCTGCCGGAACTGATCAAGATGATTGTGTTCCGCCCGGAAGATAATGCGGCGGCGATGAAACTGGGCGATAACCGCCTGACCCTTGCCGAGTTTCGCGGATCGATCAAATCGATCTGTCGCGGGTCGATCATTGGCGTGATCCTGGGCGCAATTCCGGGCATCGGCCCGTCGACCGCGGCGTTCTTTTCCTATAGCGAAGCGCGCCGGACCTCGAAAAATGGCGACAAGTTCGGCGAAGGCGAGATCGAAGGCATTGCCGCGTCCGAATCTGCCAATAACGGTGCATGCGGGGCGACCATGATCCCGCTTCTGGCCCTTGGTGTGCCAGGGGACGTGATTACCGGTGTGATGCTGGGTGCGTTCATGATCCATGGCCTGACCCCCGGCCCGCTTCTGTTCCAGAACAATCTGGGCGATGTCTATGCGCTGTTTATCGGCATCCTGTTTAGTTCGGTCTTCCTGTTTGTCGCTGGCAAGGCAACAGCCGGTGCCTTTACCAAGATTTCGCGCATTCCCCAGACGCTGCTTTTGCCCTGCATTCTGATCCTGTGCGTTTATGGCATCTATTCCATCGGGGCGAGCCCGTTTGATGTCACCGTCCTTCTGGTGATGGGTGTGGTCGGCTTTGCCATGATGTTGCTCAACATCCCGGCGGCCCCGTTCCTGATCGCCTTTATCCTTGGCCCGATGTTTGAAGACAATATGCGCCGGTCGCTTGCGATTTCGCGCGGTGATCTTGGTGTCTTCTTCCAGTCATGGATTTCATGGGGCTTCTTTGCCCTGACCGTTCTGTTCGTCATTCTGACCATTCGCCGCGAATGGAAGAAATGGCGCGACAATCGCGATGCCACCAAAGCATCTGCGCATTAAACCGAGTAACAAGAAGATAAAAATGTCCAAACCAAACATGTCCCGCCTTCATCATGCCATCGATCTGCTTGGCAAACTGGTGGCGTTCGACACGACGAGCAAAAACTCCAATCTCGGTCTGATCCATTTCGTCCGTGACTATCTGGCGGAATACGGCATTGAGTCGACACTGTTCCACGATGAAACCGGGCAGAAGGCCAACCTTCTGGCGACCATCGGCCCCAAAGGGGTGCCGGGTATTGCGCTTTCGGGTCATACCGATGTGGTCCCCGCCCTTGAGACCACCTGGGTCAGCCCAGCATTTGAGCTGACCGAACGCGATGGCAAGCTGTTTGGTCGCGGTTCAGCCGACATGAAAGGCTTTTCGGCCTGTGCGCTGGCGATGATCCCGGAACTGGTCAAACGCGACCTTGAAATCCCGTTTCATCTTTGCCTGTCCTATGACGAGGAAGTCGGCTGTATCGGTGTTGGATCAATGGTCGATCATCTGGCGAAAATGGACACGCCACCGCGTCTGGCGGTGATTGGCGAGCCGACCAACATGAAGGTGATTAACGGCCAGAAAGGCAAATATTCCATGCGGGTTGGCGTGACGGGCACGGCAGGACACAGCTCGTTTGCGCCTGATCACGTCAATGCCATCGAATATGGCGCACGCGCGATCAACCTGATTGCCGACAAGGCCCGTGAATTTGAAGAAAACGGCCCGTTTGATGCAGACTTCACCGTGCCGCACAGCACGATGCTGACGACCACGATCAGTGGTGGTACGGCGACCAACGTCACCCCGGAATATTGCGAGTTTACCTTTGAAATTCGCCATCTGCCCGACCATGACGCCGAAGCGGTGATTGCCGATCTGCAAAACACCATCATGGACACCCTTGATGCAGAGATGAAGGCCAAGGCAGACGACACCGGGTTCACATTCGAGAAAATCTTTTCCTATCCGGGCATGGGTGATTGCACGGATGCGGAAGCTTTTTCCTATGTCAGCAACATCATCCCGGAGATTTCCGGCAAGGTGTCATATGGCTCGGAAGGTGGGGTGTTTGAAAAACAGGGCAACATCCCGTCGATCATTTGCGGCCCCGGCAGCATCGAGCAGGCCCACAAACCCAACGAGTTCATTGAAATTTCGCAGATCGAGGAATGCCTGGACTTCCTCGAAGCGCTCACAGATCAGGCTGCTGCAGCCTGATCTCACCATGACGACGCGCCACCCCGCACCGTCAGTTGGTACCCCGCAGTAGAATGTCTCCCAACCCGATGCTGCACCAACGGGGTTCTGACAGGTGAGAAACTCCCGGCCACATCTCCCCTGATGTGGTCATAGCAAGCCAACTTGAAGACCGGCTCGTTTATCGATGCCGGTCTTTTTTTGTGGTTTTAGCGGAAATAAGGAAGAATAAATCTATCGCCTTTTTCGTAATAGAGTTGCAGCGCCCCGTCATGGAGACGGGACGCTGCCTTAGGTTCACTCGTGCCTACCAACTAGAGACCCAGCAGTGCAATAACTACCATGATCACGAAGTAAGCAATTTGAGTTATCTTGTGAATTACGTCTAATCCGTTGTTATCGCGACGCAAATACTATCCATAGCCTTTCAATCTACGACAACAACAAGAGACAACAAACCAGATTGGCTTAGAAATTGGGTTGCATCCCAACCCTGCTACAAGTAAATTTGTAGATGGAAGTTTACTTGTTGTCTTGCCATTGTCTAAGTGGGTCAACAAGAAACACTTGAAGCGAGGGTTGTTAGAGCAGCTCTCGCTTTTTGCTTCTCGACTAATATTTTAAAGCTCGTACTTCACAACAGTCCACTAATCTTTGTGGTTGACAGTAATTTTCAAACAACATCTAGCATCAAAGATTATTCAGTGAGATCCGTTGTTAAGATCGAAGCTACTAAACAATTTGTTAATCTTCTCTGAATCGGTCCGGGAGCCGCAGAAAAGCTCGGTTCCAGGTGACAGGCTACTCACATCAACTACAGTTTGTTAATAGTTTAGAAACTTTTCAGTGTGGGTTAACACCAACATGTTGTGTGCGTCCGATTGAAGCGGAACAACTCCTTACCCGTAGAAACGGGGAAAGATATATTTTGGTAGCAAGCTAAACTTGAAGACCGGCTCGTTTATCGATGCCGGTCTTTTTTGTGAACCATCCACAGGGAATACAGGCAGTTTACGAATGTCCTGAATTACTCAGCCACGTTGAGCATATTCACCCATATTCGAACCTCGTTAATAGTGACGTGCACACGAATTATTCGGCAACGTCATTCCGGGCGAAGCGGAGCGTAGACCCGGAATCCATGCAGCGTTGCAACCACCGTGGATTCCCGCCTTCGCGGGAATGACGGATGAGATGGGATGGGACGGGACGGAGTGGGCAAAGGGCTTGAACGAAAACAGGCGGCCTTAAGGCCGCCTGTGATTTCGTCAAAGACACTTGAGGTGCCTTACTGCTTGGTGTTGCCTGAACTGTAGCCGGCGGTGAAGTCGCGCCAGCTGTCGTCTTCGCCGATCTTTTTAGACCGCGCGAGTGCGGCCTTGCCAAGCGATCGGACCGGGATGTTTTGGTGGGCGTGCAGCATGAAGTCGCGCCAGAGGGCGGCCGGAAGGGCACCGCCGGTGACCTGTTCATCCATCGGGCTGCCATCGTCATTGCCCATCCAGATACCCGCCACAAGATCGGAGCTGTAGCCGATGAACCAGGCATCGCGGTAATCCGATGTCGTGCCGGTCTTGCCCGCCGACGGGCGGTCGATGATGGCGTTGCGCCCTGTGCCCTTGGACACCACGGCGGCCAGCATGTTGTTCATTTCCCCGGCATGCAGCGGGTTCATCAGGCGGACCGGGAAGTCATCAGAGCGTTCATACAGCACTTCGCCACCCTTGCCGGTGATCTTGCTGACCGCGTGCGGGAAGACGGCAAAGCCGCCATTGGCAACAATCGCATAGGCACCGGTGAGCTCGAGCATCGAGACTTCGCTGGTGCCAAGGGCCAGGCTTGGTTCCGGTTTGAGTTCCGACGAGACGCCCATGTCACGCGCCTTCTGAATGACCTTGTCGAGGCCGACTTCAAGCGAGAGCTGGACCGCGATCGAGTTGTTCGAGGTTGCCACCGCATCGCGGATCGACATGGTACCGTGGTGCTTGCGATCGAAGTTGCGCGGCTCCCAGCCATCAATGACAATCGGCCCGTCACGCATCCAGTCGTTCGAGCCAAAGCCGTTTTCAAGCCCGGCGAGATAGACAAACAGCTTAAACACCGAGCCCGGCTGACGGCGGGCCTGTGTCACACGGTTATACTGGCTTTCGTAGTAGTCACGACCACCGACCATGGCACGCACGGCCCCATCGGGGGTCATCGCCAGAAGGGCGGCCTGACCGACATGGTGTTCCTTGGCCCCGTTACTGGCGAGCGCACGCAGAAGGTTTTCTTCGGCGATGGCCTGAAGACGGGAATCAAGCGTGGTATAAACCAGAAGATCCTGATCGACATAGCCGACATAATCTTTCACACGATCAAGCACCCAATCGGTGAAATAGCGCACACCCGGCCCTGCCTGTGCAGCACGTGCGGTGCGCACCCGGGTCTGTTTGGCCCGTTCGGCGCGTGCCTTGGTCAGCGCACCGGTCGATGCCATGGCTTCCAGCACGACATTGGCGCGATCGGCCGCAAGTTTGGGATCGACCATCGGGTTATAGCGACTTGGTGCCTTGGGCAGGCCAGCCAGAACGGCGGCTTCATACAGGTTCAGACGCCGCGGGTCGGTGCCGAAATAATGGCGCGCAGCGGCATCAATGCCATAGACGCCCGATCCGAAATAGATGCGGTTGAGGTAAAGCGAGAGGATTTGTTGCTTATCGAATTTGAATTCCAGCCAGAGGGCCAGAAGCACTTCTTCGATCTTGCGGCCAAAGGAGCGTTCCGGTGACAGGAACAGGTTTTTGGCCAGCTGCTGGGTGATGGTGCTGCCGCCCTCGGCAATGCGGCCGGCGGTCAGGTTGGTCCAGGCAGCACGCGTGATGCCGACAATATCAATCCCGAAATGGTCATAAAACCGGCGGTCTTCGATGGAAACAAACGCCTGACCGACATAGTCGGGAAGGTTGCGGACCTCGACCGGGTTGCCATAGCGGTTGCCATAGGCCGCGAGGTTTTGGCCATCAATACTGATCACACGGATGGACGGTTTGCGTTCACTGGCGACATCAAAGCTGACCTTGTCGGGCAGACCATAGCCGTAATAGGCAACAACCCCGCCGCCCAGAACCATGACCCAGATCGAGCCGAGCACGATGAATTTGGCAATGGCTTCGGGCCCGGGAATCATATCGCCCAGGCGGGCAAAAAGACTGCCGCCTTTCTTGCCCGAACTGCTGACGCGCTTTTTCGGCTTTTTGGAACCTGTCGCGCCTTTACGGACGCTCTTTTTCCTTTTGAATTCTCTTTGGGCCACAAAAGCACCTATCGGTCTGGTCCGGGCCGTGCACACGCCAACCGGCCCGTCATATCCGCACAACCCCAAAGTGCGTCTGACAGGCGATAGCGCCGCATTTTCCGGCGAATTTCAATTTTTATGTCCCAACCGAGGAGGGAGTCCCCCGTCTCCCCGTTTTGCGACGGTTTTATCCGTTATTGTCCGTTTGCACTGTCAACTTGACCCATTTTCCACAGATCCTTGACGCCATCGCCGGCGCGACGGCGTTCAGACGATGCACGGACCATGGAACGGATGGGCAAACCATCATGCGCTTCCAGCATAAATAACCGCCACAAAGACGCAAGTTCTACCTCGCCGCGGACATCCATCTGTGACCGATTGTCATTCCCCGCCCAGACGGTTGTGATCAGATCAGACGAGAACCCGACATACCATGCATCGGTGCGGCCACCGGCCACCGTGCCGTAGCCGGCAAACGGACGATCCAGACGCACTTGCGGGTCGGTGACACTGGCAAACAGAACGTAAGATGCCTGAATCCCCTCGTCGGTCAGGCGTTTTTCCTGCACTTCCTCGACGCGCTGATAAACAGGGGGGGTGCTATTATCGCCCGTATAGGACACCCGGTTGATCAGGGTCATCTGGGGTGGTTTGCCGGAATTTTGCGGCAGGGCATGAATGGCTGTGACGTCACTGATTGTTACCGGATCAAGGCCGACGACGGTTCTGATATCACTCGATAGCGGGCTTTTGATGCCGATATTGTGGGCATATTGGCGGACATTCAACAGACCAAAGTGATCGGCAAGGTTGGTTGGCACCGTGTTGACATCACGCACAAATGCCTCGCGCAGTGAAATCATGCCCATATAGTCGTGATCCGGGTTGATCGGACGCCAGCCGCCCACCGCCATGCGGTTATCGCGCACCCATTGGGCCGGATCGCTGTTTTCATTGAGCGCATAGTAATAGGTCGCGATCTTGATCATCCGCCCGGGCGAATGGCGGACGTCGGTGACCCGGTTGCGCTGGAAGGGTGAATACTTCAATCCACCGATCAGGGCGCGAATGCGGCCTTCGGGGCTGATGGACAGCAATCCCGTCTGTGACGCGCCGCGCGGTTTAAAGCGCAGTTCGGCGATTTCCGGCACAATTTCCTGTGCCAGATTTTGAATTTTCCAGTCGATGCTGGTGAGCACATCAATGTCGCGGCTGCTGTAGCCGACAATGTCGGCGACTTCTTCGAGCACCATATCGACGACATAGCCCGACAGGACGTTTTCCTCGTACTGCACATCAAGTTTCGGTTCGAGCAAGGTCAGGGCCGACACGCGATCAGCCTCGATAAACTTGTACTGTGCGAGACGGGCCAAAATCTTGTTGGCTTCTTCGGCGGTTTCGCGCGGATAAAACAGCGGGCTGAAGGTTTCAGGGTCGCTGATGGCGGCGGCCAGAACAGCGGCCTGATGCAGGGTCATGCGTTCGGCAGGCCCGCCATACCAAAGACGCGATGCCGCCGAGATGCCAAAGATGCCGCGCCCGACATAGGCGCGTTCAAGGTAGCTTCGCAAGATGGTTTTCTTGCTGAAACTCCATTCCAGCCAGAGGGCGACAAGAAATTCCTGGATGTGGCGGCCCGGGCCGCTGTCCTTGGTTTTAAAAAAGCTGCGCGCGACCTTCATCGTGATGGTTGAGCCAGGCGCATCTTCGGTGCTGAACATGCGCGCAACATCCGCACCCGAAACCCCCAGATGATCAAAAAACGTCGGATCGGTGGCGGCAACAAAAACGTTCTGAACCCGTTCGGGCAAGGTGGTCAGCGAGACATCCTGGCTATAGTGGCCCTTGATGGTTTCAAGCAGCGCACCGTCATACCCCAGAATACGGACTTCGGGGCTGCGGACCATGTTCCGGCTGAGATCAAGGTTGGACTTGATGGTAAACAGGCTGCCGAAGATGGCAAGGAACAGCAAGGAGAAGCTCAGGCCGAACACGATCATGCGTTTGCGGCGCTGACGTTTGCGGATCTCGCGCAGTTCCTTTTCGGCGATGCGTTTCATCGCTGCGTTGGCTGCTGTCCTGCCGCCTTGTTCGTTGTCGTCGTTTTCTTCTGCCACGCCGAATATCCGTTATTGCTCGCGGTTTTTGCTTATTCTCTGACAGTAAAGCGCCAAGCCGTTAATAAAGTACTTTAAATCGCCAGATTTATCATACGAACGTATGGTAACGCCGCTCGTAAGAGATGTGATGGCGGCGACCATATCCGAACGTGCGGCGGGTGACTGTGATCAATGATATGGCGATGCAGATTTTGCTTGCCAACTTGCGCCCATCTCTCAATATGTCTCGGTGGGCAGGCGATGGCGTCGCCAGCGTGAGAACGATCTGAAGCACGCGCCCAATCCATCACCAACCATATCCTGAACGCCGGGATCTTGCTTTGTCGTTGTCATGACAGGGGGAGGTCTTTGTCCCTTTGCATACGCAACGCGTAAAAAAGGGAACGCGCTTATGGATCGCCCGGAATTTTACCGTTTTCACCAAGGTGACCGCGTGCTGCCGTTTGAGGCAGCCGAATATGACGCCCGTCTTTTGGGCTTGCGCAATATCATGGCCGAGACGGGCATCGAGGCCTGTGTTTTCACCTCCATGCACAACATCGCCTATTATTCAGGCTTCCTCTATTGCGCCTTTGGCCGGCCTTACGGGCTTGTCGTCACGGCATCTGAAAGTGTCACGATCAGTGCCGGGATTGATGCCGCCCAGCCGTGGCGGCGGTGCCATGGCGATAACATCACCTATACCGACTGGGCGCGAAACAATTACTGGCGCGCGATCCTGTCGGTGACCGGGCCGGGCAAGGTGATTGGTTACGAAGGCGATCACCTGACCCTTGTGCAAAAGGCGCTTTTGGATGAGTTCCTCAAGCCCGCCAGCAGTCAGGATATTGCGCCCGCCACCATGCGCCAGCGCATGCATAAATCCCCCGCCGAGATTGCCCTGATCCGTCATGGGGCGCAGGTCGCCGATGTCGGTGGCTATGCCATCCGCGATGCGATCAGGGAAGGCGCGCGCGAGATTGATGTTGCCATGGCCGGGCGCGATGCGATGGAACTTGAAATCGCCAAGCGGTTCCCGCATGCGGAATATCGCGATACGTGGGTCTGGTTCCAGTCAGGCATCAATACCGACGGGGCGCATAACCCGGTGACGGCACGCAAGCTTGCGCGTGGGGATATCCTGTCGCTTAACACGTTTCCGATGATTTCGGGTTATTACACAGCGCTTGAACGCACGCTGTTTGTCGGCGAAGTCGATGAGGCCAGCCTGAAAATCTGGGAGGCCAATGTCGCGGCCCATGAATATGGCATGAGCTTGCTGAAACCCGGTGCGTCCTGTGCACAGGTGACAGAGCAGATCAACACCTTCTTTGCCGAGCGGGATTTGCTGCAATATCGCACCTTTGGCTATGGGCACAGCTTTGGCGTGCTGTCGCATTATTACGGGCGCGAAGCGGGGCTTGAGCTGCGCGAAGATATCGACACCAAACTTGAGCCCGGCATGGTGATCAGCATGGAGCCGATGCTGACCATTGCCGAGGGTACCCCGGGGGCCGGCGGATACCGCGAGCATGACATTCTGGTGATCACCGAAGACGGCAATGAAAACATCACCGGATACCCGTATGGCCCGGACTTCAATGTGGTTGGTTAGGTAAGGATAGCGTGTTTCAAGAAATGGGCCCGATAACGGGCCCATTTCCCGATTGAGTGCGCATCGGACAGGGAGACTGGATGGGCAACCCGTGCGCACCCAATACAGTCACGGTGGGCCAATCACGATGGATTGGCACTTAAGACCGTGACATTCGCGCGGTTGAGATTGAGGGGTGTGAAATCGTGATTTGGCGGCGTGCGCCCCATGGGACCAAGGGCCTCAGGATCCAGATCGGACAATAGAGGCTGTCTGCTGTCCTTTTCGGACACCACCGGCTGCTGGCCGTAAAGCTGCCAGTCGATACCAAGATCGGGATCGTTCCAGGCAATGCCGCGATCATGGTCGGGACTGTAATAGTTTGATGCCTTGTACATGACATGGGTGTCGGGCTTGAGCGTTTTGAAGCCGTGCGCGAAGCCTTCGGGGATCCAGAGCTGGTACCAGTTTTCAGCACTGAGTTCGATCTTGATGTGTTGACCAAAGGTCGCGGAGCGCGGGCGGATATCGACCGCAACATCAAGGATCGCACCTTGTGTCACGCGGATCAGTTTGCCCTGGGCATAGGGGCTAGTCTGGAAATGCAGGCCGCGGATGGTGTTGATCGGAACGCTGATCGAATGGTTTTCCTGAACCAGATCAATATCGCCAACCACCTCGCAAAAATCGTCATAGCGAAAGGTTTCGGCAAAAACACCGCGTTTGTCCCGATGTCGGTTGGGCACAAACAAAACCGGACCTTCGATATCAAACTCGTTAAATTCGACAGGCATTGTTCATTACTCCTTGATCGAGATCGGAACACGGATCAGTTGGCGCGGCACACGCCAGCGATCCTTGTAGGGTTTCGGGACAAGACGGACGAAAACCAGGCTGGCTTCGTCATCAACCGTGCCAAACAGACGATCTGTGCTGTCTTCGTCGATGATCGACGGATAGGCCGAAAAAGTTTCGCCCTCTGCCGCGTCGCGTTGCAAAGGCTGGCGATAGAGCAGTTTGGGTTCCGACCAGTTTTTAAGATCCGTCGAGGACGAATAGAAAAAGCCGGCAATATCGGGTTCGCCCTTTTTGCGGATGCGATGGAGGTAAACCGTGATGAAACTGTTTGAACCTTCGTGGCGGACCAGCCCGCGGATGGAAGAAACACCCACCGGCCCGACGCGCGCACATTCGGTTTCGCGTGCCGACCATCCCTGATCGGTCAGGGTTGCGGCCAGCTCGAAGCTTGAGCCGTTCCAGACATCCCATCGTTTGGGATCATCAATCGGGGCGCGCACCAGACAATTGCGCGACTCTTCCCAGTTATCGGCACGACGCCAGACAATGGCGTAGTAGTAGTTCTGCCAGGAGATGATGTTGGTCACCGTCACATAGCTTGGCGCGCGTTTGCGATCATCGCGATAGGGTTCGGGCGGGGGGAACGGTGCGTGCCGGGGCGGTTTGCCGAGATAGTCAAAGGTCTTACCACCGTCACTTGATTTCAGCGTCACCAGACCATTGATCCAGCAATCGGTGCGCTTGGTACGGCCCTTGCACGGCATGTCATGGCGATAGGGCATGAAACTGGCACTGCCCAGCGCATAAACATCGCGCCCATCACGGGTATAGATCGCCTGAAGCCAGGTGCGGTCATCAAGCAGTTCCGGGACCGCCTTGCCCGCGGCCTTGAAGCGGCTGTCGCAATCAGGTTTCAGGCTGTTAAAGCCGTAACCGACAAACGCCCGGTTCTGAAAGTTCGGGGCAAACAGAACCATTTTGCCCTGATTGTTGCGAAAGGCGCGTGCTGGTGAATCTGGCAGATGGTGGTTATCACATCCGGTGACGTCGCTATCAAAGATGACGGTTTCCGTGCCAGAGACAGTTACCTCGGCGGCCCGTAAATCCGGGTTCCAGCCAAACATACCCCCGACCGACAAGCCGATCAGGAATGCCGAGAGACCTGTGATGCGTTTTGAGAAACGAAGTGTGCCCAAGGTTTCACCCGCCAGATTTGAAATCAAATGAGAAAGTGTGGTGCGTGGCGTTACTGGGGGTTACGCCACGCACCAGACAGCAAGGTCACGCCGCCTCTGCGACGTATGGGGCCGGGGTACTGCCCAGACGGTGTGCCATGCTGTTTTCTTCAAGGAAGTTTTTCAGATCGCCAAATCGCTTCTGATAGGTCTGCTCAAACAGATCGAAATCGGCGTTATCCCAGGCTTCCTCGAACGAGAATTTGTCCATGTAGCGGCCATCCACGAACGGAATGCCAAGTGTGCGGACAAATTCGCGGGTGCGCGTGTCATAGGTGACATAAAGGGCCGGAACTTCGTTGGCCAAGGCCAGCAAATTGCCATGCAGGCGATAGCCGGTCACCGCATCAAGGTTCTGTTCGGCCTGTTCAAAATCCGCGACACTTTCAAACACCGAAAGCGATGATTTATAAAGGTCCAGCAACGGATCCCTGGGGCCATAGAACCACTTTTCCGCGGTCAGTTTTTTGACGGCCTCGTCCATGACAGACGCGTCATTTTCGACCTGTTTGGAGCGCGCGTAATAGATCTGCTTTTCTTCAAGTTCGCCGGCACACAGGATTTCCGTGTCATAGCGTTCGGCCAGTGTGCGCAACATAAAGCGTTGCTGGGTCTGGAAACCGTGCGTCTTGCGGCGCAGGGTAAAGCCCAGCCTTTTGATCGATGCGGCATCAACCCGGCGCAATTTGAGTTCCGGTTTGCAATGGCGGAACGCCGTCGGGCAGCCAAAGATGCGGACATTTTTGATCCCGATCGAATTCAGCGCCTTTTTCGACAGATTGCCGCGCACGCCAATCGATGCCGAGCGATCTGCAACCAGGTTCAAGAAACGCCGGGTCGATTCATTGACATATTCGTCGGAATTGTCGGGAACCTGAACACCGATGCCAAAGGCAATGACGGGGACCTTGGTTTTTTCAAGAACGGCTGTGATCGGGTCCCATTGACCGTTGGTGTTGATATAGTTCGATCCGCGCAGAAAGATGTAATCCAGCCGATTGATCTGTTCGATCTGGGTTTCCGAAATATTGCCGTCTGAGGGCACATAGATCGGAAAAAGTTCGGAATAATCGAGAATGCGCAGCGAGGAATCATAGACAAAGCAGTCACCGATATTGGTGAATAACGTCTTTGCCTTTTCCGGCGCATTATAGGTGTGGGTGACAACACCAAGATTGCCCTCAAGACGGCCAGCGGGCATCAATACGCCAATACGGGGCTTGCGCCCCCCGGTGGGGAGTTCGGGTGCCATTTTATGCTCCTGCGTGTTTGGTTCGTGTCATTTTTGACGTTGTTTCGAACCGTTGCTCGTGTTTGGAAGTGCAGGTCTTGCGAGGTGCGTTTAAGCCGCACTGACCTCGCGGGATTTAAGGCTTTGTTCCCAATCAAGGGCATGGCGCACGATGGCATCCAAGTCATCATGAACCGGGGTCCAGCCGAGTTTTTGGCGAATACGATCGGCCGCAGCAATCAGGGCTGCCGGATCACCGGGGCGACGGTCGGCAAGTTCGACTTCGAAATCAACGCCAGACACCTTTTTGACCGCACCGATCACTTCGCGCACCGAGAACCCGCGCCCATAACCGCAATTCATCACGTCGCTTTCGCCGCCGCGTTCAAGATATTCGAGCGCGAGAACATGGGCATTGGCGAGGTCGGACACATGGATGTAATCGCGAATGCAGGTGCCATCGGGGGTTTCGTAATCTTCGCCGTAAATGGCCATTTGCGGACGCGTCCCTGTTGCCGCCTGGCTTGCGATCTTGATCAGATGGGTTGCCTTGCGCGATGTCTGGCCGGAACGGCCTTTGGGATCAGCCCCGGCAACGTTGAAGTAACGCAACGCGACATAGCGCAAATCATGGGCGATGGCGGCATCGGCCAACATCTTTTCGGTCATCATTTTTGATGTGCCATAGGGCGAGATCGGCTTAAGCGCGAAGTCCTCGTTAATCGGGGTGGCTTTTGGTTCGCCGTAAACCCCCGCGGTCGAGGAAAAGATGAAATGCTTTACGCCGCTATCCACGGCAACTTGCAACAGCGCACGCGAATTGACCGTGTTGTTGCGGTAATATTCCAGCGGATAGATGACCGAGTCCGGTACAATGATCGACCCGGCAAAATGCATGATCGCCGTCACGTCATGTTCGGCGATGACGCGACGCACCAGATCTTCGTCGCCACAATCACCTTCAACGAAGGCCGCCCCGGTTGGCACTGCCCAGCGATGCCCCTGACTTAGATTGTCCAGCACGACGACATCGCGCCCGCCATCGAGAAGTGCCAGTGCCGCGTGACTGCCGATATACCCTGCGCCACCTGTTACAAGTACAGTCATTGCCGTGTCTCCTTGTTGATGTTGCCTGTTTTGGTTCAGGCTGCTTTGGAAGGCACGGCCGCCCGGCGATCCCGATCCGGGTCGCCAGAACGGCCATACCGGGTGGGATCACGCGACCTTTCGCTGAGGCTGCGTATCAGCTTTCATGACATCGACCATTTTGTGATCGATGTTGTTTTCGGTCAGGAACTGCGCCATTTCGCGATAGGTCTGGAACCAGGCGCGGTTGAACTTGTCGAACAGATCCTGATTCCAGTAATCCTCAAGCACGAATTCCTTTTCCGAGAACACGTCATAGGACGGGATCTGATAGGTTTCGGCGAACTCGACCGTGCGGCTGTCATAGGTGAAGTAAATCGACGGAACACCGTTGGACAGCGCCATCAGATTGCCGTGCAGGCGATAGCCCAGCACGCAATCCTTGGTCCGGACCAGATCTTCGTAATCGGATACGACATCGGAATAGAACAGCTTCTCGCGATAGAGGCGTTCCATCGTGTCATCGAGATACCAGTTCTTGACCCAGTCGTTGTTTTTGAGCGCCTGCATGGCTTCTTCGCGCTGGGCGTTGCTGCCAAAGACGAGTTTTTTCTCTTCGGGTTCGCCCTGGGCCATCAGGGTCATGTCATCGAACCGGTCGGCGAGATGTTTGACCAGATCACGATGGAAGGTGAGATAGCGTTTGATGTCCTGGGCATAGGCCGGGGACACTTCACGGCGCAGCGTAATGCCGACATTTTTGACGCTATCAAGCGAGGGCAGCTTGATGCGCATGTCGGGATTGTTTTGCCTAAACGCGGTCGGGCAGCCGACAATGCGGACATTGGTGATGCCAAGATCCCAAAGAACCTGTGCGGTATAGGCCCCGCGCACACCGATGGAAGTGGTGGAATCGGCCATCATCCGCAGAACCGTTTTGGTCTGTTCGGACAGTTCGATCTTGCCTTTGACCGGGGCCTGCGCACCGATGCCAAAGCCCAGAACAGGCAGCTTCAGGCGTTTGAGAACGTCGATGGTATTGCGCCAGTCCATATCGGAATGGATGTAGTTCGACCCGCGCAGGAAGACATAGTCGTATTCCTCGCGAAGGCGGTCGATGTCTTCCATCTTGGGATCGGCAATCGGCAAGACACCAAGCTTGTCGTAATTCATCAGTTTGAGCGATGAATCGAAGACAAAGGCATCCCCGATATTGTGGTAGTGGTTGATGCTCTTTTGAACATCCTGATAGTTGTACCATCGGACGCAGTCGTGGTCGTAGACTTCGCCTGACGGGATCATTACGAGAACGCGCGCCATGTTGTCTCTCCTTGGTTGATCACGTTTTTGTTCTGAATTCATGCCGTGCTTGCCACGGTTTGCGGGCTCGCAGCCTTTGCAGACATACGGCGCGTTTCCAGAACCTCCCGATACTGCGCGAGATGTTGCTCGGCGCATTCCTGATAGGTCGTCACGCTTGGTATTCCCTCGCGCATCCGATCCCAGATCTTGTTGTCGCTGAGAACTTCGATCATCCGATCCGCAAGGTCTTCGGCACTTCCGACCCGGAAATGCAGACCATTGACACCGTCGGTGATTTTTTCGGCCATGCCGCCAATGTTGGAACAGATCATCGGACGCCCGTGGAAGAAGGCTTCCTGGATCACCACCGGCGAGTTTTCCCACCAGATCGAGGGAATGATCGTCCAGTCGGCGAGTTCCATCAGCTTGGGCATTTCGGTATTCTGATAGGCCCCGTAAAAGCGGACGCGTTCGCCGGCCTTTTCGATCAGGTCATGGACCTTGTCCTGATATTCCTTGGGTTGGCGATCAAGGTTGCCGCCAAAGATCATCAGCCGCGCATCATCGCCCCAGATTTCATCAGGCACACGCCCGACCGCATCGAGAAGGATGTCAGCGCCCTTGAACATCGTCAGTTGCCCGAAGAAGGCAAAGCGCGACCGGCGCGGCTGGGTTTTGGAAAGCGGGCGGTCCTTGGCCCGTTCATTGATGTCGAGACCATTTTCGATCACCGACATCTTTTCGGCCTTCATGCCCCAGTCAATGAAGCGGTTGGCGAGAAATTCACTGGGCGAGACATAGTGATCGGCCAGTTCCAGCATCGCCTTGATGAAGCGTTCACGCCGCAGGAACGACGCCGGCGAGATATTGGGGAAACAGCCATTGCAATCAATGGGACTTGCCCGGTTGCACAGCTTGGTTCCGCCGCTTTTGATCATCTGCCCGTGATTGTGGCAGATCGTCAAAAACTCGTGGAAGGTAAAGAAAATCGCGGTTTCGGGCAGGGCTTCGCGAATGGCATAGATGGTTTCGAGCCCAAGCCCCAGATAGTGGTGGAAATGCACGACATCGGGTTCGTAATCCTTCACAAAGCGCAGGAAATCCCTATCAATTTCATCCGTGCTGCCGTTTGACAGCAGGAAGTGATCATAGTTTTCGGCGTGATAAAGGATTTCGTTTTCCTTTTGCCGCAGGCTCATCAGGGCCGAGGCCCCGTGACGCGGCACGGGATTGCCAACGCGGGCGAGATAAAAGCTTTCGACCCCGTCGAGTTTGTTCAACCCTTTATGCAGGTTGTAGGAGGCCACTTCGGCCCCGCCCAGCGAGATGCTGGGATGGCCGTGCGAAATAACGAGGACGCGTAAATCAGTCGACGGCATTGTTGTGGCTCCGCAAGTTTGAAACGACCAATGACCAGCGGCGATCAAACGCCCAGCGGTCAAGACGATTGGATAGTTCCTCCCAGGCAGGGGCTTTGCTTATGGATTGTTCGCTGCCCAGTACTTCGACATCGGGGATCCAGTAGGATGGCGTCCCCGCCATGCGCAGCTTGAGTGCAAGGTCGAGGCTTTTTTCCGCCGGACCGATATAGCCACGGGTAAAGCCGTCACTGTCCTTGAAGGCCTTGCGCGGCAGGATGCAGCATTCCAGCGTACCGGCACTGACTTCGCTGGGTTGGGCATCGGCAAGAACCGCGCAAGGGTAGCCGACATAGCGATCCGACAGATACTGCCCGCCATTGGCATTACTGTTGATCCAGGTTCCGGCCCAACGGACAGAATCGTCTTCAAACAGGATGGTCGGCGATACGAGAACCTTGTTGCCGCGTTTGGTATAGGCGGCATGCAACTGATCAAACCAGCCATCATCGCGCGGCAGAATATGTGCCGACACCAGCCCGACTGTTTCGGAATTGGTGGCATCCACACCGACTTCGAGCGCATCGCAATAGTCTTCGACCCCTTCGGCGAAAACGATCCGGGTGTTGAGTTTGTAAAAGGCGGCAAGGCGCAAGATTTCGCTGCCAACCTGATCAAAGCTTTCGACCGGCCCGGCAATGACAATCGGCAGATGGCGGGTCGCGCTATCCAGTCCCAAAAGGGCAATGGTGACGCCGATATCATTGATCGTGTCATCGACACCGACCACAAGGGTCACCGGCGCGTCTTCGTCAAAATCGCCGATATCATGGATATCCACCGCATAGGGGCGCTGTGCCGTCATGGCCTGTAACATCGGGCCAAACTGACGTTCGATACTGTTCGAGGCCGTGACCGACCGCGGATCAAGCGAAGGCAGTACCCGTGAAAGGGCCTGACGGGCGGACGCACGCGTCGGGTTCAGCGGGCAATAGGCCGGAAAGGCATCACTGATGCCCAGTTCAAGATAGGTTGCCTGATCGGATGGCGGGGTGACGTCCAACGGGCAAAACACCAAAAAGCCGTGATTATTCCGGGCCGGGTTCATGCCAGAGAACATCGGATCATTGGCAAAGGCATCGGTCACATCGGCGCGTGACTGGCGCGTCCAGTGATCGTCAATACGGACGACTTCACCACCAACCCGCAGTGACACATCCTTGACCGCACGGTCGGGATCAAGCATCCAGCCGGAAATCAACACCCCGCTTCCTTCGATCAGAAGAGAGAAATCGATGCCGATGCGGACCGGGCGATCGAGCTCGGATACCGTGTCGCGGCCATCAAAACGATGTGCGGCCATTTTAAGGGCATGCAGGATTTTTTCCGGTGCACGCACACGATCAAGGACTGATCGAATATGGGCCGGGACATCGGGTGGTGCGACCAGAACGCGGTGCTGATACACCTCGATCGAGTACCAGGTGTCGCGGCCACGGAAGTAAACCCGTTTGAGTTTTTTCGGATTGATCGGCTTATCGCCCAGCATCAGGCCGGTTACACCGGATGCCTCGTCGCCCAGATCATCGCGCTGGAAATCGGCGCTGGTCAGTTCCGCCAGTATCGGAGAATCCGCCATGGCAATGACACGGGTGCGTCCGGTGGGGAAGCCGCTTGACCAGCCCTGAATATAAACATCACCTTCTTCGAGCCCGCCGAGTACTTCGATAAAGCCGTTGCTGCGCGCGGCACTTTGCACAAGTGCGGCCACCTTGCTGAGGCGTTTTTTATCGGGATCCCCCGCCAGCAGGGCTTCGATCAAACCATCAATCACCGTGGCGAAGGCCGGGCCGGATTGATCGGCAACAGAGGACAGAACCGCCTCAATGCGTTGTTGACGATTGTCTATGCGGTATTCACGCGGCTTGCCCGCGCCGCGGAACAAGGCCGTTTTCAAACGACGTGCGGAGACATCCTTCATCGGCAAGAGGGCCACAAAGCCATAGGCGTTGTCGGGTTCCGCATCGTGGCGGCGCCATGAAATGATGGAAGCCTGGACTTTGGCGTCAGACTGGCTGTTGAGGTAAATATCAATCGTTGCCGGCAGGGCATTTCCCACCCCGACCATCAAAGCCAGACCTTCATCGACCAAGGCGGCGACGACGGTTCTGCCATCCAGTGGCATTCCATGCTGTTCGGTCATGCCCGGGCCTCCTTGTGTTTACGCATGTGTTTCAAAGCGAATGATTGCCGTGCCATGGCGATCACCAGACAAAGGCGCCGATTGCCAACCCGGTGGTCACGCCAATCAGGCAGGACAGGATCAGCAACGGGGTTTTGAGATCATTGGTGTGGCGTGCGGTCAGGGCCGAAAGCCGTTCGTCAAAGCCACCGAGTGACTTGTCAAAGCGCACCAGAAAGACTTCGAGTTCATCGACCCGGCTTGAAAGTTCTTCCTGACCGTTTCGCACCAGTTTCACGCCGGCCTCGATGCCATCATCGGCGGACGCCAGTTCGTCCATGCGTTTAGATGCGCTGACCAGACGTTTGGCGGCTTCGCGCTGGCCGTTTTGCAAGATGTGCTGTGCGGCCAGCAGGCGATCCAGACGATCCAGAATTTTGCCAAGCGGGGCATTGAGCGCCGTGTGGGCTTCCTGTTCGCTTTGGGACGGGATGCGCAGCGTGATTTCTTCCTTGGTGCCGGGCATGACGGCACAGACCGTCAGACTGTCGACACTGGCAACCGCGGCATCGGGCAATTCGACCTCGAACGCGTGTTTTCCATCGCCGATACCGTTGCGGCGCAAATCGACACGTTCATTTTCGGCGGTTTCGCGCAGCAGGGCATGACCGTTCAGGCGCACGACCACCTCGATCCGGGCATCCGGGCTTTGCGGCGACCAGACCCAGCCATAGAGGCGGTTCTGATCAATGGCATCAACCCGCCCTTCGAGGGTCGGTGCGGTTTGTTCGGCATCTTGCGCACCTGTTGACGCCGGGGTCCGGGTCGAGGTCGGGGGCGGGGTTTCTTCCATCGTCTGTTTTTCGGCAACAGCCATAGTGGCCTCCTTGTTAAACGTCAGGCGGCAACAAAATCAGGGCGAACCATGCGGCGGATCATCGCCAGATATTGCTCGGCAACATCGTCAATCCCGGCCGGGGGCCGGACATGGCCCGACAGTTTTTTCCAGAGTTTCGGATTGGTTGCGCAGTCCTTCATAACCCGGGCCAGTTCGGCCGGGTCATCGGGGCGGACATGAATGCCGTCATGGCCATGGCGGATCATTTCGGCCATGCCGCCAATTGAACTGGTGATCACCGGGCGGCCATGCTGGAAGGCTTCCTGAATGACCAGAGGCGCGTTTTCCCACCAGATCGAGGGCACAACGACCCAGTCGACCCGTGCCATCAGATCGGGAATATCTTCGCGTTGATAGGCGCCGATATGGCTTACCTGCGGGCCGCTTTGTTCGACCAGATCGGCGATGCGACTGGTGAACTGATCGGTCTGATACAGGGCCGCACCATGAATGCGCAGATTGAAATCGACCGTGTCCGAGGCAAGGATTCGCCCGGCTTCAAGCAGGACAT
Organism: Thalassospira sp. CA1; assembly: GCF_059052855.1. Lineage (NCBI taxonomy): Bacteria > Pseudomonadati > Pseudomonadota > Alphaproteobacteria > Rhodospirillales > Thalassospiraceae > Thalassospira > Thalassospira sp. CA1. Next base: position 158,912 of record NZ_JBZCIA010000008.1, read on the forward strand.
CCGCGCCCTTCCACGGGTTGAGATTGCCGAAATAGCCAAAGACATTGGGCATGCCGACCGCCCCGATATCGCGTTTGGGCGCGGCGGGGACAGTCGGGCGACCATTGTTGATCACCGAAATCCTGTCGGGGTTGATGCCCCATTCGATATAGCGATCGCGAAGGAATTCACTGGGCGAAATGAAATGATCAACCGCGCGCAGATGGTTGCGCAGATTGACAGCCCGCATCGCATGTTGATCAGGCGTAAAGCCATCAAGCCCGGACAGACGCCCAGTGGCATCGGCCTTGGTATAGCGGGTTTTGGTCCCGCGATGGATCATCAGGCCGTCATTGGGGCAGATCTGATAATAGTCATGCAGGGTCATCACGATCTTGCAGTTCGGCAGAACACGGCGGATCAGCATCGGCAATTCGATGCCCCACAGGACCAGATGATGGATATGCACCACATCCGGTGCCCAGCTTTTCAAAAGGCGCGTAAAATCCGGGGCCACCGCATAAAGATCGGTCTGGGACATGTTGAAACGGTCAAAATGCCCGGCCCAGAACAGCATTTCATCGCCAGCATCATTGATCGCCTGAAAACTTGTGCCCGGGCGGCGTTCGCGATGAACATCGTTGGTCGCCCCGATGAAAAGCGCATCGCATTCCGCGCGCTTATAGGCATGAAACAGATCATGGGCGAAAATTTCAGTCCCACCCGGATGCAGATCGGGGTGATTATGGGCAAGCACCATTATCCGGGGATTCATGCGGTCCTCCGTGGTTTCTGGGCAATCAGGAAATCCTGGTAATGGGCGGCCGTTTCGCCGCGCCAGGTGCCAAAGCTTTTGGTGTGGATATCGAACCCGGCCCCGGTCAGGGCACCCTCAAGAAACGCATCGTCAAAACCGACGGCCGCCATCGGGTTTTCACCGCGCAGGTGCCAGCAAGGCTGACCTTCGGCTTTCTCAAACCCTTTGAGGCGGGCATCGCGGTCGGGATTTGACGGGTCGTCATCTTCGCGGATGACAAATGCGGTCAAGAACAGCCGACCGCCGGGGCGCAGCACGCGAAAGACCTCGGAACAATAGGTTTCGATTTCGTCTGGCGGCAGGTGGGTCGCCACCGAGATCATTGCGGTGAAATCGAATGTTCCGTCCTGAAAGGGCAGTCGCATGCCACGCCCGCTGATTTCGCCTTCGGGGTTGTAGAGTTCGTTCCTGATGTCCGAACACTCAAACCGGAAATTCGGATAGGCTGGCGTAATGGCGCGCTTGCACCACTCAATGCCGCCGCGCACCGGATCCATGCCGCGATAGATCGCCTGTTTCGGGTTGAGAAACTGTGTCAGGGGGACGGCAATCCGGCCGATGCCACAGCCGATATCAAGAACATCCTCGGTGGTTTTAAGCCCGGCCATGCGCACAAAATGACCAAGGAATTCCGCCCCGATGGCGCGGTAATCGCCATCGCCGACAAAGACGTCTTCTTCGGGCGGGACCGGGAGGAAACGGTTGGAAATGATCTGTTCGCACAACCAGGAAAGCTGGGTATCAGCCATATCGGATGTCAGCGGGGACTGGTGTTCGGACAGTGCAAGAACCTGACTCATGCCGCTTCTCCGTTGGGGGTTTTTCGCGATCGGTTTTGCGGCACACCGTTGGTGTGAAGATCTTCGAGCGCATCGGCCCAGCGCGACGCATGCAGCCAGGCGTTATATTCGGCAGCCACCCCGCGCATGTAATCGGCATGGGTCGAGATGGATTTGCGCTCAAAATGATAGAGGCTGACATCGGGGACGTATTTGATGTCGAAATCGGCCTTGCGAATTTTCAGGCAAAGGTCACTGTCTTCGTAATCGCCAATGACATAGTCCTCGGTAAAGCCATCGACCGCGTCAAAGGCATCGCGATGGATCATCATGCAGGCACCGGTAACGCCGGGGACCGAGCATTCAATATTGGCATCCCGGAACTGGTCGGGCATGCCTTTGTGATAGTGATAATTCAGCCACTTGCCACTTTCATTGCGGGCAAAATACATCCCGGCATGCTGGATCGAGCCATCTTCAAACAGAAGTTTCGGCCCGACGACTGCGACCTCATCCGGACCGCCCATTTTTGACGCCATCCCCTGGGCCCAGCCGGGCGTATGGGGGATCACATCGGAATTGAGCATCGCCAGATAATGGCCGTTTGCGTTCTGCGCACCGGCATTACATGCGCGGGCATAGCCGCCATTGCGGGTCATGACGACCAGACGCATCGGGATGCCATAGAGAACATGCAGACCGCGCAACAGATGTTCGCATTCTTCGGCCTGTTCGGGGGAGTCGAGTACAAAGACAAGTTCGCAATATTTCGCGACCCAGTCATCACAGGCAAAGGCGCCGATTTGCGCGCGCAGGAAGCCAAGAACACGATAGAGCGGCACAATGATCGAGACATCCGGGTCATCATACGGGGAGCCGATATCAATCACCCGGTCGACCTTGGCGGATGCCATCAGTTTTTGCTGCAGATCGCCAATCACCGGTGCCAGACAGTTTTCGATAATCTCTGACGTCAGGTGTTGCGGCGGGACGGCGCGCAGAATACGAGCACGGGCCTCGGCCGGGTCAATCGGCTGGGCGGGGGGGACCATCAGATGACGATTGCCCGATTTCAGGCGCATCAGGCTTCGGGGTTGAAGGATGGGAACCGGGCTTTGGATATCCTGATAAAAGCCGACAAAGCCGGTTGCCGGAACTGTCTGGCCATCGTCCTGCACGTTGCCCTGATAGCGATAAAATCCGTCGCCGAATGGATGGGCGATACCGTTGCTATCGAGAAGATCGATGCTGGCAATCATATCGACAGGATCGCGATACCAGCCGCCAATCAAGGTGCCGCGCGCGGTCGTGACCGCAAGATCGACTTCGCCACTGGGAAGCGATCCGCCACCTGAGACGCGCTGGCTTGAAAGCGGACAGCGGAGCTGGAATTCAATCGCGGCCTTGCTCGATTTCATGTCGGCACGGGCAAGCGACCCGATGATGTATTCGCGCAAATCCGCATCTGATTTGCCCTTGGTTTGCCACCAGCGCGCCAGAGACGGCAGGGTTGAGACATCGGGCAGATGACGAATGGCAAGCGTGCGCACGCCCGTCACGACCATATAGGCCCCGGATGCGGTGCTTGGCTGGTCGGCAATCATGTAAACCAGTTTCTGCCCGCGCGGCCCGGTCTTGCTGACATGGGGAAGCTGCGTTAAGCGCTTGAACCCCGAGGGGGCGACGATGAAGACGGCCTCGATATCGTGAAAGGCATCGGGCAATGCGGTTGCCAGCAGGATCTTTTCACCGGAAAGCTTTGCGACCGCCTTCGCCGGTTTGGGCCGATCGACAATTTCGGCAACCAGTTGAAGAAGGAAACTGTTGTAGCTTTTGGACAGGCGCAGTCGAAACAGGCTGGCCCACATGCCCAGAAGGGTCGAGACCAGCGAAAGCCGCCCGGCAGGCGTCACCCCGTTCAGCAGCGTTGATGCACTGGCAAATTCAAAATCGCCATCGGGATCGATTGTGATCTCGTCCTTGCGGCCCAGCGTTCCGGCCTCGGCCAGAATTGTGATCGGTTCATCCTTGGGGCGGCGGATGACGCGCAACAACCGGGTCCCGCCCCCGTCAAGTGGCAACCGCAATGTGGCCTGCGGTGAAATCGCAGCACCATCAATCGTTTCAAGCCGGGGAACTTCCCACAAACGGGTGGGTGTATCCCAACTTAACAACAACGTATCAGGGTTCAGCAGGCAAACACCGGGCGCTTCGCCGGTCGTCCGCACTGCATCGGACGAGGCAAATTCAAGCATGACAATCTTTCACTAACTTGAAGTTCAGGACGGGTCGCCCGCAGCCGAAGCTGCGGACGCCGCCAACGGATTACTGGACGCTAAAGAAGCTGTCCGGATCGTCCTGTACGTCTTCGGCATCGACATTGTTGAGGGTGATGGAATCCCCATTGCCAAGATCGATGACGGTGTTGGCACCGACTTGCGTTGCACGCGCAGCGACATCATCGGCACTTGCGATGCCGGTGTCGTTGATGTTGCTGCTAATGGAAAGCATGTCTTCGCCAGCCTGGAAGTCGAGGATGACGTCGTTGCCGCCGCCCCCGGAGAAGACAAAGGTGTCTGCACCGGAACCACCAGACATGATGTCATCGCCTGCGCCGCCTTCGAGGACATCGTCCCCGGAGCCGCCCAAGAGAACGTCATTGCCCTCGCCGCCCTGGAGAACATCGTTTCCAGAACCGCCAAGCATGACATCATCACCGGCACCGCCGAGCATGATGTCGTCGCCACCGCCGCCGATCATGACATCATCGCCAGAACCGCCGTCGAGGACGTCGTTGCCTGATCCGCCAAGCATGATATCGTCACCCGATCCACCTGACAGAACGTCTTCGCCAGAGCCACCTGAGAGCAGGTCGCTGCCGGCACCTCCGATCAGTGCATCGTCACCCGATCCACCAAACAGAAGATCATCACCTTCGCCACCAACGGCAACATCGTCGCCCGATCCGCCGAACAAGACATCATCGCCTTCTTCGCCAAACAGCACGTCATCATTACCTTGTCCGAAGATTGTATCGTCTCCGCCACGTCCGAAAATGACGTCACTGAAACGAGATCCGAGAAGCGCATCATCAAAGGCGCCGCCTTCGAGAGTTGCCATGTAATCCTCCTTCGTGTCCCAACATTAATGACATCGTGGGGATATTTCCCTCACGAGAGGATGGCCGTTCCCTCTGGACGTTCTGAGCCCCGTGGAAACGACCACTCAGAAATCCTATATTTTTTTATTTTGTCATTGGAGGGTATTGTCGTGGTTTTATTTTGTCAACATTATGACTTAGTTTGAGATTCATTACATTTATTGTCTGAATACTAGTTCAATTTTACTTATTATTTGGTTCAAAATTCGATCTATACTTGAAAAGAAAAGGGTCAATCCGGCACGAAACCGCGAAAGACCCCAAGTTAAATCCGCATGTCGCGGGGGGAGGATTACTCTTCGCGGAAGGCCTTTTCCATGCTTTGGGTGATGGGATCGATCAGGTAATCGATGGCCTTGCGCGGGGTTTTCAGAACCAGAATGTTGGCTGGCATGCCCGGACGCAGATTGATGTCATCATGTTTTGCCAGTTCGGCCGGATCAATCGCTGCGCGCACGATGTAGTAAGACGCATCGCGCTGTTCATCGACGGTTTGGTCAGCGGCAACATAGCTTACCTCGCCATTCAGGGGGGCCAATCGACGCTGACTATAGGCGGTCAGGCGAATTTGCGCCTTTGATCCGACCTGGACCGAGTCGATGTCCTGTCGGTTGATCCGTGCTTCGATCACCAGTGGTTCATCTTCGGGGATGATATCCATGATCGGTTCAGCCGGACTGATCACACCGCCGGGGGTCCTGATCTGGATATTGGCGACCGTTCCGGCCTGGGGTGCACGCACTTCGAGGCGATCAAGCACGTCCTGACTTGCGCGGATGCGTTGGGTGACATCATTGAGCGCAAGCTGGGCTTCCTGAATTTCCGTTGCGATATCGCTTTGCCATTCCATTTCGATCGAGGCGAGATTGATCTCGGCTTCGGCCTTTTGCTGTTGGGCGGCGGCACGCTGGGCTTTGAATTCGCCCATATCACCGACCAGATCCGACCAATTATTTTCAATCTCGACCAGCTGGGTGCGGGTGGCGAAGCCTTTTTCGGCCAGTTGGCGAATGCCCTGAAGCTGTTCGGCGACGAGCTTTTCCTGACGTGTGCGGGCCTTGATCTGTGACACCAGTGCCTCGGCTTCGGCCTCGAACTGTTCGATCTGTTTGGCCTGGGCATCACGTTTGGCGGCATAGACTTCCTTGCGCTTGGCAAACAGGCGTTTTTCATCGCTGAGGATATCGGCGACATACGCCTCGTCACTGGCGAGAAGTTCCTGTGGGAAGGTGATGTTTTCCTGCCCGCGCTGTTCGGCGCGCAATCGGGCAAGCTTGGCCATCAGGCCAAACCGTTCGCCGCGCAACTGGCCGAGTTCCGACTCGCTGCGTGTGCCATCAAGAAGGGCAAGGGTCTGGCCCGCGGTGACTTTTTCGCCTTCCTCGACCAGAAGCTGTTTAAGGATGCCGCCCTCATAGTGATTAACCACTTTCTTTTTGGAATCGACAATCACCGAGCCGGTCGCGACAGCCGCACTATCGAGTTCGGCGGTAAAGCCCCAGGTCAGGAACCCGCCAAACCCCAGCACAATGACGAATAATCCGGCCAGGATCGGCTTGCGCAGGCTTTGGCGCGATGCTTCGCGTTCTTCCGAGAGGATCTGGTGCCAGGCGACTTGCGGTTCTTCGGCCGGGAGTGCCGCGCCACCGCCTTCAAGATTAATGACACGGGTCATGCCGCACCTCCGTTTTCATGTTTACGCTTTACCGGGGGCAGACTTTTGATGTCGTCGCTTTCATTGGACAGATTGCGGATCACGTCTGTTCGTTCGCCGAACTGTTTGACCCGTCCGTCCTGCATCACCAAAAGCTTGTTGGCATATTGCATGATGCTTTGACGGTGCGCGATCAGCACCACCATTGCACCGGAATCCGCAGCCTGGCGCACCGCACGGATCAGGGATGCTTCGCCCTCGGCATCAAGGTTGGCATTGGGTTCATCAAGCACCAGCAGACGCGGCCAGCCATAAAGCGCGCGTGCCAAAGCAATGCGTTGTTGCTGCCCGCCAGACAGGGTGTGGCGACCGGCACCAATCGGGGTGTCATAGCCCAGCGGCAATCGCCCGATCATTTCATGCACGCCGGCTGCACGGGCAGCCTCGATCACCTTGCGCGGGCTTGCGTCGCGCATGCGGCTGATATTGTCGCGGATGGTGCCGTTCAGAAGCGATACCGATTGCGGCAGGTATCCGACCATGTCGCCAAATGATCCGCGCTCCCACAGATAAGCATTATGGCCGTCAAGATAGACACCGCCCGTCGCAGGCTTTGCCGTGCCAACCAGCAATCTTGAAAGGGTTGATTTACCGGCCGCAGACGGCCCGACCACACCCAATATATCGCCCGGCGACAGTTCGAAACTGATCCCGCGCAGCACCGGCACATTTGACCCCGGCACGGCATAGACCAGATTATCGACAACCAGCGGACCTTCGGAACGCGGGGTTGGTTTGATTTCGCGTTCGGACTGGCTTTCTTCGAGCATCAATCGAATGCGTTTCCACGATGAAAACGCCCCGACCCATGCCCGCCAGTCGCGGGTGACATTATCAAACGGCAACAACAGCCGCCCCATGATCACGGTCCCGCCGATCATGGCACCCGGCGTGGTTTCGCCCTGAATGACAAGGTAAGCGCCCATGGCCAGCACAATGATCTGCATGCCAAACCGGGCTGAACGGGTGATGGAATACATGCCCTTGCTGCGCACGTTGCCGACATCAAGCAATTCGCTGGCGTGGATTTGTGCCTGACGCCAGCGGAGCGCAAGGGCTGGCATCATGCCCATTGCCTCGATCACTTCGGCGTTTGAAACCGTCGATCCGATATCGCCGATATTGCGCAGATTGGCGTCTGTTCCTTCCTTGGTGACCTGACGGACCATCACATCACCAAGCAGGCTTAACCCGATCAGGGTCAGAACCGCCACCAGCCCGGCAATCCCGTAATAGGGATGCAGGGCAAACATCACGAAAAGGAAAATCGGCGACCAGATCGCTTCAAGCGGGGCGGCGATGGTGGTGCCGGTGATGAAGTTGCGCAGATCAGAAAGGTCGCGCAGGACCTGGGTGCCGTGCAGCGATCCCTTTTCCAGTGCCACACGCATGGCCGCCGAAATTGCCGGCAGGTTCAACCGGCGCAAAAGCGACTTTGCCATTTCCTGAAAGACAAGCGCGCGCACGAAATCAAGGATGCCATAGAGAATGATCGCACAGACCGCGATCACCAGAAGCAAAAGCAGGGTATCTGTGCTTTGACTGTTGATCACGCGGTCATGCACCTGAAGCATGAACAGCGGCACGGTAAGTTGAAGGATATTGATGAAGCCGCTCATGACACCGGCCCATCCGAGCCCGCGCACGAACGTAAAGCGGGCCTCGCGAATGACCGATCTTGCATCAAGTTCGGGCCGGGCTTCCTTCGCATTCACGGGCGAATTCACAGGCGAATCCACCGGTTTTGCCAGCTTTTTGCGGCGAAATTGCATCGAAAATCATCCAATTAAGCAAAAGTCATAGTTTTTCCGCAATCTAATCACATAGTTGCGATGACAGGATGATCTACAATAAAATTAAATATGTCGATCTCATGTTGATGATTAGACAATGTAAAAATATTAACAATGGAAGTAATTCAAAAATAAAAACACTTTCGAATTACTTCCGGACAACGAGCAAACCTGCGGGAAGAAAGAGGCGTTCGGAAAAATTGTTCAAGAACAACGTCTTGTTATCTTCCCCAATACGAAATTTGTGTCAGGGCAATCGCGCCTTGGCATCAACTCTCGCTTGGGACCAGATAACGGATCGAAACTCATGACCGTCACTCATCTTGAACTGGCAAATACCGTCGAGCGGATCTATCGGCGGTTTGCGGATTTGTTACGGGTAGATCTCATTCGACTCGGAAAGGATGACATCAGCCCGGCGCAAGTGGCGCTGCTTTTTACCATTGGCGAAGATGAACTCTCGGTGCGCGATCTTCTTGATCGTGGCCACTATATGGGTTCAAACGCGTCTTATAATCTTAAACAGCTCGCGGAATCGGGCTATGTCGAACGTCAGGTCATGGCGCGGGACAGGCGTTCTGCCCGTTTGAAATTGACCCAAAAGGGCCATGAACTCTGTCAGGCATTGCACGAATTCCACGAAGAATATCACGACGCCCTGACCAACAATCTTGAAGACCAGCAGGAGATGGAGACAGCGCTGCGTACGTTGCGCAGACTGGAAGAATTCTGGACACAGACGCTCAGGTACGGGGGTGTTCCCATCAATGGGTCCGTCGCCGTGCAGGAGGCACGAAACAGACGATGAAGATTGTCCTCGTTCATCGTCATGGACCGGGACAGTTTGTACATCTTGCCTGCCATCTGGCCGATGCCGGATGGCAGGTTTCCTTCCTGTGCGAAGCAATGAATGTGCGCCTGCCCGGCATCCGGACACTCCGCCAGCCTGTCACAGCCCCACCGCCCGCCATACCGTTTGCGCAATATCATCAGGATGTGGGTCTTAAGGCCGCCAGAACCCTTGAAAGCCTTGTGCGCGAAGAAGGCGCACCGGACATTGTTTACGGCCATATCGGTTGGGGCAGCATGATGTTTGCCCGCGACGCTTTGCCCAAAACACCCCTGATCGGTTATTGCGAACATTATTATCACGCCACCGGGCGTGACGTGGGCTTTGACCCTGATGATGAAATCACGCTGGCGAAACGTGCCCAGCTTCGCGTGCGCAATGCCGCCCAACTGACGACACTGGATCAGCTTGATGCCGCGATCAGCCCGACCAAATGGCAGAAATCGGCGTTTCCAGCGGCCTATCACCACAAGATCGGCGTCTGCCATGACGGGATTGATACCCACCGCTGCCAGCCAAATCCAAACGCCAGCCTGACCTTGCCCGATGGGCGGGTACTTACCGCGCGTGATCAGGTGATTACCTATGTCGCGCGCGATCTTGAACCCTATCGCGGGTTTCCGACCTTTATGCGTGCGGCCGCCAAACTGGCCCAGCAAAATCCGGATGCGCAGTTCGTGATCGCCGGGGGCGATGGCGTCAGTTACGGACAGGCGCGCAAGGACGGGCGAACATGGCGTGATGTGATGATGGCAGAAACGCAGATTGATCCATCACGCATTCACTTTCTGGGCCAGATCCCCCATGACCAATTGATCCGGATGTACCAGATCAGTTCGTTGCATGTTTACCTGACATATCCGTTTGTTTTGTCGTGGTCGGTGCTGGAAGCCATGGCGTGCGGGGCACCTGTGATCGCCTCGGACACCGGGCCCTGCCACGATATGATCCGCGATCGGCAGAACGGATTTCTGACCGATTTCTGGGACAGCGATGCGCTGGCAATCAAGATGGCGTTCTGCCTTACCCATCGTGACGACCTGACACCCCTGCGTGAACGGGCCCGCAAGACGATCCTTAATCACGTTGACCTTCGACGGTGTCTGGATCGGCAAACGACCCTGATCGAGAATATGGCGTCGGGCAGAAAAAGCCGGTGATGGCATCATATGCCAAAAGCAAAGCCAAAGATGAAACTTACGTCGCCTTTGGCTTTTGCATATTCGCCTCAAGCTAAATTAGTTGATTACTTAAATAGAAATTCAAACGGACAGTAATCACATCGTCATCTGCGGCAGACCAAAGCCCTGTTCAAGCACCTCGCCACCTGTCAGGCAGATGTCTTCGCGCCAGGGGGCGGTGACGAGTTGAACACCCGACGGGACATTGTTTTCGACACCCGAGCAGATCGAAATCGCCGGAAGCCCCAGCAGCGGGATTGCGATTTGCGGCAATTGCGCATTCCAAAGGCGGGTCAGGGTCGCGGGACCTTCAAGGTCCTCGTCCTTGCAAAATGGCAGTTCGGCCGAAACCGGCATCAGGACGACCGGATAGTTTTCAAGGAACGCGCGCCAGTCGCGGATCAGGGCGGAACGGCGCAGGAAGAGCTTGCTAAACGTGTCCTTATCAATCGCGGCGGCGCGATCGGCGTAATGTTCGAGAAGGGCAATCGCGCCCGGATCGCCTTCGGCCCGGGCGGCTTTCAGTTTGGCTTCGTGATCATCCGAAAGCCAGAGGTCGATCTGAAGATCAACGGCCTCGCGAATTTCGGGGATTTCCGGGGTTTCGACTGTCCAGCCTGCGGCGCGGAAAATCTCGGCGGCACGTTCTAGATCGGCCAGAATGCGCGGATCGGTCTCAATGCCGCCGGGATGGGTGACAAGGGCGACACGCTTGGCAAAGTCGGGGCCGCGAAGCGGCATCGGCACACTCCAGGGATCATCGGGGGAATAGCCCGCCATGCCTTCAAGCCCAAGCCTGAGATCATCAACCCTGCGTGCCAGCGGTCCTGATACCGCCATCAATTGTGCGCCAATCGGACGATCACCGCCGGTCTGATTGAACATCGGAATGCGACCATGGGTCGGGCGCAATCCCTGAATGCCACAGGCATAGGCCGGGTAACGCACGGAACCCGCGATATCCGTGCCATGGCCGATATGCCCCAAGCCCGCCGATGTCGCGGCACCCGCCCCGCCCGAGGACCCACCCGGTGTGAGGGCCGGGTTATGGGGATTAAGCGTCGTGCCATGCACCTTGTTGGAGGTAAACCAGCGATAGGAAAAGGCCGGTGTGTTGGTGCGGCCAATCACAATCGCGCCCTTGCTGCGCATGTTGCGCAAAAACGGGCTGTCTTGGGTTGCGATCAAATCCGAAGCCAGCGTCGTGCCATTGGTGGTGGCATAGCCCGCCTGATCGGAGATGACCTTGATCGTGACCGGGACGCCCGCCAAGGGACCGACAGCATCCCCGGCCTCGATGCGGGCATCAAGCAGCTCTGCCTCTTGCATGGCGTCATCTGCGCAATCCTGAACGATGGCGTTGATGGCCGGATTGACCCGCGCCACACGATCAAGCATTTGGCGAATGACCGAGGTGGCGCGCATTTCCCGGCGTTTGATGCGGCGGGCCAGTTCGCGGGCAGACAGGGAATTCGGATCGCTGGTCATGTGGGGCGCTACCTTATGGGTTTGGGTTAAGCTGTCATCGGCTCGGACTGAAGCTGGTTCCGGCGGATGGACAGAACGGTCGCCTTTGGTTCGCAAATGCTGGCGACATGGGGGGTGACGAAAACCTTGGGATGGTGCCAAAGCGGATGTCCGGTTGGCAGAGGCTCAGTTTCAAACACATCGAGCGACGCGCCCGACAAATGCCCCCGATCAAGGGCATCAACAAGGGCGGTTTCATCGACCTGCCCACCCCGGCCCAGATGGATCAGGGCGGCACCCTTTGGCAGTTTTGCCAGATTTTCTGCACCCAAAAGTCCCTTGGTCTGATCGGTGAGCGGCAACACATTGATCAGAATGTCGCTTTGGGCGAGAAAATCATCAAACCCGCCATCGATATAATGCGTTACCCCGTCTTCGGGCGGCTTTGGGGCGGATCGGGAATAGCTTGCCACCGGATAGCCCAAGGCCACCAGTGCCCTTGCCACCGCACGGCCCATCAGACCAAAGCCCAGAACACCAATGCGCCGTGCACGGGGAGATAGTCCGGTCAGCTGGCGTTCCCAGTGCGCGATTTTCTGATTAGCAAGAAGATTGCCCATATTGCGATGGTGCCAAAGCACATGGAAGGTGGCGAAACCGGCCATTTGAAGCGCCTGATCCGGGTCTTCAACCCGATGGATCGGCACCCCCGGTGGCAAGGACGGGCATGCCATGATGGCATCAATACCGGCCCCCACCGAATAGATCGCGCGCAAGTTTGGATAGCGCGTAAAGGCGTCCGGCGCCGGGACAAAGGTGACCATGAAGCTGACATCTTCGGGCCGGTCGATCTCGCCGGGCAGACGCAGGTCCAGTTCGGGTGCCAAGGCATCGAAATGCGGGCCATAAATGCCCCGCAAATCGATTTTGCTACAAGACAGAACGCCAATCATGCGGGCACTTCTTCGGTTTGGGCCCAGTCCGCACCGGGCACGGCGGCGAGAAGTTGACGGGTATATTCCTGTTTCGGGGCCAGGAAGATTTCATCAACCCGACCAATTTCAACCAGCTTGCCCTTTTGCATCACGGCAATGCGATCACATAGCTGTGCCGCAACCCGCAAATCATGGGTGATGAACAGGATCGACAAAGACAGCCGTTCGCGCAAATCGCGCAACAGATCAAGCACCTGTGCCTGGATCGATACATCAAGTGCCGAAACGGCTTCATCGGCAATGATCAGTTCGGGCTCCATGGCAAGTGCACGGGCAATCCCGATGCGTTGACGTTGCCCGCCGGAAAATTCGTGCGGATAGCGCATGGCGGCATCGGCACCCAGGCCGACAATCTCAAGCAGTTCGCGGGCTTTGGCCTGTGCCTTTTCCTTGGGCACGCCGCGATTGATCGGCCCGTCGGTCAGGGCGCTCATGATCCGCTGGCGCGGATTAAGCGATGCATAGGGATCCTGAAAAACCATCTGGACCTTGTTGCGCTGACGGCGGAGTTCTTCCTCAGACAGTGCGGCAAGATCAACCCCGCCGACCATGACATGACCGCCATCCGGCGTCACCAGCCGAACTGCCGTGCGGCCCAATGTTGACTTGCCCGACCCGGACTCGCCCACCAAACCAAGGACCTCGCCACGCGCCACGGTGAGCGAGACATCATCAACCGCATGAACTTCACGCACGGGCTTGAACAAACCGCCACCCGTCCGGAAAGTTTTACGCAGATTTTTGATTTCAAGCGCCGGTGTATCGCTTAGTTCGCGTGCCTCCGGAAGTTTTCCGGTTGGAATGGCATCAAGCAGACGTTTGGTATAGTCGTGCTGCGGATTATCAAGAACCGATGCCGCATCACCGCGCTCAACGACCTTGCCTTCGCGCATGACAATCACCTGATCGGCGATTTCGGCGACCACACCAAAGTCATGGGTGATGAACATCACCGCCATGCCGCGCTTTTTGCGCAGATCGAGAATAAGCTTCAGGATCTGCGCCTGGGTGGTGACATCAAGGGCAGTTGTCGGTTCATCGGCGATCAGGAGTTTGGGCTCCAGCGCCAATGCCATGGCGATCATCGCACGTTGGCGTTGCCCACCTGAAAGCTGGAACGGATAGGCACGGATGATTTTTTCCGGATCGGGAAGCCCGACTTCGCGCACAAGGTCCAATGCACGTTTGCGGCGTTCGGACTGGGTATAGAGACCGTGTGCAGCGAACACCTCGGAGATCTGATCACCGATGCGCATCAACGGGTTGAGTGCGGTCATCGGTTCCTGAAAGATCATCGCGATCTGGGCACCGCGCAGGGCCTGCTTTTCAAATTCGGGCAGGCGCAAGACATCGCGGGCTTCGAACATCGCCCGGCCTGATTTGACCTCGACCCCCTGGGGCAGCAGCCCCATCAGGGCATTGGCCGTCATTGACTTGCCAGAGCCGGATTCACCGACCACACACAGGATCTGTCCCTTGTCGATGTCGAAGCTGACATTTTCGACTGCGAAGGGGCGATCTGCACCCTCGGGCAGGCCGATTGTCAGCCGTTCAATTGTCAGTGTCGCACTCATGCTTTGCCCTTTCGCGACAGATGCGGATTGAAGGCATCATTGAGCCCCTCACCGATCAGGTTGAGCGCCAAAACGGTGATCACGATAGCAATGCCGGGGAAGAAGCTAAGCCACCAGCTGGTGCGGATGACGGTGCGGGCCGCCCCGATCATATATCCCCACGACATTGAGTTCGGATCGCCAAGCCCAAGGAACGAAAGCGAGCTTTCAAGCAAGATCGCGGTCGCGACCATCAGCGATGCCATGACAATGATTGGCGAGACGGTATTTGGCAGAACCTGCTGGATCAGGATGCGCGGTTTTGAAAGACCGGCCAGACGTGCCGCATCAACAAATTCACGCGTGCGTACCGACATGACCTCGGCCCTGACCAGGCGGGCGACGGGCGGCCAACTGACGATGGCAATCGCAATGGTGATGGAGGTCAAGGTTGGTTCAAAAATCGCCACCAGCACGATGGCCAGTGCGAAGTTCGGGATGGTCTGGAAGAACTCGGTGAAGCGCATCGCGCCTTCATCGACATAGCCGCCATAGAACCCGGCCAACGCGCCCAACGGCACACCGATCAGCAAGGCAACCACGGTCGAAACCAGCCCGACCAAAAGGGAAACCCGCGCGCCATAGGCCAGTTGGGCGGCCACATTGCGGCCCAGTGTATCTGTGCCCAGGGGCAAACCATCAACGGCAAAGGGTGCGAGGAACGGACGTTGAACCATTTGCCAAGGCCCATCGGAGAAGATCAAGGGGGCGATCAGGGCGATGACGATCACGGAGATCAGCAAGACGACACCGATCATGGCGCCCATGTTGCTTCTGAAACGTTTCCACATGTCAGCTACGGGCTCCGATACGGGGATCGACAATGCGATAGACAATGTCGGTCACGATGTTGAACAGGATGACCATGGCCGCCGAGACAAGGAACACGCCCAAAATCGTGTTGTAGTCACGTGCTGCCAGGCTTTCGAACATCAGACGTCCAATACCGGGCCAGGCAAAGACCGTTTCGGTCAGAACCGCCCCGCCGACAAGTTGACCCGCCTGCAAGCCAGCCAAAGTCACCACCGGCAAAATGGCATTGCGCAGGATGTGACGACGGCGAATGACCGCATCCGACAGACCCTTGGCCTTGGCGGTTTTGACAAAATCAAGCTGCGAGACTTCGAGCATGGATGCACGCGCCATGCGCATATAGACCGCGGTAAAGAACAGCCCCAGTGTCAGGGCCGGCAGGATCAGGTGGCTGCCAATATCAAGAACACGTTCCAGACCGGTATAGTTCGCCCCGACAGTTTCATAGCCAAAGCCCGGCAGCCATCCAAACCATACGGAAAACACCAGAACCGCCATAAGGGCCAGCCAATATAGCGGGGTTGCATAGAATAAAAGCGCCATCGTGGTCAGGACGGTATCGGACGGTCTGCCTACGCGCGCGGCGGCGGCAACCCCAAAGGCAATGCCCAAAACCAGCGAGACGACGAAGGCCGTTAATGTCAGCAGCAAGGTTGCCGGCAACCGATCAGCAATAAGTTCGGCCACAGGCGCGCCCTGGCGGAAGGAATAGCCAAGATCAAGTTGCACAATACCGGCGACATATTTGCCAAGCTGGACATAAAGCGGCTGATCGAGGCCAAAGCGTTCGCGCAGCTGTTCGATCATCTGCTCGTCAGCGGCACCGGCTTCACCGGCCAGCACGACAGCCGGATCACCCGGCGCGGCATGGATGAGGAAAAAGTTCAGAATCGCAATGGCCAACAAGGTCAAAATAGCCTTGGATAGCCGCGACACCACGACAGCGAATATGGTCATAGGTCCCCGTAGCATCCCGTATTTGAAATCCCGCCTGAACGCGGGCAATCAGGAAAAGAAGGGGGCGGACCGGCAATCGGTCCGCCCGCAATGTTACTTCTTGATCCAGGCGTTACGTGGACCGTCATTGATACCGATGGCCGTGGTCACCAGATCGTTGACATTGCAACGGTAGATCGTCGGGAAGGTCAGTTCCTGCATCCAGGCGACCGGAACGTCATCGACGATTTCCTTCTGGATTTCGGCATAGGCTGCTTCGCGTTCTTCGGGTGTTACCATCGTCGCAGCAGCGGCCCATTTTTCGTCGAGTGCCAGGTTTTCATAGCCTTCGACATTGTTCCACGGGCTGCCTTTTTTGATGCGATCAGCGGTATAGTTGCGCGAAACACCAAGGGCCGGATCACCGTACTGATAGAGATAGGTGAAGGCCATGTCGTAATCCCACTGGGACGTTTTTTCGTTCCACCCAGCGACATCAGAGCTGTCGATTTCGGCATTGATGCCGACTTCGCTGAGATTCTGACGCACGGCCTCGGCCCAGCGTTGCCAGGTTTCACCATATGGCAGCGGCAGGATACGGACAGGTTCGCCGTCATAGCCCATCTCGGCCAGAAGTTCCTTGGCCTTGTCCGGGTTGTGATCATAAATGGTCACGTCATCGGAATAGAAATTGGTGCTCGACGCAATCGGGCCGGTCGCAACTTTACCAAAGCCGTTCCAGACCACATCGCGCATGAATTCACGATCCATGGCGTACATTACGGCCTGACGGAACTTCTCGTTGGCGGTCGGGCCTTCGCGGTTGTTAAGCCACATCCATGCCAGCGGTGCGAGGAATTCCCAGCCCTTTTCGGTGACACAAACACCATCCATTTCGGCCAGACGCGGGATATCCCAGTTTTCAACCGAACCGCCCGGCAGAACATCAACTTCGCCGGTTTCAAACGCCACCGCACGGGCCGCAGCATCCGGAATCACACGGTAAAAGACTTCGTCCAGATACGGCAGGCCATCGACATAGTAGTCCTCGTTCTTAACAAGGTGAATGTGGCTGCCCTTGACCCATTCCTTGAACTTGAAAGGACCGGTGCCAATCGGGGTGGCATTCGCCGGGTTGTTCGCAAAGTCAGTACCTTCGTAGATGTGCTTGGGCACGATCGGCATGGTGCCGTTTTCAAAGGCGTTGATAAACGGACCAAAAGGTTCTTTCAGCTTGAAGACAACCGTCATCGGATCCGGTGCGGTGATGCTTTTGACATAAGCCAGCGACGCACGCAGACGTGCATGGGTTTCACGCAGGAAAACATCGGCGGAAAAGACAACGTCATCGGCGGTGAAATCTTCGCCGTCATGCCATTTGACGCCTTCATTGAGCTTGAAGGTGTAGGTCAGACCGTCGTCGGAGATTTCCCAGCTTTTGGCCAGGCTCGGCATCGGGTTCAGGTCGCTGTCATAGCGCAGCAGGCTTTCATAGATATCGCCTGCAACCAGCTGGGTCGGGCCATTCTGCACGAGGCCGAGCATCAGTCCCGGTGGTTCGGGCTGAACAACGATGTCAAGCCGACCGCCAGCTTCCTGTGCCGCCACTGGCGAGGCCAGGGCGGCGGCGATGAGAAAAGTAGTCACCTTTAAATATTTCATAGCATTCCCTGATTGTGTTTTGCATTTAGGTTCTTGTTTTTATTGGTGTTACGCACGGTTTGTTTAGCCAAAGGCCACAGACGTGACCCAAGTGCACAGGTTACCCGAGGTAACCCGGGGCGCTGGCATCAAGCCGGCGCAGTTGGGCGGCCCATTCCGGGTCTGGTTTGCCCTTTTGTTCATAAGAATCGTACATCGACTGGTATTGGGAGGCCGTGTGCTCGGCAACGTCATGGTCCAGCACAACCGGCGTCAGGCCCATCCCCAGCGCGGCCACTTGCGCCTTGCAGGACCTTTCAAGGTTCAAGGCAAGCTTGACTGCCTCGGCCACCGAGCGCCCCAAAAGAAGCGTCCCGTGATTGCGCAGCAACATCACCGATTTATCGCCGAGATCGGCAACGATGCGGGCGCGTTCCTCAAGATTAAGCGCAATGCCTTCGTAGTCGTGGAAGGCAATCCGGTCGTAAAACTGTGCCGACCACTGATTGAGCGGCAGCAATCCTTCCTGGTTTGATGAAACCGCCACACCTGCCACGGTGTGTGTATGGAGCACACAAACTGCATCGTGGCGCGCCATGTGAACTGCCGAATGGATGGTGAAGCCAGCGGCATTCACCCCCGCACCATAGGGGTCATCAATCACGGCACCGGTTTCATCGACGGTTACCAGATTGGCCGCGGTGACTTCGTCAAACCGCAGGCCGAACGGATTGAGCAGAAAGCGTTGCTCGCCCCCGGGTCCGGATGGGAGCCGTGCGGAAATATGGGTGTAGATGCCGTCATCCATGCCCTCGAGTGCGATCAACCGATAGGCCGCAGCCAGATCGCGGCGGATTTCGGATATCGATTGATCACTCATAGCATCGCGCATTAATGCCGCCCTTTCGTTATGTCGCTTTTTTGATTGCTTCAAGGCTGCGGGATGATCCCGGCGCAGTCAAGTAAATTGTCGACAATCTACAATTCGTTGCCTAGACTGACCGGAGTCATGCATCTTTCTTTGGCGTCTGTTGCGGGCTTCATTCAAAGAATTCAAATCCACCTTCTGCGGGCTTACATATGACACAGACACAGCCGTCCTCCGGCTTCCAACAGATTGATCGTGAAGGGCTCGTCCAGCGGGTAGCCAAGTTGCTGAGCAAAGCAATCGTTAGCGGAAAGCTTGCCCCGGGTGCGCGGTTATCCGAATCGGTCGTCGCCCGCGAACTGGGAGTCAGCCGGGCACCGGTCCGTGAAGCAGCAAGGTTGCTTGAAAGTTCGGGACTGGTGAGGTCCGAGCCGAACCGGGGATTTTTCGTGCGCCAGGTTTCGATAAAGGCGCTCGATGATCTGTATGAGTTGCGACTGGCGATTGAGACGGCCGTGGTCGAACGTCTGGTGCAGAACTGGAACGACGAGATCGAGGAGGCCCTGAGCGCACAGGTCGCCGAGCTTCACCGGGTTGCCACCGAAGAGGCCGATATTTTCACCCAGGTCGAAGCCGACATGCAGTTTCACCGGCTGATGTGTACTGGCAGCGACAACCCGAAATTCCTGCAGGTGTTCGAACAGGTCGCCATAGAAACCGAGTTCAGCATCATGTTGATCGGGCAGCTGTATGACGATCCGACCCGCATTGCAGAAACCCACGAACCGATTCTTGAAGCCCTGCGGGCACGCGATGCCACCAAGGCCGTTTCGGCGATCCGCTACCACATTTCGGAGGCGCAACGCATCGTGATCGATCAGTTCCGCCTTCTGGAAGAAGGCAAAACGTCGACATGAAATGCTTCTACGCCCCCGAAACCGAAACACACGATCCGATTTTTCGCCTGACCTATGGCAAGATCCAGCGCAATGCCGAACAGGCCGAACGCGCCAAGCTTTTGCTGGCTGGCCTTGATGCACTTTCCCTATCGGTAACCGAACCTGAACGCGCCCCGATTGCGGCCCTTGAAACCGTTCATACCAAGCGTTTTTTAAAGTTCCTCGAAACGGCGTGGGATGAATGGCAAAAGCAGCCCGATGCAGGCCCGGAAGTCGTCCCCAACGTCTTTCCGCGTGCCGCAACGTCATCCTATCCGCACACCATTCTGGCCAAAGCAGGCTGGCATATGGGTGATACGTCTGCCCCGATTGGCCAGCATAGCTGGCAGGCGGCCCTGCGCGCCGCCGATTGCGCCATTGCCGCAACCGATGCTGTGCTGGCGGGGGATGACAAGGCCTATGCGCTGTGTCGGCCGGCGGGGCATCACACCAGTGCCGAAATTGCCGCCGGTCATTGTTTGCTGAACAATGCCGCCATTGCGGCCGCACGCCTGCGTACCGCACATGATCGCGTCGCCATATTTGATATCGATGTCCATCATGGCAACGGCACGCAGGATATCTTTTATGATCGCAACGATGTCCTGACCGCCTCCATCCATGCCGACCCCGCGGACTATTACCCGTTCTTTACCGGCTTTGCCGATGAGACCGGATCGGGTGATGGCGAAGGATATAACCTTAATCTGCCCCTGCCTCGCACCACCACAGACGCCGCATGGCTTGCCGCAATTGATACCGCCCTTGACCGTATTGACGACTTCAATCCCGGTGCGCTGGTTCTCAGCCTTGGGCTTGATACGCACGAAGATGATCCGTTGCTTGGCATGAAAGTCAGTTGGGACGGACTGCGCCGTGCTGGTGAAAAAATTGCTGCGGCGGGCTATCCGACGGTTATTGTGCAAGAGGGTGGATATCTGACACCATCGCTGACCACGTCGCTGACATCTTTTCTTTCGGGTTATTTGGGCGCAAAAATACCCGCACTTGAGTGAAACTGACCCGCATCAGCCACCAATGGCGGGTTTGATCGCAACCGCATATACTGCAAAACAAAATGGCCGCCCCATATCAGGGCCTCATCATCAGAACGGGAGTTTCACATGAACCATCGGCCGAATTCGCTCCACATGTCCGACATCGCACATTCGATGCATCCATACACCAATATGCGACTGCATGAAGAAAAGGGCCCGATGATCATGGCCGAGGGCAATGGCGCCCGCGTCACCGACAGCGAAGGCAAGGAATATATCGAAGGTCTTGCCGGGCTTTGGTCGGTTGCGGTTGGCTTTTCTGAAACCCGTCTGGCCGATGCGGCCTATGCGCAGCTTAAACGCCTGCCCTATTACCACAGCTTTGCCCACAAGGCGCACGAGCCATCGATCCGTCTGGCCGAAAAGCTGGTGGAAATGACGCCCGAGGGCCTGAACCGCGTGTTCTTTACCAATTCCGGTTCGGAAGCCAACGACACCGTCGTCAAGATGGCGTGGTTCCTTAATAACGGTTTGGGCCGTCCGGAAAAGAAGAAGTTCCTGTCGCGCACCAAGGCCTATCACGGGATTACGATTGCCTCGGGCTCGCTGACCGGCCTTGCCGGCAACCAGAAGGACTTTGACCTTCCGGCCATTCCGGTGACGCATCTGAGCTGCCCGCATTTCTGGCGTTATGGCGAAGAGGGCGAGACCGAGACCGAATTCACCGCGCGCCTTTTGAAGGAGCTTGAAGACACCATCATTGCCGAAGGCCCGGAAACCATTGCGGCCTTTATTGGCGAACCGGTCATGGGTGCGGGCGGTGTGATGACGCCGCCAGAAGGGTATTGGCCGGGTGTGGTTGAAATCTGCCACAAGTACGACATTCTGGTCGTTTCCGACGAAGTCATTAACGGTTTCGGCCGGACTGGTGCCCGTTTTGGCTGTGAAAAATACGGCTTTACGCCGGACATTCTGGTGACATCCAAACAGCTGACCTCGTCCTACATGCCGCTTGCCGCGATCGTTGTGAATGACAAGGTCTATAACGCGATTGCCGACAACACCGCCAAACTGGGTAATTTCGGCCACGGCTTCACCGGCACCGGACATCCGGTTGCCTGTGCGGTTGGCCTGGAAAACCTCAACATCATCGAAGAACGCGATTTGATGGGCAATGCCAAACGCCTGGAGCCGATGTTCCAGGATGGTTTGCGCGCCTTTGCCGATCATCCGCTGATTGGCGAAATTCGCGGTGTTGGCCTGATTGCGGGCCTTGAGATGGCAGACAAGAAAACCAAACAACCGTTTGGTAAACCGGGCACGGTTGCCGCCAAGGTCGTGGCCCTTGCCGCCGAGGAAGGGCTTATTTGCCGCAATGTCTATGACACGGTTGCACTCTGCCCGCCGCTGATCGTGACCGAGGATGATGTCCGTGAAATCCACGCCCGCCTCGGCCGTGCGCTTGACCGGGCGCTCGATTGGGCGAAGTCCGAAGGGATGCTCTGATCTGAAAATCGCTGTGCGAAATTAGTACGCGAAGCGCACCAATGAAAAAGCCGGAGATGGGTTTTCCCATCTCCGGCTTTGTTTTTCTTGGCGTTATTTTACAACGTCATGGTCGCTTATACGTCGAGGTTTGCGACCTTGAGCGCGTTCGACTGAATGAAGTCGCGGCGGGGTTCGACGACGTCGCCCATGAGGGTCGAGAAGACTTCCTCTGCCTCGTCGGCGTGGGCAACTTTGACCTGCAGGAGCGAACGGACGTTCGGATCGAGCGTGGTTTCCCAAAGCTGATCCGGGTTCATTTCGCCAAGGCCCTTATAACGCTGCACCGAAATGCCGCGGCGGCCATATTCCATCACCGCATTGACCAGATCGACCGGACCGTTGATTTTCCAGGTCTTGTCCTTGGCAACGAATTCTGCGCCCTTTTCAAACAGTTCGCGCAGTTCGCCAAGGATACCGGCAATCGCGCGGGCCTCGGCCGAGCGCAGGATGTTGCCATCAATCACGTGACGCTGTTCAACGCCGCGCAGCATCCGCCAGAGCACGATTTCATCGAGCGGTGCTTCGCCGTGCCAGCCGCGATCATAGTCTTCTTCAAGGGTATCAAGATGTTTGGCGAGCGTTTCAGCCGCCTCAAGGCGTTTGCCATCATCATCAAGCAATGCCGGGTTCAACGCACCGGCAAGGGTTGCCTGTTCGAGCACGGAGATCGGAAGCTTGATCGATAGCGGCTCCAGGAAGCCCTTGGCCTTACGCGCCAGTTCGACCACGCGGACCAGATCCGGCCCGGCAAGCTGCTGGCCACCGGAAAGGGTAAGCACGGCTTCTTCGGTGCCCTGTGCGGTCAGATACTGCTCCATCTCGCGGTCGTCCTTGAGATACTGGACCGAGTTACCGCGTTTGGCGCGATAAAGTGGCGGCTGTGCGATATAGAGATAGCCGCGTTCGATCAGTTCAGGCATCTGACGATAGAAGAAGGTCAGAAGCAGGGTTCGGATATGCGCACCATCGACGTCGGCGTCCGTCATGATGATGATTTTGTGGTAACGGGCCTTTTCGATATTGAAGTCATCACGACCAATACCGGTACCCATGGCGGTAATCAGCGTGCCGATTTCCTGACTTGAAAGCATCTTGTCAAAGCGCGCGCGTTCGACGTTGAGGATCTTACCGCGCAGCGGCAGGATCGCCTGGAAACCACGTTCGCGGCCCTGTTTGGCCGAACCACCTGCGGAATCACCCTCCACGATGAACAGTTCGGCTTTGGACGCATCGCGCTCCTGACAATCGGCAAGCTTGCCCGGCAGGGACGAGATATCAAGCGCGCCTTTACGGCGGGTCAGTTCGCGTGCCTTGCGGGCCGCTTCACGGGCAGAGGCGGCTTCGACCACCTTGGAGACGATCTTGCGCGCATCGGCCGGATGTTCTTCAAGCCACTGTTGCAGCTTGTCATTGACGATGTTTTCAACGACTGGGCGGACTTCGGACGAGACCAGCTTGTCCTTGGTCTGGGACGAGAATTTCGGGTCCGGAACCTTGACCGAAATTACGCAAGACAGGCCTTCACGGGCATCATCACCGGAAAGGGCAACCTTTTCCTTTTTGGCGATGCCGCTTTCCTGGGCGTAGCTGTTGATCTGACGGGTCAGAGCGGCACGGAAACCGGCCATGTGCGTCCCGCCATCACGCTGCGGGATGTTGTTGGTAAAGCACAGCGTGGTTTCGTGGTAGCTGTCGTTCCACTGCAGGGCGACTTCGACGGTGATGCCGTCTTTTTCGCCTTCGATGCAGATGGCTTCTTCGATCTGACGGGCCTTGTTGCGGTCAAGATATTCGACAAAGGCGCGAATACCGCCTTCGTAATGCAGTTTGATTTCGGTCGGTTCGCCACTGCGTTCATCACGTAGCGTCAGGATCACGCCCGAGTTCAGGAAGGCCAGTTCGCGCAGGCGGTGTTCCAGTGTTGGCAGGTCGAAATCGGTCATGGTGAAGATTTCGGCATCCGGGTAGAAGGTCACTTCGGTCCCCGAAAGCGGCGTGCCATCCGCGGTCAGCGGTGCATCACCGACAACCTCAAGCGGCTTGATCGCATCACCACCGGAAAACTCCATGTAGTGTTCTTTGCCGTTACGCCAGACGCGGAGCTTGAGCAGCGTCGACAGCGCGTTCACCACCGACACGCCCACGCCGTGCAGACCACCGGAAACCTTATAGGAGTTCTGGTCAAACTTACCGCCGGCATGCAGCTGGGTCATGATGACCTCAGCGGCGGAAACGCCTTCTTCCTTGTGCATGTCGGTCGGAATGCCACGGCCGTTATCGCGGATGGTGGCAGAACCATCACCGTTAAGCTGGACCCAGACGGTATCGCAGTGACCGGCCAAGGCTTCGTCGATTGCGTTATCGACGACTTCGTAGATCATATGGTGCAAACCGGTACCGTCATCGGTATCGCCGATATACATGCCCGGACGTTTGCGCACAGCTTCAAGGCCCTTAAGAACCTTGATCGATTCTGCGCCATACTCCTGCGACTGTTCACCAGTGTTCGGCGTTTCGGTTTCGTTGGTCATAGGGTCAGAACCTCGGCATTCACTAAGTGGTTTCAAGGGTCAGTGTGGCATCTTCCACGCGGAAGAATTGCGCACGACCGTCCAAACCTTCAAACAGCGCCCGGTCCGTGCCTGTCATCCAGGCCTGGACGCCAAGCGCCACGATTTCATCAAACAAGTGGCTGCGGCGTTCTGCATCGAGATGCGCAACCACTTCATCAAGCAACAAGAGCGGGCCAGCCCCGCGTGCCTTTGTCTGCAGGCGGGTATTGGCCATAATGATCGACAGCAACAACGCCTTTTGTTCCCCGGTGGAACATTGATCCGCCGACTGGCCCTTTGCATCGTGCCAGACCAGCAGATCACTGCGTTGCGGGCCGACCACCGCCCCGCCATAGGTCGCATCACGTGACCGTCCGTCGCGCAATGCGGCCCGCATTTTATCTTCGACCTCGACCGCTGGCAGGTTTTCGAGCCAATCTTCAAGGTCCCCGGTCAGCGCCAGACGGGCGGCCGGAAACGGTCCGATGGCCATGGTCCCGGCACGTCGCAGCCGTTCAAGCAATTCTGCACGTGCGACCGCAACCGCAATGCCATGGCGCACCATCGAATCCTCGATCGAGGTCAGCCATTTATCATCCGCCTTGCCTTCCTTAAGAAGCTTGGCGCGTGAGCGCAGCGAATGCTCGTAGGCGGCAACGCGGCTGCTGTGATCGGGATCAAGGCCATATACCAGCCGATCCAGAAAGCGCCTGCGGGCCGACGGACCATCCAAAAACAGTCGATCCATTTGCGGCGTCAGCCAGACAGCGGCACAAACCCGACCCAGGGCAGCCTGCCCACGCTGGGCTTGCCCATCAATGCGCACGGCACGGCGTTCGCGGCCCTGTTCAAGGGCGGCCGGATCAAGACCGGTGCCCAATTGAAACGCCCCGTCCGGCGTATCGACATCGGCCGCCACAGCCCATGCCCGGAGTGCTCCGGTATCCGTTGGCGGCGTACTGCGGGCAATTTCGCCCAGTTTGGCCCGGCGCAATCCACCGCCCGGTGCCAGAAGCGAGACAGCTTCAAGCAGGTTGGTCTTGCCCGCCCCGTTTGGCCCGGTCAGCACGACCGGCGAGCTGTCGAGCGACAGGCGCAGGCCTTCGTAACAGCGAAACTCGCTGAGCTGGATGCGGGAAACAGCAAGACGGCTTGTCATCGACACCCCGTCTTTTGGCATGAGGTTATTGGCAAGAGCAGCCACAGCTTGATCGTACTAACCGTCAAACACGCATCGGCATCAGAACGTACAATGCCGAAAGGTCGTCGGTGTCACGCAGGATGGTCGGGCTGGATCCGTCCGACATCAGAAGGTTCAGGGTGTCGCCCTTTACCTGCTTGGCGATGTCGAGCAGATAGCGCGAGTTAAAGCCGATTTCGATATCCTCGGCGTCGTAGTTGATTTCAAGTTCTTCGGACGCGGTGCCGTGTTCGGGGCTGGAGGCCGAAAGGGTCAGGGTATTGCCCGACAGAACAACCTTCACCGCACGGGATTTTTCAATCGAGATCGCCGATACACGGTCGACCGCATCGGCAAACGCCTTGCATTCGATATCAAGGGTCTTGTCGTTGCCCGACGGGATCACGCGTTCGTAATCCGGGAAGGTACCGTCAATCAGCTTGGAAGTCAGAACCGCATCGCCGAAACCAAAGCGGATTTTGGTATCAGACAGCGCGATATCGACGGCTTCGCCGGTTTCTTCGATCAGTTTGCGCAGTTCACCAACGGTTTTGCGCGGCACGATGACGCCCGGCATGTTTTCTGCACCATCGGGCAGCGGCGCTTCGACGCGCGCCAGACGGTGACCATCGGTTGCAACCGCACGCAGGATCTTGGTGCCTTCGGCGTCGGTGGCATGGAAATAGATACCGTTGAGGTAGTAACGGGTTTCCTCGGTCGAAATGGCGAATTCGGCGCGATCAATCAGGCCGCGCAGCTCCGCCGCAGCCAGACCGAAGCTGACCGGAAGGTCGCCACCCGACATGACCGGGAAATCATCAACCGGCAGAACGGCAAGATTGAACTTCGAACGACCAGCAGAGAGGGTCAGGCGGCCTGCACCCGGCTCAAGCGAGATTTGCACCTGGGAGCCTTCGGGCAGCTTGCGCACGATTTCATAGAGGGTATGGGCAGGGGTCGTGGTCGCGCCCGGTTCGGACACCTCGGCCGTCGTGGTTTCGATGACTTCGAGGTCCATATCGGTCGCGGTCAGCGCGAGACGATCATTCTCTGCCCGGAGCAAAATATTGGACAGAATCGGAATGGTGTTACGTCGTTCAACAACGCTTTGAACATGGGTCAGCGATTTCAACAGCGCCGCGCGTTCGATGGTCAGCTTCATGCCCGTCCTATCCGTCTGTCAGTATTCGTTTAACAAATTGATTTTTAATCGGTTTTCTTACCTGACCCACACCCTTTCGGGTGCGGAAATCGCATTATAACATGCTGGCTTGGAAATCGAAGGATTTTTACGGCCTAAACCCAAGCAAATAAAAGGAGTCGGCGGACAAAAATACGCCCCGAACGCGCAAAGCGGCGCAAACCGTGCGACTCGCAGTTTCGACGATGAAATTGCAGCTAAAAATCCAGCCGATTCAAAAACAAAATCCGCCGGAAAACACGGCGGATTTCATCTTGAACAACAACATTTCGACAGGCTTTTACGCGCAATCAGCTTTCGAGCATCCGACGCAGCAGATCGATATCTTCGCACAATGACGGATCGGTTCCGTGCAGTTCTTCGATCTTGCGCACCGCATGCATCACCGTGGTGTGGTCACGACCGCCAAACTTGCGGCCGATTTCCGGCAGCGAGTGGGTGGTAAACTGCTTGGACAGATACATCGCCACCTGACGCGGACGGGCGACCGCACGCGCACGGCGGGCGGAATGCATGTCGGACACCTTGATGTTGAAATGCTCAGCCACGCGTTTCTGGATTTCCTCGATCGAAACCCGGCGCTCGGAAGCGCGCAGGACGTCATGGAGGATGTCCTGGACCATTTCCAGCCCGATCTCGCGACCGACCAGCTGGGAATGAGCAATCACGCGGTTAAGCGCGCCTTCAAGCTCACGCACGTTGGCGGTGATCTTGTGGGCAAGGAATTCCATGACCCGCTGGGGCAGTTCGACACCCTGACGTTCGGCCTTGGCCTCCAAGATGCCCAGACGCAGCTCGTAGGTGGTGGCGTGAATATCGGCAACAAGGCCAGAGCCCAGACGCGAGCGCAGGCGTTCTTCGATATCTTCAAGATCGGAGGGCGATTTATCCGCAGACACAATGATCTGACGGCCCTGATCGACCAGCGCGTTGAAGGTGTGGAAGAATTCTTCCTGGGTCGAATCCTTGCCCGAGATGAACTGGACATCATCCACCATCAACACATCAACCGAGCGGAACTGGTCCTTGAAATCGACCGTGTTCTTGTCGCGCAGCGCCCGAATGAAGCGATACATGAATTTCTCGGCCGAGAGGTAGATCACCGTGCGGTGTGGTTGAGTGCGGCGGATGTGCCAGGCAATCGCATGCATCAGGTGGGTTTTACCAAGACCAACGCCACCATAGAGGAACAGCGGGTTGAACGGCACCGATTCGGCCTCTGCCAGACGGCGGGCGGCGGCGTAGGCGAACTCGTTTGGCTTGCCCAGCACGAAATTGTCAAAGGTGTAGCGCGGATCCAGGGCAGCCGAGATACCGTCATCAGACATGCTGGCAATGGCGGTGCGGCCTGATCCATTTGACGGGGACGGCGCACTGACCACGGTGTTGTTTTCCGGGGAATGGCTTGGGGCATGGCCTGAGGAATGGGAATTGCGCGCGGATTTGGCACGCGCGGTCGTGGCGTTTGCCGATGTGGATTTGGCCGAAGAAGAGCTCGAAGCAGACGTATCGTTCTGCGCAGTCGCGCCCGAAACGATATTGATTTCAACGAAATGCACATCGGAATCTTCGGCGTGCCAGAACTTCTGGATACGGTCGAGATAGTGCTGCGTCACCCAGTCACGCATGGCACGAGTCGGTGCACCCAAACGGGCCACGCCGGCTTCTACCGCCATCAGAGCAACGGGCTCCAGCCAATAGCGATAGGCTGTTGCGCCAAATTCGGCGCGCAGCTTTTCGCGTACGACTTGCCAGGTTGCCACTGCGTGATCATCAAGTGCTGCGTGCTGGTCACCCGCAATCCCCCCGTTGGATTGCCCAAGTGCCGATTGTGTGTCCCTCACGGCGTGCTGCACTGTAAGAACCTTTCCCCGATATCCCGATTTCACCACCACAAAGACCGCAAAAGACAAAACGGTACTGTGTCGCGTTGATCACCGCAGTGACCAACACGTTGGCCTTCCACAAAATCAGGAAGTGTACTCGCGCCTTTTGTTTTTAGTTCTTCGTCACTGGTCGCTTTGCGCGGCCTGCGAAGTTCAAACACTGTACTGATGTGACCCACATCAGGCAAGGCGATCTTTAACAGAACGTTAAAAGGATTTCGCAACCAAAACGGCCCTTGTTTTCTGCGGTTTCTTGCACCCGCGCAACCAAGGAACAAAAGGTGATTCTGCGAAATCCGGGCAGCGAAAAGGCCGCACCCAAGGTGCGGCCTTCGACTCGCCATCCCGTAAGGGATAAATTAAAGCGCTTTGATA
Organism: Thalassospira sp. CA1; assembly: GCF_059052855.1. Lineage (NCBI taxonomy): Bacteria > Pseudomonadati > Pseudomonadota > Alphaproteobacteria > Rhodospirillales > Thalassospiraceae > Thalassospira > Thalassospira sp. CA1. The sequence goes on from NZ_JBZCIA010000008.1 coordinate 188,196, forward strand.
CGCGCGGTCAGGCGCGAAACCTTGCGAGCAACGGTGTTCTTGTGCAGAACGCCGAGCTGTGCGCCACGCGCCATTTCCGGCTCAGCGATTTTCATCGCAGCCAGAGCAGCATCTTTATCGCCAGTGTTCAGCGCAGCCTCGACCTTCTTAACGAAGGTACGAATGCGACCGATACGTGCACCATTAACTTCTGCACGTGCGGCGTTGCGGCGAATGCGCTTCTTGGCCGATTTATGGTGAGCCATTGCGAACCTGTCTCTTCAAACAAATGTTACGTAATTCGGAGCGCGGCTTATAGCTCTGTCCGAAACCCTCGTCAACCCCCGATGCCGCCAATTTCTGCGGCTTAGGACTCTTTTACGCCGCAAGGCAGATATGCAGGCACGGAATCTGAGGTCAACTTGCCCTGATCACCCCGCAATCAGCGGTGCTTGAACGCGGGCTTACGTTTCTCGCCAAAGGCTTTCATGCCTTCGGCGCGATCTTCGAGTGCGAAGGTCGAATGGAATTCACGACGTTCGAACATCAGGCCTTCGGTCAGGGTCATCTCATAGGCCTTGTTGACCGATTCCTTGACCTTCATCGATACCGGGCCCGAGAAGGAGGCGATCTTTTCAGCCAGTTGCATGGCTTCATCGAGCAGCGAGTCGGCCGGGACGATTCGCGCCACCAGTCCGGCACGCTCGGCTTCCTCGGCATCCATCATGCGCCCGGTCAGGCACATTTCCATCGCCTTGGCCTTGCCAACTGCACGGGTCAGACGCTGTGTCCCGCCCGCACCGGGAATGGTGCCGATGGTGATTTCCGGCTGACCGAACTTGGCGGTGTCGGCGGCAATCATGATGTCGCACATCATCGCCATTTCACAGCCACCGCCCAATGCGAATCCGGCGACCGCGGCAATGGTCGGCTTGCGGCAGCTTGCAACGCGGGTCCAGCCCTTGGTGATAAAGTCGTTCTTATAGACATCCATATAGTCGTAATCGGCCATTTCCTTGATGTCGGCACCGGCGGCAAAGGCGCGGTCTGACCCGGTAATGACGATGGCGCGGATGTCTTCATCGGATTCGAAATCATCAAGGGCGGCACCGATATCCTTGATCAGCGCGTCACAAAGTGCATTGAGCGCCTTGGGACGGTTAAGCGTAATCAGGCCGACATTGCCCTTTTTCTCGGCGATGATGTTTTCATAAGACATGCAAGTGATCCTTTTATCGCTGTTCGGCCCATGGGACTCCGGGTGTGAGTCGCTGTGGGGTTATCGGGCCGATTCGCCTGAAACCATAATTTGATACTGTTTTACCGATTTTGATCCCGGGCCGCAACCGAACCTGTTATCGGTGCAACACCTTCCCCGGCTTTCAGAGACGGGTACCGTCTATATTATTTCTGGCAGGTTGGGCAGAAGAAGGTCGACCGGCCGGCCTGTACGATGCGCGCGATGGTGCTATCGCAGCCATCGGCGATGCAGGTTTCGCCTTCGCGGCCATAGACACGGAAATTGTGCTGGAAATAGCCAAGCTCGCCATTGCTTTGGCGATAGTCCTTAAGGCTTGATCCACCGGCAGCAATCGCATCTTCCAGCACCAGACGGATTTCGCGGTAAAGACGTTCGATTTCGCCGGGTTTGAGATCCTTTGCCAGACGGTCCGGTGCGATGCCTGATCGAAACAGGGCTTCGCAGACATAGATATTGCCAAGACCAGCAACCAGCTTCTGATCCAGCAATACAGTCTTGATCGGGCTTGCCCGTTTGGCGATTCCTGCCGCCAGAACGTCGGCATTAAATGCATTGCCAAGTGGCTCGGGCCCGATACCGGCCAGCATTTTGTGACTGGCGACCTCGTCGCCCGCGATCAGGGTGATGACACCAAAGCGCCGCGGATCGTTGAACCGCACAACGGCCCCATCGGCCATGACAAAATCGACATGGTCATGCTTGCCCGCTTCGGGCACCTCGACAGTCGGATCGTTGTGAATGGTCATGCGACCAGACATGCCAAGATGGATCAGCAGCACCTGCCCGTCATCAAGGTAGCCCAGAATGTATTTTGCCCGCCGGGTCAGCTGATTGATTGTGCGCCCGGCCATGCGATCAACAAAACCCTCCGGGAAGGGAAAGCGCAGGTTCGCACGTCGCTGCACCACATGATTGACCACCCGTCCTTCCATGACGGGTGTCAGACCACGGGTGACTGTTTCGACCTCTGGCAATTCGGGCATATCTGGAACTCATATAAACAAGGGTGTGTGACTTTTAGACTACGGCTTGCGCGCAATTCAACGACTGAAATCGATCCCACTGGACGCGTGCCGGCAAAGCCATATGATGTGCGCTGTTTTGACAGACCGCATCGCCCCCAGTTGTGCGGTCGCGCCACAATTTGAAAGCGACCAGATGGAATTTGGTTTAGATCTTTTAGTGATCCTGTTTGCGGTTGCCACCCTTGCCGGTTTTGTCGATGCGATTGCAGGTGGCGGTGGGTTGATTACCATCCCGGCCCTGTTGTGGGCCGGTGTCACCCCGGCCCAGGCATTGGCGACCAACAAGCTGCAAGGCAGTTTTGGCAGTTTCAGTGCGTCGCTTAATTTCATTCGCAAGGGGCATGTTGATCCGCGCGATATGGTCTTGGCGATTGTCCTGACCTTTGCCGGATCGGCGCTCGGTACGGTGCTGGTGCAGATGCTTGATCCCGGTATTTTGATGACCATCCTGCCGGGGCTTTTGATCCTGATTGCGCTTTATTTCCTGTTTTCGCCGCGTGTGGGTGACATTGATGCCCATCAGATGATTGGCAAAGCGACCTTCGCCTTTACCGCCGGGTTTGGCATCGGGTTCTATGACGGGTTCTTTGGGCCGGGCACCGGATCGTTCTTTTCCATCGCCTTTGTCGCCCTGCTTGGTTTTAACATGACCAAGGCAACCGCCCATACCAAGGTTCTGAATTTCACCTCGAACTTTGCATCCTTGGTGATGTTTATCGCCGGGGGTGAGGTTGTCTGGATTGTTGGTGGCGTGATGGCGGTTGGCGCATTGATCGGGGCACAGATCGGATCCCATATGGTGATGAAGGTCGGCGCACGTTTGGTACGGCCACTTCTGGTCGTCACATCAATCGCGATTTCGATCAAGCTGATCATTGATCAGTACGGGACCACCATCAGCCAAAGCTGGGATCAGATCCGCCACTGGGTAAGCTGAGCTCGACCACTTATCGACCGGACAAAGAAAAACCCGTCAGCCTCAAGCTTGACAGGTTTTGTTTTACTCAGGCGCTGGCGCCGTTTTCTACAAGGACTTCGTCGCGGCGATCAAGCAAGTGGCTCCAGACCGTTGCCAACAGGGCAAGAACCGCAATTCCGGCTCCCAGCCACGGGATATGCTGATAGGAAACGCCCTGGGTGATGGCAATACCGCCAAACCATGCGCCCGCCGCATTGCCGAGGTTAAAGGCACCCTGATTAAGGGTTGAGGCAAGGTTGGGCGCATCGGATGCCTCGTTCACCACGCGCATCTGAAGCGGGGACACCAGTGCAAAGGCCACCACGCCCCACAGCATCACGGTTGCGACGGCCGGAATGACCGATGTCAGCGTTTCGGTAAACAGGGCAAGAATCGCAATCAGCAAAGCAAAAGCCATGATGATGGCGGGCATCAAACGCCAGTCCCCCAAACGCCCACCGATATAGTTGCCCACGGTCAAGCCAACCCCGAACAGCAGCAACACATAGGTTACCTGACGCGGGGTAATGCCGGTGATTTCCTGAAGCATCGGGGTGATATAGGTAAAGACGCTGAACAAGCTGGCCGAGGCCAGAACCGAAATCAGCATCGCCAGCAGGACCTGTTTTTTGCCAAGCGACTTGGCTTCAAGCCAGAGGCTGCCGGTCGATGCGGCAATCTGGCGCGGCAAGGCAACATAAAGCGCGCTGGCGGCAACAACACCGATTGCCACCACTGCCCAGAAGGTCGAACGCCAGCCAAGTTCCTGACCAAGGGCCGTGCCAAACGGCACGCCCAGCACATTGGCCAGCGTCAGACCGGAAAACATCAGGGCAATCGCCTGAACCCGTTTATGCGGCGCGACAAGGTTTGAGGCGACAACAGCGCCAAGCCCAAAAAACGCGCCATGGCAGAAGGCGGTGACCACACGGGCTGCCATCAAAAGCCAGTAATCAGGGGCAATCGCACACAGGAAGTTGCCGAGAATGAAGATCGAAATCAGCAGCAACAAGGCCCGTCGACGGTCCATGCGCGCGGTGGCAATCGCCAGAAACGGCGCGCCAAAAGTCACACCAAGGGCATAGCCCGTCACCAGCAGCCCGGCATCGGGAATGCTCACACCAAGATCAAGCGCCACATCGGGCAGAAGCCCCATGATGACAAACTCGGTGGTGCCGATCCCGAATGACGCAAGGGCGAGGGCCAGAATCGGCAGGTTCCCGAAAAATCCGGGGCGGGTGACGGTATCTGTCATGTCAGAATATCCAGATCAACTTTGGCGCAGGTGACGCGGGTGACGCGTGTAGCTCGGCCAACGTTTTGTGCAACTGCGAGATATGCATCATGCAGCAAATTTTGAAACGATTCAATTCTGAGATAATGCGGTGAACAAATCCATCGCGAAATTTGCATGGCAGCCTGTCTTGCCCGCATTACAGCAAGGCATAGGCATGACGCAGCACAGTTAGAGATTGAGGATCGTCGATCAGGAAAGTTCGGCGACGATCTTTTGCGCCGCAGCAACCGGATCTTCGGCCTTGGTGATTGGGCGACCAATCACAAGAACGTCACTTCCCATGGCGACGGCATCGGCCGGAGTAACGATGCGTTTCTGATCGTCACTTGCCGCCCAGCTTGGGCGAATACCCGGCGTGATCAGCTTGAAGTCCGGGCCGAGTGCCTTGCGCACCGGCGTGATTTCCTGTGCGGAACAAACAACACCGTCCAGACCGGCCTTTTGGGTCAGTTCCGCCAGTTTGACCACGCGATCTTCAATCGGGCCCTTTAGGCCGACATCATCGAGATCACCCTGGTCCATGCTGGTCAGGATGGTTACGGCAATTACCCACGGTACGTCGACGCCAGCCTTGTCGGCGGCTTCGCGGGCCGCATCACCGGCACGTTTCATCATCTCCAAACCACCGGCGGCATGGACATTGACGATCCTGACACCCAATGGCGTCACAGCGCGAATGGCCCCGGCTACCGTGTTGGGGATATCGTGATATTTGACATCAAGGAAGATCGGCATGCCGGTTTTGGCAACCGCCCTGACCCCTTGTGGCCCGTGGGCCGCGAAGAATTCCTTGCCAAGCTTGGCCCCGCCGATAACACCTGACAGCTTCGATGCCAGATTGATCGCGTGATCAAGATCGGTGGTATCAATCGCGCAATAGATGCGGTCTTTGGCGGCAAGGGTCTGGGTCATGGGGTCCTCCGGCGGGCTGGAAATGGGTCATGGCCCAGCTTTTCGCAGCAAATTTCATAGTGGACCGGACATGGCTTAGCCGATTTGGCCACAAAGGCCAATGTCAAATCGGCTTTCGAACAGACATTGACGCCATGCAGCAAAAAGCAAAAGGGCCCCGAAACGGAGCCCTTTGACTTGATCAGCTTTGGCCGATGGCCTTTTGATCGGTATTTGGGGTGGATGGCGTGGTGTCATCGGTCTTGATGCGCTTGAGTTCGCTATCCATGCGCCGTGCGGCACGGCGGTGCTTGCCTTGCAGCAACCATTCAAAGGCAAAGCCGATCCCAAGTCCGATCAACAACGCAACCATGATCGGCAGGAACAACGGCAAGTCGATTTCAAACGGCAAGGGCCAAAGCGAAATCGTGACCAATGCCCGGTTGGAAACTGCAAACACCGCAATCAATACGGCAAGCGGGATGGAAATAATCCAGTACAGGAAGCGCATTACCTAGCTCCTTGTGCCGGTGCCTGTCCCATCCCGAAAACAGGATGGATCAAAACCCGGCAACAGGTCTCGTTTGATCAATGTTCTGATCAGTATGGGGCAAGAACCGGACAAAAGCCATGGCAACAGTCACACAGTTTTTGTGTGTTGCATGCTGGTCGTATCGGGCGGGCTGCGGGTGGCGCAGGCCCGATTGCCGGTCAAAACAAATCAGGCAGGAATCAGTTCAAACGTTCACGAAGCTGTTTGCCGGTTTTGAAATAGGGAACCTTTTTCTCACCGACAGGAACCGCATCCCCGGTACGCGGGTTACGGCCGACGCGGGCCTCACGCTGTTTTACGGAAAATGCGCCAAAGCCGCGAAGCTCGACCCGGTCGCCGCGCGCAAGCGCGTCTGTGATCTCGTCAAAGATCGTGGCGACAATCCGTTCAACGTCGCGCTGATAGAGATGCGGGTTCATCTCCGCAAGGCGGGCAATCAATTCAGATTTTGTCATTTCCAGGCCCCATCCTGTTGGTGCTGACAGTCTCACTCAACCACGGATTAGATTATGTCTTAAAGAAGCTCTCACTCAGGTTGCCAGACCGTCAGCAAACCGTCAAGTTTAAGCCCCTCAGATGACAGCACTTTTCCAAGGCTTCCCTCAAGAACAGCACTCATCAAATCGTCTTCCGGGTATTCGATTTCAAGCGGCACTACCTGTGCATCCGTCGTGATACCGGCTTCCTCTTCGAGCCAGCGCAAGGCTTCACGACGGCCTCCAATTTCATCAATCAATCCGTTGGCAACGGCCTGCTGTCCGGTATAGACGCGGCCATCGGCAAGAGTCGTAACTGTTTCGACCGACATATCGCGGCGGGTCGCAACCATTTCAACAAACACGTCAAACATGTCTGAAATCAGGCCCTGCATGGCCGACTTTGCAACATCATCAACAGGTTCGAACGGATTGGGTGCAGCTTTCAGCGGACCGCTTTTTACCGTCAGCGGTTCAACACCAAGCTTTTCAAGCGTTCCATTGAAATTCATCGACTGGAAAATCACCCCGATCGAGCCGGTGATCGTTCCACGGCGGGCAATGATGTGGTCGGCGGCAATCGCGGTCATGTAACCGCCGGACGCTGCAACAGTCCCCATCTCGGCAACGATTGGCCGGGTTTCGCCGATACGGCGCAGCGCCTCGAAAAGCGTTTCGCCACCAACCATGGTGCCACCCGGGCTGTTGATATGGACAATTACACCGACAACGTCACTGTCTTCTTCAATCGCGCGCAGCGCATCGAGGAGATAGGGATCTTCAGTGATCACACCTTCGATGGTGACTTCAACAATGCGCGGACCCAGTCCGCCCAGAACACTGTCCTTAACACCCGTGCCAGACAAGCCGATCACGATCACCGCGATCACGGCAATCACCGCCACCACACGCCAGCGAAAGATGGATTTTTTCAAGCGGCGTCGATCCAGCAGGATATCGGCATCAAGTGCCATCGGCGTGTCCGTTTCCAATTGTTCAATCAAATACTTAGACGAGTGTGATCGCTCAAACCCGTCTCTTCAAATGGTTTTTATCGACCCGGAAGGCAAGAACAAAAAGCGTTTAAAATCAAAATTTTCGCGAAAAATGCCGATATCGGCAGAGTCGGGGTAAAATTCAGCCCCAAAAAGCAGATGATATACAATTTGGCGCCCTTTACAGGTCCGCCGGACATTGGGCGGATATATCGGCCATTCTCCGCGCATCAACTTGCCAGATCTAGAACCCGGACAAAAGAAAACGGGCCGCGCAATGCGCGACCCGTCTTTTCGTTCTGCAAGACTGCAGAGCGTATTCGTCGGAGGGTGGCTTATTCGCCGCCTTCCTGTTTCTTGCGCAGAGCTTCGCCGAGGATGTCGCCGAGCGATGCGCCGCTGTCTGCCGAACCGTAATCCGCCATTGCTTTCTTCTCGTCAGCAACTTCAAGAGCTTTGACAGAGAGGGAGACCTTGCGGGTTTTGGAGTCGATTGCAGTAACGCGTGCGTCGACTTTTTCACCAACTGCAAAGCGTTCCGGACGCTGTTCAGAACGCTCACGCGCCAGCTCAGCTTTACGGATGAAGCCTTTGAGTTCGGTGTCGCCAACCGAAACCTCGATGCCACCGTCGTTAACTTCGGTAACTTCACAGGTTACAGCGTCGCCACGTTTGATACCGACAACGGCGTCTTTGAACGGATCACCAGACAGCTGTTTGATGCCGAGCGAGATGCGTTCTTTTTCAACGTCAACGTCAAGAACCTTGGCTTTGACGATGTCGCCTTTTTTGTATTCTTTGATGACTTCTTCACCAGCACGGTCCCATGACAGGTCCGAGAGGTGAGCCATACCGTCGATACCGCCCATGAGGCCAATGAACAGACCGAATTCGGTGATGTTCTTGACTTCGCCTTCGATCTCGGACTCGACCGGATGAGCTGCCAGGAAGGCATCCCACGGGTTCGAGGTGCACTGCTTGAGACCAAGCGAGATACGGCGTTTCTGGGCATCGACGTCGAGCACCATGACTTCGACTTCCTGCGAGGTCGAAACGATTTTGCCCGGGTGGATGTTTTTCTTGGTCCAGGACATTTCGGAAACGTGGACCAGGCCTTCGACACCAGCTTCGAGTTCGACGAATGCGCCGTAATCGGTGATGTTGGTGACACGACCTTCGAATTTCGAACCGACCGGGTATTTGGCTTCGACGCCTTCCCACGGATCAGCTTCAAGCTGCTTCATGCCAAGCGAGATACGCTGGGTTTCGCTGTTGAAGCGGATAACCTGGACTTTAACAGTCTGGCCGATCTGGAGCGCTTCGGACGGATGGTTGATACGTTTCCAAGCAATGTCGGTAACGTGCAGCAGGCCATCAACGCCACCGAGATCGACGAACGCGCCGTAATCGGTGATGTTTTTGACGACGCCGTCAAGGATCTGACCTTCCTGAAGGTTCTGGATCAGTTCAGCACGCTGTTCTGCACGGGTCTCTTCGAGAACGGCACGACGCGAAACAACGATGTTGCCGCGCGAACGATCCATTTTCAGGATCTGGAACGGCTGCGGGTTGTTCATCAGCGGGGTGACGTCACGAACCGGACGGATATCAACCTGGGAACCCGGAAGGAACGCAACTGCGCCCGACAGGTCAACGGTGAAGCCGCCTTTAACACGACCAAAGATGGTGCCGTCGACGCGTTTGCCTTCGGAGAACTGTTTTTCCAGCTCAACCCAAGCTTCTTCGCGGCGCGCTTTTTCGCGCGACAGGACGATCAGGCCATCCTTGTTTTCATAGCGGTCGACATAAACATCAACGGTATCGCCAATGTTTACTTCGCCTGCGCCAAATTCTTTAAGCGGAACGCGGCCTTCGGATTTCAGGCCGACATCGACGATGGCATCATCGTCAGTTTTTTTAACGACCGAACCGGTCATTACGCGGCCAACAAAACCTTCGTCTTCAGAACCAAGGGTTTCAGCCAGCAGGGCGGCAAAATCTTCGCCAGTCGAGAATTGTGCTTCTTCAGCGGTGGTCATAAACCAGACTTCCTTTCGAGTATCGTCACTATATTCTGGCCAACCGGTTGTGTCCGGTGGTCTTTGCCGCAAAATCGCGGCGATTTGTCATTCAGTGTTCAAACCCGAACGCATGTGAAGGCGAACCTTCCATACACGAAAAGGTGAACGCACAAGTCGTTCACCTTAGGAACAGGCCAAAGGACCGGCACCTCGGGATCGTTCAACGCCTGACGGTTAAAACGCCTTTTGATCAGTCATCCGCACCCATATGGGTATGGATATGTGCCATGACGGCATCGAACACTGCGTTGGCATTCAGACGGTCCGTATCAATATGGATTGCGTCATCTGCCATCTTGAGCGGTGCGACATCGCGAGCACTGTCTCGGGCATCCCGTTCTTCAAGCTCTTTAAGAACGCGCTCGTATATAGCAGCGGGATTTTTTTCCTGCAACTGTTTGAACCGACGGTTTGCACGTTCTTCGACACTGGCTGTCAGATAAAACTTGATCGGTGCTTCCGGACAGACGACCGTTCCGATGTCACGACCATCCAAAACCGCACCGCGTTTACCGCCCGGCGGGGTGGTGGCAAGGGTGCGCTGAAAATCAAGCAACACCTCTCTAACCCTTGGAATCGCTGCAACTTTTGAGGCGGCGGTCCCGACTTCCTCGCTGCGAAGGGCCTCACCTTCGAGATCGGACGCACTCAGATTTTCGGCCGCAGCCACGGCGGCGGCTTCATCAGCAGGGTCGCCATTTTCGGCCAGAACTTTCGCACCGGTCGCACGATACAGCAGGCCGGTATCGAGATAGGCATAGTCCATTGCTTCTGCGACTCGACGTGCCAAGGTCCCCTTGCCGGACGCGGCCGGCCCATCAATGGCGATGATCATGTGGGTCACTCCCTGTGATTATATCTGGTGCATCCATAAGTCCCGAATGGTGACTTATATATTGGTGGGCCCGATCAGGAATGCAGCGCAAATTTCGCGCCCATATCCGCCATCAGGGTTTCGAAGTTCGGGAAGCTCGTGGCAATCGGGTTGGCATCATCGACTGCAACCGGCTTTTCCGCGCCAAGCCCCAGAACCAGGAACGACATCGCGATACGATGATCAAGATGGGTTTCCACCATGCCACCGCCCGGCACCACACCGCCGGTGACAATCAGATCATCGCCTTCGATCCGGTGAATGACGCCATTGGCTTCAAGACCAGCAGCCACCGCCGCCAGACGATCTGATTCCTTCACGCGCAATTCTTCAAGATCGCACATACGCGTTTCACCCTCGGCATAGGCCGCAGCCACCGCCAGCACGGGATATTCATCGATCATGGATGGGGCGCGTTCGGCCGGGACAACAATGCCCTTAAGGCGGTTCTTGCCTGTCACCACCAGATCGCCAATGGTTTCACCAGCTTCTTCGCGCTCGTTGGTGATCGTGATGTCACCGCCCATTTCAATCAGGGTGGTGATCAGGCCAGTACGCAGCGGGTTCAGGCAGACATCACGAATGGTAACGTGGGAGTCCGGATTGATCAGGGCCGCCACCATCGGGAAGGCAGCCGAACTTGGATCGGTCGGAACGACAATATCGGCAGCCTTCATTTCGACCGGGCCGGTCAGGCTGACGGTGCGACCGCCATCGTCATTGACCTTCACATCGACCTCAACGCCAAAGTGGCGCAGCATACGTTCGGTATGATCGCGCGACGGTTTGGGTTCGATCACCGTGGTGGTGCCCGTCGTGTTCAACCCGGCCAGCATCACCGCCGATTTCACCTGGGCCGATGCCATTGGCAGGGTATAGGTCACTGGCTTGGCCTCATCCGTGCCAATCACCGCCATCGGCGGACGACCGCGATCACGGGTGATGAATTGCGCGCCAAATTCGGACAACGGATCAGCAACACGGCCCATCGGACGTTTGCAGAGTGACGCATCACCCGTGAAGAACGTCGTGATCGGATGGGTGGCAACGATGCCGGCCATCAGGCGAATACCGGTGCCGGCATTGCCCATATCAATCACGCTATCGGGTTCACGAAGTGCGCCAACCCCAACCCCGGTGACATGCCAGGTGCCATCTTCGTCGCGGGTGACAGTGGCACCCAGTTTGCGCATGGCATCCGCCGTTGCCAGAACGTCTTCGCCTTCCAAAAGGCCGGTAACCTTGGTTGTACCGATTGCCAGACCACCAAACATCAGGGAGCGATGAGAAATAGACTTGTCACCCGGAACCCGGATATCGCCCGAAAGCGGCCCGGCCTTGGCCGAGGAAAGCGGACGTTTGGTTTGCGAAGAACTCATGGGCTCGTACCTGCCAGTCACTGTTTTATCATCAACAAAAGGCTGATTGAAAATGCACTGCGCTGCGGCCATGTTTTCAGGCGCGCGCGGACCTTTCAATCAGGGGACCAATGCTCTAGCACAAGCGGTTGGCAGGCACCAGTATCGAACCCGAAATTCGGTGTAGGAAATTGCACGAATGTGCGGCAGATTTGTCCCATCGCCTTGCCAAAGGGAAAAACGCGCAATTTCCTTTTGACAAGGTGCTCGCAAGATGGCAATTGGGCCTTTCGGACAAGACGCTGTGCGTAGCCTTGCTGCGCTTTTGCGACACAAAGTCTTTTTCTTAATTGATAACGGTAATTAAGAGGATTTGCCGTAATGTCAGCACGCGGTAAGAAACGTCACTGCCTCGCCTGTGGTACCAAGTATTACGACCTGAACCGTACCCCGGTTGTCTGCCCGAAATGCAAAACGCCGGACGGGGTGACAAAGGTCAAGAAATCCGCGGTTGCAAAACCGGCACCGGAAGAAGACGAAGACGTCGATGACGTCACCGATCTTGACGATGATGTCGATACCGAAATCGACGACGATATTCTCGAAGATGCTTCTGATCTTGGCGAAGATGATGATGATCTTGGCGAAGTCTATGAGCATGTCGAATCAGACGACGACGATCGCTAAGAAATTTTGAAAAAGGGTCTTGCCAACATTTGGCGAACCTTCTAAATATGCGCCGCGCCGCAGAGCCTGCCATGCAGACTGCGTCGCGGACAAAGTGGGGCCGTAGCTCAGTTGGGAGAGCGCTACAATGGCATTGTAGAGGTCGTCAGTTCGATCCTGATCGGCTCCACCATTCAAAACCCGTTGCCTTTGGCGACGGGTTTTGTCGTTTTAGGGTCTGGCATACCCCATCATAACGACCACCAAGGGAGAGAAAGATGAGCAAAGTCTGGACCGTCTATTTGTCGGGCGAAATTCACAGCGACTGGCGCGAGCGTATTGAAACCGGCGTGAAAGAAGCCGGTCTTCCGGTTGAGCTGGTTGCCCCCATCACCGTACATGAAAATTCTGATGATTGCGGTGTTGCCGTGTTTGGCGCCGAAGAAAACAAGTTCTGGCATGACCGCAAGGGCGCGCAGCTGAACGCCATGCGCACCAAGACCCTGCTGTCCCAGTCCGACCTTGCCGTCATTCGCTTTGGCGAGAAATACAAGCAGTGGAACGCGGCCTTTGATGCCGGCTATGCTGCCGCCCTTGGCATTCCCTATATCACCCTGCACCCGGCCGAGCATGATCACGCGCTTAAGGAAGTCGATGGTGCGGCCAATGGTGTGGCCCGCGAACCCGAACAGGTGGTTGCAGCACTGGCCTATATCATCCGTGGTGATATGCCCAAGGCGTAAGCCAAAACATTTACAACCGGGCCTTATGCCGATTTCTCGGCAAAGGCCCGGATGCGTTTGATGGCTTCGCGAAGTTCGTCGTCCGGCACCGTGAGTGCGACACGGATCAGGTTCTTGGCGTTTTCGCCAAAGGATGCGCCGGGCATGACCGCGACGTTTTGATCATCCAAAAGCCCCCAGGCGAATTCTTCGCCATTCATGCCGGTGGTACCGACATCAATCATGGCAAACATGCCGCCGGATACTTTGCCCGGTTTAAGCACATCGCATCCGGCAAGTTCGGTTTCGATCATATCGACACGCGCGGCGTAGCTTTTGCACATCCGTGCGGCCGTATCGAAATTGCCGCGAAGTGCCACCTCCGTCGCATCGGCGATGAAGGGCTGATTGCCAAACAAGATGGTCTCGGAGATCGGCAGGACCTTGGTGCAAAGTTCTTCGGGCCCAACCGCCCAGCCGCTGCGAAAGCCGGTGGCAGCAAAGGTTTTCGAGATCGAGGATGTGACGATGGTGCGATCACGCAGCTCTTCGATTTCAAGCGGAGAGGCAAAGGTGCCTTCAAACACCAGATCCTCATAGACCTCGTCACAGACAATCCACAGATCATGTTCGATGGCGATCTTGCCAAGTTCGACCAGCGTTGCGCGATCGAGCAACGCGCCGGACGGATTGTGCGGCGTGTTAAGCAGCAACACACGGCTGTCCTTGGTGATGGCTGCACGCAGGTCACCCGGCTGCATGATAAAGCCATGCTCGATCGATAGCGGAACAGACTGCAATTCTGCCCCCGATGCCCGGATCACCCCGGCATAGGTCGCGTAATAGGGATCGCCAACCAGTACCCCTTGCCCGGCATCAACAAGGGCCGTCATCACGGTATAAAGGGCGGTCTGCGTGCCCGGGAAACACAGGATGTTTTCAGGCGTAACATCCGGCCAGACGGGTTTGTATTTTTCGACCAGCGCATCAAGCAGCCCGACCTCGCCCCGGCCATTGGAATAATGGGTGCGGCCGCGCCGCATGGATGCCTCGCAGGCGTCAATCAGGGCCGGATCGACGGGAATGTCGGGCTCGCCAATTGTCAGTTCGATGATTTTCGCACCTTGGGCCTCGCGATCACGGGCGGTGTTATGAACGGCCCACTTTGCCCCACCCAGTTCGGCAAGACGGTCGGTAATCTTGGCATATCTCATGACGGCTTACTTTGTTGTTCGGGGTGTGTCTGGTGGCGTGCCGATTGAAGGGCAATATCGGGTGCGGACAACGCACCGGTGGGCAATTCAAGCAGGCGCTCGGCGGCCCCTGTGATCAGATCGGGCAGAATATCCTGGGCGTAAAGGCCGGAATTCAGCGCCCCTTCCATCCAAAGCCCATCAATCAGGCCATTGAGTGCAATCGCATGGTTGCGGCAAATCGCCACGCTGTGCGGGCAGCCATGGGTGATCAGGACAGGCTCGATCAGGGTTTCAAGCACATTGAGAAACTCGCGGTAGCCATCACGGTGAATTTCGGCAAAGTCCGGATCATGACGCACCCGGCCGATGAAGGTCGCCCAAAGCGAAACCGTTTCTTCGTCCATATTGGGCTTGGTCAGGTTGGCGCGCAGGAAGCTTGCCAGTTTGGCCTCTGGCGTCCCTTCGGTGGCGCGTGCGCTTTCACTGGCCTGTGCCGTCAGCTGGCCGACCAGATAGGCATAGGCATTGCGGATCATGTCATCCTTGCTGCCGAAATAGTGGCGCACCAGCCCGACGGTCACCCCGGCTTCTTCAGTGATCCGGCGCACCGATGCCCCATGCAGCCCGTCGCGGGCAATGCAGGTCAATGTCGCCTCGATCAAACTGCGACGGCGGACATCAAGCGACAGGCGTTGAAATGTTTTTCGGCTCATTGTTATACAATTGAATAATTTTGATCGGGTTTCAAGCGTGCAATCGGGTGCGGGTGTGCTGAGCGGACCGCTCAGTAGCCTTGGCCGCGGCTGACAGCAAGACTGAGCGGCTTACCTGCATGCAGTTCACGCGCCGATTGCAGGGCTTGTTCGGCAACAATGCGCGGCGTTGTATCACTGGCGATGTGCGGGGTGATGCGCAGGCGCGAGTCTGCCCAGAACGGATGGCCTGACGGCAACGGTTCGGTGCGAAACACATCAAGGGTCGCGCCACTGAGCTGCCCGCTATCAAGCGCGGCAACAAAGTCATCCTCGTCCAGATGTTCACCACGTCCGATCTGAACCAGCCAGGCGTCCTTGGCCAGTTTTGAAAACAACGCCGCATTGAGGATATTCTCGGTCTTGGCCGTCAGGGGCAGGACATTGATCACTACATCCTGACCGGCCACAGATTGCAGAACCGAGTCGTCACCGGTGAAGTAGCGCACACCTTCGACGGGATCCGCTGGATCACGGCGGCAGGCAACCGAAACACTAAACCCACAGGCAGCCAAGGCTTTGACAACCGAAGCTCCCATGGAGCCATGGCCGAGCACGGCGACCTTGAGATCACGCGGTGGCCGGATCGCAGGCGGGGCCCATTCGACGCTGGCCTGACTTTGCTGCATACTAGCAAAGCCGCGTTCGACATGAACAACTTCATGCACCGCATAGCCCGCCATCAGGTCCGCCTGATTGGGGTCGCGGACCCGACAGATCACAACATCATCGCTCAAGCCCGGATGTTTCAGCAAAGCATCGACGCCGGCCCCGACCGACATCGCCATTTCAATATTGGGATAAGGCGAAAACGCTGCCGGGCCCGGCAGCCAGCACACCGCAAAACGGATAAGATCCGGGTTGCTAACTTCATCGGGGTCAAGCAGGCGGACATCGGGCGCTGCATCACCAAAATCAAGCGAATAATAGCTTTTGAGATCCATCGCATCGCTGAGAAGAACACCGTAAATCGGTTCCGCCACCGCCATCAGTCAAAGCCCCTTACATCATCTTCTTCTGCGCGCCTGATCCCTGTTGGCGCAGCCAATTTGCGGGCACCATACCAAGAAAATTTGCGCTTTGGTTTCATCCTCAGTTAAACAAGTGTATATCAAAGAGTAAAGCCGTTTGATCAGATCAATGGAGGTCGGCATGCATATCGCGACACAGAAGGACGCCGAGACCAGCGTCATGAGTGATCCACAAATCAGCGACGGCGAAAAGCAGTGCCGCATTGAACTTGCCGCCTGTTACCGGCTGGCGGCCCATTACAGAATGACCGACACGATCTATACCCATATTTCGGCCCGGGTACCTGGTGAACCGGGGCATTTTCTGATCAATCCTTATGGGCTGATGTGGGAGGAAATTACCGCCTCTTCGCTGGTGAAGATCGATGTCGACGGCAACAAGGTTGCGGACAGCCCATATCGGGTGAACCCGGCCGGTTTTACCATCCACAGTGCCGTACATATCGGTCGTCATGATGCCGCGTGGGTAATGCATACCCACACACGATCAGGGTTTGCCGTTTCCTGCCTTGAAGAAGGTCTGATGCCGCTTAATCAGATCGCCCTGCAGTATTATGGCCAGATCGGCTATCACGATTATGAGGGCATCGCGCTTGATCTTGAGGAACGCGAAAGAATCGTTGGAGCGCTTGGCGCAAACATCGCGCTGATATTGCGCAATCATGGTCTTTTGACCGTGGGTGCCACCGCCGGGCAGATGTTTTCAAACATGTTTTATCTGAACCGGGCATGCGAGATTCAGGAATCTACCCTTGCGATGGGAAGACCCCTTCGGAAGATTGATGATGCGGTGATAAAACGCGTTTCCGAACAGTTCAGCCAGATGGCCTATGACGACGGTGATGTTGCCCTGGAGTGGGAGGCTCAAATGCGCCTTGCCGACCGTCTGGACCCCGGTTTCCGCGACTAGGACATCACGCCAGAAGCGCGCATTCCGCCCCTTCGCAAGCGCGGTAAATAATTGCTGGTTTTCATATTTCTGGAACCATCACTCAACTCGTCCAAATCCCCGGGCGGGAAAGAGGGACATTTTTGATTAAAATTTAATCTTTTCGACCAATTGCGTAAAAGATAATCAAATCCTTCCTTGACACCCACCTGCCGACTGCTACGATTGAATTCAACAAGGTCGGGCCGGAGAATTTTCCGGTGTGTTTTGGTCGGGGTTCGGAGAAACCCACTTTGATGGTGACCCAATCCCAACGCATTGAAAATCATAACTTGTGCTGATGCGCGACAGTCGCGATGCGAAACGAGTTTGATGACCAAAACGGGTTAATTGCAAAAGTTGACCCTTATGACCGCCCAGCTGACAGAACGGGTCTTTGGATCGGGCCTTCTGTCATTCCGATGATGCCACCGCGTGGTGGCTTGATGCTGGGATCGCGCAAAGGTCGAGAGTGTTTCTATCAGGTTGCCCGCAGATCTTGGCGGGCATCGGGAACACGTCATGCTGCGGCATTCTTAACCGTCCCCGGCGGTGTGCCGAAGCTCCTGCTTGCCAGACAAGGAGAAGACGACATGCAAGTATCGAACACAATTGATTGCAATGGTTTGTCGCCGGCACCAACCCTTCTGCGGATCATGCAGGCGTTGGTGGGCCGTGAAGACAGCACATCCCCACTCAATGTTCTGGTCGGTGCGGACTGCAATTGTGAAAGTCTGGCAGTTTCGCTTGGCCCGCTTGCCCAAGACGTTCAGTTGGCCAGCGACGCAAAACAGTTTGCCGCCGTAAACTGAGGGCGCTTGTTGCCCTGCCCATGCCGGTGCCATTGCCGGCAATCTTCCCGTCCATGATGCCTGTATGGCGTCACGTCGCGCTCACCTGACCGCGTCAAGAATAAGATAAAACGCTGCGCATCGGCACTGGCTTGTCGGTCCCGGTACCGTTTATGCGGGCTTGTCGCGCCAACACCGTCTGGTTGTCTTGTCACCGGATTATATGGCGCTTTTTGCCATGCCTGCGGGGTCCCGCGACAGGATGATGCGCAAGAAAACAGGAAGCACTATGCTAGAAGAGAGCAGCGAGACATCCAGCCCATACGCCAGTGATCCCGAAACGCCAGATTTTGCCTTTGATCCCGATGATCCTTGGACACAAACATTCCAGGAAGGTTTGGCGCGCGCTGATCTGAAAGGCAAAACCGTTTACGAAGTCGGTGTTGGTACTGGCATCAATGTCGCCTTTATCTTGCAAAGCTGCGGCGCCAGACGCGTTTACGGCAGCGACCTTGACCCCCGCCTTGTCGTTCTGGCAGAGCGCAACATCAAAATCCTTTCCCCCGAACATGCCAAACATTTCGAACCTGTCCATGGCAGTGTCAGCCTTGTCGATACCGATGAGGCACGCGAAAAAATTGCCAAGACCGATGTGGTGATTGCCTGCATCCCACAGGTCGGCGAGCCGAGTGACGCGCGCCTGACGGCCTTCCGCGAAGCCCAGTCAATCGAACTGGCCGAAGGGGCCGGTGACGAGGCCGAAGACCATATCGCGCATTATTATCCCTGGAGCCTGTTTGACCAATATCCCTACAACTCGGTAGGGCTTGGCCTGAACGAGGCGCTGATGCGCCGTATTCGCGAACACGCGCCAAAGGCCGAACTGGTGATGAATTTTGGTTGCCGCATTGGCACCGAGATTATTTGCGAATGCTTTGAGGCCAATGGCTACAAACCCGAAAAAATCGCGTCAAAGATCGTTCTGCAACATTCAGGCACCGACATTTCGTTTTTCGTGTCACTGGAAAAGGCGCTGAACGGGACCGAATATGAAAAGCAGCTTGTCTGCAAATTCTATGGCGACCCGGAAGGAAAACAGCCGCTTTCGGCCACCAAGGCCAAGGAAATGATTAATGATGATCCGAATGTGCCGCTTTATCACGAGGTGGCGGTCATTCGCGGCACACCGGTCTAGAGCAATGCCAAACAAAAACACCCCGCAGCCACAGGCTGCGGGGTGTTTTGCATTAAGAAGTTCGCAACTGCATCTTAGAGCCTGTTGCATCAAATTTGCCTCGCTTTGTTTGTTTTTGGCGTGTCGTTTGGCAAGGCACAACGTGCAGAGCGATGCGGCGCATCGGTCAAACGGTTTAACGCCGCGAAACGCCGCCAAAGACAAACCCTGTAGACCGGGACATTCTTCCGCCCCGCAGCGTCAAGGTCCTTGACCGTAGCCCCGCTACGCGCAGCGGACCTTTCCTTGCCGGACAGAAGGATGTCCTCGGCAAAGTGAGGCAAATTTGATGCAATAGGCTCTAGTGAAGGGTTTGACCCGAGGCCTGATCGGGATCGCCCGGAATGATCAGATCGCCCGCCATCAGCGCCAGTGCATCACTTGCACGCGCGACGATGACCCGACCTTCGACTGGGTTGCCCTTTTCCTGACGCAGAACACCCAAAGTGTCTGACAGAACATTAAAGCCGCATTCAACCAGCCATTCGCTGATCGCGCGCTGATGATGGCGGAAGCGTTGCCCGGGACCGAGATCGAACGGGAAGTTATCGCCGTGCTCGAGCGTGAATACCAGCAACCCGCCGGGCTTCATCCGGTCATGGGCAGCACGCAGGGCTGGCACCAGATCGCCAAGATAGTTCAGAACGTCCGCCGCGATGACAACGCTGTAATCCGTTCCGATGTCGGCGGGCATATCGGTGATATCACCCGCAACAAGGGTGCGATAAAGCCCCTTGGCGCGTGCGCGGTTGATCATGCGCGGCGACAGGTCGATGCCATCAATCGCATCAACATGACCAGCGAACACTTCGCCCACAAGCCCGGTACCACAGCCAAGATCAAGCACATCCATCGGACGCAACATTTCCGGTAGATGAGTCCGGATGGCTTCGAACAAAAGCTCCGGTCCGCGATAGGCCAAACGATCCCGCAGGCTGATTTCAAACCGTGGGGCATAATCGTCAAACAGGGCCCGGACATAATCGGGCGGCAAGCGATCACGAAGGGCAGCCGCACCAAGCAAGGTCAGGCGGACCTCTGCCCCCATGCGGTCCTTGGGATCAAGCATCAGATATTGACGGAAAGCCTCAACGGCGTTTTCGGTTTCACCGGCACGTTCATAGATGTCGCCCAGCGTAAAATGGGCTTCGTCCCAGTCACTATCAGCGGCCAATGCGGCACGCGCTACGTCAATCGCAGCGGTGTAGTCACCCTGTGATACCAGCGCCAATGCGACGTCAAGACGCCGACTGGCGGACAGACGATCTTTGCTCATACATGAAATCCGAAAAGGGGGTTTGGGCAACACGCCGAAACCACAACCAAAGATACTGCTATATCTTCCTATTTTCGGTGTTTTGCAAGATAGATAAAATAACGAAAAATCAACACCTTATATGTTTTCGGGAATCGCATACCAATGCAAACAGGGTGTTGACCGATAATTGGGCGCTTTCGCGTGCGGCTGCATCGATTTTAGCAACGGTTTCCACAAAGAAATTTGGCACAAAATTCCACTGAACCATTGATAAGATCAATTAAT
>NZ_JBZCIA010000009.1:0-140611 GCF_059052855.1 Thalassospira sp. CA1
GAAACCAGCCTGCGCCGATGGTACTTTGTCTTAAGGCACGGGAGAGTAGGTCACCGCCGGGCCTTCCAAATACAGCAACTCATATTCCCTATAAACACACGACTTTGAAAACCCTCGACCTTAACCGGTCGGGGGTTTTGTCGTTTCAGGCGTTCAGAATTTGGTGTGCTGTCACCTCACAGCGCTGTGAGGATATGTGTGGAATGTCTCACGCCTCTTTGACTTGGCGTGTGCGAATGGTGCAGTGACGAATTTGTCCATCGCCCTTACGGTTAAATCATCACCTGGACTTGAGTGTCCGCATTTAACCGAAGGGAAACGACGATGAAAAAAGCAATGGTTCTGGGTGCAGCATTGAGTGCTGCTGTTTCAATGGCCGCGATCAACCAGGCAGCAGCCGATGGTGCTAAGGAAAAATGTTTTGGTGTGTCGCTGGCGGGGCAGAATGACTGTGCTGCTGGTCCGGGTACGACCTGTGCCGGGACGTCGACTGTTGATTATCAGGGCAATGCCTGGAAACTGGTTCCGGCCGGCACCTGTGAAGATATGAGCTTCACCACGGCGGATGGCCGCGAAGTCATGGGCAGCCTGGAAGCGCTGGATCGCGATATCCCGCAGGGCTAAGTCCGGCAATCTCCCAAGCCTAACCCCAAGCCTAATCGCGTCCCAACGGACGGTCAGCACAGATCTGCATATGTCTCCCCCTGTCCCGATGTGCTGGCCGTCCACCCGCGTAAACGGCGAAAAGATAAGGTTGCCCCGATATGACATCGCTGACACAGCTTCCTGACCGTGCAGGTGTTGGCTTCAAGGCCGAGCACGCCCAAGACATTTTCGGCAAAGCCCCATCTGTCGGTTGGTTTGAAATTCATCCGGAAAACTACATGGTTGCCGGTGGCCCGCGACTTGCCATGCTGGAAGAGCTGTCTGCGCACTATCCGGTCTCGATGCACGGGGTCGGATTGTCACTTGGGGGCGGGGAGCCGTTAAACAAGAACCATCTGGCGGATCTCAAGCGTCTGGTCGACCGGTTCAATCCCGCCATGGTGTCTGAACATATTGCGTGGTCCGCGCATGAGGGGCTTTATATGGCCGATCTGCTGCCGACACCGATGACGAAAACGTCGTTGGCGCAATTAGTGGATGCCATCAATCGTGTGCAGGACTTTATTGGTCGGCGGATCCTGATCGAAAATCCGACGTCTTATGTGCCCTTGCCGCAAAACTCGATCCCCGAATTGGAATTCATTACTGAGGCCGCCGCGCGTAGCGGCTGTGGGTTGTTGATTGATGTAAACAACGTTTACATATCGGCGCATAATCTGGGCTTTGATGCCAATGCGTTTATTGATGCGGTGCCCGGTAATCTGGTCGGTGAAATTCATCTGGCCGGGCATGAGCGCGATGCCAACCCCGAAGACAATGTTCTGATCGATACCCATTCCCGGCCGGTGGCCGATCCGGTTTGGGATCTGTTTGATCGTCTGATCGCGCGGATCGGGCGGAAGCCGACCCTGATTGAATGGGATAATGATGTCCCAAGCTGGGATGTGCTGGCGCGTGAGGCCGCCCTTGGCGACCTTCACCTTGCTTGCGCCGTGAATGATCAGTTTGAGGCCGCGTCATGACGGAGCTTAAGGCATTTTATGATGGCTTTAGCGAAGCGTTGCGTTCCCCGGAACCGGACGCGGTGCCAGGCAGTGTCACTGATGGTTACGCGCACCGTTTCGCGATTTACCGCAACAATGTTCATCGCGGCCTTTATGACGCCTTGGGGGCCGCGTACCCGACGGTGCGCAAACTGGTTGGGGATGGTTTTTTTGATCAATTGGCAAAGGGGTTCGTTCAATCCGAAACCACCCGTGCCGGATCGCTTGCCCTTTATGGTGCGGGCTTTGCCGAATTTCTGGCAAGCCACCCGGTACGCGATCGTTTGCCGTACCTGCCGGATATCGCACGGCTTGAACGTGCCCGGCTTGAGGTCAGCACATCCGAAGACGCCACGCCGCTTCTGGCCGAAGAGCTCGGCGGGCTTGAGGATGAGTTGGAGGCCATGAAACTGCGGGCACACCCGGCCTGTCAGGTCGTGGCGTCGGAGTATCCGATCTTTGCCATCTGGAATGCGCAAAACCCGGTGGATGGCAAAGAGGTCGGTAAAACCAGCATCGTACAGCACGCTGAAACTGTCTTGGTCACACGCCCATATATGCAGGTCGAAATGCACTTGATGACCCATGGGCAGGCGGCGTTCTTTGCTGCGCTAACCCGTGATGGTCTAAGTCTTGGCGATGCCTGCGCTCATGCCCTTGAAGCTGATGCGAATTTTGATGTGATGGCGAGCTTTGCCGCGTTTTTAACAATCGGGGCATTTGATGCCCGCCTTACGATCCCGAGAGGAAACGGGCATGATGATGAATAATGTAATCGGCGGCTACGCCCGTCTTGAGAGTAAAATGGATGCCCTTGGCGGGCGCGATGTTATTGGCATTGCCAGCCGGGGGCTTTTTGTTCTGTTGCTGCTGCCTTATTACGTCAACAGCGCGATGACCAAGATTGATGGCTTTGGGCTGAGTGCGGGCGCATTCGCGCAGATCCTGCCACCGATTGCCGAGCAGTATCTTTATGATACCTCCGCCATTCCGTTCTTTCCGTGGCACCTGATTGTCTGGGCAGGCACCCTTGGCGAGTTTGTCTTGCCGATCCTGATTGTTGCCGGCCTGTTCACCCGTCTTGCGGCGCTTGGCATGATTGGCTTCATTGTGGTTCAGACGGTCGTGGATGTTGTGTTTCACGGTACAGCTCTGGGCGCGCTTGCCAATGGATTGCCGACCGAGCTGATCGATCACCGCCTGCTTTGGATTTCGCTTCTGGTGGCGCTGGTCGTTGCCGGTGGTGGCAAGCTGTCGGTTGATCGGTTCCTGTCGCACCGACGCGCCTGATGGAGGTCCTTGTGACTGCGCTTATGGCAGCACAGTAATCCCATCTGAATTCTTATTTTGCCGCAACCCGGTCGTTCTGGGCGCTCGCATCGCGCAGGCTTGCGAGGTATTCCTGGCTGATCTCGTGCACCGCCATGATGTGCCCGTAAAGCAAGTCTTCGGCCGCCTTGACGTCACCGCGCAGGATGGCATCGACAATGCCCTGGTGTTCTTCGTGTGAGGAGGCAAGGCGCGACAGGCTTTGGAATTGCACACGGCGGAACGGGGCAACGCGCCGACGCACCGAAAGCGTAACATCCACCAGCACATCATTATGGGTGCCACGATACAGTGTGTTGTGGAACGACCGGTTCAGCGTTTCGTAACCGTCGCTATCACCCAGGCGCACTGTTTCGGCCAATTCATGGTGCAGGCGTTCCAGATTGTGGCGCTCACCACTTGTCATCCGCTTGGCTGCAAGCCGCCCGCAGGTGCCTTCGAGTTCGGCCATGCTTTCAAACATCGCCGTCAGCCGTTCCGGGGTGGCGAGCGAGACATAAACGCCGCGATTGGGAATCTTTTCGGCAAGTTCGGTCGCAGTCAAAAGCTGCAAGGCTTCGCGCACCGGCGTGCGCGAAACGCCGAACCGTTTGGCCAGAAGCGGCTCTTCCAAACGCTGCCCGGGGGGGAGCTTTCCTTTGACGATGTCATCTTCCAGCGCCTGACAAAGCTGTTGGGCAATGCCGACCTGTTCGGTCTGTTCGGACGGGGTGCTGAGCGCTTGGCGAAGCTCGATCATCTGAAGTCGATACCCTTCTTGGGAGGTTTGGTTGGGCTCCTGTTGATCAAATGTATACACCAATTTTCAGGGCAAGGCCAAGTTTCTCAAGGGTTGTAAAATCCGCACATTTTTTCGCGCCAGTTCCTGCATATTTATTGTGCAGTAAAAATGTGCAATGCAATATTTTGACTAATTAATCGGCATTTTGAATGTCAAGGAATAAGAAGAATTTTGTTAAGTCATTGAAAAATATGCAATGGCATGTGTGTTGCAAGATGTATACACAGTGCGGAATGCATTCCGTTGAGATCACGTTTCAGAGAAATAGCTATCTCTATCAGGGAGACATCAATGACAAACATTAAACGGCGCGATTTTCTGACCAAATCGGCAATCGGTGCAGCAGCAACCGGTGCAGGCGTTATCGCCGCACCAAGCATCGTTCGTGCGCAGGAAACCTTTAACTGGAAAATGACCAATGCCTATGGTCCGGGTTCACCCTTTTATGTGACCGGTCCGGGCAGCCCGGAAGATTTCTGCAAGCGCGTGACGGAAATGTCGAATGGCCGTCTGAACATTCAGCATTTCGCCGCTGGCGAACTGATCCCGGCCCTTGAAGGTTTTGACGCGGTTCAGGCCGGTACGGTCGAAATGAATGCGGCCAATGCCTATTTCTGGGCGGGTAAAATCTTTGCCGCTCAGTATTTCACAACCGTGCCCTTCGGTCTGAACTTCCAGGGTGTGAATGCCTGGCTGTATCATGGTGGCGGGCTTGAGCTTTGGCATGAAGTTTATCAGCCTTATGGTCTGGTGGCTTTCCCGATGGGCAATACCGGCGTTCAGATGACCGGCTGGTTCCGCGAGCCGATCGAAAGCCTAGATGATTTCAACGGCCTTAAAATGCGTATCCCGGGTCTTGCCGGGAAGGTCTATCAGCAGATCGGCGTTGAAGTGAAACTGCTTCCGGGCGGGGAAATTTTCCCGGCACTGGAACGTGGCGTGATTGATGCGGCCGAGTTCGTAGGCCCGTATCAGGACCGTCGTCTGGGCCTGCAGAAAGCAGCCAAATACTACTACACCACCGGCTGGCATGAGCCGTCCAACGTGACCGAACTTCTGATCAACCAAAAAGCCTGGGAAAGCCTTCCGGCGGATCTGCAGGCGATCGTCAAGAACGCCGCACAGGCGTGTAACCTTGATAGCCATTCCTGGTGTGAAGCCAACAACGCAGCAGCCCTGCGTGATCTGGTCGAAAACTTTGGCGTTACCGCGCAAACCCTGCCCGATGATGTTGTGACCAAGCTTAAGGACATCACCAAGGAAACGCTTGAAGCCGAAGCGGCCAAAGACCCGATCACCAAAAAGGTCCATGACAGCTTCATGGCGTTCCGCGACACGCACCGTGAATGGGCCGCGATCAGTGAAAAGCCCTATCACGGGATCATTTCATCGAAAGGCGGGATGAGCTGATATGAAGTCGACCCGTACTGAGCCGTTACCGGACCGCGTTCTTGGTCTGGTTGTCGATATTGCCGGATGGGGGGCTGCGATCAGTGGTCTTGCCCTTGTTCTGGTGGTCGGTGGCAATGTGTTGCTGCGCTATCTGTTTAATTCCGGAAGTGTGGCGATGCAGGAACTTGAATGGCATCTGGTGTCGCCAATTGCCCTGATGGGCATGGCCTACGGCATGCGCCATGGCGGACATGTGCGGGTCGATTTCCTTTATGAACGTCTGGGCCCGCGGGCCCAGGCGATCATCGACCTTTTCTCGGCCGTTTTGATGGCGGTACTGGGCGGAGCACTGATCTGGTTTTCGATCCCCTATGTCGAGCAATCCATCATGATGGGCGAAGGCTCCCCCGATCCGGGTGGCCTGCCATATCGCTTCTTGCTCAAGGCCTTTATTCCGATCGGGTTTGGTCTTTTGCTGATTCAGGCGATTGCCCAGGGCCTAATGAATTATCGTCAAATCGTTGCGGGTAATCGCAGCGAACCTGCCTTTGATGCACCTGATGCGGTCACGCAAACCGGTGCAGGAGACTAATCAGACATGACCGGAAATGAATGGCTGGCCATCGGTATGGTCGGGGGCTTCTTTGGCTTCCTCGTGCTTGGTGTGCCAGTGGCGATCTCGCTTGCGATTTCGGGATTTGCCTTTGGAATTATGGGGTTTGGCACCGGTTTGTTTAACCTGTTGCCGGCACGCGTTTACGGGGTCGTGACCAACTATACGCTGCTTGCCTTGCCGCTTTTCATCTTCATGGGGGTGATGCTTGAAAAATCCAAGCTGGCCGAAGAACTGATTGATGTGATCGGTCACGCCATGGGGCGGCTTAAGGGCGGCATGGGATTGGCCATCGTCATCGTTGGCGTTTTGATGGGCGCGTCTTCAGGCGTGGTTGGCGCGACCGTTGTAACGGTTGGATTGCTGTCACTGCAACCCCTGATCAATCGTGGTTATGACAAGGGCGTTGCCAGTGGTGTGATTTGCGCATCGGGTACCCTTGGGCAGATCATCCCGCCCAGTCTGGTATTGATCCTGCTTGCCGATATTCTGGGTGAGTCAGTCGGCACATTGTTTGCCGCGGCCATGGTGCCGGGCTTGATCCTGGCCGGGATGCTTGGCCTTTATCTTGTGTTGTTGGGGATTTTCAAGCCCGACATGGTGCCTGCCATCCCCAAGGATGAACGCGACGCCATGAGCACGCAGCAATTGCTGATCAAAATCGCCAAGGTGGTCGTGCCGCCATTGGCGTTGGTCTTTGCCGTGCTGGGCTCCATCGTTGGCGGGATTGCCGCCCCGACAGAGGCCGCATCCATGGGTGCACTTGGTGCATTGTTGCTCGCACTGTTTTCCGGGCGGCTGAATTTTGGTGTGATGCGCGATGTGTTGCATGACACGCTGATCACCAGTGCGATGGTGTTCTTCATCCTGATTTGTGCGCAGCCCTTTGGTCTGGCCTTCCGTGGTTTGGGCGGTGAGGGGCTTGTTCATGCGATGTTTGAATGGGTGCCGGGCGGCGATATGGGCAACCTTCTGTTCATGATGGCCGTGATCTTTGTGCTTGGCTTCTTCCTTGAATGGATCGAGATTTCCTATATCGCGCTTCCGATGTTCTTGCCGGTCTTTCTCAATAGCGGGATCGACATGGCATGGCTTGCCATTCTGGTGGCGATGAACCTTCAGACCAGCTTCCTGACGCCGCCGTTTGGCTGGGCATTGTTCTTCCTTAAGGGGGTGGCGCCGCCATCTGTTTCGACGGTCGATATCTATCGCGGGGTGATACCGTTCATCGGTATTCAGGCGCTTGCCCTGATCCTGTTGTTTATCTTCCCGGAACTGACAAGCTGGTTGCCAAATCTGATCGGCTGGTAGGCCGGTTTGGAAAACAGGTATTCTACAATGTGAAAAGGCGCTGAACGGAAACGCAAAACAGCGCTATGAACAAACCGGGCATGTCGCAAGTAACGCGGCATGCCCGCAAGCATAAGGCAGGGAGATCAGCTGATCATGTTACGTTCAAGAACCGCACTCGGTGGCATGGTCACCGCACCCCATCATCTCGCCGCTGAGGCCGGACGTGACATTCTGCGCGAAGGCGGAAATGCGGTCGAGGCGATGATTGCCGCCGCTGCGACCATTGCGGTTGTCTATCCGCATATGAACGCGATTGGTGGTGATGGTTTCTGGCTGATTGCCGAACCCGGCAAGGACCCGGTTGCCATCCGGGCATGTGGCGGGGCCGCAAACCTTGCAACGCCGGACTTTTACCGCGAACAGGGCAAGGCCGCGATCCCGCCCCGTGGTCCGCTTGCGGCCCTGACAGTCGCCGGTGCGATTGGCGGCTGGATTAACGCGGCCGAGGTCGCGGCATCAATCGGCGGCAAAATTCCACACAGTCGCCTGATGCGTGATGCGGTCCATCATGGCAAAACAGGGGTGCCGGTCACCAAGTCACAGGTTACCCTGACCACAACCAAAATGGCGGAACTTGACGACTCACCGGGCTATGTTGATACCTATGCCGCCAACGGTATTCCGGCGATTGGCGATGTGCTGAAACAGCCAGCCCTTGCCGCAACGCTAGAGCAGCTTGGCCGTGTTGGCTTTGATGATTTTTATCGCGGTGACATTGCGCGGACCAATGCCCGCGGGCTTGAGGCGGTCGGAAGCCCGCTTCGCCTTTCGGATTTTGAAGCCTATCACGCCAAAATCATGACGCCGCTTTCGGTCAAACTTTCGACCGGCACCGTTTTCAATATGGTCCCACCGACCCAGGGTGTGGCATCGCTGATGATCCTTGGCCTGTTTGATCGCTTGGGACTTTCCGGCGCGACACTGGACGGGTTTGACCATGTCCATGGATTGATTGAGGCAACCAAACGCGCCTTCCTGAAGCGTGACGCCCATGTTGGCGACCCGGACCGGATGAGCATCGATCCGATGTCGCTGCTATCTGATGAAATGCTCGATCATGAAGCCGCCAAAATCGATATGAAAACAGCACTCCCTTGGCCGCATGTCGCCAAGCCGGGCGATACGATCTGGATGGGGGCGGTTGATGCCAACGGCGTTGCGGTCAGCTATATCCAAAGCATCTTCTGGGAATTCGGATCGGGCGTTGTGGTGCCCGAAACCGGGGTTCTGTGGCAAAACCGCGGTGCGAGCTTCACGCTCCATGATGGCCCCAATCAGCTGGGACCGGGTCGCCTGCCGTTCCATACGCTCAACCCGGCCTTGGCAAAGCTCAATGACGGATCGCTGCTGACCTATGGCACCATGGGCGGCGAGGGACAGCCGCAAACTCAGTCCGCGGTATTTACCCGCAATGTGATCTATGGACAGGACCTGCAGGAAGCCGTTAGCGCGCCACGATGGTTGCTGGGCAAAACGTGGGGCGAAGACACGACAACCCTGAAACTCGAAAACCGCTTTGACCCGGCCCTGATCGAACAACTGAAATCAGCCGGTCATACGGTCGAGGTTGTTGGTCCTTACGAAGACATGATGGGCCATGCGGGCGGCATTCGTTTGCGCAAGGATGGCGTGATGGAAGGGGCGACTGATCCGAGGGCGGATGGTTCGGTTGCTGCGCTCTAACCGTTGTGCGCATAGTAAGGTAGTTCAATTCCTACAGCGGAGCTGACCTTGTACCTGAAGAGTATTTTGCACGACTTGGCACCCAACTACTTACCTAGATACGAAGAAATAACTGACGGAATTGATGGCGAGCAATATCAGTTAGTGTTGCCTTATGTTCTATCGCGATCGGCAGGCCATGAGTTTCTGTGGTTTGGAGACGACTGGTTTTTGGCTAATTATGACGCTGTGGTGAGTTATGGCAGTGTTCGGTTGAAAACTAGCAATAGCATCCCGATTGCAGGAAGGAATGTGATTGTTCCTCCGAACGCTGCTTGCAATGAAGGCGATCTAAGGAAGCTCTTTGTTCTTATGGAGTTTATGATTGAGCGGTTGGTCAGACTGTTGGATAAGCCAAAGAGTGTTGACGATCAGGAGACTAACAATCACCGCATAATTTGGCTCAGGGACGAGAAGTATATAACGTCAAAGCAAAAGAAAGTTCTGCGAAACATCTTTGATGTTCGAAACCAATTCGCTCATTCAATAAACAATGCTGACTTTCTTAGATATCGAGGGATATGTCTGAGTGAGTGTTATTCAGCAAGAAATTCAGGTTCGGCCCGTGGTCAGGTTAAGCACTACTTCGCTGAAGATGTCTACGACGTATCGGAGCATTTGCTCGCGAAATATAGACAAGTCCAAGGCGGTCAGATTGATTTCGTGGCACTTGGCGAGGCACTTGAAAGTGTTCCAACAAGTTAGCAGAACTCCCACTCAATCACATGCCGATAAGTCTCACCCGGTTTGAGCCACGGGCTTGGGAAGTCCGGGTTATTGGGGCTGTTGGGGTAGGTTTGCGGTTCAAGGGCAATGCCGCCCGATGTGTGAAGCGGCACATCGTTTTCGGTTTTCATCGCATCATTGAAATGCTGTGCTAGGTAGAATTGCAAACCGGCCTCGGTGGAAAACAGTTTGATCGACCGTTGGCTTGTCGGATCTGAAAGGTTGGCGATCTGGCGCAGCTCGCCGCGTGGGCCGGTCAAGCAGAAATTGTGATCAAAGCCTTGGGACGCGTGCGGCTGCATATCGGAAATCCGTGCCGGGCTTCGGAAGTCATAACCGGTCCCCATGACGTCGCGGATTTCGCCCGTCGGGATCAGTTTGTCATCAACCGGAAGCCATTGATTGGCGTTGATTTGCAAGACGTGATCGCCGGCCGTTTTATCAAACGTGCCTGACAGGTTCCAATAGGCGTGGCTTGTCATGTTGACCGGGCAGGGCTGATCGCAGGTGGCGGCGATTTCAAGGCGCAGACGGTTATCCGCAACCAGTGAATAGGTCGCAGATGCGCTCAAATTGCCCGGGTATCCCTGATCGCCATCGGGCGAGGTCAGCTTAAACGTAACACTGCGCTCTGTTTGATCGGAAATGGTCCAGAGCCGTCTGTCAAAACCATCCGGTCCGCCGTGCA
This sequence comes from Thalassospira sp. CA1, assembly GCF_059052855.1. NCBI lineage: Bacteria > Pseudomonadati > Pseudomonadota > Alphaproteobacteria > Rhodospirillales > Thalassospiraceae > Thalassospira > Thalassospira sp. CA1. The sequence goes on from NZ_JBZCIA010000009.1 coordinate 10,254, forward strand.
GGTGGTGTTCGCCTTCATTGGTGGCAAGCTGAACGATATCCCCGTTTTCATCCCTGTAGCGCGACTTTTCGATGCGATTGGCATAACGCCCGCATACCGCGCCGATATAGCTATCCTGATCAAGATAGGCGGCATCATCAATCAGGTTGACCGCGATATTTGTTTCGTGTCCGTCCTTAAGATCACGCAAATATACCCCGCAAAGGCGCGCGCCAAGCGCAGAAACCAATACGCGAATCTGAGAGCTCTCTAATGCAGCGCGGGGGGCATTTTCGCCCTTTTGAAGTGTGTTGGTGTGGGGTTTTGCCATGTCTGGTATCGCGATGGTTTGTGATATTCGATTCGTGCCAAGATATTGATTTTTATTGGTTTAGCCAAGTTTTAATGTCGCTTGGCGCGATCACTCTAAAGGATGATACACTATATGGTTGAGGGCTTAGAAATCATATTGTAATACTATATGGCTTTTAAGCAATAAGCCACTCTTAGGGAGGAAATCGTGGTAAGTTTTAAGAAGATGGCAGTTTCTACTGCCGCAATGGGTGTTGCACTTGGTCTGTCGTTTGCTGCACATGCAGAAATGATGATCGGTTTCTCGCAGATCGGTTCGGAAAGTGGCTGGCGTACGTCTGAAACGGCGTCCATCAAGGCCGAAGCTGAACGTCGTGGGATCGATCTGAAATTCTCCGATGCACAGCAGAAACAGGAAAACCAGATCAAGGCAGTCCGTTCCTTCATCGCGCAGGGCGTGGATGGCATTCTTCTGGCTCCGGTCGTTGAAACCGGCTGGGATCAGGTTCTCAAAGAAGCAAAAGACGCCGGCATTCCGGTCGTCCTCGTTGACCGTGGTGTTGATGCAAGTGAAGACCTGTATCTAACCAAAGTGGCGTCTGACTTCGTGGTCGAAGGTGCACTGGCCGCTGCATGGCTGGCTGCTGAAACCAACGGCGTTTGCGACGTTGTCGAACTGCAGGGAACTGTTGGTTCGTCTGCCGCCAACGACCGTAAGGAAGGTTTTGAGTCGGTTGTTTCCAACTTCCCGGCCATCAACATCATCCGTTCGCAGTCCGGTGACTTCACCCGTTCCGGCGGCAAGGAAGTCATGGAAAGCTTCCTGAAAGCTGAAAACGGTGGTGCCAACATCTGTGCGGTTTATGCCCACAATGATGACATGGCACTGGGTGCCGTTCAGGCCATCAAGGAAGCCGGTCTGAACCCGGGTGAAGATATGCTGATCGTATCCATCGATGCGGTGCCAGATATCTTCAAGGCGATGGCCGAGGGTGACACCAATGCCACCATCGAACTGAACCCGCATCTGGGCGGCCCGTCCTTTGACGCGATCAAGGCGGCAAAGGCTGGTGAAGAAGTTCCGAAATGGATCAAGGCAAATGGCCCGCTCTATCTGCCTGATACCGCTGCGGAAGAATACAAAATGCGTAGCAAATAACCTCTGACTTCCCCATGGGTTCTGCCCATGGGGAATTGAGGCACGCTTCTCATTGCATCGGACGTGCTCCGGCGATTGCCGGGGTGCGTCCGGCTGTATCCGCAGCAAAAGACTTCAAAGACAGACTAGGGAGAGGGGCAGGATATGTCAGACACAGTGCTTTCAGTGCGCGGTGCGGGGAAGTTCTTTCCCGGCGTCAAGGCGCTGGAGGATGTGGATTTTGACCTTGAACGCGGCGAAATTCACGCCCTTCTGGGCGAAAACGGGGCCGGTAAATCGACCCTGATCAAGGTGATTACCGGGGTGCATCCGCGCGATGCCGGTACGGTGTCACTCGAAGGACAGGAAATCCATCCGCAGCATCCCGGTGATGCGCAGGAACTTGGCATTTCAACCGTTTATCAGGAAGTCAATCTGGTGCCGACATTGTCGGTGGCCGAAAACCTGATGCTGGAACGCCAGACCCGTAAATTCGGGCTGATTTCATGGAAAAAGACCGAGGCCGATGCCAAGACCGCCCTTGAGATTTTGGGGCTTGATATTGATGTCAATCGGCCGCTGGGCTCCTATTCGGTGGCGATCCAGCAACTCGTGGCGATTGCGCGTGCTGTCGCCCTTGATGCCAAGGTTCTTATTCTTGATGAACCGACCGCATCCCTTGACGGCGAAGAAATCAAAACATTGTTCCGGATTATGGGCGAGTTGCGCGACAAGGGGCTGGGCATTGTTTTTGTCACCCACTTCCTTGATCAGGTTTACGCGGTAACCGACCGTATCACGGTGCTCCGCAATGGTCGCCTGGTGGGCACGTTTGTCACCAAGGAACTGGCCCAGATTGATTTGATCAATCACATGCTGGGACGTGAATTGGCCGAAGTCAGCGCGCATCGCCATCAGGACGAAGGCAGCTATGACGGCCCGGCGCGCCAGATCCAGATCAAGAATTTGGGCAAAAAGCGCGTGCTTGAACCGGTTTCACTCGATCTGAAAGCTGGCGAGATTGTTGGTCTGGCCGGGCTTTTGGGATCAGGCCGTACAGAGCTTGCCGAACTGGTGTTTGGCACGCAAAAAGCCGATAGCGGCCTTGTTTTCCTTGATGGGGAGCCGGTTATGCTGCGCTCGCCGCGCCATGCGATCCGGGCCGGTTTCGGGCTGTGTCCCGAAGACCGCAAACAGGACGGCATTGTCGCCGAACTGAGTGTGCGTGAAAACATCGTGCTTGCCCTTCAGGGGCGGCGTGGTTGGTTGCGCCCGATCCCGCGCGCCGAACAACAGAAATTTGCCGATGACATGATCAAGGCACTGGGCATTGCCACCCCCGACAGTGAAAAGCCCGTCGGGCAACTGAGCGGTGGCAACCAGCAAAAAGTCATTCTGGCGCGCTGGCTGGTGTCCAAGCCGATCCTGTTGATCCTTGATGAACCGACACGCGGGATTGATGTGGGCGCACATGCCGACATCATCAAACTGATCAAGGAGCTCTGTGACGAGGGGCTGGCATTGCTGGTCGCGTCATCCGAGCTTGAAGAAATCGTCGCCTTTGCCGACCGCGTGGCTGTGATGCGCGATCGTGAAAAGGTTTCTGAACTGGTGGGTGCGGACATCACCCAGAACAGCATCATCGAGGCGATTGCACGATGACCAGTTTAAAAGACAAAAAGAAAATACGGGAAAGCAGCACCATGTCTGCATCTTCTTTGTTAAGTCGGCCCTGGTTTGGTCCGGTCGCAGCACTGATCCTGATCGTGCTGGGGATCGGGATCATTTCACCGGATTTCTTCAACATCCGAATTGTTGACGGCCATCTGTACGGATCGCTTGTCGATGTTGTCCATCGCGGGGCATCGACCGCCCTTGTTGCGGTGGGCATGGCAATTGTCATTGGCACGCGCGGGATTGATCTTTCGGTCGGTTCGATCATTGCCATTTCGGGGGCGGTGATGGCGGTTCTGATCCGCGATACCGACCTGCATCCGGCTGTGATTATCCTGGCCGCCCTTGGTGCCGGGATTTTGTGCGGTTTGTGGAACGGCATTCTAGTCGCCTTCCTTGATATTCAGCCGATCATTGCCACCCTGATCCTGATGGTGGCTGGTCGTGGGATTGCCCAGATGATTACGGGAGGTCAGATCGTGACCTTCCATGGTGAATTCTTTGAAGGGATCGGCAGCGGTTATCTGCTGGGTATTCCATGGCGGGTGATAATTGCCGCCGCCGTGATTGCCGCGATCTATTTCATCATGCGCAAGACCGCCCTTGGTCTGTTTGTTGAATCGGTTGGCGGCAATGCGCGCGCCAGCCGGGTCGCGGGCATCGATGCACGCGGTATCAAACTGATGGCCTATGCGGCGTCGGGTCTGTGTTCGGCCTTTGCCGGGATTATCATTGCCGCGGACATCCGTGGGGCGGACGCCAACAATGCCGGTCTGTGGCTTGAACTCGATGCCATTCTGGCCGTCGTTATTGGCGGCGCGTCGCTGATGGGTGGTCGGTTCTTTATTGCCATGACCGTGATTGGCGTTCTGATCATTCAGGCGCTGACCACCGGCATCTTGTTGTCGGGTCTTCCGTCGCAATACACCCTGATCGTCAAGGCAGCCGTGGTGATGGTCGTTCTGCTGGTGCAGGCGCCAAAATCCCGCGAACTTGTGGGGCAGGCGATGGAACGCATGAAGCGGGGGAAATCCGATGAAAATTAATGAACGGTTTTATCCGATCCTTGCCACGCTTGCGGTTCTGGTACTGCTGTATGGCTACGGGATTTTTGAACATCGCGCCTTTTCCGATACCTATGTTCTGGGCGCGCTTCTGACCGACAATGCCTTTTTGATCATTACTGCGGTTGGCATGACCTTTGTCATTCTATCGGGCGGGATTGATCTTTCGGTGGGGTCAATGATTGCCTTTATCGGCGTACTGATGGCCGAACTTGTGACCGGCTTTGGGATGCATCCGGTGACGGCGGCCGTGGTGGCGATGATTGTCGGATCGGCATTCGGGGCGTTTATGGGGGTGATTATCGCCAAGTTCGATATTCAGCCCTTTATCATCACGCTTGCCGGGATGTTCTTCCTGCGCGGCATGTGCTTCCTGATCAATCTGGATTCCGTTCCGATTGATCATCCGTTTGTCTCGGCCTTTAGCGGGTTTAAAATCCAGCTGCCCGGGCGTGGCTGGTTGACGGCATCGGCACTTCTGATGCTGGCGACCGTAATTGGCGGGGTGGTGATTGCCCATTTCACCCGGTTCGGACGCAATGTCTATGCGATTGGCGGGGACCGGCATTCGGCAGAATTGCTGGGCGTTCCGGTCCATAGCACCATCATCCGGGTTTACACCCTGTCGGGCTTTTTCAGCGCGCTTTCGGGCGTGGTGTTTGCCTTCTATACCGCGTCGGCCTATCCGCTGGCCGCGGTCGGGGTGGAGCTTGATGCCATTGCCGCCGTGGTGATTGGTGGCACGCTTCTGACCGGCGGGATGGGCTTTGTGCTCGGCACGTTCTTTGGCGGGATCATCATGGGTGTTATCCAGACCCTGATCGCCTTTGACGGGTCGCTGAACAGCTGGTGGACCAAGATCATGATTGGTGCGCTTCTGTTTGGCTTTATCGTCCTGCAACGCCTTATTACCCGGTCGTTTTCGGGCATGCGGGCCGGGGCGACATAAAGCATCCGGCGATCAAAATACCTTCCTTCAAAACGCCCTGTTTGAATAAGCAGGGCGTTTTTTCTGTTCCCTTACATGGGTCGTTTTGATCGTGCAATCAGGCACCGGCGCGGGGGCAAAACTTTTGACAAAAAAATTGGTCAATCAGCCGCATTATTCATTTTTGGTGAATAATAAGCCCTGTCTGCGCCAAACGCGCTACCCGGCGTTTTGGGGGTAAATTCAAATAGTATGAGGAATGGGGGCAGTGATCGTTTTGATCCGCCCCATCGGCATCGATTACAGGCCGATCTGATCCCAGTCATGTTCAACCGACATGCCGAGCTCCTTGCGCAATTCGCGCATGGTCCGGCGCAGCAGGCCGTGCATTTTGCTGCGGGCCTCTTCGGGGTCGCGCTGACTGATGGCGGCATAGACCGCGTGGTGATCAGGCAGCGACTTGACATGCGCCTTGGGTCCGCCCGATGACAGGCGGAAAGAACCGATCAGGGCAGTTTCGATCAACATGCCAAACGATTTCATGAAATCGTTGCCCGACGCATCCAGAATACCCTGATGGAACACGAGGTCGGTGATATAAACCGCCTCGGTGCCGGGTTCGGCCTTTTCCATTTCGAAATAGGCGGTTTCAAGATGCTTGATCTGTTCCGGCGTGGCGCGGACGGCGGCCATGGCGGCCGTGTTGGGTTCGATGATCAGGCGGGTTTCAAGCAGGCTATAGAGAAATGCCGGGTCCGGGTCCGGGAAATGCCAGGACAACACATCGGGATCCAGCAGGTTCCAGCTTGAGCGCGGCTTGACCCGGGTGCCGGTTTTAGGCCGACTTTCAATCAGCCCCTTGGCCGAAAGGATTTTGATGGCTTCACGAAGGGCTGTACGCGAAACATCAAGGGATTCACTTAAGGCCGCCTCTGTCGGCAGGACATCGCCAGGCGCAAGCTTGCCCGAAACAATGCGTGCGCCAAGATCGTGGGCAACAATGCTGTGCAGACTGCGTTTGGCGTAAGTTCTCGACATGGTGGACGACATATATTCCCTCCGGCGTGGCCCTGATTGAAAAGCAAATAGGCAAAAGGCCCGCTTTATCATTATTCATATAATATGAATTAATTTTCAGGGCAACTTATCTGGTGCCGTCAACGCCTTGTGCTGCATAGCATATAATTATTTCAGGGGTGCGTCACGATGGCTGTTACGTATTTGCTTATGTCATGAACTTATAAACAAGCTTTCAGATAATGAAAGAAAAGACTGCATGGTTTGACGCTTGACAGGCCCGGATATCCTGATCATTAATGTTATTGTATGAAGAATAAAAAACAAGATTATCAGGAGGAAGCATCACGCAGCCGCGCACGGGAACGTGCCCGGACCATTCGTCTGGTCTGATGGGGGCTTGTTGGCGTAGCATGATGTTGGCGTCAGGAATTTTTCGCCTGTTGCGCCGCACATAGCTTGATGGATGCACTTTCTGTCAATTTTGGCCTAGAATCGTGTTTGGCGTCAGGGGAATCCGACGTCTGACATCTGAAAACAAAACGCACGACGGGAGATGAAACGATCATGTCTGATCGCATGCCGACACACTATACAAGCCTGGAAGACAAATCGGTATTCATCACCGGTGGGGCATCGGGTATTGGCGAGGCGATTGTGACCGCCTTTGTCGAGCAGGGGGCAAAAGTCGCCTTTGTCGACATCATGGAAGATGCCGGCAACGCCCTTGTCGAAAAGCTTTCGAAAGATGCGCGAAATTCGCCTGTCTTTATCAAATGCGATCTGACCGATATTGCCGCCTTGCAAGCCGCCATTGCCAAGGCGGCCGAGATCAATGGCCCGATCACCGGGTTGATGAACAATGCGGCGAACGATACCCGCCATAAATGGCAGGACGTCACCCCGGAATACTGGGATGAGCGTCAGGCAATCAATATTCGCCCGTCCTTCTTTGCCATTCAGGCGGTGGCGCCGATGATGCAAAAGGCCGGTGGTGGCGCGATCATCAATTTCGGATCGGTCAGCTGGATGATGGGGCAGGGCGGTATGCCGGGCTACACGACGGCAAAGGCCGCAACCCATGGTCTGACGCGCGGTATGGCGCGCGATCTTGGCAAGGATCACATCCGCGTCAATACGCTTGTGCCCGGTTGGGTCATGACCCAGCGCCAGCTTGACCTGTGGGTCGATGAAGCCGCCGAACGTGAAATCGATGAGCGCCAGTGCCTGAAAAACAAGGTGATGCCTGATGACATTGCCCGCATGGCGCTTTTCCTGATTTCAGATGAAGCGCGCATGGTGACGGCGCAAAACTTTATCGTTGATGGCGGCTGGGTCTAAGGCCCGCGTCACGCACCCCGTATTCCGACATCGCCATATTCCGACATATATCCAAGACCGTTCAGGACAGAATTCATGAGACTGGTTCAATTCAAGGACACCGCCGGCGCGCAACATGTGGCCGTGGTCGAAGACCAAAATACCCTGATCCCGCTTAAGGGCGTTTCCACCACCCGTGAACTTGCGACCATCGCCCTTGCCAAGGGCATGACGATGATCGAAAAGGCAAAAATTCGTATGGGCGACACCACTGTCGACTATAACGAAGTTGCCCGCGATGGCCGCCTTTTGCCGCCGATTACCCATGTTGATCCGGCGCATTTCCTTGTGACGGGCACGGGCCTGACCCATCTGGGGTCGGCATCGGCGCGTGCGAACATGCACAAGGCCGATAACAAGGACGCCAACGAAACCGATTCCATGAAGATGTTCCGCATGGGGGTTGAGGGCGGCAAGCCCAAGGCTGGCGAACATGGTGTACAGCCGGAATGGTTCTATAAGGGCGATGGCTCCATCGTTGCCAATCCGGGCGCAGATATCCCAAGCCCGTCCTTTGCCCTTGATGGCAGTGAGGAGCCGGAAATTGCCGCGGTCTATGTCATTGATCATGACGGCACCCCGGTGCGCATCGGCTTTGCCATCGGCAACGAGTTTTCCGACCATGTGATGGAACGCCAGAACTACCTGTATCTGGCGCATTCAAAGCTGCGTCATTGCTCGATGGGCCCGGAACTGTTGCTGGGCGATCTGCCAAGCCATGTCGAGGGTACCTCGCGCCTGTATCGTGATGGCAAGGTGATCTGGGAAAAGCAGTTTGTCAGTGGCGAAGACAATATGTCGCACTCCATCGCCAACCTTGAATATCACCATTTCAAATATGACCTGTTCCGCCGTCCGGGCGATGTGCACGCGCATTTCTTCGGGACCGCGACGCTTTCGTTTGCCGATGGCATCACCACGCAGGATGGCGACGAATTTGAAATTGAATCTGCCTTGTTTGGTCGTCCGATCCGCAACCGCCTGATGCAACAGGCGGAACGCCCGGTGACCATCAAGGCGATCTGAGGTCTCTCTGAGACTCCCAAGGGGCCCAAAGCCCTGTCTACCTCCAAACGACACGACTTGCCCCGGCGCTGAAATGTGCCGGGGTTTTGTTTTTTAATCTCAGGTTGTGGTTTGGTGGTTGTTTGTGTTCTGCTAAAATATGGTTGGGGAAAGCTAAATACTTAGTAGGAGGATAAATTTGTCCCCTTATTTCAAGCTGGCAGGCAGTTCAGGTCAAGCGCTTGGTAGTGAGCTTGGATGGTATCTGAGTAAGCGAAGCTTGAGATTGGCGCGATTTTGATAAGCCTATTGATCTAAATTTATCTGTTAGCTGGACGATGGGTTGCTTGTGTAGAAGATTTTGCTTTTGTGTCGTGCCATGTTTAATCCATAGTTGCAAAAATCAAAGAAATGCAACGCAACTATTAGGAGTTGTTGAAGGCAGATCGTGGGATTGTTATTCTCTGTTATGGCGTGGCTTCTATAAGTTTGATCGTGGTCGTTGATCCATGCGACCTGTCTCGAATGTTACTGTATACGTGGTTGCGTTGACCCGTAATGTATCTCGGAAATCTGATAGAAATCTGATGATGCCCGATGATCAGTAGGGGAGAAACACTGAAGTCACGCCAAGCCTTCCAAGTATATTCATGAATTTGAAGTTAGCATTTGACGTTAAAACACTATCAGCTGTTCTTGGGTGTAAGACCAAGTCGCTGGTCTATTATGTGTATCGTCTTCCTCAAAGTGTACAGTACAAGACTTTTGAAATATCAAAGAAGTCTGGTGGTGTTCGTGTCATATCTGCGCCTAGATCAAACTTGCTTTTAATACAAAAAAGTATAGCTCGTGAGTTGGAAGATCTTAGAGAATTTAACACTTGTGTTAATGGTTTCGTTAAGGGCCGAGATATAAAAAGAAACGCATCATTTCATACAGGTCGGAAATTTGTATTTAATGTGGATTTGAAGGACTTTTTTTCATCTATTACATTTCCCCGTGTTTACGGAATGTTGATCAATAAACCTTATTCGCTAAAGCCAAAAGTAGCGGCATGTATTGCGAAGGCATGTACTCTAGACGAAGTCCTTCCTCAAGGAGCACCAAGTTCTCCGATCATAACGAACTTGATTTGCGGCAAGATGGACAGTCAGCTAACCAAGTTGGCCAGAAAGTATAAATGCCGGTATTCGCGATATGCAGACGACATTACGTTCTCTTTTAATCGATTGCCTCCTGAAGCTATTGCCGTTCCTGAATATGATCCTGTAACCGATGAAATCGCGTTTGTTGAGGTTGGTAGTGCCTTAGCCAAGATAATCCACGAGAACGGCTTCAAGGTAAATGAGGAGAAGGTTCGCTTACAAGGCAAGAGGTGTCGCCAAGAGGTCACAGGTCTAGTTGTAAACGAGAAAATTAATGTCAAGCGCCGGTTTGTGCGCCAGGTCCGAGCAATGCTTCATGCATGGGAAAAGTTTGGGCTTGAAGCAGCGCAGAATGAGTACGCAGAAAAATACTCAAACGATCCAAAGGAAAAGAACTTCGAAGCAGTTGTGCGAGGTAAAATTGGATTCATACGCCATATTAAAGGTCCATCGGATTCATCGTTTGTAACGTTGGCAACAAAGTTCAATAAACTGGCCGAGAAGACACCAATTCAGTTGGAAATGACGCCTTCAGAGGTTGCGAACAGTGCCACATGGATTACAGAAGCACCGTTATGCCAAGGCACCGCTTTTCTTCTTGATGAGGTAGGGTTCGTTACCTGCGCACACTGTGTTACTGAAGGGGGTGATCTAAAAAGCGATCCACTCAATGAGCTCGAGTTGTGGCACCCTGATCGACCATCAGAAAAGTTCACCTCTCAGGTTATGAAAGTGGACATGGATCGGGATATTGCAGTCTTATCGATTCCAGATGATCTGGTTGACCTAAAGCCCTTGTCGATATCTAGCGCCAATCCTTCGGCGGAAGAGTTACCAATACGGCTCCTTGGTTACCCGAATCATTCTGCGGGGAATCGGATTCGACGCGAAAATGGTCAAGTAGTCAGACAGAATATTAAATCCGGTGTGTGCTACCTTGAGGTTACGACCAAAATAATAGAAGGCAACAGCGGCGGTCCGGTCTTAGACGACGAATACAAAGTATTAGGAATCGCGGCTGTTGGTTTGGGTCATGGCGCTGATGAAAGTTCAGCAGAATATCTTGCAGTTGCAATCAACGAACTGACGAAGATGCCAGGCTGAACCTCAGAAATGTGGACTGTCCCCTTTTCATAATAGCATCGATCATTTGCTGCGCTATGTTGAGTTGCTGTTTTCGGCGCCCTACCAAAAAGGATCAATATCATGAGGAAGGTTATCGTCGCAGCATTCGTGTCGATTGATGGTGTTATGCAAGCACCCGGCGGCCCGGAAGAGGATATTGAAGGCGGATTTGAGTTTGGCGGATGGAGTTTTAATTATTGGGATCAGGTCATGAGTGAAATCCTGCGCAAGCAGCTTTCAGCACCCTATGATTTGCTGCTCGGGCGCAACACTTATGACATCTTCGCCAGTTATTGGCCTTATGCCGCGGTTGATGATCCGATTGGTCAGAAATTTAATGCCGTTCGCAAATATGTCGCGACCTCTTCGCCTGACACGTTGGTGTGGGAAAACTCAGTTGCCCTGGAGGGTAATGTGGTTGAGGCGGTCCGTGCGCTGAAGGATTCTGACGGGGTCGACCTTTTAACCCAAGGCAGTACCAAATTGATCCAGACTCTGATCGCGCATGATCTGGTGGATGAATATCGCTTGTGGGTGATGCCGTTGATTCTTGGTAAGGGAAAGCGAGTGTTCGGAAATGATGGCGCGCCGAAGAACCTGAAACTTGTTTCCAGTCAGTCTTTTTCCACTGGTGTGTGTCTTAATATTCTAACACCCGATGGTCCGGTCAAAGGTGGTTCTTTCGCCCATGATGAGCCGTCCTTGATGGAGCTTGAGCGCCGTCAAAAAATGCGTATTGCCGAGGGGCTGGAATAGGCTGCATCGACGTCGCCGCGGAGGAAAAAGGGGACGTCTCCCTTTTTGCCGTGTCATCGGATGTCATGGCCCATCATATATCGCACGCCTTGATAGCTGGACGCCCGCCTTCGCGGGCGTGACGGGCTGTGGGGCGTGGGAATGACGGGGGGGCGGTGGTCGTTGTGGCAGATGGATGTCGGTAGAACGCGATAAGGGCAGCGGTGGTTCGCTGCCCTTTGGTGTGTCCGGGGTAATGTGGAAGAAATGCCCCGGCAGTGGTGACACTGCCGGGGCGGGCTGGGCCGATGCGGCATCGGTGGGGGTTGGGGCGATGCTGTTATCCCTGTTCGGCGGGAACAGGGGCGGTTCGCAGGCCCAGGGTTACGATGATAGATGCGGCGAGAAGCAGGAAGCCGGCGATCGTAAAGACGCCAAGCGCGCCGCTGGTGTCAAAGACAAGGCCGCCGACTGCGGCACCGGTGGCAATGGCAAGCTGGAAACCGGCGACCAGAAGTCCGCCGCCGCTTTCGGCCTCATCCGGCACGGTGCGCGTGATCCAAGTGGACCATGCGACCGGCACACCGCCAAAGGCCATGCCCCAGATCGCAACAAGCACGGTGGTCGGGGCAACCGCACCATCAATGGCGACCATGCCGACCCCGGCCAGCCCCATGATCATCGGCATCAGCGCAATGGTCATGCGCAGCGAGCGTGCAATCAGCGCGCCGCCGACATAGGTGCCGATAAAGTTGGCGACACCAAAGCCCAGCAAAATGCCCGAGACACCCGCCGTCGTCACACCCGAGACATTTTCAAGGAACGGGCGGACATAGGTGAACAATGCGAAATGGCCGGTAATGATCAGGACCAGTGAAAACAGCCCGAATTTCATGCGCGGGCGGTTGATGACCTCGATCAGGGTGCGAAGCGTCGCACGCCCGCGCGGCGGCATTTTGGGAAGCGTTGCGAATTGCACGACAAGGGCCAGAACACCCAGCAGGGAGGCCAGCATAAAGACATTGCGCCAGCCAATGACATCGCCAAGATAGCTGCCGAGCGGGGCGGCAAAGACGGTGGCGGCGGAAACGCCGCTAAACAGGATGGCAAGGGCGCGCGGGACGTTCTTTTCCGGCACAAGGCGCATGATGATGGCCGCCGACATGGTCCAGAAACCACCAAGGGCAACGCCCAGCAAGACCCGGCCGGCCAGAAGGATGGCATAGTTCGGGGCCTGTGCGATCATGATGTTCGCGGCAATCAGAAGAACCGAAAAGCCGAGCAGAACATAGCGGCGGTCGATCTTGCGGGTCACCGTCGCGGTCAGAAGGCTGGTGATCAGGGCCATAACGGCGGTGGCCGACATGGCCTGACCGGCCATGCCTTCGGTAATGCGCAGATCATCTGCCATCGGGGTGAGCAGGCTGACCGGCAAAAATTCGGCCGTGACCAGCCCGAATACCCCAAGCGTCATGGAAATCACGGCGGCCCAGGCAGCAGGTGCGGGCGCGGTCGATTGATCCATGGCCGATTGGGGGCGGGATTGTGGTTCACTCATGGGAAGTCCTTCGAGTTGATGTTTTGCATTGCACCCAAAATAGTCTGGACCGTTCGGACGATCTATGACAGTTTGTCTTTATTCATTGATCAATCGTCCGGAATGTCATGTCGCTCATTGCAAATGCAGATCTAAACAGCCCGTCAGATCATATCGAAGGCCAGTTCAATCCTGCCGGTCATGACATGGTCAATGAACTGCTTTCCGGTGTGCGGTTGCGCGGGCTTGATTATCGTCGCATTGAAATATCCGCCCCGTTCGGTTTGCGGTTTGGCGAGGATATTGACGATGGCCGCGCCTGGTTTCATTTCATCGGGCAGGGCACGGTCCATCTGCGGACCAAAAGTGGTGCGACCCATGTTCTGGGTTGCGGGGATGCGGTGTTGTTGCCCTGTGCGGGCATTCACGATCTTTACAGCCAGGACGGTGTTGCGATGCGCAGCATTGATGCGTTTGAAAAGGCGCCGCTTTGTGATGCGGCATCCGAAATCCGCGCCTGCGAAGCCGATGTGTGCCGATCAAAGGACAATCTGATTTTCAGCTGTGCGATGGAATTTGATTTGGGCTGGCTGCATCCGTTGGCCCACCTCAAGCCGGAAATCATGCATATCGAAACGGTGCCCGATCATGATCCGCAAATCCCGGCGATCCTTGATGTGATGACCGCAGAACTTCGCGCCAAGCGGCCGGGATATGGCGTGATCCTGACCCGGCTTGCCGATGTGGTGGCCGCCGCAATCCTAAGGCGCTGGGTCGAGACCGGGTGTGATGTGTGTGGCTGGGTAGAGGCGATCCGTGATCCCAAGCTGGCGCGTGTTCTGGCGGCCCTGCATAAGGAGCCGGGGCGGAGCTGGTCGGTTGCGGATATGGCATCTGAAATGGGGGTGTCGCGGTCTGTCTTTGCAGAGCGGTTCGCGATGCTTACCAAATCAACACCGCAGCAATATCTGACCAACTTGCGGATGCGGCTGGCCAGCCAATGGATCGGTCGGGAAAACCTTTCCTTGGATGAGGTGGCGGATCGTCTTGGCTATGCCTCGGTCGCGGCATTCAGCCGGGCGTTCAAGCGCACAACCGGGAAGTCGCCCGGTGCCATCCGCCATATTGATTACGCATCGCCGTAAAGGACGTGCTGTGCGCTTTTTGCGGCGGCTTGAAGCTTTGCCAGCAAGGCTTCGCGATTTTGCGCCAGTGTTGCCGGGGATGCACCAAACACCGAAAAGGCCGAGATCATATTGCCATGTTTGCTCAGGACCGGCACGGCGATGGCATAGATGTCTTTTTCGCGCTCGCCATTATTGGTGGAAAAGCCCTGATCACGGATGTGGGCAAGTTCGGTCCTTAGATCATCAAGATCGGTGATGGTGTGATCCGTCATTCCTTTAAGGCTGGCATTTTTGAAATAGCGGTCCTGATCATCGGGGCTGAGATGCGCCAGCCACAGTTTGCCATGTGCTGTGCAAAAGGCATCAAGGCGCGACCCAATCCGGATATCGACATAAAGCGCCCGGTCGGGCAGGGCCTTGGCAATGCAGACCGCTGCGTCGCGATCAAATTCGGTTGCCATGCAGGCTTCGCCTGTATCGCGCGCCAGCTGATCAAGGATCGGCTGCAGGATGGTTGGCAGATTGCCATCATGCAAAACACGATCACCCAGATCGGCAAACATATAGCCCAACCTGAAAACCCCGCGTGACGTCACCCGCAATGCCCCGGCATGCACCAGCGTGTGCAGAAACCGGTGGGCAGTGATCATGTTGATGCCCAGCGCATCGGCGGTTTCCTTTGCGGTCAGTTCACTTTGTCCCGCCGCAAACAGATCAAGAATTTTAAAGGCCTTGAGCACGGAGCCATTGAGTTGGCTGGTCATCGGGTCGTTTTTCTCCACGCAAACAGATCGGGCACCGCTGTGCCGTCTTGACGACCACCGGATTTCAATAATAAACTATATTATAAATCATATTTCAACTATAGAAATAACGGGCATGCGCCCGGAAAGCAAGAGGCGTCTGATGAAAAGCGACAAGCAGGAAAATCCCGGCCAACTCACCCTGACCGCCGGTGGGGCGGTCCTGGCCCGTATGAAGGCCATCGGGATTGATTATATCTTTGCCAATTCCGGGACTGACTTCCCGCCGATCATCGAAGGCCTGGCCGAGGCGGCGGCAAAGGATATTGACCTGCCGCACGCGCTGATCATGCCGCACGAAAATGCCGCGATGGGCATGGCGCATGGCTATTACCTTGCGACCGGCAAGACGCAGGCCGTGATGGCGCACACCAATGTCGGCCTTGCCAACTGTGCGATTGGCGCGATCAATGCCGCGACCGAACATGTGCCGGTCGTCTTGATGTCGGGCAGAACGCCGGTGATGGAAAAGGGGCGTCTGGGTGCGCGCACCGTGCCGATTGGCTGGGGCCAGGAAATGCGCGATCAGGCCGCACTCGTGCGCGAAAGCACGAAATGGGAGTACGAGCTTAAATTCCCCGAACAGGTGCCAGATGTTGTCGACCGTGCCTACGCCATTGCGTCATCGGTGCCCAAGGGGCCGACCTATGTCAGCCTGCCGCGCGAAGTTTTGTGCGAACCGTGCCCAAGCGATCAGATCGACGGGCCGCTTCGCATGCAGCCGGTGCCGGTCGCCCCGCCACAGGCCGTGGTGGAACAGGCAGCCGACATTCTGGCCAATGCCAAGAACCCGGTGATCATTGCCCAGCGCGGCATGGGCACAGCCGAGGCGTTTGGGCGTTTTGGTGATCTGGTGGATCAGTGGGGCATTCCGGTGGTGCAGTACTGGGCGATCCAGCTTGCGATTGGCACCGAACATCCGATGTTTGCCGGGATGGATCCGGCACCGTGGCTTAAAGATGCTGATGCGGTGGTGGTGATCGATTGCCTCGCACCCTGGTCGCCCGATATCCATGAGTTGCGTGATGACTGCAAAGTCATTCAGATCGGTCAGAACCCGCTTTATTCGCGCTTCCCGGGGCGGAACTTTCCCGCCGATGTCTCGCTTGTCGGTGAAACCGGCGACGTGATCTTGATGCTGGCGGATGCCATGGATCAACGTCATGACGACCACAAACCTGTTTGCCATGATCGTCGGGCCAAGGTTGCTGCCATCAACGCCGAAACCCGTAAAAAAGCGTTGGCGGCGGCCGATGCCGGGGCGGTGGATCCGATGACCAAGGCCTATGTATCACGCTGTCTGTCCGATGCGATTTCCGGGCGACCGGCGACGGTGTTTTCCGAACTGGGGTGCCCGCTTGAGCCGCTTTCGCTTTCGGAACACAGCAGCTGGTATCAGGAACCGCATTCCGGCGGGCTTGGTTGGTCCTTCCCGGCGGCGATGGGCTATCAGTTGGCCGACAAGAACAAACTGGTTGTCGCGACCATGGGGGATGGATCCTATATGTTTGCCAACCCGACGGCCTGTCATCAGATTGCCGAGGCGTTGGAGCTTCCGATCCTGATTTTGGTGCTTAATAACAATGAATGGGGGGCGGTGCGACAGTCCGTGACGGGGATGTATCCCGATGGTTATGCGGCCAAAACCAATGAAATGCCGCTAACAGCCCTTAAGCCCAGCCCTGATTTCACCAAGGTCGCCGAGGCCAGCCGCGCCTGGGTCGCCAAGGCCAAACGGGCGGAAGACCTGCCCGATATCCTGCGTGATGCGATCCAGCATATCGACACCAACCGTACCCATGCGTTTGTTGAGGTAACGATTGCGCCTTAACCGACTGCTTATGTCATTAATGATCGGCGCCCGGCATATTGTCGGGCGTCATCGTTTTGATCAGATGCACTGTATTGTGGCATCGCAAAATGCCTGCTTGCATCGCAGGCAATTTCATTATTTCATTGGCAGGGTCAGGACTTACGAGTTTGATTTGAATGGCAGACGTTATATTTGTGAAATCAAAGGAAAAGCCCGCAGGGCGGGGTGGTATCCCGGCCAAGGGGTTTGACGCAGGAGGGTGCAAATATAACGTCTGTCCTTCGGATTCACCGGATTTGCACGGTCTACTTTGTCGCAAAGCCTTGAAAGATTTACATCTTCCTGCGGCTTTGCTTCGCGTATCCGCACAAATCCGGTGAACCATTGAAACCAAATTCGTAAGTCCTGACCCTGATCATTTGAATTGCCTACCCGGAAGGAACCATTATGGATCGTGTCGTTGGAACATCGGGACGTATCGCGTTTGCAAGCGCGATGCGCAACCTCCTTGCGGATGTGTATCCCGGGCACGATCAAGCGGATTTGGTGCGTCGGGTTTTTGAAGTTCTTGGCTTGCCGATTGAGGGCGACGGGCCGGAACCCTGCGAGGAATATTTGCGCAAATGGGATCAGCGCGATGCATTTCTGATCACCTATGGCGACAGCATCCAGCAGGACGGTAAAAAGGGGCTGCAAAGCCTTGGCGAGTTTCATCGCAAATGGCTGAAAGACTGGCTGACGGGGATTCATATCCTGCCGTTCCATCCGTTCACATCCGATGACGGCTTTTCGGTTAGCGACTTTGACATGCTGCGCCCGGAACTCGGCGACTGGAGCGATGTCGAGGAACTATCACAGCACGCAACCGTGATGGCCGATCTAGTCGCCAACCATATTTCGGCATCCCACCCGTGGTATCAGCAGTTTCTGGCAGGCGAAAAGCCCGGTATTGATTACATCAAGACGGCAAATCTTGAAGATGACCTTTCCGATGTCGTCCGCCCGCGCAGTCATGCGTTGCTCAATCACGTGGTGACCAAGCAGGGCGAGAAGCAGGTCTGGTGCACCTTTAGCTATGACCAGGTCGATCTGGATTACGGCAATCCGGACGTATTCTTTGAGATGCTCCGGGTCGTTCTGAACTACCTCAAACACGGCGTGCGCGTGGTTCGGTTGGATGCCATCGGCTTTATCTGGAAGGAAGTCGGCACGACCTCGATAAACCTTGATCAGACCCACAAACTGATCAAGGCGATGCGTCTGGCGTGTAATGCGGTTCATCCTGATGTGTTGTTCATTACCGAAACCAACCTGCCGCTGCTTGAAAACCTGTCTTACTTTGGCAATCAGGACGAAGCGCACCTGATTTATAACTTCTCGCTGCCGCCGGTGATCATTCATGCGTTGCTGAGTGGGCGGAGCGATTTTATCCGCAAATGCATCATGGCAATGCCACCGGCGCCTGCGGGCTGTACCTTCTTTAACTTTACCGCCAGCCACGATGGCATCGGCCTGCGCCCGGCCGAGAACCTGATCCCGGATGAAGATATCGAAGGCCTGCGCGATCATGCGGTCAAGATGGGCGGGCAGGTCAGTTACCGCGCACTCAAGGGCGGTGGGCAGAAACCCTATGAGCTCAATGTCACGCTGTTTAGCATGCTGGCACAAAACTTCGCCGGTGAGGCCGCCATGGGGCTTGAACGCTTTGTGATGAGTCAGGCGATTGCCATGTCGCTCGAAGGCATTCCGGCGATCTATATCCAGACCATTCTGGCAACTGAAAACGATCAGAAGGCTTATGAGGAAACCGGTATTCCAAGGCGTCTGAACCGCAAAATCTGGAAGCTTGATGATGCCGAGGAAACGCTGTCACGCGAGGGTGTGGCACGCTCGGCGTTTGATCAGTTGCGCGCGCTGATGTCGATCCGTCAGGGACAACCGGCCTTCCACCCGAATGCCACGCAATATACGCTTAATCTTGGCTCGGAACTTCTGGGTGTCTGGCGGCAATCGCATCTTAATGAACAAAGCATTTTCTGCGTCTTTAACCTGACTGAAAAGCCCCAAGACCTTGATCTATCCAAGATCAACCTGATCATGACCGAAGGCTGGCAGGACCTGATCACGCAACAGGTCGTAGAAGACTATAACGGCGTGATGAAACTGGCACCTTACCAGATCGTCTGGATCTCCAACATGGACGGCCGCAACCGCACCGAAAGCCGCCTTCTGCAACGCTATCGGGATGCGATGCCGGTTTAGGGGCTTGCGTTCAAAATAGCGGACGTTTTCTTGGGGATTTTTCCGACGCAAAGTAGCAAAACTCTGCGGATTTTCCGTACCTTGTAGTGCTGCTTATAATCATTTGATTATCGGTTGAGCGTGGCGTGATGAATCGCTATTGCAGAGCAGTATGTCTTTCCTGTATTCGTGGCCCGGATTAAGGGAGATCAAGGGGCAGGACGCGCAATGGCTTATGCGCAGGAAGTTCGGGTTCTTCATTTGCCCGATGATACGGATTACCGCGTTCGGGCATATGTGGAAATCTGGTGGGATGCGGCACGTAACGGGCAGATCCCCGACCGCAAGCGTCTGAATGCAGGTGTTCTGTCGCAATGGATCGATGACATCTGCATCTATGAATTCCTTCCCGAAAAACGTGATTTCATAATCCGTATTGATGCACCCAATATCATTGCCGCCAGTGGCGAATGTTATCAGGGGTGCTCGCCGCGCCAGATTGATCTCGATTTCGGCACCACGGTGTATCCAACGCTTCTGGAAGTGATTGATACCGGAAAGCCTGCCTTTCATCGTGTCGGCCATGAACGTATGGTTTGGGAGGAATGGCTGCGCGTGATGTTGCCGGTCCAGACCACCGACCGGGCTGGCAAGGTGATCCAGCAGGTCTTTGTTACCCATTTTCTCTATCGCGGGCAAAGCGAGACGGACTAACGCCCGCTTGTTTTGCATGGTGCCGCGCCCCACGTGGATAAAGAAAGGGACACGGATCCAATGCATGTCTGGATGGATGCATCTGATGTCAGTGTGACTGGGAATGGTATGGCAAAGCTTGGTGGTGAAAAGGAAATCCCGTTAACATATCTTGATGATGATGCGTCGCCTGCGGCGCAGGCTCTTCTGGATTTCTGGAACGCACATGCGTCAGAGCACAATATTCCCACACGATCAGATTTCCAGCCTGATAACCTAATCCCTTGGATCGACGATATTTCTATCTATGAATATCTCCCGGAAAAGGACGATTTTCAGATACTGATTGAAGGCGAGAATATTATCGCACTGACCGGTGAAAACTGGCGCGGTGCGTTTGCCCGCGAAGTCGATTGCCGCTTTTCAGGCGGACTGCATGCAGCGATGACCGAGGTCAGAACCACGGGCCGACCACAGATCCATCATTTGCGAATTTTTCAAAGGGAATGGCAAAGCGGCATACGGTTGCTTTTGCCGGTTCTGCTGCAAAAACCGGGCAAGGAAGATGTTATTCAGATCTTCCTTGCGATTTTTCCGGTCGATGATTAGGCGCGATCACTTCCGCGCTATGCCTTGCCAATATCCATGTCGTTGAGGTCATCTTCAACCGCAGCTGAAAGCTGTTCGAAGATGTCGCCCATGGCACTTTCAACACGCTGCCAGCTTGGGATAAACGGGCTTTCCAGCGGGTTTTCAAGATAGTGCTGACCGGCACTGATGATGACTTCGGACAGGACTTCGACACAGTTTTCTTCTTCGTCACGGTTGATCTTGAGCCCGTTAAACAGCGCATCGGCGCGGTATTGTTCAATCAGGTCAAGGGCAGCCCGGTAATAGGTTGCCTTGAGCGTGCGGAAGGTTTCCGGGGTGAAGACCGTGCCCTGGGTTGCCAGTTTACGGAACAGGGATTTGGCGATGTCACTTGCCATGCGTGACAGGCCGTCATCTTTTTGCGCCGGATCAAACTCGCGGTGCTTGTGGTCATAGATATCGGCGATATCGACCTGGGCCAGACGATGAACCGTGTGATTACGATACATCTCCGAGAGCATCGAAACTTCAAGGCCCCAGTCGGATGCGACTCGCAGGCCATAGGCCACATCGGTTCTGATCGCCATTTCGCCCGACAGCGCATAGCGGAAGCAATCAAGATAGTTGAGGAAATCGGTTTTGCCGACAACCTGCTTAAGCGCACGGATCAACGGTGTGACAAACAGGCGGCAAACGCGGCCCTTAAGCGTGCCATTGGCAACACGCGCGTAATAGCCCTTGGCAAAGGCAAAGTTGAATGCCGGGTTGGCAATTGGATACATCAGCTTTGCCGGAAGATCGGGCGTATAGGTCGCGATATCACAATCATGAATGCCGATAACAGAGCTTCGCCCGGATGCCAGCGTATAGCCAAGGCAGTACCAAACGTTACGACCCTTGCCCGGTTCATAACGGGCCAGATTGTTTTCATTCAGGCGGTCATGAACGCTGCGTAAGCGCGGCCCGTCATTCCAAAGAATACGGACATGCTGCGGCAGATCCTTGAAGAACTCGCGCGCATGAAGGTATTGCTGCGCATCGGCGCGATCGAGCCCGACAACGATCTGGTCGATATAGGTTGCCTGTTTCAGCCCCTCGACAATTGTTGTCATCGCCGGTGTTTCCAATTCGGAATACAGGCAGGGCAGAATAAGGGTCTGACGCCGTTGGCGGGCAAAGGCGTTCATTTCATAGGCGAGTTCTTCCGGGTTTCGGTCAAGAATGCGATGAAGGGTTGTGATCGGGCCACCCTGATGGAAATCAGCCATGAAGTACCTCGCTGTTTTTATTGGTATTAGGGTCAGGACCTATTATCTGATCCAGAATGTCGTTAACCGCTTCGTTCCATCCCGCCGGTCCCGGTTTGGGGGCAATGCGCAGGTTGGGATGGTCGAGCAACGGCATACTGCGTTTGCCATGCTTTGATGGGATTTGAACGGCATAGTCTGCCTCGGCCAGCATGGGGATATCGTTCGGGGAATCTCCAAGTGCTATCGTCGTAAAGCGTTGCTGGCGTTTGTTTTTAGGCGCATCCTCAAGCCAGGTGACGCTCAGGCGTTCGACCATGCGTCGCATGGCTTGTCCCTTGCTTGATGGGCCGCACAAAGTGTGGAACCGTCCACCTTTCACCAGCGTCAAATCATGCTTTTCGGCGATCTTGCGGGCTACTGCGATGTCCTTGGCTGCAGGCTGCCAGATCAGCGGGTCTGAGCAATGACGCTGCCCGGCGCGAATGGCGTCTTCAAGTGGCAAGCCGGTTTCTGTTGCGATGATTTCCGGGCTTACGGTGCGAAAGCTTTCGACCGGGACCGTGACGGCCGACTTGATTTCTTCGCGGGTGCGATCAACAGTTTCGCTGGCCGGGCCATATTGTTCGACATTGCCATTCAGCGCGATAACGCCGCCGTTTTCGCCGATAAGTCCGTCAAACAGACCGGATGTCTGATTGATATGTTCCAGTTCGGCAAGTGTTTTTGAAGATACCGCGATCAGGGGGATGGAAAGCTGCTTCAGCCGATCCAGTGCGGGGCGGGCATCCGTCCAGCTATAGGTGTCATGATCAAGCAATGTGCCGTCAAGATCTGTGAAAATGGCGATGGCGCGGCTTTGAGGCATCTTCCCGTTCTGTCGCGGTTTTAAGGGGTTTTTGGCCATTGTGCAGGGCCGAAAGAAACAACTTAGCATAGTGCTGACAAAGGATCGACAGTTCACAGGATGAATTTTTCATCACGATGACAAATGCGATGAATTTTCCGGCACTATTACGCTTGTTCCCAGACAAGGATCGGCCTTTGGCGACAGGGCGTCCGTTTGATGGTTAGAACCAGATCACGCACAAGGTATAACCAAAATCAAATACATGTTCGATTTGTCCAATCATTATCCCGGTTTGTCCATTCTGTCCTTACAGTAACAAGCGTATTCTTTCCGCAATGGAACGGTTCTTGTTCCAATTCAAAAACAGAACCAAAAACCGTGATCTTGTGAGGAAATCGTCATGCATGTCCCTGTCGTTATCGTTGGTTCGGGCCCGGCTGGTCTGCTGCTGTCACATCTGCTGCACGTGCAGGGGATCGAGTCCATCATTCTGGAACGCAAAAGCCGCGAGTATGTCGAAGGTCGCATTCGTGCAGGCGTTCTTGAAATGGGAACGGTCGATCTGATGAAACGTGTTGGCGTTGATGCCCGTATGAACAAGGAAGGCATCATCCATGGCGGCATCTATATCAGCGTCAATGGCAAGCGCACGCATGTGAATATCGAAGAACTCACCGGTGGTTCGACCGTCATGGTGTATGGCCAGACAGAGGTCACCAAGGACCTGATCCAGGCGCGCCTTGATCACGGCGGCGAAATCATTTTTGAAGCCGAAGATGTCAGTCTGCATGATATCAATGGCGACACGCCAAGTGTTCGATATGTCAAGGATGGCAACGCGCTTGAACTGACGTGCGACTATATTGCGGCGTGTGACGGTTTCCACGGCGTCGGTCGCAAGACCCTGCCGGGCGTCAAGGAGTTCGAAAAGGTCTATCCGTTCGGTTGGCTGGGCGTTCTGGCCCATGCAAAGCCGGTTGCCGAAGAACTGATTTATGCCAAGCATGACCGTGGCTTTGCGCTGTGTTCGATGCGTTCGGACAAGGTTGTGCGCCACTATGTCCAGGTACCGATGACGGACAAGATCGAAGACTGGTCAGATGATCGGTTCTGGAACGAGCTTCGCACCCGTCTTGGTGAAGAGGACGCCGAACTGGTCAATGAAGGCGAAGTGTTCGAAAAAAGCATCGCGCCGCTGCGCAGTTTTGTTGCCGAACCGATGCAGCATGGCCGTCTGTTCCTTGCCGGTGATGCCGCCCATATCGTGCCGCCGACCGGTGCCAAGGGCCTTAACCTTGCGGCGAGTGACGTTCACTACCTGTCCGAAGCATTGATCGCAAAATACAAATCCAACCGCGAAGATCTGCTGGCAAGCTATTCCGATACGGCATTGGCCCGTGTCTGGAAGGCAGAGCGGTTCTCGTGGTGGATGACATCCATGCTGCATACCTTTGATGACCAGAATGAATTTGATGGTCGTATTCGCAATGCAGAGCTTGAATATATCCTGTCGTCAAAAGCAGGTCTCAAAACCCTGTCGGAAAATTACGTCGGTCTGCCTTACTGATCTGCGTAACGGGGATACCCACCCCCGACGGAGAAGTCCCGCTCTCCATTTCCGCCCAGAAGTCCGACAGGTCATGAAACGGTCCGCAACCCACGCGGACCGTTTCTTTTTGGCGTCGGTTGCCGGGTTTTTATTTATGGTCAAACCGTTATGCCCCGAAATCATCACAATTGGTTGGGGAACCTTATGCCATGTCCGCACGTTTCCTGTGTGTTGCTGTTTTCAAGACAATAGGAGAAAACCATGGCGACCAAGACCGAGACGACTGCTGATAATGCAAAACTGCAGGCGGATGTCGATGCCCTGCGCAGCGATCTGGCCGAAATCACCAAAACCCTGAAGACGATGGGTGGTCAGGCGGCAGAGACCAGAACGCAGGCAGCTGCGGAGCGCATTCGTGAAGTGACCGGTCAGGCGCGTGATCAGTTTGATCATGCACGCGGTGTGGCTGTGGATCAGGTTCGCGAGAACCCGCTGGCATCTGTAGCCGTGACCTTTGGTGTCGGCCTGCTTATCGGACGTCTGCTGCAGAAATGATTGATCAGCTGACCGACATACTTGTCGATCAGGCAAGGGCCGCGGTCCGAAAGGGCGCGGCTTTTGCCGCGATCGCAATTGTGATGTTGATCGGGGCAGGCTTCTTGCTGGCGGCCATCTATATGGCGATTGCCGCATCCTTTGGCGCGATTGCTGCTGCCATGGCGATTGGCGGTACGCTGGTGACGCTGGGGCTGGTTGCCCTTGCCATCATGTTGCAGCGTGATCCCGGCGATGCGGTTGATCCCGCAGCCGTGCATGACGATGCTGCGCGCAGGCAAAAAACCGAAGATGACATGCTGTTTGATCTTTTGGTGCATTCGGCCATGACCGGCTATGCCACTGGCCAGGGCAACAAACCGCGCATGCAATCGGGGTTTGATAAAATGGTTACCGACCTTGCTGCTCTTGGTATTTTTGATCCCCCGAAGGGACAGATGGAAACCCAAGAAGCGCACCATGATCCGAATACAAAAAAGGCGGGATAGCTGATCAAGCTGCCCGCCTTTTTAATGCTGTTTTCGCCCGGCTTATTCGCCGTGGAAATGGACCGTGCCGATAAAGGGCAGGTTGCGGTTGTTCTGGGCATAATCGATGCCATAACCGACCACGAATTCGTCAGGGATATCAAAGCCGCAGAAATCAATCGGGATTTCAACTTCGCGGCGCGACGGTTTGTTCAAAAGCGTGCAGATTTCCAGACGGTTCGGATCGCGGGTTTTCAGAAGCCGAACCACTTCCGACAGGGTGTAGCCGGTATCAATGATGTCTTCGACCAGCACGACATCCTTGCCACGGATCTGACCATCAAGGTCCTTGACGATGCGCACATTGCGCGAACTTTCCGTGGAATCGCCATAGCTGGATGCGACCATGAAGTCGACTTCGACCGGTACGGTCAGTTTGCGTACCAGATCGGCGATGAAAACAAAGGAGCCGCGCAGCAGGCCGACAACAATCAGCTTTTCGGTATCCTTGAAGCTTTCATTGATCTCGGCGGCAAGCGCATCGATCTTGGTGGCAATCTCGTCCGCCGTTATCAGCGGCTTGACATCATAATCGGCCATAAATTCCGGTCCTGAAGCGTTATGGTGTGATGCTTCGCTTGCTAGCACAAGCCGGTCACGATGACCAGCCTGTGAATGGTAACAGAAGTATAATCCTTCCAAGCTTGGAGATGTTATCGCGCATGGGGGGAATTAAGCTGTGGATTTGTCCGCAATGGGTGCGAAATCGCTTCTGTGCTTTCAGCTAAATGGCAAATGTACCCGAAGGCCGCTATGCCACTGTGTCTTCAGTTGCGTTTTCAGTGGCCAGATGTGCGACCAGTGATTTGAGGTTGCGGCTTCGCACCAGATGCAAGAATGCCTGTGCCGCCGGGGGCAAGGTACGCCCCGATCGCCAGATCAGACCGATATGGCGCAACAAAACCGGGCTTTCCAGTTGCCGGAAAACAAGCGGGGCACGACCCAGAACCGGAAGCGTCAAGGACGGCAAGGCCGTGATACAGAGCCCCTGCGACACAAGCGCGCCCGCGGTTGCCAGATGGGCCACCTCAAATCGGGGGTGAAAGGCAAAGCCGTGCTGGGTGCAGGCGGCATCAATGATCGAGCGCACACTTGTTTCACGCGACATTGCCACCATTGGCTGCGACAGGATTTCTTCCCATTGATAGGTCCGGTTTTCGTCAAGAAAACCGCCCGGTGCCCCGACGGCGATGAAACGGTCGCTCAGCAATCGTTGGAAGGACAGGTTATCGGTGTCCTCGACCACATCGGCGGTGAAGCCGATATCGGCACGCCCCATTTCGACTTCGCGCAAAACCCCCTCGGACAGCATGTCATTTAGCTGAACATCAACATTCGGGTGGGCTTGCATGAATTCGGCAATCAGCGGTGGCAGCAGTCCGGCCGTTACCGATGGCAGGCCA
Source organism: Thalassospira sp. CA1 (assembly GCF_059052855.1). Lineage (NCBI taxonomy): Bacteria > Pseudomonadati > Pseudomonadota > Alphaproteobacteria > Rhodospirillales > Thalassospiraceae > Thalassospira > Thalassospira sp. CA1. The sequence goes on from NZ_JBZCIA010000009.1 coordinate 36,692, forward strand.
GCGATGGTCAGTTTCCCGCGTTTGGTATTGAGGTAGGTGTCAAATTCGTCGAGGGCGGAATCAGTGGTATTAAGGATCCTTTCCGCCAGTCTGAGAAACATCTTGCCCTGTTCGGTCAGTGCAACATTTCGTGTGTCGCGGTCAAAAAGCCGCGCCTGCGTGCGGTCTTCGATCCGGCTGATTTGCCGACTGAGCGTTGATCCCGAGATGCCAAGTCGTTGAGCCGTCTTGCGAAAACTGCCCGTTTCGGCAAGAAGACAGAAGGATCTTATTTCTTCGGTATCAAGATTGATGCGTTTCATGCATCAATTATCTCATTATTTGATCTTCCTGCAACAAAGAAACTGGTCGACACTTTCGGTCCGTCCAAAAACAACCAAGCACAAGACTTGCCGACGGAACGTTAAACATGCCGATGACGGCATAGGGAGGAATACATTATGAAACTTTCAAAACTCGCCCTGGCGGGCGTGCTCGCCTTTGGTTTGTCGGTGCCGGCTTTCGCACAGGAAAAGCTGCTGATCGGCTCGACGTCTGCATCATCTTCGCATTACGGCTATTTTGTTTCTGTGGCCAAGCTGATCAACGATGCCGACAATGGTATCGAGGCATCCGTTGTTGAAACCGGTGCGACGATGGACAACCTGCGTCGTATTGAACGCGATCAGATCGACCTTGGTCTGGTCACGACCAACGTTGCCCAACACGCCCATGCCGGGACCAAGGCCTTTGACGGTCGCGCGATGGACGGCCTTGGTCTGTTGTGGGTTTATACCGGTGCACCGCAGAACGTGATTGTGCGCGAAGATTCAGGTATCGCGACGCTTTCCGATCTTGCAGACAAGCGCTTTAATCCCGGTATCAAGGGATCGGCAACCGAAAGCACGACAGAGGCCGTGTTCGAGGCCCTTGGCCTTTCGGCGGAATATGTACGCGGGTCGACCACCGATGTTGTCGACATGATCAAGGACAACCGTGTTACCGGTTATGTGAAATCCGGTGCCGGTCTTAAACTTGATAGCTCCACGCTTGATATCGCAACATTTACACCGATCAAGGTGCTGAGCCTGACCGACGATCAGAAACAGGCCCTGATTGAAAAGATGCCTGATATCTCGGTCGTTGATATCCCCGAAGGTGCCGCAGACGGTGTTGATGCCTATTCCACCTGGAGCTTTGGTGTCGGTGTTGGTGCAGGTGCAAGCCTGTCCGAAGATGCTGCCTACAAGATTGTCGACGCAATCATGTCGGATACGGAAGTGCAGGGCACGGCAATGGCAAGTGTCAAAGGCGTCAATCTGGCCGAACTGACCTTGCAGTATGCGACAATCCCGCTGCATCCCGGGGCTGCGAAATGGTTCCGCGAGAACGGCTACGATATCCCGGCCAAACTCGATCCGTCCAAATAACAAGAAACCGGAACTCTTAGAGGAAAACCGTCATGTCTGTGCGCATCCGCGACGGGTTTGCGTTGCTTGTGGGTATATTCGTCTTCTATACCGCTGCAACCGGCCCATTTGAGAGCCTTATTCAAAGGGCGGTTTTCCTCGCACTTGTGACGTGCCTTGGACTAAGTCTTTATCCGTTGGGCAAGGGAACGGGTTGGCGAACAATCGGTTTGATCGTTGATCTGTTGCTGGCCGCGGTGACGATCAGCGCATGTAGCTATATCGTCGTGAATTACGATGAAATCATGACCACTTTGCCATGGGCAACGCAACTGGACATGGCCTTGACCGTTGGTCTGGTTGTGACGGTTCTTGAAATTGGCCGCCGTGCCGTGGGGTCGATTTTCCCGGTTCTTGTGATTGTCGGGCTGCTTTATGCACTGCTTGGTGAATATCTTCCGGGAAGTCTTGGCCATCGCGGCTTTGATATCGAGTTTGTCACCGAAACCATTTTCCTTGGCGATCTTGGAATTTGGGGCATGCTGACCGGCGTTGCGGCGACCGTGATCGCGGCCTTCGTGCTGTTTGGGGCCTTGTTGCTTCATACCGGTGGCGGGCAAAGCTTTATGGATCTGGCGATGCGTCTTGGTGGTCGCCAAAAGGGCGGTGCCGCCAAGATCGCAATTATTTCCAGCGGTCTGTTCGGAATGATTTCCGGATCGGCGGTTGCCAATGTTGCCACCACCGGCAATTTCACCATCCCGATGATGCGGCGTCTTGGCTATCCCGGGCCACTGGCCGCGGCCGTTGAGGCCGTTGCCTCCACCGGTGGGCAAATTGCCCCGCCGATTATGGGGGCGGCCGCCTTTGTGATGGCCGAAATCCTTGGTATTGCCTATGTCGATGTCATGGTTGCGGCAATCATTCCAGCGGTTCTGTTTTATCTGTCGGTATTTGTGACGGTCCACATCGTCGCAACCAGAAGAAACCTTAAACTGGTGCCCGAGGATGAGCTTCCGGCCTGGTCAGAAATTCTTGCCTTGCGCAAGGTGCTGCCGATCATCGCAGCCCTTGGGGGGCTTGCGGTTGGTATCTTTATGGGGCGCTCGGTTGCGACCTCTGCCTTTTATGGGATGATCGCACTTCTGATTGCGTTTGTGGCGACGTCCGCCGGGCGCCTGTCGGTTGGCGAAATGTTCAAGCGCGTTCTGGCCGGTGTGACCGATGCCGGCAAGGGCATGGTGATTATCGGGGTGTTGCTTGCCGGAGCGCAAATCCTTGTTTCCATGATCAACATGACTGGCATCGGCGTGACGCTAAGTTCCATGATTGTTGCCATTGCCGGGGATTCAACCGTTCTTGTGGCGATTATTGTCGGGCTTGTGTGCCTGATTATGGGTATGGGGCTGCCGACAACCGCGGCCTATGTGCTGGTGGCGGCCGTTCTTGCCCCCGCGATGACCGCCGTGGGCGTTGAGCCGCTTACTGCCCATCTCTTTGTATTTTACTTTGCCACCATATCGGTGATCACGCCGCCGGTTTGCGTGGCGGTGTTTGTCGCGGCCGGGATTGCGCAGACCAACTGGCTGCCTGCCGCGTTCGAGGCGGTGCGCCTTGGGGCGATGACCTATATTGTGCCGTTCATGTTGTTGCTTTATCCGGGCATGACAGCCGGGGGCGGCAGTTTGGCCATTATCAATGCCGTCCTGTCGGGTCTTGTTCTTGTGGTTGCCATTCCGGCATTGCTTGGCGGGCAGACATTCACCGGAAGGCTGTGGCTTGACCGCGCTATGCTTGTGATTGTCATCGGGGTCGCGCTTTGGCCTGCATTCCTGACGCCAATGATCGCGGCAATGTTGCTTGGCGGTGCTTTTTTTGTCGGGCGTAACATGCGCCGTGCGGCCATGGAGGGTGGCCAATGAAAACCATCCGTATTGGCACAGGTGCCGGCTTTTCCGGCGATCGGATTGAACCGGCTGTTGATCTGGCTGCGAAGGGTAATCTTGATTATCTGGTTTTCGAATGCCTGGCTGAACGCACCATCGCGCTTGCCCAACAGGCCAAAATGCATGATCCGAATGCCGGGTTTGACCCGTTGCTTGAACGTCGCATGCGCGCGGTTTTACCGATCTGTCGCGAAAAGGGTGTTCGGGTGATTTCAAACATGGGGGCGGCAAATCCGGTGGCCGCCGCCAAGCACACCATCAAGATCGCGCGTGAGATGGGCCTTTCGGGCCTGCGGGTTGCCGCCGTGCAAGGCGACAATGTTCTTGATGTTCTCTCGCCTGATGCATTTGTGATCGACGAGGCCAACTGCACGCTTGGCGACTTTCAGAAAGAAGTGATTTCGGCAAATGCCTATCTGGGGGCGGGTGGCATTGTTGATGCGCTTAAGGCCGGTGCGGATGTCGTCCTGACCGGGCGTGCCGCCGATCCCGCGATGTTTCTGGCGCCGCAGATATTTGAATTTGGGTGGCAGATGGATGACTGGACGCGTTTGGGGCGCGGTACGCTTGTGGGACATCTTCTGGAATGCGGCGGGCAGGTTACCGGCGGCTATTTTGCCGATCCGGGATTAAAGGATGTGCCCGATCTGGCCAATCTTGGCTTCCCGATTGCCGAGGTTGATGAAGATGGCAACGCCGTCATTACAAAATTGCCGGGCACCGGGGGCTTTGTGAATGCCGCGACGTGCAAGGAACAGTTGCTATACGAAGTCCATGACCCGAAACGCTATATCCAACCAGATGTGATCGCCGATTTTTCCGCAGTTCAAATCACCGAAGTGGGACCGGATCGGGTGGCCGTATCGAACGGTGATGGTTTACCCAAAACCGGCAGTCTTAAGGTATCGATCGGCTATATCGATAGCTGTGTCGGGGAGGGGCAAATATCCTATGCCGGGCCCGGTGCGACGGCGCGCGGGCAACTCGCACTTGATATCCTTCATCAACGGATCGACCAGATCGGAATTGCCTGTGATGAAGTGCGCGGTGAACTGATTGGCGTCAATTCGATTTTCAAGGATGTTGCGGCATCCGAATGTGCGCCGTCAGAAGTTCGGGTGCGCTTTGTGGTCAGGACACGCGATCTGCAAACGGCGGCCCGAATTGGCGAGGAAGTCGAAAGCCTTTATCTGAATGGCCCCGCCGGGGGCGGAGGGGTAACCAAATCAACGCGTGAAATCGTTGCCATTGTTTCCGGGCTCCTGCCCGAAGACAGACTGGTAACGCGGTTCGAGATGATGGAGGCGTGAACATGCAGCTTCGTGACATTGCGCATTCGCGCACCGGCGATAAGGGGAATATCTCAAACGTTTCGGTGATTGCCTATCGCCCGGAAGACTGGCCTGTTTTACTTGAACAGGTGACCGCTGAACGGGTTCGTGATCATTTCGGCTCTTTGATCGCGGGCGATGTCGTGCGTTATGAGCTGCCGCAGATCGGGGCGCTTAATTTTGTGATGTATGAGGCACTGGGGGGCGGGGTCACGCGGTCCCTTGCACTGGATCCGCATGGCAAATGCCTGAGTTCGCGGCTTCTGACCTTGCCGATTGACGTGCAACGCTAACAGGACAAGTAAGCGACTTACGCCGCCTTGAAAATGATCGGCGTGTCGCCTTCGTGCCATTGGTCATATTTGGTCATGGCGCGTTCAAAAAGCTCGGAGGCCAGGAAATCATCAAGCCAGCGCTGCACATGAACGAACGGCATGGCGTCAAACGCCTCTTTGTCGGTATTGGCAAACTGGCGGATGAAGGGGGCAATGGCGAAATCAGCCAAGGCCGGGCGCGACCCGAACAGGTATTTGCCAACCGCCAACCGACCATCAAGGCGGTTAAGGATCTTTTCCGCATCCCGGCGATGTTCGAGCGGGTCTACGTCTTCATAGCGGTTGGGATATTTGTAACGATCAAGGTGATGCTTGAACGGGCCATCATTTTGCGAAATCAGGGCCAGCATGTCGTCAAGCGTGCCGCTTTCGGGTGTCAGCCATTCAAGCGGATCATTTTCCGCAAGCGCCCAGACCATGATTTCAAGGCTTTCATCGACCACCGTGCCATCGGGCAGGATCAGAACCGGGACGGTTGCCTTGGGCGATACATCGATCATGCTTTGCGGTTTGTCGCGCAGGACAACTTCACGCAGTTCGACATCAATTTCGGCGGCCAGCAAGGCAATACGTGCCCGCATGGCATAGGGGCAGCGACGGAAACTGTAAAGGATGGGCCGGGATTGCGCAGCAGCGTCTGCAATGGCCTTCGCAGGGGGAAGGTCGGCGGTCTCGGTTTTGGCAGATGCGGTGCTTGTGTCGGTGCCGCTGTCGGTCTTGGGCATAACTTCGATTTCGGTCATATATTTGGCTTAAACGGTGCCCGCGGGCAATGCAATAGACAATCGCGTGACAACCGGAATGCGCAAACATCCGGCTCCTTGACGCGTATGCTGCAAAAAATGGCCGGTTTCACGACTTTTTTGGCCCGATGGGCTTGATTTTACTGTCCGGTTTGTGAAAGGACAGTGCACCAGATTTAACAAAAGACTTTAGGATAGAGGGCAGACGCCAAAGTGCGTATGAGATATCCTGTAGTCTGACAGACAAAAGCCGTTGGAAAGAACAAGGGGCAAGTCCTATGACACCGACAGAGATCGCACGCGTCGAAGATTATCTGCGTCGCACGTTTGATAACCCGAAAATCGCCATTGATGCGCCCAAGAAAAAAGGCCATCCGATTGAAATGCGTGTTGGCGACGAGTTCGTCGGTGTTGTGCATCGTGACGAGGATGAAGGCGAAGTCAGCTACTCGCTGAACCTTGTCATCCTTGAAGAAGATCTGCCGCCGGCACCCTGATCTCTGATCTGACTTGATCTGACTGATCGAATTTAAAACGCCCCGTCGCCAGTTCTGGCCGGGGCGTTTTGTGTTTGCTACGACAGCATCTGACGGATTTCGTCCGGGGTCGCGACCTTGCCTTCGACCAGGATGTCGTCATCGGCCATCAGGGCCGGGGTGCGCATGATGCCGGCATCAATGATCTTGTTGGTGTCGGTCACCTTTTCGATCTCGTAATCAAGATCAAGCGCCTGTGCGGCCGCTTCGGCGTTTTTGGCCAATGCCTGACACTTTGCGCAACCACTGCCATAAATGCTGAGTTTCATCTTTGATCTCCTGTGATCAGAATGATTGAATATTGCCGTAAACAAAGCCCGAAAGCGTCGCCATGACGACGACCAGCGCGCAGTAAACCAGTGTTTTCTGCGTGCCGATCACGGTGCGAATAACCAGCATGTTGGGCAGCGACAAAGCAGGCCCGGCCAAAAGCAACGCCAAGGCCGGACCCTTGCCCATGCCTGCACCCATCAGGGCTTCGACAATCGGGATTTCCGTTAAGGTCGAAAAATACATGAACGCGCCCAGAACCGATGCCAGCGCGGTCGAGGTCAGGGAATTATCGCCAACAGCTGCCTGCACCCATTCGTTGGGGATCAGGCCTTCATGCCCGGGGCGGCCCAGCAACAGACCCGCAATGAACACACCCATCACCAGAAGCGGCAAAATCTGTTTGGTGAAATCCCAGCTTTGATCGACCCATTCACGGTCCTGATCGCGCGTCAGCGCAATCATCATCAGGCCGATCACGCCAATGGCAAAACCCAGTTGCGGATATTGCGGAAAAATCACGGCAGCAAGGATGACAATCGCTGCTAGCCCCGCGACCTGCTTAACCGGCCAGTTCCATTGCCAGATCAGAAGTCCGGCAAAGCCCGCCGCCAGAAGGGCGGTGGTAGTCCACTTAACATCATAAACCGCCATCCAGACGGGGCTGCCGGGGACGGATGCCCAGTTGGCAAACACCAGAATGCCGACCATCAGACCAAAAAACGCAATGGTGATCGAAAGCGGTTTGCCATCATCGTCGCCGCCAAAGCCGCGTTTGGATTTCTGGGCGCGATCATGTTCCTCGTGGCGATAAATCAGATGCATGATCAGGCCGATGACAATGGCAAAGACAATCGCGCCAACCCCGCGCGCAAGGCCGATTTCAGCGCCCAGTACCTTGGCCGTGACAACAATCGCCATGATATTGATCGCAGGCCCGGAATACAGAAACGCAATTGCCGGACCTAGCCCGGCACCGCGTTTGTAAATCCCGCCAAACAGCGGCAATACCGTGCAGGAACAAACCGCAAGCAACGTGCCCGAGACGGATGCCACACCAAGTGCAACCGGGCGCGATGCATCCGGCCCGAGATAGCGCATTACCGATCCCTGACTGATGTAAACCGCCATCGCCCCGGCAATCACAAAGGCCGGAAGCAAACACAAAATCACATGTTCGCGGGCATACCAGTTGGTCAGATAGACGGCCTCAAGCACCGCATTGTCAAACCGCCCCGTGCCAGCCGGGATGAAATAGATCGCAAGGAAGCCAAGCGAAATGGCGGCAAACAGCCGTCCTTCGCGAGGATTTTCACGATAAAGCGCGATCAGGCGATGAAGCATCGGACGGTCTCCAAATGACCACGACGGGCGTTGTTGTTTTTAATCTATCCAGATTGGGCGACTATTACTTTGATACATCGCAACGTTGTGCACTGCCGCGACGCGGGGTTTGGCATCCCACCATTTTCCGGATGTTCCCGACGATCACGGATCGGCTTCGGAAACATTCGAAGGTCGATTTCAACCAATCGTCGCAAATCTTCTGAGCACAAGAGGAAGTTTAGGGGGCGCAGCCCAGTTCGTTTGACAGTCGCGCGAACGCGGGCCTACCGTTTTGGTTGCACTGCGAATATCAAAAAACGCGCGGTGGGTTCGGTTCGGGCAGGGGTGCGGCGCAAGATCGCATGGACCCGGACATCAACAACAATCCTGACACTCCATATCAGGGAAGAGGAAACAGAATATGAGCAGTCCATCAAATCGTGGCGTTGTATTCAAGGGTCCGGGAAAAGTCGCAATTGAAAACATCGCGTTTCCGGAATTGGCGCTGGGCAATCGCAAATGCCACCATGGCGTCATCCTGAAAGTTATCACCACCAATATCTGTGGCAGTGACCAGCACATGGTGCGCGGCCGCACAACCGCGCCCGAGGGGCTGGTTCTTGGCCATGAAATCACCGGCGTGATTGTCGAAACCGGCCGGGATGTCGAGTTTCTTAAGGTCGGTGATGTGTGTTCCGTGCCGTTCAACATTGCCTGCGGGCGTTGCCGCAATTGCAAATCCGGCCTGACGGGCATTTGCCTGAATGTAAACCCGGCGCGTCCGGGGGCGGCTTATGGCTATGTCGATATGGGCGGCTGGGTCGGCGGGCAGGCCGAATATGTCATGGTGCCCTATGCCGACTTCAACCTTCTGAAGTTCCCTGATGCCGATCAGGCGATGGAGAAGATCCGTGATCTGACGCTTTTGTCTGACATCTTCCCAACCGGCTTCCATGGTTGTGTTACGGCCGGTGTCGGTCCGGGCAGCACGGTTTATATCGCCGGTGCCGGTCCGGTTGGCTTGGCCGCCGCCGCATCTGCCCACCTTCTGGGGGCGGCTTGCGTGATTGTTGGTGACATGATTGATGATCGTCTGGCACAGGCACGCAGCTTTGGCTGTGAAACCATCGATCTTAAAAAAGACATGCCGATGGAAGACCAGCTTGAAGCGATCCTGAATGATCGCGAAGTGGATTGCTTTGTCGATTGCGTCGGCTTTGAGGCCCATGGCTGTGGCTGCAACCACAATCACGAAGCCCCGGCAACCGTTCTGAACTCTGCCATGCAGGTCACCCGTGCGGGTGGGTCCATCGGTATTCCGGGACTTTATGTGACCGAGGATCCCGGTGCGGTCGATGATGCCGCCAAGGTTGGCGCACTTAGCATGCGGTTTGGTCTGGGCTGGGCGAAATCGCATTCCTTCCATACCGGTCAGTGCCCGGTGATGAAATATCACCGCAACCTGATGCAGGCGATCCTGTTTGAAAAGATCGACATCGCCAAGGCGGTCAATGTGCAGATGATCAACCTTGATCAGGCGCCGCAAGGCTATGCCGACTTTGACGGCGGGGCGGCGAAGAAATTCGTCATCGACCCGCATGGCAGTGTCGCTGCCTGACCCGGCAGCCATCAAAACGCATCTTTGGCACCCCGGTCTTTGGCCGGGGTGTTTTGCATCCCCCTGAAACAAAACCGCTGGCGGCACGTTGCGTGGATGGTGCCGGATCAAAGTTGAATTCGGCCCAAAAAGTCGATTTTGATTTCAGGGGGACCCGATGGGTTCATGGATTGAACAACACGCGACCTTGCTTCAGGTTGGGGTAAGCATAGCAACATTGATGGTCTGGATTTTTTACGCGCAATTGCTGTTTCAAAGCTATCGCCGTGTCAGACGTCCGAAAATCGTCATCAACCAGATGCTTGGCAATTCGGACAAGGCGCGCTTTCTGATCAGCAATATGAGCCAGGAAGCCATCCATATCGACAAGGTGCTTGTCTGCATTGGCGATGAAACGCATCAGGTGTGTGAACAGGTCACAGACAGCGATCCGGAAGTGGATTTCCAGACCGATCAGGGCAGTAAATCGGCCCACGCCGCGCGTCTTGAGGAACTGACAGTGCAAGGCCCGCTTGAATCCGGCAGATGCATCGAACTGGGCGCGTTGCAAAACCTGATGCGGCGGATCACACATCAGGCCCGCGCCAGCGACGAAGACACAGGTACTGATCCTGATAAAGCAGTCGGCGAAGGCAAGTGCCGCATCGAAATCATCGTCATTGCGGTCTATAGCTCGGAAAAGGGTGTGATTGGTGCCAGCCGGGCCTTTGTCTGTGATGAGGACGGGCAACTGCACCCCGAAATGGTTCAGACAACCCAGCATGCCGGCTTTTTCGCGCGCAGACGTATGGCGCGTCTGCATGCGCAATATGCCTGATCCGCTCAGTCAATCGCCGAACGCAAACGGGCCCCGCAAAGGGGCCCGAAATGTTTGTTCGATTGTGGTGTGTTCCGATCAGGCCGCCGTTTTGGCATCCTCGGACTTGATGACCTTGTGAGTGTCCTCATTCATGCCAAGCTTCCAATAGCTTGAAATATAAAGATCATCCTTGCCAAGGCCGCGTTCCTCGCGGAAGTAGCTGCGCAGTTCGCGCATCGAGGTAAATTCGCACGCAGCCCAAACCGAAAGCCGACCGTCCGTATGCCAGGGGATGCGTTTGACCACATCGCTCAGCACCGTGTTCTGTTCGCCGGGACGCGGATTGATCACCCATTCGATTGTGATGTTGTCGGGCTTTTTCAAATCCTGCATGTCGGCCTCTGACCGGACTTCGATCACGGCATAGCCGCGCGCGTCAGCGGGCAGGGTTTCCAGATTGACCGATACGGCGGGCAGGGCCGTCATATCGCCCACAATCAGGAACCAGTCCGCCGTCGGATCAACAAGCTTTTTCGGGCCGGGACCGCCAATGGTGATCACATCGCCGGGCTGGCAATTCACCGCCCAGTTTGACGCGGGGCCGCCATGGTCATGACTGTCCGCACCATGATCATCATGATCATTGCCAGCACCATGCATGACGAAATCGATATCGATCTCGCGGCCCTGATCGGTCATGCGGTCATGGCGCACGGTATAGGTCCGGCGCAAAACGCGGCCCTTGTCGTCGCCTTCAATCGGAAACATCAGTTTGACATAGGCACTTTCCTGATCTTCGGGAAAGTCCTTCATGCCGTCACCCCCAAGGGTGACACGAAGCATATTGGGGGTGACATATCCCTTTCTGATCACGGTCAGATCGCGTGGGGAAGGTTTACTCATTTCTTCACTCCTTGGTCCCAAGTCCTTGGTCATTTGGGCTGTCGCCCGCAAAGTCCAGTTTCTTGCATTTGTGGGTTTCCAGATTGTCGGACATCAGATTGGCGATCTCGACAAAATCATGGATCTGCTGTGGCGTAAGGCCGCTGGTCATTCGGGACCTGACTTCTTTTTCAACAGCGCGAAAATCTTCCATTTTTGCGCTGCCGGCGGCCGTCAAATGCAGTGTTTGGCTCCGTCGATCTTCGGGGTGCGGGCGGCGTTCAATCAGCCCGTCATTTTCAAGTTCTTTCAAAAGCCGCGTGATCCGGCCTTTGTCCTGACCGGATTTTTCGGCCATTTGCTGGGCGGTGATGCCGGGAATTTTGACAATCCATTTCATCACCCGCTTGTGCGAAATCGGCATCGGCATGCTTGCAGCCTGCATCGCATGCATCAGCCTGCGTTTATAGGCATGCACCAACCGATGCAGGGTTTCACCCGGGACGTGGACCTGATCTTCTTCGGTCATGGCAATCGTTTCTTCCTCACAGGCCAGCCGGGCTGGCAATTAAGCCGGAACGAAGGGCATGGCGGCGTCCTTCGCAAATGATGGCGGAAATAACGGCCGAGCCACTGGCAACCACCATGATGGTCGCAAGGTCAAAGTCCCCACCGGTGCCGATCAGAATGGCGGCAAGGGCCGCACCAACCGACTGGCCGGTCAGGCGTGCGGTGGATAAAAGCCCGCTTGCCCCGCCAGAACGTTCACGCGGCGCACTGGTCAGCATCAGGCGGTTATTGGGCGCCTGAAACAGACCAAATCCTGCGCCACACAGGGCAAGGGCGGCAATGATCGGCGCCAAGCCACCGGCATCGGCCGCCAGCGTCGTGCCATAAAGCCCGATGGCAAACACCGCCATGCCAATCCCGGTCAGACGGATCGGCGAAAACCTGTCGGCCAACCGCCCGGCAATCGGTGCAATGATCGCAGTCGCCACCGGCCATGGCGTCATCAAAAGACCGGTCATGGTGGCACTTTGTCCCAACACATCGTGGAAATAGAACGGCAGGGTGACGAACGCAATCATCTGCGCACAAAAACCGGTGATCGATGACCCGATGGAGCAAGCAAAGACCGGAATTTTCAACAGATCAAGCGGCAGCATCGGACGCGTGCGCGACAATTGGCGATGCACCAGAAAGACACCGGCAACAAACGATACGGCAAATTGTGCACCAATCAGGATCGGGTTGCTTTCAATGCCCATATTGCCAAGGGCCGCGACAAGCCCGCCAAAGGTCAGCACATTCAAAAACGCACTGATGAAATCAAACCGTGCGCGGCTTGGTGCATTGAACGGCAGACTGAAATAGCCAATCACAACCGCCAGAACCGACATCGGCAGATTGATTAAAAACAGCCAGTGCCAGCTGGCAACCGCCATGATGGCGGATGCAATGCTGGGCCCGGCGGCGGCCGAAACCGACACCGTCATCGCGATCCAGCCAATCGCCTGGCCGAGTTTCGCATGCGGGAAAACATGGCGCATGATGGCGGCATTGATGCTCATGATCGCAGCCGCCCCAAGGCCCTGCAATACGCGGGCTGCTGTCAGAAGCTCGATCGTCGGGGCCATGGCACACAGGGCGGATGCCACCCCGAACAGGGCAACACCACTCAGATAAACCTTGCGAAATCCAATCGCCTCGCCAAGGGCTGCAAACGGCAACAGGGCCACCACAATGGCCAACTGATACGCCGTGATCACCCAGATCGCGTGTGCCGGTGTTGCGCCCTGATCATGGGCGATGGCGGGCAGGGCGACATTCATGATCGTGCCATCAAGCACCGCCATCATGATCGTGATCAAAAGGGCCAGGGCAGCATAAATGCGCCGTGGCCCCGGCAGCCCATCGGGATGCACTTCGGGGGATATCTTGAGACGTTGGATATAAGGGATCGGCATGGGGCAGTCTCTTTATCAAATGGTGTGCGCGAAGGGGCCTTGGTTTCAGGCACGGCATATCGCCTTGGTATCGCGTCGGCAAAGCGTGGGGCGCTTGTGGGGTGCAGGCGCGATCCTCAATTGGTTGACAGTATCAACTATATAAAAATGGTTGATCATGTCAACTATCTTTTTGACCTGCCCTTAAAGCTAGTATGTCTGCCGCGTGAGGATGCTATGATCACGGGATAAACAGGGAGGATAACGATGAAAACAGTTCTGATGATTGCCGCAGCCTTGCCGTTTGCACTCGGCCTGGCGGTTATGCCGGAACCGTCAAACGCGCAGCCGGTGATTGTGGATCAGGCGATTGAGCATGGTGGCGGCTGCCGCAAAAGCTCCCCACCCGGTCAGTGCTGCCACATGGATCGCAAGGCGGGCACGGTTCATTGCCACTAGGCGGGTGGGCATAGTGCGCGGATCGTCGGGTTATTTCACCCGGTACACATCATAGAAAATGTGTTTCTTGTCGGCGAAATCTTCGTGGTTGGGCAGGTAGGGCATCGGCTCTGAATGGGAAATCAGCTCCCATTTTTTGGCCTTGGTGGTGGACTGAATGGCCTTGATAAAGCCGTCGTCATAAAGGTCGGTGCGCTGGGTAAAGCACACAATCCCGCCGCGCTTCACAACCCGGCAGAATTCCGAAAACAATTGTTTGATTTCGCGCACATAGGTCAGCGTGCCGATGCACTGAACGGCGGCAAACCCATTGTCGCCAAAGGCCAGTGTCTGGTTCATGTCGCGTTTCTTAAGGTGGCGATAAACGCCCTTGGCCTCGGCCGCCTGCAGGGATTCCAGCGACAAATCAATGCCGGTGATATCTCGATATCCGGCCTTGGAAAGCTCCAAACCCGTCAACCCGGTACCACACCCGGCATCCAGAACGGGTGCGTCGAACGGCACCCCGTGCTCAGCCATGATGGCCGCCGCCCGCTTGGGCGCGTCATAGCCCATCTTCGGCAAATCCGCATCATAGCTTTCAGCCCATTTGTCGTAATAGGCGGCAAGGGCGTCTGGCCCGGCGTCTGTCATGCGCGTCAGATCAGATGCGCTGTCAGAAATATCCGTACCTCTGGAATTGCCATCACTGGCACCCGTCATGGCTCACCTCGCTGTTTGCTTTGAAGAGTGTTTGAGCAGCTCAGGGGAGAGTTGATAGTTTTGAAATGTTCATTCGTTCTAAGAATGATAGGTGGAATTGAAAACCAACCGATCTGTTTAGTTGCATTCGCTCTTCGCCTTGCTTTGCTTGTTCTTTAAGCTTCGCGACGTCATTTATGCCAGTGATCGCAGCGATTTTTCGAAATCACCCGCACGCGTAGCCTTAACGAACAATGGAAACGACTGTGCGAGTTGACTGTAAAATAGTGTCTGAGGAAGCCAGTACGAACCTGGCGTTAAAAATGCCATTAACAAAGTCAGAAGTTCAGCCTGCATTATATTTGAAAATGGTATGTCAGTTTGATCAGCATTTAGTTTGATGTACTCCGCTGCAGGAGAGCGTAATTTCCTGTCTGGAGGTGAAAGTACTTTCTGCAAAAATTCAGCGTCCCCCCAGAAGCAGTCGAAGGACTGGAAGACAGGTTCTCCGTAATTGTTGGATTCGGATGTAAGATAATTATATTTGAATAATCCATTTAGAGCTTTACTTTTGTCATGCTCAATAAGTATCGCGACAAAGTAAAGGAATAATTCATACAAAAATACTGAATGAGATTCAAACCATACATTGTTGTATGGGTTTAATTCGGGTGGCTTTTGCTTCAGATGTATTGAATCTTCAAGGAATTTAGTTACCAACACTGTAATGGTAGCTTCTGATGTCATTTCACATTCAATTGAAAGCCACTCACATAGAAGGTTCCGGACTTCTTTGAGTTGCAGGCAGTCACTATGAACTTTCTCTGCAAAAATATCGAAGTCCGGGTGTTCTCTAACCCTCAATGTATCAGCGTATGCGATGCAGGATTTTAGAAAGTCTTTCCGGTATCCGCTAATGCCTGTTTTTTGTTCTATCAACGCTTGTTTAAGTAGGCGGAATTTTCCTGTCGGCTCGATTGGAGGGTGTTTAGCTTCTGATGTTATAAAAGCAGGAGGTTTGCCTTTGGCAGGTTTGATATGTTGCGGTTTACCGTACAGCTGACGAATCAGCTCTTCCCAATGCTTGTTAACATTCTCGGCTGACGAGAAGTTTATCCCAATCCTGCCTGCCATGAAGACCGGCAGCGTAGGTTCATCATCTTCTGTGAACTCACATAGAAGTGGAATGAACTTTGATTGCTTTACATTGTTATAAAGTTCGGAGGAAATAATCTGAGATTCAGTGCCTACCCCTGCTGAACGGGCGTTGGCTTTTTCTGCATAGACGCTGTCGCATACGACTAAAACATGTGTAACAGAGCTATCCGTTACCATGCTTTCCATGAAAGAGTATTTGTCGTCTCCATGGTTTAAGTCATAGATGTCAATTATAACATCTACACCATCTTGGAGCAGCCTATCAGCCCAGTCTTTTACCATCGTTTGGTGTCCAGAACTGCTCCAGCTATACGATATGAATACTTTCGGCGGGGCTGAATCACTTTCTGGCATTTTATATCCTTAGTTCGTGACACTTTCCATTATAGACAAAATTAGACCTGTCTAATCTGGGATGCAATCTTTGATAAGGTTTCTTCTGCTGCTTATCTCGGGCGGACGGTGCTGGTCGCTTGTGAAATGGATTGATTAAAACTGAGTAAGCTCCCACTCAACAAATACCCACCAGTCGGTGCCTCCCAATCCACCATCTCACCAAGGCAGTAGGTGCCCGGGCGGTTGATGAGTTGGAAGTTCTCGTCGAGTTCTTCCCAAGCGACACCGCCAGCGGTGCTGATGGCCTCGTCCAGTGGACGGGGCTTTTTGATGTGAAGTTTCAGGTTTTTGATGGCGGAGGCGAGGGCGGTTGGGTCGTTCAGGGTTTCGCGCGGGGTGGTTTCGAAAATCAGGGCTGTTTTGGTGGCATCAAGACCGAGGGTTTTGCGCAAATGGTTGCCGAGCGAGTTTTTGCCGCGCGGCTTTGACAGTCGCGTGGTGACGTCACCCAGCGTGCGGTCGGGGCAGAGGTCGAGCGTGAGCGTGCCAACCCCTGTTTCAAGCCATTGATCACGCAGCGTTGCCGAGATGGCGTAGACGGCACTGCCTTCGATCCCGGTTTTGGAGATGACGAATTCGCCGCGCACGGTTTGGTCGTCACAGGTCAAGGTCACGGCCTTCACCGGGGAGCCTGCGCATTTGTCGATCAGATGATCTGTCCAACTGATTTCAAAGCCGCAATTGGCCGGTTTGAACGGGTTGCACTTGATCCCGGCGTTAAGCAGGATTTCCATCCATTTGCCGTCTGATCCCAGTCGTTTCCAACTGCCGCCGCCAAGCGCCAGAATGGTGATGTCGGCGGTGGCGGTAACTTCGCCATCCGGTGTTTTGAAAACCGCCTGATCGGCGTCGTTCCAGCCGGTCCAGTAATGGCGGTACTGGATGGTGCAGCCCAAACCATCAAGTCGCCTAAGCCAGGCGCGCAAAAGCGGGCTTGCCTTCATCGCGGTCGGGAACACCCGGCCTGACGAGCCGACAAAGGTTTCAACCCCCAGCCCCGCGCACCATTCGCGGATTTGATCCGGGCCAAACTTGCGCAAATGCGGTTCAAGCCGTGCGCGCGATGCGCCATAGCGGGTCAGGAAGGTTTCAAGATCTTCGCCGTGCGTGATGTTAAGGCCTGATTTCCCGGCCATCAGGAACTTGCGCCCGGCACTTGGCATGCCCTCATAGATCGTTACCGCGTAGCCCTCACCGGCCAGCCGTTCGGCCGCCATCAGACCGGCCGGGCCGGCACCGATCACCATGGCGGTTTTGCCATTCGGGGCAGGGCGGGCGTGCGGCGCATTCTGTTTTGGGCTTGGCATGTGCGGCCTTTGGTGCGGGTTGATATCGGCTGGTTTTAGCGGCTTTGGGGCCTGTTGGCAATTTGTCCGGCATCCGATGATGTGTTGAGGTCGGGTTCGTGGTGCTTGACCGCACAGAGCTCGCTGTTTACCACTGCCACCTTGTAACGCCACCACCAGACCATCAGGACCACGCCCATGATTACCGGAACCTGGCACACGCCAACCGATGAAGAACTTCTGCGCATTCGCGACATGATGGAAGATGCGCAGTTTTATGACGCGATTGCGCGTGTGCCCGATGATGCCCTGAGCGCGGCACTGGCCGGATCAGAGGACACAGCACTTTGGGTGTTTCGCGTCGATCATAAGGCGGTTGCCTATGTCTATATGACCGAGATGGCAACAAGCCTGCCCAAGGTCGATGAGTTTGGCGTGTTTGAACGCGGGCAGGGCTTTGGCAAGGCGGCGTTATCAAGCTTAGCTGCCAAAATTGCGCAAACGCCCGACTATGAAAAGCTGTGGCTGAATGTTGTCGATGGCAATGACAACGCGCTTAATCTATATCGCAAGGTCGGGTTCGGCGAGGAAAAGTTCATTGCCAAGGGCTGGAAAACCCGGTCTGGTCGGGTGGTCGATCAGGTGCGCATGTGGCTGACGCTTGATACGTTGCGGGGCCAGGCTTCCTGACGCTTGCTGCCTATCGATTATCAGTGCGAAACCGGGCCGGGGATACCCCGTCCTTTTTGGTAAAGAAGCGCGAAAAATATCCGGCATCGCGAAAGCCCAGTTCATCGGCGATCTGTTGAATGGCGATGTCGGTATAGATCAGGGTTCGCTTGGCTTCCAGCATCAGGCGGTTTTGCACCACCTCGCTTGCGGTCATGCCATAAATGTCCTTGGCGATGCGGTTAAGCTGGGTGGTGGTGACACCGATTTCGCGGGCATAGAAATCAAGCGATTTGTGCTGCTTATAGAACGTTTCGACCAGCGCCTGAAACTTGCGGAATTTTTCGGCCTTTTGTTCCTGGCGCGACAGGCGGGCGGAATGATCCTGCGGCACGGTGCGCCCGATGCCAAGCAACAGCAATCCCAGAATATGACGAAGCGCAAACAGCCGCCCGGTATTGTGGCTGTAATATTCCGTAACCAGTTGCGATATCAGGAAATCGGTCGGGCTGTTGGTGTCGCCAGAGGATGACCGTGTATCAACGCAGATCGCCTGATCGAGCCGGGCGAGGAGTTTGGGTGCGGGGGCAAGGATTTCCTGCAGGTGATAATCGGTCAGTGAAATCACCCAGCCATCAATATCATCACTGAATTTAAAGCCATGCACGGTGCCCGGCGGCACTGTAATCAACTGGCCTGCCTGCATGGTCAGGTGCTGGTCATCAAAGCTGATCTCGGCCGTGCCGTGGGTGATATACAGCAGCTGAAACAGGTTGGTGTGGCGGTGCGGTTTGATGTGCAGATCATGCAGGCGCGATCGTTCCGGGATGCTTTCGAGGTGAAAGAATTCCGGTTCGGTGACCGGTTGCGGATCGGATGCAGGGATATTTTCCAGATCATAGCCATCACGTGCGCGGGGGCCGGTTGCCGCATCGCGTTCGCCGTAAAGCTTGTAGATCGGGATGGTGTTGCGCATGGATGCCTTGATCCTGGATCGCCAGATTGGTGTTGGTTGGTGTCAGTTTAGCGTGTTTTCGAACCGACCAAAAGAAAAGCCCGCCAATATGATGGGCGGGCTTTTCCGAGTTCTGTTAGCGTCGCTAATTGCCAAGCAGCGTTGGCACAAACAACGTTAATATCGGCGCAAAGATCAGAAGCAGAATTCGAATGATCTCAGCCCCGAAGAACGGCATCACACCGCGGAAGGTCTGGCTCATCGGGACCCCCTTGGCGAGTGCGTTGATGATAAACACGTTAAGCCCCACGGGTGGCGTAATCAGCCCCAATTCCACGACAATGAGTGCGAGGATCCCGAACCAGATCTTCAGATCCTCGGTCCCCATGCCATAGGCCGCGGTTGCCGCCGTCGCCCAGTCGCCGCCATTGATATCAACAAGGGCCGGCCAGAAGAACGGGATGACCACGACAATCATCGACAGGCTTTCCATGAAGCAGCCCAGAAGGATCAGGGCAAGCAGCATGAGGACCATCACAAGCCACGGATCAAAGCCGCTGGTGGCGGCGGCTTCGGCCATATAGGCCGGAAGGTTGGCACGGCTAAAGAAGCCCTTGAGGATTTCCGCACCCAGCAGAATGAAGAAAATCATCGAGGATGTGATGGCGGTGTCTTTAAGCGACTGGCGCAGACCTTTCCAAGTCAAACCGCCTTTACCGCGAATGCGCATATAGACGCCGTACACCAGAATGGCGAACACGCCCACGCCAGCCGCCGGTGTCGGGGTGAACAGACCGGCACCAAGCCCCAGAATGATCGAGCCAAAGATCAGCATTACCGGGATCAGGCGAAGCAGTGCTTCTTTGCGCTCAGCGGCCGGCATCGGTTCCGGTTTCGGGGCCAGTGACGGGTTCAGGCGCACCTGAATGGCAATCACCGCCATAAAGAACAGAACCGCAATCAGGCCCGGAATGATGGCCGCCTGAAACATCTGAATGATCGATGCTTCGACCGTGACCGCGTAAATCACAAGGGCGACGGACGGCGGGATCAGAATGCCAAGCGTACCACCCGCAGCCAGCGTACCGGTTGCCAGACGCGGCGAGTATTTCAGGCGGTCAAGCTCGGGCAGGGCGACCTTGCCCATGGTTGATGCAGTGGCAAGGGATGATCCACACACCGCGCCAAAACCGGCACAGGCCCCGATGGCAGCCATGGCAACGCCACCGCGGAAACGACCGAGGATGGCATTCACACCCTGAAACAGATCGCGTGACAGGTTGGCCTGACTTGCGAGATAGCCCATCAGAACAAACAGCGGCACGACCGACAGTTCGTAGTTCGACACAATCCCGTAAAGCAGGGATTTGAACTGCTGCAGATAGGGATCAAAGCGCAGGAACGGGAAAAACAGGCTGAGCACATAGTTGCCGCCAATGCCGACACCGACCATGGCAAGGCCGACGGGCACGCGCAGTGCCAGGATCACAAAGAGAAGGGCAAGGCCACCAAGGCCGATCAATTCACGTTCAGACATGGGCCTCTCTCTCGAAAATCTGGTTTCCGGCAATTGCCGCCCACAGGAACATCGCAATGATGCCCGGGACATAGAACGGCCAGATCGGCCAGCCCAAAATTGCCGAAAGGGTATTGTCGCTGCGCACTTCGATCAGGCCATTGACCATCATATACCCCAGGAACAGGGCGAGTGCGGTCATCAAAATGGCAGACAAGGTATCGACCACCCGCGCAAACCAGTCGGGAAACATCTTGATGAAAACGTCCACCGCGACATGGCCGCGATGTGCCTGACAATAAGGGAAAAACATCAACGCCGCCGAACTGACGATCATGCTGACAAAGTCCTCATAGCCGATAATGGCCGGGACGTTGGCATCAAAAAGCCGGGCGATCTTGTCGAGACCAAAGGCGGTCACGTTTATGATCGTAACAATCGAGATCAGCAGGGCAAGCATGCCACCGGCAACAGCAAGCCACGAAGCGGCCTTGTAGAGCACGTTTTTCATATCTCTAACATTCTTGCGGGAACAGAGGGTCACGTATCGACATGATACGTGACCCCACAAGATTTACCAGCAACGTCGGGATGTTACTTGGTGTGGCTCTGAACAGCGGCCTTGGCATCTTCGACAAGTTTCGCGCCATCGATGCCGTTGGATTTCGCTTCTTCGATCCAGCGATCAATGACCGATGCGGACGCATCGTCAAAGGTTGCCTTTTCAGCAGCGGTGATCTGAACGACCTGGCCTTTGCCTTCGTTGACCATGCGCTTGCCGACTTCTTCAACGCCGTTAAACACGTCACCGATTTCAGCAGCAAAATCACGGCCGGAGTTACGGTCGATGATTTCTTTCAGGTCATCTGGCAGGCTCTCATACCGGTCCTTGTTCATCGCAAACAGGAAGGTCGAGGTGCCAAAGCGTGAATTTACGCCTTCGCCTTCAACAGAATAGGAAATCAGTTCAGCCAATTTCAGCGGCGGCACAACTTCGAACGGCACCAGGCCGCCATCAACTACGCCAAGCGACATCGCCTGCGGCAGGGCCGGAACCGGCATGCCAACGGGTTCTGCGCCCCAGGATTCAATCACCCAGGAACCGGTACGGGTCGGGGTACGCAGCTTCAGGCCCTTGACGTCATCAACCGTGCGGACTTCCTTGCTGGTCAGGTGGATTGCCTGACCGGCATGCACGTGAACGGCAAGCGGGTGAATGTCGGTAAGGTCTTCGGCATATTCATCACGAAGATCCCACATCGCAAGGTTGGTTGCGCGTGCATCGCCAAGGTGAACACCCGGAAGTTCAAACACTTCAAGGCGCGGGAACACGCCCGGGGTGTAACCCGGAAGGGTCCAGACGATGTCGGCAACGCCGTCACGGACCTGACGATACAGTTCCGGCGGATTGCCGCCCAGCGACATGGACGGGAAGATTTCAAACTTGATACGGCCGTTTGATTCTTCTTCGATTTTCTTGGCCCACGGTTCAATCATTTTCGACTGGGCCGGTGCTTTCGGACCCAGGAAATGGTGGACGGTCAGGGTGACTTCCTGTGCGTGTGCGCCGAACGACACCATCGTCGCGACAGCTGCACCGGCAAGCAATTTGGTGATCTGTTTCATTCTCTTCCTCCTTTGAACGTCTTGTCGCGTTCATTGCGCTGACAAACGTTCAGCCACGATGCGCATCTAGCGTGCGAAGTTTTCCAAGAGTTCTTTTTGTTATTGTTTTTGTTCTTCTTCTTCTTTTTATCACATGACTTGCGTTTGGCGCATTTCAGCCATGTCGAATTAAAGGCAATCTAATCGGTACGTGATGGTTATGTATAATGATATGTAAGCACATATCCATAACCAAATGATTATCCTTTCGCCCCTGCCTGTGCGCTGTGATGACGTTGTGCTTCTTCGCGCACAGCATTGATTAGCATTTCAACCGGCGGCGAAATTGGCGAATCAATTCTGGTCGTCAACCCAACGGGACCAAAGGTATCGCTGGTATCGATCGGCAGTTCGACCAGATGCCCTTCGGCAATGTCGGATGCCACAGCCCCGTTCGAAATGATCCAGATCGCATCGGTTTCACGCGTAAAAGCACGCCCGAAAGATGTCGAAACGGTTTCGATACGGTCGGGGATCGCACCAATGCCATGCGCAATCAGCATCTTGTCCACCGTGGGGTGAATGATCGCGTGTTTCGGCGGCACCAGAACGGTGAATTCGCGAATGCGGGTAATGTCCGGGTTCTTGTCGGCCAGCAATGGATGGCCGGGTCTGGCGACCAGCGAAATGTGCTCGGAATATAAATGTATGAACGACAATCCCGACATCTGATCGGGTTCGGCCAGTCGTCCAACGACAAGATCAAGTTCACCCACGCGCAATTGCCCCATCAACATCACATTCGGACCGGCCACGACCTTGACCGTGGTATCGGGGCTCAGCGTTTTGAAATGCCGGATGGCATTGGGCATCACACTGGCGGCAACTGTTGGCAGAACCCCAAGATTGATCGAAAGCCCGCCTTGCATGCGCACCTGGCTGATGCTGTCAACACCCTGACGCAGGGCCGTAACACTTGCCCCGGCATAGCGCAGGAAAACCTTGCCGAAATCGGTCAGGGTGACACCGCGCTTTGATCGGTCAAATAGCCGCGCATCAAGATGTTCTTCAAGCTCGCGAATGGTTTTGGAAACAGCGGGTTGGGTAATCGAAAGCGTATCGGCGGCCTTGACGACACTGCGTTGGCGCGCGACCTCAAGAAAGCAGGTCAGATGGCGGAATTTAATGCGTTGATCAAGCATGGGTGCCCTATACATCAACAGTTTAGAATGTTCTTATGGCTGGTTCATGCATAATTATATAGTTATGCAAATTACGCAATTCCTCATTTTACATAACCAAAACCATCTGCGAATGTGATGACAAACAAGCAGGGTGGAAACGATAATGAGTCTGCAAGTCGCCCCGGTCAACGGGACACACATTCATTACAGCCAGTCAGGCCCGAAAAACGGCCCGGCACTGGTCTTTGCAAATTCTCTGGGGACGGATCTTCGCATCTGGGATGATGTCGTTGATGCGCTTTCATCAAAGTTCAACATCATTACCTATGACAAACGCGGGCATGGCCTGTCGGGGATTGGTGATGCGCCCTATGACGTCGCGCTGCATGCCAATGATCTGATCGGGTTACTTGATTACCTTGGCCTTGATCAGGTGATCATTTGCGGTCTGTCTGTTGGTGGCCTGATCGCCCAGAAAGTGACCGAACTGGTGCCAAACCGTGTGCGGGGTCTGATCCTGTGTGATACCGCCGCCAAGCTTGGCGATTATGACAGCTGGAACACCCGGATCGAGGCCATCAAGGCGGACGGGATTGCATCCATGGGCGATGCGATCATGGAACGCTGGCTGTCGCCAACCTTCCGCAAGGAACGGGTTCTCGAAACCGCGATGTATCGTGACATGCTGGTGCGCACGACGATTGAGGGTTACGTCGGGACCTGTATTGCGCTGCGCGATGGTGATCTGCGCGATGCGGCGGGAAAAATTGCTGTGCCGACATTATGTATCTGTGGATCGGAAGATCTGGCAACGCCGCCCGATGTGGTGCGCGCCATGGCATCAATGATTCCCAATGCCGAATTCGAATTGATTGACGGGGTCGGGCATCTGCCATGCATCGAAACCCCGGAATTGCTGACCCGGTTGATCGACCGATTTACCAAGGAGAAGAACCTTGTCTGAGAGCCGGTATGACGTTGGCATGAAAACCCGCCGTTCCGTCCTGGGCGATGCACATGTGGATCGCGCCACCCAAAAAATTACGGAAATCGACGAAGGTTTTCAGCGCTATATCACCGAGAATGTCTGGAATGGTGTCTGGACAAGCGACGCCTTCACCAAGCGTGAACGCTCCATCGTGACCATCGCTCTGCTTGCGGGGCTTGGCCACGAAGAAGAACTTGCGATGCATATTCGCGCCACACTCAACACCGGGGCAACGCGCGACGATATCCGTGAAACCCTGATGCATGTTGCGGTTTATGCCGGCGTTCCCGCCGCCAATACGGCCTTCCGCATTGCCAAACAAACCTATGCCGAGATCGACGCGGCATCAGACGCGTCACCCAAGGGAGAGTAAGCCTCATGTCCACCTTTAAACCGCGTGACTGGGGCTCCCACGCCCCCTATATCGCACCCGGTTACAAATCGACCCTTTTGCGTGGTCCGACCCAGGCACCGCTTGCCATCAAGTCGGGACTGACCGAGGGCACCGGCCCGCGCTTTGCTCCCGCATCTGTGCGTGAGCTTGATTTCGATCTGACCAAAAACGGTGTCGTCAATGGCGAGCCGCTTGGCGAACGCATTGTTGTGCATGGTCGGGTGATGGATACCGATGGTCGTCCGCAGCCCAATATCCTGGTCGAGGTCTGGCAGGCGAACGCAGCAGGTCGCTATGTGCACAAGGTCGATCAGCATGATGCGCCGCTGGACCCGAACTTCCGCGGGTCGGGGCGTTGCTTTACCGATGATCAGGGCAACTACAAATTCTATACCATCAAGCCGGGCGCCTATCCGTGGGGCAACCACTTCAATGCCTGGCGTCCGAACCATATCCACCTGTCGTTGTTTGGTCCGGGTTTTGCCACCCGTCTTGTGACCCAGATGTATTTCCCGGGTGATCCACTGCTTGATCTTGATCCGATTTTCCTTGGCACCGAGGACGCAGCGGCCCGTGAACGCCTGATTGCCAAATTCTCGATCGACAAGACCGAGGAAGGCTTTGCCCTTGGTTATCAGTTCGACATTGTCCTGCGTGGACGCAACGGCACCCCGATGGAGAATTAAGTCATGGCTTATGGTGAAACCCCCTCACAGACGGTTGGTCCGTATTTCGCCTATGGCTTGACCGCAGGCCAGTACGCATACGACTTTACCGACATTGCTGATCCGACCGTTGCCGGCCCGGATACCAAGGGTGAACATATCCGCATCACCGGCACCGTCTTTGATGGCGACGGCAACCCGGTCAACGATGCGATGATCGAAATCTGGCAGGCCGATGCCGACGGTCATTACAACGAAAAGCCGATTGATGTAGCTGATACCGGTTTCCGCGGGCTTGGCCGTTGCGGCACCGGCACCGATGCCAAGCTGCGTTTCTGGTTTGATACGGTAAAGCCGGGTGTTGTTGCCGACGCCGAGGCGCCGTTTGTCAACGTCATCGTTTTCATGCGTGGCATGCTGGTTCACGCCTTTACCCGTTTTTACTTCGATGACGAGGCAGATCTGAATGCCAAGGACCCTGTTTTGCAGTCGGTGCCAGCGGATCGTCGCGACACCCTGATTGCCAAACGTGTCGAAACCCCGACGGGGATTGAATACCGGATCGATATTCACATGCAGGGGAATGCTGAAACCGTGTTCTTCGACGTGTAAGTCGATCTGGTCCGATGGCTGCGTCCGCTGCTTTGGGGAAAGCCGGCGGTCGCAGCCATCGACCTGAATTTCCTGCACTACCGGGGCAGTTGCCCCGCGTTTCTAATGTTTTGGATTGATGCCACAGGAGTTTTGCCGTGGTTGCACGTTTCATGTCGCTTAAAGAAGCAGTCGCATCCTGCGTTAAGGATGGCGACACCATCTCGATGGAAGGCTTTACCCATCTGATCCCGCACGCCGCAGGGCACGAGATTATCCGTCAGGGCATCAAGAACCTGACCTTGGTCCGCATGACGCCTGATGTGATTTATGATCAGTTGATCGGGGCCGGTTGTGCCAAGAAACTGATCTTTTCCTGGGGCGGGAACCCCGGTGTTGGCTCGTTGCACCGTCTGCGCGATGCCTATGAAAAAAGCTGGCCGACCAAGCTTGAGATCGAAGAACACAGCCACGCGGCGATGGCCAATGCCTATGACGCCGGTGCGGCTGGCCTGCCTTGCGCAGTATTCAAGGGCTATCGCGGGGCGGAACTGCCGCGCGTAAACCCGAACATCAAATTCATCGAGTGCCCGTTCACTGGCGAAAGCCTGGCGGCTGTTCCGGCGATCCGCCCGGATGTCACCGTCGTGCATGCCCAGAAAGCCAACAAAAAGGGCGACGTCCTGTTTGAAGGCATTGTCGGTGTGCAGAAAGAAGCCGTTCTGGCCGCGAAGAAATCCATCATCACCGTCGAAGAGATCGTTGATGATTTCGGCGATATTTCGCCAAATGCCGTCATGCTGCCGAACTGGGCGGTGACCGCGATTGTTGAAGTGCCGGGTGGGGCGCATCCGTCTTACGCCCAAGGATATTATAAGCGCGACAACGCGTTCTATAAGGCATGGGATCCGATTGCACGTGATCGCGAAACGTTCCAGGCCTGGCTCGAAGAGCATGTCATTAATGGCGGTCCCGAAGATTTCGCGGCCAAGCGTGAAGCGAACAAAGGCTAAGCGGAGGAAAAATCATGGTTGAATATACCCCGACTGAAATGATGACGGTATCCGCTGCACGCGCGCTTAAAAACGACGATGTGTGCTTTGTTGGCATCGGGATGCCGTCGGCTGCGTGTAACTTGGCACGCCTGACCCATGCGCCCGACATCACCCTGATTTATGAAAGTGGCACGATTGGCACCAAGCCCGATGTCCTGCCGCTGTCGATCGGTGATGGCGAGCTGTGCGAAACCGCTGTGAACACCGTCGCCGTGCCTGAAATGTTCCGTTACTGGTTGCAGGGCGGCAAGATTTCGGTTGGCTTCCTTGGTGCGGCCCAGCTTGACAAGTATGGCAACATCAACACCACCGTGATCGGCGATTACGACAACCCCAAAGTCCGCCTGCCGGGCGGCGGTGGTGCGCCGGAAATCGCGACCAGCTGTGGCGAAGTCTTTTTGGTCATGAAGCAAAGCAAGCGTGGCTTTGTCGAAAAGATCGATTTCGTGACATCGCTTGGTCACGGCAAGGGTGGCAATGATCGTGCATCTTACGGTGTTGATACCAAGGGTCCTTCGCGTCTGATCACGGATCTTTGCATCATGGAACCGCATCCGGTGGGCAAGCAATTCGTTGTGACCTCGATCCATCCGGGCGTAACCCGCGAAGAAATCATCGAAAATACCGGTTGGGATGTTGAGTTTGCCGACGAAGTCGCCGAAACTGCGATCCCGTCCGAGAAAGAATTGCAGGTTCTGCGTGAACTGCATGCTCGTACCGCCAAGGCCCACGGGGACCAGCAGTAAGAGCAATAATAAGGATCTTAGAAATGGCTGACGCATATATTTGCGATTATATCCGCACCCCGATTGGCCGCTTTGGCGGCAGCCTGTCGCAGGTGCGCGCCGACGATCTTGGCGCTGTTCCGCTTAAGGCGCTGATCGACCGTAATCCGGATCTGGATTTTGCCGCTGTTGATGATGTCATCTTTGGCTGTGCCAACCAGGCTGGTGAAGACAACCGCAACGTTGCGCGTATGTCGTCGCTTTTGGCAGGGCTGCCGGAAACAGTGACCGGAACCACGGTCAACCGTCTGTGCGGTTCGGGCATGGATGCAATCATTATGGCCGCCCGTGCCATCAAATCGGGCGAAGCCGATCTGATGATTGCCGGCGGCGTTGAAAGCATGTCGCGTGCGCCGTTTGTCATGCCAAAAGCAACGTCGGCATTTTCGCGCAATGCAGAGATTTATGACACCACCATCGGCTGGCGGTTCGTAAACCCGGTGATGAAGAAACAGTACGGCGTGGATTCCATGCCCGAAACCGGCGAAAACGTTGCCGAGGACTTCAAGATTTCCCGCGAAGATCAGGATACCTTTGCCGCCCGTTCGCAGGACAAGGCGGTTGCCGCACAGGAAAATGGTAATCTGGGCGAGGAAATCACCCCGGTCACCATTCCGCAGCGCAAAGGCGATGCCATTGTCGTGGACAAGGATGAACATCCGCGTCCGGGCACCACGGCCGAAAAGCTTGCCAAACTGCCGACCCCGTTCCGCGAAGGCGGCTCGGTTACGGCCGGCAACGCATCGGGTGTTAATGACGGGGCTGCTGCCCTGATCATCGCATCCGAGGCAGCGGTCAAAAAATACGGCCTGACCCCGATTGCACGGGTTGTTGGTGGCGCGACTGCGGGTGTTGCACCGCGCATCATGGGCTTTGGCCCGGCACCGGCATCGAAAAAACTTCTCGCACGTCTTGGCTGGTCGACAGAGCAGCTTGACGTGATCGAACTCAACGAAGCCTTTGCTTCACAGGGGCTTGCAACGCTTCGTGATCTTGGCATTGCTGATGACGATGTGCGTGTGAACCCGAATGGTGGTGCGATTGCCCTTGGTCATCCGCTGGGTATGTCGGGTGCGCGTATCACCGGCACGGCTGCGCTTCAGATGAAACGTGCTGGTGGCAAACGTGCACTGGCGACCATGTGCATTGGTGTCGGTCAGGGGATCGCGATTGCGCTTGAAGCTGTTTAAGGCTGATGGCTGACTGATCTTGAAAAAGGTGCCCCTGTGCCGGTTGTCGGGCAGGGGCTTCTTTTTGCGTTATTGACCAATATGGTTGCTGGCGCGACACTATCGACTTGATTTCACACCTGTTTGAACGGTGGATGAACCCTGATGAGCGTTTCGCCCTTTGACTCTGCCCTGCTTGGAAATCTGTTCTCCGATCCGGAGATCGCGGCCCTGTTTGATGACCGGGCACAGATTGCATCCATGCTGCTTTTTGAATCGGCCCTTGCCGCGGCCGAGGCGCGCGCAGGTGTGATCCCCGAAAAAAGTGCCACCCGCATTGCCGAAGTCTGCCGTGATTTTACGCCCGATCCGGCAAGCCTTGCGGCGGGAACTGCGAGTGCCGGTGTGCCAGTGCCGGCCCTTGTTAAGGCGCTCAAGGCGGAAATTGGCGGTGACGACGCACGCTATGTCCATTTTGGCGCCACCAGCCAGGATGTGGTTGATAGTGCACTTGTCCTGCAGCTGCGTGATGCGGTTGCGATTATCCGTCGCCGCATTCGCAAAGTGGCCAAGGCGCTGTCAGCCCATGCTGATACCCATCGCACAACGGTGATGATCGGGCGGACGCGTTCCCAACAGGCTGTCCCGACGACCTTTGGCCTCAAGGCTGCCGGATGGCTCGCACCGCTTGTGCGGATTGATCACCGGATTGATAGCTTGTCATCGGATTTGTTGCGGATTTCGTTTGGCGGGGCTGCGGGTACATTGGCCTCGATCGGGGTGAAGGCCGCAGACGTCGAAAGCAATCTTTCCGAAGAACTTGATCTTCCGCTTGCCGATATGCCCTGGCATGCGCAGCGTGACGTCCTTGTTGATTTCGCAAGCCAGTTAACGGCGTTAACCGGCGCGCTTGGCAAGATGGGGCAGGACTTGGTTCTGCTGGCACAGTCCGAAATTGCCGAGGTTCAACCGGGCAAGGGTGGCGGGTCATCGACCATGCCGCATAAATCCAATCCGGTGCAGGCTGAAATGCTGGTGACACTGGCACGTTTCAATGCCGGGCTACTAGGTACCTTTGCCCAGGCGCAATTGCACGATCATGAACGAAGCGGGGTAAGCTGGCTTCTGGAATGGTTGACCTTGCCACAGATCATTACCGCAACCGGTGCGGCACTTGCGCAGGCGGTTGATATGGTGCCGGATCTTAAAATCAATGCAGACCGGATGGCCGAAAACCTTGAACTGTCGCGCGGGGCGATGCTGGCAGAGGCCGCAACATTTGCGCTTGCCGATCACCTTGGCCGCGATGCTGCGGACAAACTGGTCAAAGATGCCATCGCCAAGTCGGCAGAAAACGCATCGAACCTGTTTGATGAATTGCCAAAACTGACCGACGCCCCGGTGGATTGGAATCATGTCCGTAACCCGGCAAACTATGTCGGGCAGTCGGATGTGTTTATCGATCGTGTTTTGGGGGCCGCCAAGCGTGGCTTGCGCGACTAGAGAAAAAGGCTGCCGGATGGCAGCCTTTTTTGTGTGTGGTGCGGTGATTTGGTTCAGCGTGGTGCCCGCAGGCGCTTTTCAACCGCGTAATTGTGGATGGGTACGCCGGCGACTTCGAAATCGCGGCGTTCCACAACGCTAAAGCCCTGTTTAAGCAGAAAGGATTTGGCAAATTCACTGGCCTCGGAATAAAGCTTGCCGATATCCTGTTTGCGCGCGTGCGCTTCAAGCGCGTCGTAAAGCTTTGTCACAATGCCTTTGCCCGCAAAGTCGGGCAGGGCATACAGAAACCCGATATGGCCATCGGCCTCGACATCGCCAAATGCGACAACCTGATCATTGCCATCAACCGCGACAAGACTGAACCGTCCATCTGTCATGATTTCGATAAACCGTTCCGGTGTCGGCAGCAGCTTTGCCCACACAGCAACCTGTTCGGGATTATAGGCGTTGGGGCCGATTTCCGTAACGGAGTGGCGATAAATCTCGACCAAGGCCTTGGCATCACTGTTCGCAAACGGACGAATTGTGATCATTCTTGTGGTCCCCATGCCGTATCAAAGAACTGACATTCAAGATCAGTTGCACGTTTGAAATAGGACAGGCATTCGGCGCGGTCTTTATCTGAAAGTGACGGTCCAACCTGATCCAGTTGGGTATTCAGATAGGCAACCACACTTTCAAAATACACCCCGACATGCAGATCAATCCATTCGGCGTACCAGAAATCATCGGGGCGTTTGGCGATGGCCTTGTTAACCCGATCCGCCCAGCCAAGATAGGTGCCCTCGGCAACGGCCAGAACGGCCAGCATATTGGCGTAACTGTTACTGTCTGTGGCGTCTTTCATAAGTTGCTTGAATGCCGCTGTTGCCGGCCAGTCCGGCATGTTTTCACGTGCATCATCAGATACGCCAAGGGCGGCAAAGGATCGTTCGAAATAGGTGTTTTCTTCGCCCGTGACCAGGGCAAGGAACTGACACCCCGGAATGCGATCCTTCAGGCTTGGTGCACGCGAAACAGCCGCGGCCAGCAGGGCAACAAACCGATCAATAAACCGGTGATCCTGAATAAGGTAGTTTTCAAGATTGGCCTTGGGAAGCGCGGCATCACCCCAGGCATCGGTAAAGACATGGTGGGTTACCGCACGCCATTGATCCGCACAGGATGCCTTCAGCCAATCTGAAAACAAACCGTTCGGATTGGTTTGACGCCATGACGGAAAATTCGGAACGGCCTTTGCGGTGTTACTCATATGTGCGCGTTTCCTGAGGAGCTTGATATCATTTGGGTTTTGAACTTTTGGCATGGTCGCAACCATTGGGCAAGCCACGAAATAGGGCATCCGCCAAAGTACCGATCCGCATGGAGGCGATTGATAAGTATCAAAGTAATCGATTGGATTATAATGTTATAAATCACGCCATCAGAGCTTTTCCCAAGGAGGAAGTTATGGCGAATGTTGGAACCCTGGACCGTGTTGTCCGTGCGATTGCCGGTGTTGTTTTGCTGGCCATTCCGTTTGTTTCGGCCGCGCCCGAAGGTGGCGGCATGGCATATGGCGTTTATGGCTGGGTGATGATTGCTGCCGGTGTTGTCATGTTGGCGACTGCGGCACTGCGTTTCTGCCCGCTTTACATGCTGTTTGGCCTGCGGACCTGTCCGCTTTCCAAATAAGGTAATAGACGGCGTTTGAAACCGGAATATTCCGTTCGATCTGTTGTTGTTTGAACGTTATGCTGGCGTCCGTAGATCTCTGCGGTATGTTCAGGGTCAGGGCTTGTTGATTTTGTTGCAATGGTCTCTCGGGTTTGCGCGGATACGCGAAGCAGAACTGTAGGAAGATTTTTATCTTTCAAAGTTTTGCGACAAAGTAGCCCGTGCAAACCCGAGTGATCCGAAGGACAACCGTTAAGCTTGTGCTACCCAGCGTCAAATCCCTTGCCCGGGGTGCCGCCCCGCGCTTCGGGTTTTTCCTTGTGTTTCACAAGCTTAACGGTTGCCATTACAGTAAAATCAACAAGCCCTGCCCCTGGAACGTGCTGTTGATGCCCGACGTGTGGGCACGGCGACCAGCAACGACGAACGGAATATAAAAATGAAACGCCTGAGTGATGAACTGACTGTATCCCCGCAAATGCCGCTTGCTGCGATTGACGAAATTGCTGCTGCCGGTTTCAAGACCATCATTTGCAACCGCCCGGATGGCGAAGATCCCGCGCAGCCGTCATTTTCCGAAGTCGCCGCCAAGGCCGAGGCTGCCGGTATGAAGGCGATCTTCCAGCCCGTCGCAAGCGGCAATGTGTCGGACGCGGATGCAGATGCTTTTGCAGCCAATTTGGCGGCCGCCGAAAAGCCCATCTTTGCCTATTGCCGCAGTGGTACACGTTGCACCATCCTGTGGTCGCTGGCCAATGCCGGGCAGATGCAGGTCGGCGATATCGTTAAGGTCGCGGCTGAGGCCGGATATGATATGGCGCCGCTGGCACCGCGGATTGCAGCACGCGGCTAAGCCATTTGAATGTGCAGGTTATGCGGTGCGTTGCTGTGCAAAAAACGCAGTGAGCATCGCATAAATTGCACTATTCCTTTTGTGCGTTTCATGACGATATGTCCGCGCATGCTGTATCTGGCATGGTTTTATCAAGTGGCACCGGTATGACGTCAAACGCAGACCAACTTTCCAACATCAGATTTCGACTGGCCAGGAACGAAGATCTCGACGCCCTGTGCGAGATTGAAAACCGGTCCTTTGAAGTCGACCGACTGACCCGGCGTGCCTTCAAACGTTTCGTCGGCAGTGAAACCGCGCGTTTGACCGTGGCGGAAACCACCAAGGACGGGGGCGTTGTTGTTGGCTACGCGCTGGTGATTTTTCGCAGCAACGTCGCACTTGCGCGCCTGTATTCGATGGCGGTGTCACCTGATCAGCGCGGGCAGGGGATTGGCCATGCCCTGATTGAACGGGCCGAAGAACTCAGCCTTGATTTTGGCACACCGATCCTGCGCCTTGAAGTCAGCCAGAAAAACAAGGATGCGATCCGGCTTTTCAAGGCAGTCGGATATCGCGAATTTGCACTTTATCCGGATTATTATCCCGATCATTCGAATGCGCTTCGCATGGAAAAGGTATTGGTCCCCAATGCCATGCATTTGCCATCGCCAATCCATTTCTATCACCAGACCCTGCCATTTACCTGTGGTCCGGCGGCCTTGATGATGGCGATGAATGCGCTGGATCAGGATATCGAACTTGATCGTAATCTTGAGATCGCATTGTGGCGCGAAGCCACCACGATTTTCATGACGTCCGGGCATGGCGGTTGTGGCCCGCTGGGTTTGGCGTTGGCGGCGCACAAGCGCGGCTTTGATGTCGAAGTGCTGAGCAGCCGGGACGGGCCGTTATTTGTTGATACGGTGCGAAAGCCGAAAAACCGCGAAGTGGTCGAACTGGTCCATTACGACTTTGCCCGTCAGGCACTTGATGCCGGTATTTCGGTCACGACCGGCCCGTTTGGCATTGCCGAGATCGAAGAACGCACCAAACAGGGCAAAATGGCCCTGGTCCTGATCAGCCAATACCGCATTTATGGCGATAAAATCCCGCATTGGGTGGTGGTTTCGGGCTTTGATGACCGGTTTGTCTATGTCAGCGATCCCGACATTGGCGAAGACCATGAACCCTATACCGGCAGTGACTGTCTGTCCGTGCCGATCCTGCGTCACGAGTTTGATCTGATGGCACGCTATGGCCGCGATAAACTGCAAGCCGCTGTCTTCATTGACAAAAAGGCCGGGTAAAAACCCGGCCTTTTGCTTTGGTGGAATGCTGCAGAGGCCCTTATGGGCGTGCGATCTTGCCCAGCAAGTGCGCAATGATCCGGCGATACAAATCCATGCCCAGAACCACGTCCTCAACCCCGGCATCGATATTCGGGTTGTCATTGACCTCGATCACCATCGGGCCATGCGGCGTTTCCTTGACATCGACACCATAAAGGCCATCGCCCATCAAACGCGCAGAGGCAAGGGCCGTGGCAACGATGTCCGCAGGGGCGTCTTCGACCGCAAGGGTTTCAAACCCGCCTTCCTCATAGCTTTTGCCATCATCTTCGTGTTTGACGATCTGCCAGTGGCCCGGCGCCATGAAATAGCGGCTGGCAAAGATGGCCTCGCCACCCAGAACGCCAATACGCCAGTCAAAGGTGGTTTCGACATATTCCTGAATGACCAGAAGTTCGGAGTTTTTGAACATTTCGGTCGCGACTTCGTTCAGGTGTTCTGGTGATTTTACCTTGCGCACCCCGCGCGAGAAGCAGCCATCCGGCACCTTCAAAACCGACGGGAAGCTGAATTGCTTTGCGATGTCGGGAATGCGGCGCTTATCGAAAATCGCACTTTTGGGTGCCGGGATACGGTGTGTGCGCAGCAACTCGGCCAAATAGACCTTGTTGGTACAACGCAGCATCGAGTCCGGATCATCAATCACCGGAATGCCTTCCTTTACCGCCCGCTTGGCAAAGCGATAGGTATGGTGATCAAGCGCCGTGGTCTCGCGGATCAAAAGGGCATCAAATTCCGAAAGATGATGGAAATCCTTGGCCGTAATCAGTTCGGCCTTGGCCCCCAGATCGGATGCGGCCTGCACGAAATTGGCAAGGGCCTCCTTGTCTGACGGGGGCAGGACTTCATCCGGGTCATGCAGGATGGCGACAAGGGCGGTCGGCGGGGTGACGTTGCCCTGTTTGCGCACACGCCCGCGCAAATAGGCGCGCAATGCTGCCTCGAACTCGACAAGTTTGTCGTCATCAAGC
This sequence comes from Thalassospira sp. CA1, assembly GCF_059052855.1. Lineage (NCBI taxonomy): Bacteria > Pseudomonadati > Pseudomonadota > Alphaproteobacteria > Rhodospirillales > Thalassospiraceae > Thalassospira > Thalassospira sp. CA1. The sequence continues at coordinate 71,685 of NZ_JBZCIA010000009.1, forward strand.
TGGCTGATCGACGGGGCTTCGATTTCGCGCAAAATTCTACGGTCTTGCTTGTTCAGATGCAGGCGCAGGATCGGGCAGCGGAACTGATCAAAGGCGCGTTCACCAATCTGACGAAACTTCTTGTTGGCGGTCCGCCCGAAATAGACATCGATATGATCCGGCGCCTGATCAGGTGTCTGGCCGGATTTTTCCAGTGCCTCGATGATTTGCGGGCTGAGTTCTGCACGTGCGGTTTTCTGAAGGCGCTTCCAGTTCAGATCCAAAAGAACATCGGCCTCGGGAATGACGCGCTCTGCGCGGGCTGCCGCCAGAAGGCTGCAATAATAACCGCGCGACAGATATTCATAGGACTGGCACAGGTTGATCACACGCCGGTTGCGCACACCGTGATCAAGTGCGAGATAATCGCGCACGCGCATCACGCGTGCCCCCGATACGGCAAAGCGTTGATCCGACAGACGGTCGACCAAAATCAGCGGCGCACCGGTGGCAACAGCCGGGCTGACAGCACTTTCGCCATCATAAAGCGCGTGTTCAAGGCGGATGCCATCACTGCCATCCTCGTAATATCCCGGAAGGTCGGCAATCCGGACATAGCCATGGCGTTCATAAAGGTTGCGTGCGGTTTCGTTGGTGACGCGCACTTCAAGGCGCATGCGCGTGCATCCAGCATCCATCGCCAGATTTTCAAGGCCAGCCAAAAGCTGTGTGCCTAAACCCTTACCGCGCCAGTCTTTTGCAATCGCCAGCGAGTAAATCCGCGCTGTAACCGTATTGGCGCGCAGCAACAACAAGCCATACCCGACAATTTCAGGATGATCGGCATCACCAGCGTCGGCGACAAGAAGGCGCGCGCTGGCCTGACGCAGGAACCGCGAAAAAGAAGCCCGCGAAATCAGGTCGCTTTCGAAATTGCCGCTTTCAAGCGCGCAAAGACCATCAAGGTCGTCGCGCACGGCTGCACGGATGATGACAGTATTGGTCTGGGGCAAAGTCACTGTGCAGCTCTCCTACGATGAGGGTAAATATGTTGCGCTCAACTTCCGGTACGCCCAAAGATCGTTCGTCGCAAGCGCATTTATTGTTCATAGCCATGCCTTTTTTTCATGGATCATGGCACAGGTCACACTCGACCAGCAGGTCCAATAAAAATAAGGTGTTTTCATTGGGCCTGCTGTGAAACATTTAATCATCCTGATCGTTTGCACTTATATAAACAAGAGATCAGAAACAAACAGGTTGGCGTACGTTGCACTGCGTCCGCAAAGCTTTCAAGGGCAAGATGGTTTGAATAAACGCATCCTAGACACATCTCCGATCCTCAGGCGCAGGTTTGCAATCGTTCCGCTTTTACTGGCAGGCTCGATGCTTTCGGCGTGCACCTCGGACGAGGGGCTAAGTGGTGTGCTCGGATTTGGCGACGGTACTGACAGCGAGATTGCGCAAAATGATCTGCAACAAACCATCCCCTATGAAGTCGAAATTGCCGGCATCGATCCCCAGGAAGAAAATCTGATTTCTGCGTTGGATGGGGTCAGTACGGCGCGCCGTTTGCAGTCGCGCCCGACCGCTTCGCGCGCGGGTCTGCAACGCCGTGCCGAAGACGACGTCGAACGGTTTCAGGCTGTTCTGCGATCCAAGGGATTTTACGACGGGCAGATCACATTTGAGATTAATGAAAAGGCCGCCGCAGATACATCTAGCGCGCCAGCCCAAGACGCACCTGAAGCTGGTTCTGAACAAGACCCGGCGGATGGCCAGTCCGGGGATGATGCATTGGCATCAACATCCGAACAGCCGAAACCACTGGTTCTGACCTATAATATCGATGTCGGCACACCCTATCTGATTTCGGCGGTGAACCTTGTGATCACATACCCCGATCGTGTGGTGGAACGCCATGCGACGGATAAGGAACTTGAAAAGACCCGCCTTGAGATCGGGCAGCGCGCGACCGCGGAGCCGATCATTCTGGGCGAACAATACGGTGTCGATATCCTGCGCGAACAGGGTTACCCGCTTGTGGAGGCTGGCAAGCGAACCGTATTGGCCGACACCGCGCAAAAAACCATTACGATCAATTATGCCTTTGAAACCGGGCCGCAGGCCGATTTTGGCAAGATCACCGTCAATGGTGCAGAGGATGTCGATGCCGACTTCATCGCAGGATACCGCAGCTGGCGGTTGGGCGAACAATATCATCCCGATCAGGTGCGCACCACGCGCCGCGATCTGGCGCAAACCAACCTGTTTGACAGTGTGATCGTCAAGGTTGCCGGTCCGGTAAATGACAATGGCGAAATCCCGGTTGAGATCGAAGTGGTTGAACGCAAAATGCGTTCGATCGGCGGTGGGGTGAATTTCTCGACCGCCGATGGTCCGGGTGCCAACGCGTTCTGGGAACATCGCAATCTGTTTGGTGCTGGTGAACGTCTCCGGCTGGGGATTGATGTTTCAAGCCTTGAACAGGGTTTGTCGGCAGAATTCAAAAAGCCGCAGTTTCTTGAACGTCGTCAGTCCTTTGTGGCCGAGGCCAACGCCAAAAACAACGATACTGACGCCTACAAGGGCTCAACCTTGGATAGCTTTGCCGGTATCGAACGGCCGCTTTGGGAAAACTGGACAACCACATTTGGTGTCACTGCGGAATATTCCGACCTGACTGGATCAGACTCCCCGAACGAGGAATTCTATCTTGCCGGGTTGCGGGGCATCTTGCGCCATGACAACACCGACAACCCCCTTGATCCGAGCCGCGGGAACCGTTTTGAAATCAACGTATCGCCCTATATGGGTCTGACCGACAAGGATACCGGTTTCACCACCGTATCGGTCGTCGGGTCGCAATACCTGTCGATTGACGACGAGGGCGACTATGTTCTGGCGGCCCGTGCACGCACCGGTACCATTATCGGCGAGGATCGCGGCAATCTGCCGTCGAACAAACGCTATTATTCCGGTGGTGGTGGCTCCATCCGGGGCTACGAATACCAGAAAGTCGGTCCTCTTGATGCCGATAATGATCCGCTCGGTGGGCGTTCCGTACTGGAAGTCGGCGCCGAATTCCGCGCCCGTGTGACCGAGAGCTTTGGCATCGTGCCATTCATCGAAGGTGGTAACGTGTATGCCAGATCCGAACCCGAAGACATCAGTCTTCTATGGGCTGCCGGTCTTGGCTTCCGTTATTACACCGCGGTCGGGCCGCTGCGTTTTGATGTCGCAGTACCACTTGATAAGCGCGACAACGTTGATGACGATTTTCAATTCTATATCAGTCTGGGGCAGGCATTTTGACCGGGTCTGACACGTCACCACCGAATAATCCCAAACGTTCCGCATCGCGCCGTTCTTCGACAAAGTGGCTGCGCTATGGTGCCTATGGTCTGGGCGGGACAGTGCTTGGACTTGCCGGCCTGATTGCCGTTGCCGGGACCGGTCCGGTATTGCGGATGGCGACCCCGATGATCAACGAGGCCGTATCCGCCGCAACCGACAGCGAATTTGCGCTTGGCCGGATCGAAGGCAGTTTGTGGACTGAATTGACCCTTGATCAGGTGACGATGGATCGCGCCACAGATGGGTTGCATCTTGATATCAATGATATCGAATTTGATTGGTCGCCGATGGCACTTTTGGCTGGTCTGTTGCACATCAATCAGATCAGTCTGGCAACGACCAATGTCATTTTGCCCGACGGCACCTCACCGGAAACGGTCGAGGAAGAGGACCAAGACGGCAGTGGCTTTGCCATGCCGCTGGCGGTTTCGCTTGACGCGCTTGAGCTTGGCGAAATTGCCATTGTTGATCAACTCACCGGTAACAGTTTCCTCTATAGCCTGAATGGGCGGGCAAATGTTGGCACAAACCTGTCTGCGACAGCCTTTCTGGATTTGCAGCCGCGTGATGGCGGTACCGACCGGATAAAACTTGATCTGGATTTTGACGGCCCTGGGCAACAGCTGGCAGCCGAGGTTGATGGGTTGTTGGGGCGCGAAGGGCTTGTCATGACCCTGGCTGGCGTTGATCCGGCCAGCGCAACCGATATCAAGATTGCGCTTAATGGCGATGGTCCGGCCAATGACTGGAAAGGCAAGATTGATCTGTCGGCGGCGGGGTATGCGTCGCTTGTAAGCGACATTGGCGTTCAACTGTCGTCGGATGTTGTTGCCTTTACGCTCGACGGTGCGCTTTCACCGCAAGAACGCATAACCGAACAATTGCCGGCAAGCATGGACAAAGAAGTCGCACTGGGCGTTGGCGGGGCATTTGATCAATCAGAACAGATCCTTTCGTTTGATCGCATTTCGATTGCGATGGCAGATGTGCTGGCGCTGTCTGGCACAACGGAACTTGACCTTGAAGACAACCTGATTGCGGCCGATTTGACGGCCGATATTGATCCTGCAATGTCGGCACTGCTTGACGGTGTCGTTTCATGGGCGGAACTTGGGCTTTCCGTTCAGGCCAATGGTAATCTTTCGATGCCTGGTGTGGCGCTGCGGGTAAATGGCCGTGATGTGAAAACGCCTGTGTCGCGTATCGGCGACATCGCCTTGCAGGCCGATATGGCAGCCCCCGATGACGCGGATGAGCCACTTGACGCAACGGTCGCATTTTCTGCGACCGGCACGGATTGGGATGACCCGGATCTCGGGGCGTTTCTGGGCGCGGCGCAGGACCTGTCATTTGATGCGCGGATGTCGCCGGACTTTGCCGATATTTCGATCCGCAATCTGGCGTTGAACACGCCTGATATGACGCTCCGCGGGCAGGCGGACGTTAACGAAGATTTGGTCGTCACGACATCAAACATCGTGGCCGATGTCCGTGATCTCGCGATTTTTGCGCCGATTTCGGGGCTTGAATTGCGCGGGCAGGGGCAGGTTGCCTTGCCCGGTCTGACCTGGTCAGAGGCCCGTGGTCTGGAAACCGGGATCGAGGTTTCAGCCAGTCAGGCCGGTTTCGGGATTGCCGATCTTGATCGTATCGTCGGGCCCGAGCCGCGTATCACGGGCGATGTGACACTTGCGCCTGATCTTGATCTTAGCGTTGATGTCCGCGCACTTGATACCGCAATGATCGACGGTCCGCTGATGCTTCGTATTACAGAAGCATTCGAGAAGCTGTCGCTTGAAAGCACGCTTGATATTGCATCTGGTGCCGTGCCGCCGGATCTGGGCATCGAAATGGCCCCGGCAAAGCTGATAGCCAGCCTCGAAGGTGACTTGGCGGCACCCCCGGGGACGTTTGAATTAAGTGTTCCAAGTCTTGCTGCTTCGGGTCAGGAATTCTCAGATATCGTGCTGACCAGCCGCATGACGTGGTCAGAACAGGCTGTTTTGTCGCTTGCCAATAAGGGCAACTTCACCTTTGCCAACCGACCATACGAAGTGGCTGCAAATCTTGTTCTGCCTGAAGATGCGCTCCGTGTTGAGCAGATATCTCTCAAAGGGGAACATGTCGCGTTAAGTGGCGATATCGTCTTACCCGACTACAGCATTCCAATGCGCGGTGATGTTGCGCTGTCAAATCTCGATGCCGAATTTCTCGATCAGTTTGGCGTCAGTCTGGTGAACGGAACCCTGACGGCCGATATTGCCCTTCGTCCGGATGGCCAACGCCAAAGCATTACGGCAAACGCATCGGCCAAGGGCCTGCGCATGGCAAGCACAGATGGCACCAATCCGACAATGATCGAGGATGTTGAACTGACCGCGACGATCGGTAATGCGTTTGACGTGCCGGAAATTTCAGCGGAGCTGGATGGCCGTGACATTATTGCCGGATCAATTGCGGTTGACGAGCTTGCCCTTGATCTTGACGGCGGCATGGATGCCCTTGCCATCACGCTGACGAGTTCGGGTCTTTATCAGGGCAATGTTCCGATTTCGACCGACTTGGCCGCTGATCTTTCGCTTGGCAATGATATCGCTGTGAGGGCCAATCGGCTTGAAGCGATCATTGGCGATCAGACGATTGAGCTTCGAAAACCACTGGAACTTGTTTTGCGTGAAAACGGTCGGCAGCAACTCGACGCCGACCTGACCGTTGGCACCGGCCATCTTGTCGCAAGCCTTGATCAGGAAGCCGGGCAAAAATCCATCTCGGGTGAGCTCCACCTTAATGATTTTGATCTTGGTCCGTGGGGGCGTATTTCCGGCTTTGACGGACTGAGCGGCACCGCAAATCTTGATGCGTCCTTGCGTGAAACACGCGGGAAATTGCCAAGTGCACAGGTCAATGGCCGCATTTCCGGCATCACGGCAAAGGCAGTCGCGGGGCTGAAGCCCTTTGAAATGCGGCTTGATATCACGCTTGAGGACGGAAAACTTGCAGGGCAGGCGTCGCTTGGTAATGGCGATGTCGAAGCACTGACAGCCGAAGGCAATGTTCCGCTTGCCATTTCCGTGCTTGAACAGGAATTCAGCCCGGATCTTGCCGCGCCCGTTTCTGCCCGCGTGCGTGTGAACGGACAAATTGCCGAATTCTGGCCTTATGTCCCGGCACCCGATCATCAGATGTCGGGCAAGATCAAACTTGCGCTTGATGTCGCTGGGACGCTTGATGATATCCGTTGGAAAGGGGATGTCGCGCTTGCCAATGGACGATATGAAAACCTTGAGTACGGCACACTCCTTGATCAGATAACGCTTGAGGGCACCTTTGATCAGGCGGGTCTTTCCATTCCGTCCATTACGGCCACGGATGGCGGCAAAGGCACTGTTGATGCATCGGTTGATCTTGATCTGCTAGACGGTGGCGAGATGCGCTATGACGTTTCGGCTGATCTGCGCAATGTTGCCGTATCGCGTAAGGATGAACTGCAATTCTGGGCGGATGTAAAAGCCAGCGTAACCGGATCCCAGTCGGAGGCCGATATCCAAAGCACGGTGTCGGTCCTGCGTGGGGAGGTCGATCTGACCCTGGCCTTGCCGGAATCAGTTCCGACCATCGAGATTGAAAATCTGCCGGACGCTTCGCAGGTCGAAAAGACTGAGGATACACAGGAAGCTGACGACGCCTTTACCGGTAATCTTGATGTCACCGTTGATATCCCTGGGCGCCTGTTTGTGCGCGGTAAGGGACTTGATTCCGAATGGGGTGGTCGCCTTGAGATTTCCGGCACCACCGATGATCCACGCATCACCGGGCAGTTATCGGCCCTGCGCGGGCAGCTTGATGTCATCGGCAAAACATTTGTGATCCGGGATTCTCAGATTACCTTTGCCGGCGCGTCGCCCCCTGATCCGATGCTTGATATCGAAGGCGTCTATACCACCGAAGACCTCGTCGTGACCGCAGGCTTCCAGGGGCCGTCAAGCGATCCGGAACTGGTGTTGTCGTCCAATCCTTCCCTGCCAGAAGACGAAATCCTGTCTCAGGTCCTGTTTGGCAAATCCCAAGGCAGCCTGTCGGCAGTCGAGGCCGTGCAACTGGCAAGTGCCCTCAACGAACTTTCTGGCGGTGGTAGTGGCCTTGATGTGGTTGGCAGCATCCGGCGCTTTATCGGTGCAGATGTTCTGCGCGTCGGTGGCGGCGAAGACGGGCCGGAGGTCAAGGTCGGCAAATACCTGACAGAGGGGGTCTATGTCGGCACCAAGGCCGGGTCAACGCCGGGGTCAAGCGGCGTCGAAGTCGAAATCGAAGTCACGCCAAATATCAGTGTCACCAGCGAAAGCACAGAAATAGATAGCAAGGCTGGCGTTCAGTTCAGGCTTGATTACTAAGGCCATAGAAAGCTTAGTCGCCGATGGGTTGGTGCCCGGTTGGGGGATTGACCGTCAGCAGCGACGAGCGAATGCGTCGCAGCTTTTCCTTGGCCTGATCGGGCATGCGTCGTGCCACAGCCGTCGCAATCACATCAATTGTCGCCAGAAATGCATGGCGTGTGGCGGTTGGTTTATAAATGTCGGGGTTTTCCGGCATATTGATTGATATGACCAGATCACTTTCCGCGGCAAGCGGGCTGTCAGGGTTGGTCAAAGAGATGACCTTGGCGCCATATTGGCGGGCAATGGCAGCGGAATGGATGATTTCCGTCGGGCGACCACTGGTGGAGATCGCGAATATCACGTCCTCTGCGCCAAAGGTCGAGGCCAACATGCGCTGCAAATAGCCGTCACTTTGCGATTGCGCCGGAATTCCCAGCCGGAAAAAGCGGTTTGCCGCATCAAACGCCACAGTGGTCGATCCACCCCCAACCCCGAAAAACGCCACCTGACGTGCCTTGACCAGAATGTCGGCCGCCTGGTCAATTTGATCAGACGATAACTGATCGCGCAGCAGACGCAGGTTATCAATGATTACGCCCAGCACATGGTTTGACAGAACATCTGCGGCGGTTGTGTCGTCTGAAATGTCTTCGGATGTCAGATACTGAATGCTGACCGCAAGGTTTTGCGCCAATCGGATTTTAAAATCGCGAAATCCGTCACACCCCAGTGTGCGGCAAAAACGAATGACGGTGGGTTCGCTGACGCCGACATTTTTCGCCAAATCGGACAGGGCGATGGTTGTGACATCTTCCAGATGTGCGCTGACATAGTCCGCGACCAGTTGTTCGCGGTTCGGGAATTTGCCCGACTGGCTGCGCAGCAGGCTGATGATGTCGGCGGTTTGTTGCATGGAATCGACCTGATCCGTCTATCTGGTTTGGTGTGTCAAAACCGACACCTTATTGGGAACTAACATTATTTCCGTTTGCAGGCGATAGCCACAATTTCAATTTAAGCGTCATGTCAGTACCCCGCACACGTGTTTTCTCACATCAAATATCATCGTTTTGCCCGACATTAACCCGGTCGAAATCGACCATGTAGTTATTCAATGCACGAGACGGCGAAGTTGCGGTTTCGGGCTTTGGGGCGTTGGGATACTGGGTGCCTTAATCCTTGATCCAATTGGCGAATTTCCTGCCTGCAAGTCTGATCAAAACTGCGTCACTGCGAAACCTCATAATGTAGTTAAGCTACTTATAACAGTTTAAAAGTCAGTTTAAGAGTAAAAATATGAAACTTCGGAGATAAATAATGTAGACAAACTACAAAATGGACCTCAGTATGTAGAAAAATTACATAACATTTGATCAGTGGAGAGTTTGGCGGAGATGGCTTTACGCCGTATTGAAACCACAGCTGCAACCGCAAGCCGGTGCCTGAATTGGGTGGTTGAACGCATCATAGCGGTTTTGATGCTTGTTCTTGTTCTGGACGTCTGGCTGGGTGTCGTTGACCGATACTTATTCCATTGGCAACTGCCGTGGCCGGAAGAACTGGCGCGTTATCTGATGATCTGGGCAGCACTTCTGGCGATCTCGGCCGGGATTGCGCGGCGCGAACATATCGGGATTGGCATGTTTGTTCTCAGCTTGCCGATGCCGATCCAGCGCACAATCCTGTTTCTGGTGGATTTGATTGCGCTCGCAGCCTTCCTGTATCTTGCGATTTATGGATTTGATTTTGCCCAGGGCGGTATGCGCCGTCAGGCAATGATTTTCGGCATGTCACTGGCACTGCCTTATGCCGCCGTGCCAGTTTCAGCGTTGCTTGCCGCCATTCAGCTCCTCCTCGTTGCCTTGCGTGATCAGGGCCGTTTTGTCCCGGTTGATCTTGCGGAGGGCGCAGAATGATTGTCGCCATTATCTTTGTCGTTCTGATGGTTCTGGGCATGCCGATTGGCTTTGCCCTGGGTGTAGCCGGCGTTGTTGGCCTGTTTGACATGGGCGGGGGGATGTTCTTGTCCCAGGGTCCAAGCAAGGTCTTTAACGGGCTGAATGTCTTCCCGTTCCTTGCCATGCCGTTCTTCATTCTGGCTGGCGAAATCATGAACCATATCGGCATTACCAGCCGATTGGTTAAATTCGCCCAAGCACTCGTCGGGCATATGCGCGGCGGGCTGGCCCACACCAACATGCTGGCATCGGTTTTCTTTGCCGGTCTAACCGGTGCCGCAACCGCCGATGCCGCAGCCTTTGGCAAGACGTTGGTGCCGGCCATGGTCGAACGCGGATATCGCCGGGATTATGCCTGCGCGGTGACTGCCGCCGGATCGATCATTGGCCCGACCATTCCGCCATCGGGTTTGATGGTTGTTTATGGATCGCTCATGGGCGTTTCAATCGGTGGTCTTTTTGCCGCCGGTATCCTGCCCGGACTTATGATCTGTCTGATCTGCATGACGGTGATTGCGGTGACTGCACGATCCAAGAACCTGCCGAAAAATGAACGCCGCGCGTCGCTTTTGGAAGTCTGGAAGATTTTCAAATCATCGATCACCGCACTGATCATGCCACTGATCATTCTGGGCGGTATTCTTGGCGGGATCGTCACCCCGACAGAGGCCGCGTCGGTTGCGGTGGCCTATGCCCTGTTCATTGGTGTGTTTGTTTACCGTGCGCTTAGTTTTGCTGATTTCTTCAGGATGCTGGTGCGTACCGCACGTGTGACCGGGGTGATCTTTGTGATCATTGCCTTTGCGTCGATCCTTGGCTGGTGGCTGAGCTTCAACCGCATCCCGCAAGAAGTCGCCAGCATGGTTCTGGGTGTTTCAGAAAATCCCTACATCGTGATTTTCATGATTGTCGGTCTGCTTTTGATGATCGGTATGGTGATGGATATCAACGCCATCCTGATCATTCTGGCCCCGGTTCTGGTGCCGCTGACCGTTCAGATCGGCATGGATCCGATCCATGCCGGGATCATCTTTATCCTGGCGCTTAACATCTCGCTGATGACGCCGCCTGTCGGGGCCTGTCTGTTCGTTCTGTCATCCGTCACTGGTGAAAAGCTTGAAAAGATTGCCGCACAACTTTGGCCGTTCCTTTTGGCCGAGCTGGGCGTGCTGTTCCTGTTTGCCTTCTGGTCGGACCTTGCCCTCGTGATACCGCGATTGCTGGGCTTCCGCTAGGTCATCGGGATGAATATAGCCCCGGTCAGGTCCGGGCCGGGGCGCACACCACAATAACGCCGGACACATAAAGTCGTTAAATCAAGGAGAGGTAGAAATGAAAACCGTAAAGCGTTTGGGCGCAGCCGCCCTTGCAACCGCGATGCTGATGGGCAGCACCTCGATGGCATTCGCCGAGCCGAAGGTTCTCAAATTCGCGCACGACAACAAGACCGACCCGTTTGAAAACCCGGCACATGCCTGCACGGCTGTTTTCGCCAACATCGTCGAAGCCGACACCAACGGTGAAATCGAAGTCGAAGTTTATCCGTCCAACCAGCTTGGTTCGGCTGCCGAACATGTTCAGATGGTCCGTGATGGCCTGATCCAGGGCACGCTGACCTCGACCGGCGCGCTGGCGTCTTACTATCCGCGTATTGATGTTCTGAACCTTGCCTTTGCGTTTGATAGCAACGCATCGACCTATGACGTGTTTGATGGCCCGTTTGGCGAGACGCTTGCAAGCGACATCGAAGGCGAACTGGGTGATGTGAAGGTTCTTGGCTTCCCGGATACCGGCGGGTTCTTTGCTGTGACCAACTCGCAGCATTCGATTGCAACACTTGAAGATTTCAAGGGTATCCGCATTCGTACCATGTCGCTGCCGTCCCACCAGAAAATCATGCAGGCCCTTGGTGCCGAAGCATATCCGATGGCATGGGGCGAAGTTTATGCCGGTCTTCAGACCGGTGTGATCGATGGTCAGATGAACCCGGTTCCGACCGTGACCTTTGCCAAGTTCAACGAAGTTCAGGGCTATCTGACCCTGACCAACCACCTGTTCTCGCCCTACACCATGATGCTTTCGAAGGCATTCTGGGATGACCTGACCGCCGATCAGCAGAAAATCATCCGTTACGCTGCACAGTCTTGCGTTGTTGCAAGCCGTGGCGTGTCGCGTGTGATCGAGGCATCTGATCGTGGTCTTGCCGGCCTTAAGGACAAAATGGAAATCACCGCGCTGTCGGCTGAAGACCGTGAAAAGTTCAAAGAGGCAACCCAGCCGGTCGTGGTCAAACACGTTCAGGAAAGCCTTGGCGATGAAGGTGTCAAACTTCTGAACCTGTTCAAGGAAGAAGTCGAGAAGGCCAACGCCAACCGCTACATGGAATAAGCCATTCCAATTGCCGAAGGGGCGGGGTTCTCGCCCCTTCGGAATTCTTTAGCTGATATCAAAAGACCAATAACAAAGGCACGGGCCATGCGGATTTTTTGCGCCTCGATTGCAACCGAGACCAATACATTTTCACCTTTGCGCACTGATTTTTCCGATTTTCAGGAAAGCTTTTATGCCCCGCCGGGCCAGCATCCGGTCACTCCGACACTGTGCAGTGCCGTCTTCACCGAAGGCCGCCTGCGTGCCGCCAAGGAAGGCTGGGATCTGATCGAAGGCACCGCCACCTGGGCCGAACCGGGCGGGTTGGTCAACCGTCAAACCTATGAGCAGTTGCGCGACGAGGTGCTTGGCCAATTGCGTGCGGCCATGCCGGTCGATGGCGTGATCCTTGGTCTGCATGGGGCGATGGTGGCCCAGGATTATCTTGATTGCGAAGGTGATCTGATTGCGCGCATTCGTGCACTGGTCGGCCCTGATGTTGTGATCGGCACAAGCTTTGATCCGCACAGTCATTTGACCGCGAAACGCATTGATAACGCTGACATTATTGTCGCGTTCAAGGAATTCCCCCATACCGATTTTGTCGAAACCGGGCGGGCTGTGGTTGATCTTGTCTTGCGCACATTGCGCGGCGAAATCAAACCGACCAAGGAAGTTTTTGACTGCCATATGATCGAGGTCCTGCCGACCTCGCGCGAACCGATGCGATCGTTCATTGACCGGGCAAAGGCAATGGAGGGAACAGGCAATATTCTGTCGGTTTCCTTCATTCACGGATTTATGGCCGGTGACGTGCCCGACCTTGGGGCCAAGGTCATTGTCACCACCAACGATAACCCTGCGGAAGCCAGGCAGATAGCACGAAACCTGGGGGTTGAGTTGTTTGGTTTCCGTGGGGCCACCCGGCCTGATTTTGCCAAACCCGAAGATGCCCTTGATCAGGCGCTGGCATCCGATGCCAAACCGATTGTCCTGACCGATGTCTGGGATAATCCGGGCGGTGGCGTTCCGGGCGATAGCACCATTTTGCTGCGTGCCGTGATCGAACGCGGGCTTAACGATTATGCCTTTGGCACCCTGTGGGATCCGATGGCGGTGCGGACCTGTTTTTCGGCGGGCGAGGGTGCGGTTTTACCCCTTCGTTTTGGCGGGAAAACCGGTGCCCATGCCGGTGCACCGATTGATGCCGAGGTCCGGGTCAAAACCTTGAAACGCGATGCCTGGCAGTATTTCGGTGAAAGCATCGTTCCGCTTGGCGATTGCGCCGTGATCATCCTGCCCGACGGGGGGGAGGTGATCCTCAATACCAACCGGTCGCAAAGCTTTGATCCCAGCCTGTTTTCCAACATGGGTATCGATCCGGTATCGAAGAAATACCTGTTTATCAAATCGACGAACCATTTTTATGACTCGTTTGCCAAGATCGCGGGCGAGATCATTTATGTCGATGTGCACGGACCATACCCGTCCGACCCGAAAACGAACGGGTATCGCCATTTGACCCGCGCCCTGTGGCCGATTGTCGAAGATCCGTTCGAAAAGAAGGCCGGTTAGAAAGTTTACCTTGTGCCAGTCGCAAGCGGTTCAAAAGCCACACATTCGAGCCGTTAAAAGTCTCCCTGCAAGGGACTGGTCAAGGATTGGGGCCATGATTGGGTTAACGCCTGGTCATGGCTCTTTTTTTGCGGCAGTGATCAGTACGCGTTGGTGAGTTCGGTTAAAAGCACCATCTATTTTGCGAAGTGTTTGCAAACAATCCGAAATTAAAGAAAGATTGAACCGGGCGAGATCGTTTTCACCGATAATAATGAGGTTCAGATGGCTTGGGGCGGTTTCACAGCAGCAGAGCTTGAATGGCAATATAATCCGCGGGAAACCGTGCCGGACTTCATGACCCATTTTGAACGGTTCGTGAAACTGTCCGACGAAACCCGTGCCCAGCTTGGCGGCAAGATTGATGTGCGCTTTGGCGACGGGCCGAAGGAAACCATGGACATCTTCATGGCATCCGATCCGGGCGCACCGGTGCATGTGTTTTTCCATGGTGGTTATTGGCGCAGTCAGGACAAAAAGGATTATGCCTTTGTCGCGCGTGATCTGGTGGCCGCCGGGTTTACGGTCATCTGCCCGAATTATGACCTGTGCCCGGATGTAACCGTGGCCGACATTACCGAAGAAGCCGTGCGCGCGATTGCCTATATCTATCAGCATATCGAAGAATTTAACGGCGACCGTGACCGGATTTCGATTTCGGGCCATTCCGCTGGTGGGCAGATCGTGGCCCGCCTGGCCACCCATGATTGGGCCGAAACGCTTGGCGATGCGATGCCGTTTGAGGCCATTGTGCCAATTTCCGGTGTTTTTGATCTTGAACCGGTGCGCCATACGACGCTCAATGAGGATATCCGCCTGGATGAAGCATCGGCTGCAGACAATTCACCGATGCTTGATGCTGTGCCGCTCGATGCCCGTTTGATGGTCGTGGTGGGCGGCAACGAAAGCCCCGAATTTGTGCGCCAAAGCGATGCTTATGGTGCCTATTGCGGCAGTGCCGGGCTTAAGGTTTCGGTCTACAAGGCGTGGGGTGCGAACCACTTTACTGTGCTTGAAGAACTGTTTCTCGGCACCGGATCGCTGTTTGGCACGCTCAAACGGTTTTTACTGCCGTAAATTGCGCTGATTTCCCTTCAAAACAGCATAAAAATCTACTGGTCTTCCTGTGACGTGCGGGCTGCGACGTGGTATAAAACATGCCTGCTACCGCACTGAAATGAAAAACAGTTCTACAGGAAGGCCCATGCGTTTCATTACTGCCGACGATATCGAAAAATTTGTCTCGCCCCGCGATCTGGTCGAAGCCCTTCGTGACGGGTTTGAACAAGGCTGTGAAGCACCGCTGCGCAGCCATTTCAACATGGAACGCAGCAACGAGGATGACGCAACCTTCCTGATTATGCCGGCCTGGCAAAAGGATGGCGCAGCAGGCGTTAAAATCGCCGCTGTCGTGCCGGGTAACTCGGCGCGCAATCTGCCGGCCGTTTCCGGGACCTATGTGTTGCTTGATGCCGTCACCGGGCAACCATCCGCTGTAATCGATGGCACCAAGCTGACCACCCGTCGTACCGCAGCCGCATCGGCACTGGCATGTGATTATCTGGCGCGCAAGGATGCCAGCGACATGGTGATGGTCGGATCAGGCGCAATGGCGCCGCAATTGATCAAGGCCCATGCATCGGTCCGACCGATCAAAAATGTCACCATCTGGAACCGCAATGCCGACAAGGCATCCAAACTCGCTGCTGAAATTGCCGAGCTTGGCTTTAACGCCACGGGCACGGATGATCTTGAAGGGGCATGCAAATCCGCTGATCTGATTTCCTGCGCAACCCTTTCGACCGAACCGCTGGTGCGGGGCGATTGGCTGCGCGAAGGTACGCATGTTGATCTGGTTGGCGCGTTCAAGCCGACCATGCGTGAAACCGATGATGCGGTCATGGCCAAATGCCGCATCTATGTCGACAGCTTCGAAGGGGCCAGTGCAGAAGGCGGCGACGTTGTGCAGGCCATCGACAGCGGCGCGATTTCGAAATCCGATATCATTGGAGATCTGTTTGGCCTGACGCGTGGGCAGGTCAAGGGGCGCGAAACTGACACGGAATGCACCGTCTTCAAATCGGTTGGACATTCGCTCGAAGATTTCGTTGCCGCTGTCGCCGTGGTAAAGGCCGTCGAAAAATGATCAGCACCGATCTGTTTGCGCCAGAACCGCTAGAAGCCTTTCGCGGGCATATCAAACCCGAATGGATTGATTTCAACGGCCATATGAATGTCGGCTATTACGTGGTCGCGTTCGATCTGGGGTCGATGGCGTTCCTTGATGCAGTTGGGATGGGATATACCTATCCCGAACGGCGCGGCGGATCGACTTTCGGGCTTGAAATGCATGTGACCTATGATCGCGAAATCCATCAGGGTGATCCGTTTGTGATCCATACCCGGGTGCTGGATTGCGATCAGAAACGCATTCACATGTATCATGAAATGCGCCACGGCATTGAAGGCTGGCTGGCCGCGACCAATGAAATCATCACCATGCATATCAACATGAAGGAGCGGCGTTCGGCCCCGTTCCCCGATGACATCATGGAAACACTGAACAAGATCAAGGACGCGCATGCCAATTTACCCATCCCGTCCGGGGTTGGTCGCAAGATCGGCATTCGTCGCAAATAATCAAAAAACCCCGCATCATCAGATCGCGGGGTTTTGTTTTGGTCTTTGCGATGCGTCTTAGGGGCGGGTTGCCATATAAAGCCTGCACATTTCGCCCGACTGATTGACATCCTGATCGCGCAGATAAGTCAGGCCGAGCTTTTCAAGCATCCGAACGGACGCGACATTGTCAGGCAGGCAATAGCCATAAATCTTGTCAAACCCGTAGTGATGCCAACCATGATTAATCAGTGCCGAACTGACTTCATAGGCATAACCCTTGCCCTGATGGGCCTCGGTCACGGCATAGCCGATATCAGGGGCATCAAGCGTGTCACGCTTAACAAAGCCGATCAGGCCAATCGGGCTTTGGCCTTGTTTTTCCAGTGCAACGCACATCCCAAAGCCAAGCTTGTCATAGTTTTCGCGAAAACGCAGATCGATATAGTCCCGCGCCGCCTGAAGGTCATGAATGTTGCGATCACCAATAAACCGAAGCCATCCGGGCTCATTTAGCAGCTGAAGAATGAACGGGGCGTCGTCATGTGTGGCTTCTCGCAAAATTGTGCGTTCGGTTTGAACGATCATCACTGAACTGTCCGTGTTACGGTGGCATCAAGAAGGATATTATCGGCACTTACCTGAAATAGCAGTATGATCTCACCCCTCAAAGGTCAGGAGAATGACAATGCCCGGAAAACCGATCAAGGTGACATTTGAAGGGGCCCATGGTGCCGAACTGGCCGCACGGCTGGACCTGCCGACTGGCCCGGTCAAGGCCTATGCGCTGTTTGCCCATTGTTTTACCTGTACCAAGGATCTTATTGCGGCCCGCAAAATTGCCGAGGCGCTGACGATTGAGGGGATCGGTGTCCTGCGGTTTGACTTTACCGGGCTGGGTGGATCAGGCGGTGATTTTGCCTCGACCAACTTTACATCCAACCTTGATGATCTTGAACGTGCGGCCGATTTCCTGCGTGACGCGTTCGAGGCCCCCAAACTTCTGATCGGACATTCACTGGGTGGGGCGGCGGTTCTGGCGGTGGCCGATCGCATCAAGGAGGCAACGGCGGTTGCAACCATCGGCGCACCGGCAGATGTTCATCATGTGACGCATAATTTTGCCGACCATCTTGATGAAATCCGCGAAAAGGGCGAGGCCGAAGTTTGCCTTGGCGGGCGGCGGTTTGTCATTCGCAAGCAATTTGTCGATGACCTTGGCGGATATGATCTGCCAACGCAGGTGGCAAAGATGAAAAAGGCGCTTCTGGTCTTGCATGCGCCGCTTGATCAGACTGTCGGAATTGAAAATGCCGGCAAGATTTTTGACGCAGCCAAGCATCCCAAAAGCTTTGTCTCGCTTGATCAGGCTGACCATTTGCTGAGCGATCCTGATGATGCGCAGTACGCTGCGTCCGTGATTGCCGCATGGGCAAAACGATATCTGCCGGCAGGCAAATCGGCAAAACCGGATATCGGCGAAGGTGTGATTGTCCGTGAAACCGGTCTTGGCAAGTTCCAGTCGATGGTCATGGCGGGCAAGCACCGCCTGCTGGCCGATGAACCGGAAAAGGTCGGCGGGCTCGATAGTGGGCCGTCGCCTTATGATTATCTGTCAACCGCCCTTGGCAGTTGCACGGTGATGACGATCCGGATGTATGCCGATCATAAGGGGATCCCGATTGATTCCATCCGTGCTGAAGTCCTGCATCAAAAAGTCCATGCCGATGATTGTGCGGAATGCGGCGAACAGCATTCGGCAAAAGGCGGGAAGATCGACCGGTTCGAACGCGTCATCCGGTTCACCGGCGATCTGGATGATGCCACCCGGAAACGTTTGATCGAGATTGCCGATAAATGCCCGGTGCACAGAACGCTTGAGGCGACATCATTGATCGTCACGCGAGAAGATCGGGTGTAGCCCGCCAGATTTTTGCTCAAACAAAAAACGCCTGACCGGTTTCCCGTGTCAGGCGTTTTTTAATTGGTGCCAAAGTGACTTACGGCTTGGCCGCAATCACGATGAACTCAACCAGATAGTCCGGGGTGGCAAGCTTTGCTTCGCCGCAGGCACGACCCGGGGTGTGACCCTGCGGGACCCATGCATCCCAAACGGCGTTCATTGCCGCAAAGTCTTTCATGTCGGCAAGCCAGACGGTGGTCGACAGGATGTTTTCTTTGCTCGAACCGCATTCGGCCAAAAGCGCATCAACCTTTTCAAGGCATTCCTTGGTCTGGTTGGTGATGTCGCTATCGGGGTTACCAACCTGACCGGCCAGATAGATGGTGTTGCCATGGACAACGGCCTGGCTCATACGCGGGCCGGTGTGAAGACGCTGGATGCTCATGAAACGCTCCTTGTTAAAGCATTGGATATATTATTCGAATTGAGATTTAGGTATCACGCTTTTGTACGCCGCACCAGTCGGCAATGAACAGGGCAAGAACCTCGGTGACTTCCATCATCGACGCAATCGAAACCCGTTCGTCAATCCCGTGAATACGTTCGGCCTTCGGGCCATAACAGGTGGCCGGTATATTGCCATAAATCTGGAAAAAGCGCGCATCGGTCGTCGCGGTCGAGGCAAGGTTTCTGATCTCCTTGCCGGTGACTTCCTGATGAATGTCGCCAATCATCGACATCATCGGATGATTGATGTCCATCTCGCAACCTTCGGCCTGAAAACCGCGATAGGTGATCTCGATCTTGGCCCCTTTGCAGGAAGGGTGGTTATCAAGCGCGCTTTGTTTGACCGCCTCGATGGTTTCTCGCACCTTTTCAAGCTCCATACCCGGATAGAACCCGACGCGGATATCAGCGGTGCACACCGGTGGCACGGTCGATGCCCATTCGCCGCCTTCAATCTTGCCCAGATTGAAGTTTACCGGATGGACATGCGCGCCAAAGGCCGCATGACGATGGGTCGGGTGGTTCCAGATTTCCTCGACTTCCTTCAGCGTCTCAAAGAAACCAAAGGCCGCTTCAATCGCGTTGCTGCCAGCAGAGGTATCGAGAACATGTGCCGGGCTGCCCGATACATGGATCTGAAACCACATGACACCAAGCTGGGCGGTCATCAGGGTCTGGTTGAACGGTTCGGGAATGATGGCGCAATCGGCCTTGTACCCGGCATGCAGGCACGCCAGCGCCCCGTTGCCGGTGCATTCTTCTTCGATCACCGATTGCAGGGTAACCGGGGCGGCCGGTTCAAGACCGATATCGTGCAGGGCCTGAAGCGCCTGGCAATAGGCAATAATCCCGGCCTTCATATCGCCCGCACCACGCCCGTAAATCCAGTCATCCTCGACATGCGGGGTAAAGGGGCCAAACCGCCATTGTTCGGCCGGTCCGGTCGGCACGATATCCATATGACCATTGAGGATCAGACTGCGCCCCGTCGGGTTTTGCGGGCGATGCAGGCCAACAACGTTTTCGCGCCCGTCATAGCCGTCAATCACCGGCGGCGAAAAGCCCGGCTGATCGCGTAAGGCATTGATGTCAATCTTGACCCGTTCAACACCCAGCCCCATCGCAGCAAACTTCTCAGAAACCCAACCTTGCGCGGATGCTTCGTTGCCAAGCAGGCTGTCATGACGCACCAGCGCGCACAAATCATCAATCGCACCTTGGGTGCGCTTTGAAACAGCTTCGCGAAGGGCCGCGCGATCAAAGTCTGTCATTGGTGGTTCTCCAAAACGGCCGGTTCTGATGATTTATTTGCCGCTGACAAGGGTGGGGCGGGTGGCAGACAGTGCATCGGTGGTAATGCCAAGCTTTTCCATCTGCGGCGGAACGCCCTTGCCGGTGATGATGCTTGCGGCATATTCACCCATCGCCGGTGCGGTCTGAATACCGTAACCACCTTGACCCGCCAACCAATAGAAACTGTCATCAGCCGGATCAAAGCTTGATACCGGATCACCATCGGCAAAGAAGCTGCGCAATCCGGCCCAGCTTTCACCCGGACGGCGGACCTCGATGCTGGTGGCCGTCATCAGGCGATCAATGGTAATCGCGATATCAAGTTCTTCGGGCTGCACATCATGCGGCTCGGTCGGTGTGGTGTCTGCCGGGGAAACCAGCAAACGACCGGCATCTTCCTTGAAATAAAGCGTCTCATCAAGGCATGCGACCAGCGGCCAGCCATGTGGTTTGACGTCTGCTGGCACATCCACCATCACTGCCGTGCGGCGTTTGGGCACGATGCCAAGCGGCTTGATACCAGCCTTGGTGGCGATCTCGTCGGCCCATGCCCCCGCCGCATTGACCACGATATCACCGGTATAAACATCACCCTTGGCCAGTGTGACCTGCCATTTGCCGTCTGCTTTGCCAATCGCGCTGACATCGGCCTTGGTGATAACCAAACCGCCCAGCGCCTTGAACTGGCGAATAAAGCCCCAGTGAAGCGCATGCACGTCAATATCCATGGCATCCGGCTCATAGGCGGCCTTGGCCACCCGGTCGGTATGAATGACTGGCACAATTTCCTTCAGCTCATCGGGCGTCAGTTCAACAAAGTTCGCGCCATTCGCGCGCCCCTCGGTCAGGATGGCATCAAGTTCGGCTTCTTCGCCGGGGGCAGCGGTCATGATGATGCCGCGCGGGGTCAGGATCGGGTTTTCGGTAAACCCGTCTGGCGGGGTGATGAAGAAAGCCCGGCTGGCGGTCGACATCTTGCGGATGATCTTCGGGCCATAGGTCTCGCTGTATAGGGCTGCTGACCGACCCGTGCTGTGATAGCCCGGCTGGTCTTCACGTTCGAGAACCGTGACGGATTTTCCCGCCTTGGCCAAAAAGAATGCAGCTGACATTCCGGCAATGCCGCCGCCGATGATCAGGATGTCCGAATGTGTCATGTGGGGCCTTCTTAAATCGGGTTTGTTTTGGTGGTCGCGCCAAAGCCGCTGATAAATTGATAAAGGTTTTCTGCAAGTGTTTCACTAACATAACCACCTTCCTGCACCAGAACGGTCGGGCAGGAAAGGGTGCCAATTTTTTCGCCGATCCGGGCAAAACCATCCGGGCTGACCGTCAATCCGCCAAACGGATCATCGCGTGATGCATCAAGGCCAAGCGCGATGACAACTGCATCCGCACCGAAATCGTCGATCTTTGCCAATGCCCGGTCAAGCGCATCAAGAAACACCGCATCACCGCTGCCAAGGGGAAGGGGTTGATTATGATTAAAGCCAAGCCCGTCCTGTGCGCCAGCTTCCTCGGCATGGCCCCAGTAAAACGGATAAAAATCCAGCGGATCTGCATGGATCGACAGGGTCATGACATCAGACCGGTCATAGAAAATATGCTGGGTGCCGTTGCCATGATGCAGATCGACATCAAGGATCGCGACCCGGTCATATTTACGGCGGAGCTCCTCGGCGGCAATCGCACTGTTGTTCAGGTAACAAAAGCCGCCAGCAATATTGCCACTTGCGTGATGGCCGGGCGGACGGCACAGGGCATAGGCGGTGTCGGCCCCCTGATCACGCACATGGCGGGCAGCGGCAATTGCGGTTTGTGCGCTGGCATAGGCCGAATGCCATGTGGTGATTGAGACCGGGCAGGACGTATCGCCAAGATGAAAGCCCGCCTTGCCCGCCGGATGACGCGGGTAGGGGCCGTTGCGATCAAACGGGTGGATGTTTGGAATGACTTGCGCAGCCCCGCCGAAATCCTGCCATTCATCGTGAATGGTCTGCAGGAAGTTCAGATATTGCGCATCGTGAATGGCGGCAATCGGGGCAAGCCCGGCGTCACTGGGGGCATGAAGATCAAGCCCCAGACGCCCGACCGCACCGCGCAGGATTTCTGCGCGTTCGGGGACTTCGGGGATCGGCTTTTTCTCGCCTGCGACAATGAATGTCTTGCCATGATGGCGCAGCTGATCGTCTGAGAAATAGGCATGCATCATCTCTGCCGCCTTTCACATGATGTGGTCAAACGGTGGTGGCTTTGGTGGTGGCTTCATCCGGCCTGCGGTCAAAAGGCGACCTTGTCTCCGCCTTTCAGACCCAGGATCGCGCGCGCCTCGTCCGGGGTTGCGATTTCAAGCGACAACCCGTCAAGCACTTCGCGGATTTTGCGCACTTGCGATGCGTTGTCCGGCGCAAGTTCGCCCTTCTTGATGTAAAGGTTGTCTTCAAGCCCGACCCGCACATTGCCGCCCATCGCGGCCGACATGCTGCCAAGTGGCATCTGATGGCGACCAGCCCCCAGAACAGAAAACTGATATTGATCACCAAACAGCTTGTCAGCGGTGCGTTTCAGATGCGCCAGGTTGTCGGGATCGGCGCCAATGCCACCCAGAACGCCCAGCACGAACTGGATGAAAATCGGCCCCTTGATCAGGCCGCGATCAACGAAATGCGCCAGGGTATAAAGATGGCCGACGTCATAGCATTCAAACTCGAACCGGGTGCCATTGGCCTCACCCAGTTCGGCCAGAATGGTTTCGATGTCTGAAAACGTATTCTTGAAAACAAAATCACGGCTGCTTTCAAGAAATTCCGGTTCCCAGTCATGTTTCCATTCACTGCGTCCGGCAAGGGCCGGGAACAGGCCGAAATTCATCGTGCCCATGTTCAGCGATGCCATTTCCGGTGCGGCTTCGCGTGCGGCCCGGATGCGGTCACGGACATTCATGTTCATGCCGCCACCGGTCGAAATATTGATCACCGCATTGGTCGCCGCCTTGATCTTTGGCAGGAACTGCATGAACACGTCCGGATCCGGGCTTGGATACCCCGTTTTGGGATCACGCGCATGCAGATGCAGGATCGATGCCCCGGCATTGGCGGCATCAATCGCCTGCCTTGCGATTTCATCGGGTGTGACCGGCAAATGCGGGCTCATGGACGGGGTATGCACCGAGCCGGTAATCGCACAGGTGATAATAACTTTGCGGCTCATGCGAAGGCTCCTACGACTTCGAGTTCGTCTTGCAGTTCACTCAATGCCTTGCGCAGCGGCACAAGGATATCAGCAAACTGTTCCTTGGTAATCGTCATTGGCGGGCAGACCATGACATGATCGCCGCGATAACCCCCACGCGTGCGGCGCCAGTAAATGATCAGGCCCATGTCATAGGCGATATCAACCAGTCTCGCTGCCGCCATGTGTTTGGGATCAATCGGTTCCATGCTGTCGCGGTCCTTGACCAGTTCGATCGCCAGCAACAAACCCTTGCCACGCACATCGCCGATCATCGCGAAATCATCAGCAAGCTTGGTCAATTCATCCTTGAGTGCCGCGCCATTGGTCGCAGCATTTTCAAGCAGATTGTCTTCTTCAATCACATCAAGGACGCCATTGCCCGCCGCGCACGCCAACGGGTTCCCAGCATAGGTATAACCATGAATAAACCCGCCATGATCAAGAACCGGACCGACAATGCGGTCGGGTGCGATCATCGCACCAAGCGGCGCATAACCGGCGGCCAATCCCTTGGATACGGCAAGGATATCGGGCACGATACCCCAATGTTCGGCGGCGAAATACTTGCCGGTACGACCGGCCCCCGTCATGACCTCGTCATAGATCAGAAGAATGCCGAATTGATCGCAAATCTCGCGAATGCGGCCGTAATAGCTATCGGGGGCGACAAGCGCGCCGGTGGCGGCCCCGCCGACTGGTTCCATGATGAAACCAAGAACGGTTTCCGGGCCCTGTTTGATGATTTCGGCTTCAAGCATGTTGGCATATTTGAGGCCGCGGTCATGATCGCTCAGATCATCACGATCCAGATAGCATGTCGGGGCGGGAATTTTCGGCTGATCAACCATCATGGGGGCAAAGGGCGCGTGCATCGGCGTATAGCCGGTAATGGCAAGCGCACCCAGTGTGGCACCATGATAGCTCGGAAAACGTGAAATGATTTTTGTGCGCTGTGCCTGCCCCTTTGCCAGTGCATATTGTCGGGCAAGCTTGATGCAGCTTTCAACCGCCTCCGACCCGCCAGAAACAAAGAATACGCGTTCAAGATCGCCCGGTGCGCGGTCGGCAAGGCGGATCGCAAGGTCTTCTGCCGCGTCATTTTCGAAATGCAGGCGATAGGCGAAGCTGGCCTTTTCAAGCTGCTTGGTCATGGCGGCGATTACGCGCGGGTCGCTATGGCCGATATTGCTGACCATGGCACCGCTGGACGCATCGATATAACGTTTGCCATCGACATCCCACATATAAACGCCTTCTGATCGTTCGATCAGCGGGCGACGGGACCGGCTTTGATAAAACAGACGGGATTCCCGGTTATGTCCGACGGGGCTTTTGGGATCATGCGTCATTCTGGTGGCTCTCCTGAACCGGCGGAGGATTAATCCTGATGGCCGGGTAACAACACACAATTACGGGCAGCGATATGCATGAAGATATCGGCCCCTTCCTTATGGGGGTGGGCATCAATCGGGTTGATGACCTGCCAGTCGCGGCCATTGGCCTCGACAAAGTAACGGGCCTGTTGGCCCAGATAGTCAACGGTTTTGACCTTGCCGGGGATGGAAATTACGCCATCGGTGGCGCGGTTTTCTTCAAACAGATCAATTTTCTCGGCCCGGATCACGGCGCGAACGTCTTTGGAATTCTTGGCCTTGGCGGTCTGTTCGTCCGTGGTCAGCAATGTCTCGCCGCTTTCAAGTGCCACTTGGGTAAAGGCGGCATCGGGGCTTCCAAGGTTGGCTTGGATAATATTGGAATGACCAAGGAAGTCGGCAACAAAGGCCGATGCCGGATTGTTGTAAACCTCTTCGGGCGCGCCTTCCTGTTCGACAAAACCATTGTTCATGACAACCAGTTTGTCGGACATGGCAAGGGCCTCGGACTGGTCATGGGTGACGAACACTGTGGCGACGCCAAGCTCGCGCTGGATGCGTTTGAGCTCCACCCGCATTTCTTCGCGCAGGTTTGCATCAAGGGCTGAAAGCGGTTCATCAAGCAGCAACACATCCGGCTCAATCACAATCGCACGCGCCAGCGCAATACGCTGCTGCTGGCCACCGGAAAGCTGATTGGGATAACGGTCGGCGACATGCGGCAGTTGCACAAGATCAAGCGCCTTGTTGACCTTCTCGGCAATGTCGGCCTTTGAAACCTTGCGGTATTTCAGGCCAAAGGCGATGTTGTCAAAGATCGTCTTGTGCGGGAACAGGGCATAGTTCTGAAACACAAGGCCAAGATTGCGCTTGTGGATCGGCAGGCTGTTGACCCGTTTACCGCGGATCAGAAGATCCCCTTCTGTAATATCGGTCAGACCCGCAATCATGCGCAGCGTCGTTGTCTTGCCACAGCCCGACGGACCGAGGAAAGTTACAAAGCTGTTGTCCGGGACGGTCAAGTCAATGCGTTTTACGGCAGTGAATTCACCAAACCGTTTGACGACATTGTGCAGTTCAACAGCGTTTTGTCTGTCTGCCATTGTTAAATACCCTGTCTGAATTGCGCCGCACCCGACATAAGGCGGCAAGTCTGTCCTGGCCGGTTGTGCGCGGCCAGGACACAGTTTCAGGCAAGCAGGCGGGGCTTAGTAGCCGCGCTGCACACGCGAGAACGTTTTCGACCAGTCGGCTTCGTTTTCGTTCCAGTATGCCGGATCAAAGAAGCTAAGCGACGACAGTGTTCCACTCGGATCAAATGCCGGAAGGGTCGGGATGACCTCGCCCAGTTCGATCTTCTGCGGATCAAGGGCCGGCGGATAGCTCTGACCTTCGGCAACGGCAATTGCCACTTCCGGCTCCAGCATAAAGTTCAGAAGTTCTTCACAGGCCGCCATCGGGCTGCCACGCAGCACAAACAGGCATTCCTGCCAGCCAAGACCACCGGCCGGATCAAGATAGCCAATGTCATGGCCCTGATCCTGCAGCGCCTTGATGCGGCCAGACCAGCCTTCGGTGACATAGATTTCTTCTTCGGCCAGAAGGCTCATCAGTTCGGCCCCCGAAGACCAGTATTTCAGCGCGAGGTCACGGTGCGCACGGACCATGTCCCAAACGGCTTCGATATCCTGAATGTTGTTCGGGTCCTGATCGGACTGCATTGCGCCGTACCAGATACGGGTTTTCCATTCGCCCCAGCCGCCGATTTTGCCTTTATAGGCTTCATCGACCATCAGCTTGGCACCCTTGGCCTTGGCTTCGTCGTCGCTGATATATTTGCGGTTATAGGCAATGCCGGTGGTGCCGTAATCATACGGAACGGCTGAAATCGTGCCGCCGGTGATCTTGCGCAGCGGCTCGACCAAGGTCGGAATGACGTTTTTCAGGTTCGGAATGTTGTCTTCATTGAGTTCGGACGTCAGTTCCAGACCATGATACCGCGCATAGTCAAACACACCCGACAGGTGGGCGAGGTTGAATTCGCCCGGCTGGCTGGCCTTCACACGGGCAATATATTCGTCCGCACCGCCAAAGGTGCCCGATACGACTTCGATGCCGGTTTTCTTGGTATAGGGCGCGAAGGCATATTTTTCGAATGCCTCGGAAACAACGCCGCCCCAACCGTCAAAGCGGACCTGTTCCGGGGTTGCAGCCATCGCCTTGCGGGCCAGTATGCCCATCGGGCCGCCGGTGACCCCGGCAACAACGCCGGCCGCACCCAGTGCGGTCAGGAAAGTACGGCGGTTGATATCGCCGTCGCGATAGCGATTAAGTAGGCGTTCATAACGTTTGGTATCGTCCATTTAAGGCCTCCTGATAAAACGATATATCCGTTGATCGGTCTTGTTGTTGGTCGTTGTATTTTTGGTGTTGTTCTTGGTTTTGGCGGTTGTCCGCATTGTGCAAAAAGTTATTTCGATGCGCCCACCTTGCGCATGGCCATGACCCGCGCAATCGATGCCGCCACCAGCGGCAGGGCAATGGTGAAGATCACCATCACAGCCCCAAGCGCGTTGATTTCCGGGCTGATCGAGTTGCGCAGCATGGCAAATATCTGGGTCGGGACGGTTTCAACACCGCCCGGCTTCCAGAACAGGGTGCCGGTGATGTCATCAAATGAAATGGTAAAGGCAAACAGCATCCCGGCCATGACGGCAGGCAACATCAAGGGCAGGGTCACTTCAAAGAAGGTCTGCACAGGTGTCGCGCCAAGGCTCATGGCGGCTTCTTCAACGTCGCGGCGAATGGAAACCAGACGCGCCTGAACCACCAGCACCACAAAGGGCAGGGTAAAGACCACATGCCCCATCAACAGAAGCCCAAAGCTTTTTGGCATCGACAGGAACTGCAGGAATAGCAGGAGCGCCACAGCCAGAACGACTTCCGGGATCAGGATTGGGGCAACCAGAAGGGTCGAAATAGTCCGCTTCCCGGGGAAATCGTATCTGACCATGGCAAGGGCGGCGAGGGTGCCAAGCGTTGTTGAAATGGCGGCCGTCAGCACACCAAGCAGAAGCGACGTCTTGAACGCCCGCACAATCGCATCATTGTTCCAAAGCGCTTCAAACCAGCGGAGGGAAAAGCCCTCAATCGGGAAGCTGCCGAACTGGTTGGCGTTGAACGCCAGCAGAATCACAACCGCCACCGGCGCAAACAGGAACAGATAGACAAGGATCGTGGCAATTCGGATTACTGACCAACCGGACATCATTTGCTGCTCCCTTACTTGAAACTCTTGGCGATCTGATCGATGCCGAGATAGCGGGTGTAAATGACGACCAGTGCGCCCAAAAGGGCCAGCAGCACGAGCGAAAGTGCCGAGCCAAGCGGCCAGTTGAGCTGTGTCACGATGGCTTCGAATACAAGGTTGGCAAACATCGCATCACGCGGCCCGCCAAGAACGATCGGGGTGATATAGGTGCCTGCCGCCAGAACGAAACACAGCAACGATCCCGCCGCCAAACCGGGCATCGACAGTGGCAATGTCACTTCGCGGAAGGCCTGGAAACCTGTGCAGCCAAGGCTTTGGGCGGCTTCGGTCAGGTTCTTGTCGATGCCATCAAGGCTGACATAGACATTGAGGATCATGAAGGGCAGCAGATAATGCACAAGGCCCAGAACGACAGTTTGCTGGTTATACAGCATCTGGATCGGGTCATCGATGATGCCGATTGATATCAAAAGGGTATTAAGCGCGCCGGATGTGCCAAGGATATTGATCCACGACATCGTTCTGATGATGTAACTGATCCAGAATGGCAGCATCAGCAACAGCAACAAGAACGCCTTGGATTTCATCCGCGTATTGGCAACGAAATAGGCCGGGATATAACCGACAAACGCGCAAATAACCGTGGTGTAAAAGGCAATCAAAAGGGTCTGGAACAGGATGTCGCGATAAAACCGGTCGCCCAGAACTTCAATCCAGTTATCGAGATAAAAGCCGACCTGATCCGCACCGGTCGCGGTGCGCAACCAGAATGAATAAACGACAATGAACAGCATTGGCACAATCAGCAGCAGGCTGATGGTTGCCAGTGATGGTGATAGCAGTACCCACGGAGTCCTGCGGGCTCCGGCGACATCTGCGGCCATTTGTGCCTCCCGTTATTGTCTGCGGTCAGTGCCGCACCCGGCTATTTGGCCGTGAAGAAATTTGTTGGAGGCATTCCAACCCAGACTTGCACATAGCGCAAATAGATAAGTAGAATAGATCCCATAGCCATTGTCTATGTGTGGTGCTGGAAATGTCGGAAAGGTCAGCAGAATGAACGAGTTAATGCGTCGGCAGTTCGACTGGAACCTGCTGCACACCTTTACCGTTATTGTCGAGGAACGCTCGATCACCGGGGCGGCCAACCGGTTATTGCTGCGCCAGCCCAGTGTCAGTAACGCGCTCAAACGGCTTGAAGATCAGATTGGTGCGCGCCTGATTGACCGCGAACGCGGCCGGTTTGAAGTCACCGAACAGGGATTGGCGCTTTATCACGAATGCCGCGAAATTTGCGGTGCCATCGGGCGACTGTCGGATGTGATGTCTGATAGCGGCAATCAGCTGACCGGGCATTTGCATATGTGGCTGGCCAGTCATGTGGTGTTTCCACCCCTTGATGATGCCCTGTTTGAATTCAATCGAGCCCATCCCGAAGTCACCTATGAAATCGATGTTGCGACCTCGGTCAATGTCGTCGATCAGGTGCTGTCACAGCAGGCCAGCTTTGGCATCTGTCTGGTCAAGGAACGCCATCCCAGACTGGAATATCGCCGTTTGTATCGCGAACATTTCGGCTTTTTCTGTGGCCCGACCCATCATCTGTTCGGTCAAAAGGACCTGACCCTGGCTGATCTGCGCCGCGAGGCATTCGTATCATTCGCGACCGACCAGCTCAGCGATGCACTGGCCCCGGTCGCGGTCCTGCGCGCACAGGAAGGCATGAAGGGCAAGGTCGTCGCCGTCAGCCCGCACCTTGAAGAAGTCCGTCGCCTGATCAATGCCGGGCTTGGCATCGGGCCGTTGCCGATCCACGTTGTGCAAAGCGCGACCGACCGCGGGCAGCTTTGGCGCTTGCCGCCCTATATCGACCCGCCGGCGATTGATATTTATCTGGTGACCAACCCGCGCATGTCGCTTAGCCGGGCGGAACGGTTCTTTATCGAAAACCTGACCGCGCGACTGGATGCGGCACCGGACGGCTATTTTGTTTACCCATAAACAGTAAATTCGTCAGATCACGCCATTGGGACTTGCCACCGGGCAGGGACTTGCGCAAGCATGCGGGCAAATTGAAGTTTGTTGTCAGGATTAAAGATGAAGCTGATCTATTTTTCATGGGTCAAGGACCGCATCGGCATGGCGGAAGAGGCCATTGACCTTCCAGATACCGTCAAAACGGTTGCCGACCTGCTGGCGTGGTTGCCCGGTCGCGGAGAAAACTTTGCCAATGCCCTGGCTGATCCCGCGATCATTCGTGTTGCGGTCGATCAGGAATATGCCACGCCTGATACCGACGTCACAAAGGCCACCGAAATCGCACTGTTCCCGCCGGTGACAGGCGGCTAATTCATTCCTCATAGAAAAGGGCGCCTTGTTTCCAGGGCGCCCTTTTAATCATCAGACTATTTGATCAGCTTAATCCGCAACCGATGCCGTTTGCGTCAAACTGTCAAAGAACTCCTTGCGGCCCAGCGTGCCGGTCACCTTGCCATCGCGGGTCAGGATGACCGGGTTCTGGGTGACGGATCGCATCTCAATCAGATCCTTCAGCAGCACATCCTCCTGCGCGACAAAGACAATAGAGTTGTCGGTCGCGTCCAGTTCATCGGGCAGGGTGCCGTCATAATTGATCAGCTTAAGCTCGCCGCGTTCGCCATTGTTGGCCGAGCGGACAACGCCATCCTGAAGGGTGACGCGGATATTGGCGTCTTCGAGCAGGAACTCGGTATTGCCGGATTTCTGATCGCTATCAAGGCGATGCATGATCGCCCGTCCACGCAGGATATTGACCGGGTTCATATGCGCCACAAAGTCCGCAACATATTCGTTGGCGGGGCGAAGGGCGATGTCTTCTGGCGTGCCGTGTTGCACGACATAACCACCTTCCATGATGGCAATCGAATTGCCGAGCTTCATGGCTTCGTCAAGGTCGTGGCTGACAAACAGGATGGTTTTGTTCAGCTTCTCCTGCAAATCCAGCAACTCGTCCTGCAGACGGTTACGGATCAACGGATCAAGGGCCGAGAACGGTTCATCCATCAGAAGGATCGGCGCATCGGTGGCAAAGGCACGCGCCAGGCCAACACGCTGCTGCATACCGCCAGACAGTTCATGGGCATATTTGTTTGCCCATTTATCCAGTCCAACAAGGGCCAGTTTTTCACGCACGATCTCGCGGCGTTCGGCCGGACCCATGCCGCCCAGTTCAAGGCCAAAGCCGACATTGTCTTCAACCGTTCGCCACGGGAACAGGGCGAATTGCTGGAAGACCATGGCGACATTTTTACGACGCAGGTTCCGTAACGTTGTGGGATTGCAGCTCGTAACATCGACCATGTCATCGCCCGCCCGTACACGAAGCGATCCGCGTGACACGGCGTTAAGGCCATTCACACAGCGCAGAAGCGATGATTTGCCAGATCCCGAAAGTCCCATCAGGACACAAATCTCGCCCTCGGGAACGTCAAAGCTGACATCGGCGACACCAAGAACATTGTTGGTGGCAGCCGCAATTTCTTCGCGGGTTTTGCCCTGATCAAGCAGTTCAAGTGATTCCGCCTGACGGTTGCCAAAGATCACATCAATCTTATCGAATTCAACAGCATTGCTCATGATCACTGCCCCGACTTTTCTTTGTGGTCACGACGGCAGATGCGGTCCAGCACGATGGCCAGAATCACAATTGCCAGACCGGCTTCAAAGCCTTGCGCGATATTCACCGTGTTAAGCGCACGCACAACCGGCTTGCCAAGGCCGTCTGCCCCAACAAGGGCTGCAATCACCACCATCGAAAGCGACAGCATGATGCACTGGGTCAGGCCCGCCATGATCGATGGCATGGCCGATGGCAGTTCAACCTTGAACAGCAACTGGCGCGGCGTGCAGCCAAAGCTTTCCCCGGCTTCCAGAAGGGATTTCGGCGTGTTGGAAATGCCAAGATGGGTCAGGCGGATCGGGGCGGCAATCGCAAAGATCACGGTCGAAATAAGACCGGGAACGACACCAAGACCAAACAGGATCAGGGTCGGGATCAGATACACGAATGTCGGGATCGTTTGCATCAGATCAAGGACCGGGCGCATCGCCTGATGCAGCCACGGGCGGTGGGCGGATGCCACGCCAAGCGGCACACCGATCAACATGCAAAACAGCGTCGCATAGATCACCAGCGCCAGCGTTTCCATGGTTTCTTCCCAATAGCCAAGATTGACCACCAGCAACAGGGACAGAACCGTAAACGCCGTCAGTTTCCATGATTTGTGCAAGACAGCGGCAAGCGCCCCAAAGACCGCAATGATCAAAAGGGCCGGCAGCCACACCAGAAAATCGATGGTGTTTTCAATAATGAATTCGAGAACATCCGAAACGGTATAGAAAACGAAATCGGCATGTTCGTTCAGCGCATCCATCAGGGACGATATCCACTGTCCCAGCGGAATCTTCGTTTCCGTGAGCCATTCCATGCGAAAAAATCCGTTCAATGAGAATTAAGAAAAATACATCCGATGCGCCCGCATCGGCCGGAAGCCACAAATGGAAACCAGCGGCGGGCGCATCGGTAAAATCAATCGCGGTGCTTAAAGACCAAGACCGGATTTGAGCGCTGCTTTGGCATCGCCACCGTCAAAGGTGGTTACACCATCAAGCCATGCATAAGCTGCATCCGGGTTGGCTTTAAGCCATGCGGTTGCGGCTTCTGCCGGGTCGGTACCATCGTTGAGGATCGCGTCCATGATTTCGTTTTCCATGGCGAGGCTGAATTTCAGGTTGGTCACGAATTTACCCGCATTCGGGCATTCGTCGGTGTAACCGGCACGCAGGTTGGTGTGAACAGTTGCACCGCCAAAGTTCGGGCCAAAGACGTCATCGCCACCATCAAGATAGGCCATTTCGTATTTCGCATTCATCGGATGCGGTTCCCATCCGAGGAAGACGATGAACTGATCGCGCGATGATTTGCGGCTTACCTCGGCCAGCATGCCCTGTTCGGAGGACTCAACAAGTTCGAACTCACCCAGACCGAACTGGTTGCTGTCGATCATGTCCTGGATAAGACGGTTACCGTCATTGCCCGGCTCGATGCCATAAATCTCGCCATCAAGCTGATCCTTGAACTTGGCAATGTCTGCAAAGTCCTTAAGACCCGCATCAAAGGCGTTCTGGCTCACAGCAAGGGTGTATTTCGCACCTTCAAGGTTTGCACCGGTCGACACAACAGTGCCTTTATCAAGGTAGGGCTGAATATCGGCTGCCATGGTTGGCATCCAGTTGCCGAGGAAGACGTCAACGTCGCCATTGGCAAGGCTCGTGTAGGTGACCGGTACCGACAGCAATTCGGTTTCCGCGGTATAGCCAAGTGATTCAAGGATCACGGATGCGGTCGCCGTGGTTGCGGTGATGTCGGTCCAGCCCACATCAGAGAAAGTCACGGTTTTGCAGGCATCGCTATCGGCTGCTTTGGCAGCAGTGGCACCCAAAAGGGTGGTCGCAATAATGGTGCTGCCAAGAAGGCGGCCGAACGTGGAAAGATTGGTCATGCTTCTGGTTCTCCCTTGTATAAACCTGATGTTGCTGATGACCGGATTTGGCCGGTCATCAGAAGACGCTCGGTTCCGGAGGCCAGACGAACATCAACGCAACAAACATGTCGCCAACACTCGCCCAGAGCCATCAACCACATTCCCCTGAATGGGTGTGATGGGCCGGAATAATCACAAAAACAGCCGCATAGCCGCGCAGCAAAGGCCAAAAGCCCTGAGAAACGCGCCGCATATGTCGGCGTGTTTTTATTGATTGATTGTTCAATTAAATTACAGCATATTCACGAGACGTCAATTGCGAAGGATTAAAAACTGCGTCTTATGCTGTTGCACCGGCGGTAGAGCGCGTCGCATTTAATCTGCATCATTTTGTTTGTTTTTGGCGTGTCGTTTGGCAAGGCACAGCGTGCAGAGCGATGCGGCGCATCGTTCAAACGGTGTAACGTCGCGAAACGCCGCCAAAATCAAACCCTTCGGGCCGGAACAGCCTTCCGCCCCACAGCGTCAAGATCATTGACCGTAGCCCCGCTACGCTCTGCTGATCTTTCCTTGTGCGACAGAAGGCTGCCTCCGGCAAAATGGTACAGATTAAATGCGACGCGCTCTGAACCCCTCGCAACGCAGAGGATTGGATGAATTAATGCCCAAAGTTGGTATGCAGCCTGTACGCCGCAGGCAGTTGATCGACGCAACGATTGAAACCATTCACCAGCACGGATTCGCCGACACCACGATTGCGCGGATCTCTAAGGCTGCCGGTATGTCGTCCGGGATTATTTCGCACTATTTTGGCGGCAAGAACGCCCTGTTGCAGGAAACCATGCGCTCCCTGATGAAGGATTTGCGAAATGACTACATGGTGCGACTGGCAACGGCCAAAACGCCGATGGACCGTCTCGAAGCGATCATCAATACCAACTTCAACGAAGAACAGTTCACCCCGCAGGTGACGGTGGCGTGGTTGTCCTTCTGGGCGCAGGTTCCATTTTCCGATCAGTTGCGACGTCTGAACAATATCTATTTTCAGCGCCTTGCATCCAATCTGCGGCACGAGTTGCGTCAATTGACCACCGAAGAATGCGCAGATGAAATCTCGTCTGCAATTGCCGCCATGGTTGACGGCATCTGGGTGCGAACCGGTTTGTCACGCGGACAGGCCGACATTGCCGGGGCGCGCAAGATGGTGCTGGGCACCTTGCGCATGTATCTGGCGAATTCGCCGAGCCCAAAGAAGCACGTAAAGAAGTAATCGAACCAAACACAAAGACCACGGCTGCCGGTTGCCCCGGTGGCCTGCAGGAGTTTCAAGATGAGCCTTTATCAAATCCAGAATTTCATCAATGGCAAGAAGACCCAAGGTTCGGGCGCAGAAATGGTTACCCTTAACCCTGCGACCAACACGGTTCTGGCCAAGGGCCACGAAAGCACCGCTTCTGATGTTGATGCCGCGGTCAAGGCCGCACGCGCAGGGTTCGAAATTTGGAAAAACACACCGGCTGCCGAACGGGCACGTGTCCTTTTCAAGGCCGCCCAGATCCTTCGGGATCGCAATGATGAACTGGCACTGGTTGAAACCCGTGATACCGGGCGTGCCATTCAGGAAACCGAAATTGTCGATGTGATTTCAGGTGTTGAATGCCTTGAATATTTTGCCGGTGTGGCTGGCAGCCTTGCGGGCGAACATATCGACCTTGCGGGCAACTTTGCCTATACCCGCCGCGAACCGGTTGGGGTTTGTGGTGCCATCGGTGCCTGGAACTATCCGATCCAGATCGCTTGCTGGAAGGCGGCCCCGGCATTGGCATGCGGCAACGCGGTTGTTTACAAGCCGTCCGAAACCACGCCGCTTTCGGCTATTGCGGTCGCCGAGGCCCTTAAAGAAGCCGGTCTTCCCGATGGCGTTTACAACGTTGTGCAGGGCGCGCGCGAAAGCGGTGCCGCGCTGGTGGAACATCCGGGCGTTGACAAGATTTCCCTGACCGGATCGGCCGCAACCGGTGCCAAGGTGGCCTCTGTTGCCGCAGGTGGCATGAAAGCCGTCACCATGGAACTGGGTGGCAAGTCGCCAATGATCGTGTTCGAAGATGCCGATCTGGACAACGCTGTTTCCGGCGCACAAATGGCGAACTTCTATTCATCAGGTCAGATTTGCTCGAACGGGACGCGTGTGTTTGTCCATGAAAGCGTTGCCGATGCCTTCATCGAAAAACTGATCGCACGTTCCAAGGATCTTGTTCTCGGCGATCCGGAAAAGCCTGAAACCCAGGTCGGCCCGATTGTCACCAAGGCCCAGTATGAACAGGTCATGTCCTATATCGAAAAGGGCAAGGCAGAAGGTGCCAAATGCGTTCTTGGTGGCCATGCTGTCACTGAGGGCATGCCCGAAGGCGGACTTTTTGTCGCACCGACCGTGTTTGCCGGTTGCACCGATGACATGACCATCGTGCGCGAGGAAATCTTTGGCCCGGTAATGTCTGTCCTGACCTTCAGCGACGAAGACGAAGTGATCAAGCGCGCCAATGACACCGAATACGGTCTGGCCGCAGGCGTGTTCACCAAGGATCTGTCGCGTGGTCATCGCGTGGTCGCAAGGCTTGAGGCCGGCACCTGCTGGATCAACACCTATAACATCACGCCGATCGAAATGCCGTTTGGCGGTGTCAAGAAATCGGGCGTTGGCCGCGAAAACGGCCGTGCGGCGATTGAATATTACACCCGCATCAAATCCGTTTATGTCGAAACCGGCGACGTTGAGGCCCCTTACTAAGGGGCTTTGACCAACCAACGTCGCCAACCACTCACCGGCTGCCCACACAGCACGACCAAACAAGGGATCAGAAATGACGACCCCAACGACCACTGAAAAATATGATTATGTGATTGTCGGTTCAGGTTCGGCAGGGGCTGTGCTTGCCAACCGACTGACCGAAGATGCCGAGGTTAAGGTTCTGGTGATTGAAGCCGGACCAAAGGATCACTGGTGGGACTGGCGCATTCATATGCCGACCGCGCTGTCCTATCCGATGCAGTCGGAAACCTATAACTGGGCCTATTGGACAACGCCGCAGCCGAACCTCAATAACCGCCGCATGGAAACGCCGCGCGGACGTGTGTATGGCGGTTCCAGTTCGGTGAATGGCATGGCTTATGTGCGCGGTCACGCCCTTGATTACAATCGCTGGGCCGAAGAAGACGCAAGCCTCAAGGAATGGGATTATGCGCGCTGCCTGCCATATTTCCGCAAGGCCGATACGCGCAACGAAGACACCGAAGGCGATGAATATCACGGCGGTGATGGTCCGCTGCATGTGACGACCGGTGCCTGTCAGAACGACCTGCACAAGGCCTGGATCAAGGCCGGTCAGCAGGCCGGTTATGAATTCACCCCGGATCAGAACGGCTACCGCCAGGAAGGTCTCGGGACCATGGATATGACGGTCTATAAGGGCCGTCGCTGGTCAACCGCGCGCGCCTATCTGCATCCGGCGATGAAGCGCCCGAACCTGACCGTTTATCACAAGGCCTTTGCGCAAAATGTTGTTTTCGAAGGAAAACTGGCCATCGGCCTCGACTTTTTCCATGACGGCGAAAACAAGCGCGCCCTTGTTGATCGCGAAGTCATCATTTCGGCCGGTTCGATCAACTCGCCAAAGCTTCTGATGCTTTCGGGCGTGGGTCCGGCGGCGCATCTGCGCGAACATGGCATTGATGTTGTTCATGATCTGCCCGGTGTCGGTGAAAACCTTCAGGACCATCTTGAACTGTATGTTCAGATGGAATGCACCAAACCCATCAGCCTGAACAGCAAACTCGATTGGTGGAACAAGCTTAAGATCGGGGCGGAATGGTATCTGTTCAAAACCGGTCTTGGCGCCAGCAACCATTTCGAGGCGGGCGGCTTTATCCGCTCCAAGGCTGGCGTGCAGCACCCAGACATTCAGTATCACTTCCTGCCAGCCGCGATTAACTATAACGGCTCCAAGGCGGCCGAAGGCGATGGTTTCCAGGCCCATGTCGGTCCGATGCGTTCCAAATCGCGTGGGACGGTTCGTCTGGCATCCGCCAACCCCAAGGATCGCCCGATCATTGATCCGAACTATATGAGCCACCCGGATGACTGGGAAGAAATGCGCGCATCGGTGCGCCTGACCCGCGAAATCTTTGCCCAGGAAGCCTTTGCCGATCTGCGCGGGGCGGAAATTGCACCGGGCAAGGACATCCAGACCGATGAAGAGATCGACGCCTTTGTCGCCGATCACGCCGAAAGTGCTTATCACCCGTCCTGTTCGTGCAAGATGGGCAGTGATGAGATGTCCGTGGTCGACGAGAAAACCCGTGTTCATGGCGTCGAAGGCCTTCGCGTGGTCGACAGCTCGATCATGCCGACCATCGCATCGGGCAACCTCAATGCCCCGACCATCATGATCGGTGAAAAGGCCGCCGACATCATCCGCGGTCGCACGCCGCTGGCACCATCGAATGCACCGTATTTCGTGCATCCGGAATGGGAAACCAAACAGCGCTAAATTTGCGGACTTTAAATAGTCTGATGATTATCCCCGGTTCATTTTTAGATGGATCGGGGATTTTTATTTCCGGTGATTGCAATCGGTTCCGCATCGGAGGATGATCATGGCATATTGTATGCAAATCCCGCGACATACAGCGCCAACGAAGAAGTGCCGCCATGCAAGAAATCAGCCTGCTTAATTCCGTTATCGGTCCCGTTATGCGTGGGCCATCCAGTTCCCATTGTGCGGCACCCTATATGATGGCCAAGCTGGTGCGCGAACTTTCCTGTGCCAACGGTGAAACGCTTAGGCGTGCCGTGATCCGCTTCGACCCGCGTGGGTCCTTTGCGCCATGTTACAAGGCACAAAGCTCGGACGAAAACTTTGCCGCCGGGCTTGCCGGGGCCAAGCTGACCGATCCGGATTATCGCGAAATTCTTGGCCGGGTAGAGCAGGGCGAAGGCTTCCATTTCTCGATCGAAGTCACCGAGCTTGCAAACAACAACCACCCAAACCGTGTTGATCTCGAACTGAGTGTCACGACCCCGGATGGCGAGGAACGTTCAGACCTCTATAACGGCGCATCCGTCGGCGGGGGCATGTATTACATAGACGGCCGCAATGGCGAACACCTGTTCATCACCGGCAAAACGGCAACCGTCTTTGTCTGGGGCGCCGAAGCGGTGGCACAAGCCGACGCGCTGGCAAACGAGCTGGCAGCAGGGGAAAACAGCCTGCTGGGTGTTTCGGTTGAACCCGATCATGAACGGGTTGAAATCGCGCTTCAGGCCTTGCCGAATGCCGATCTCCTGACGGCCATTCGAAGCCGCGAAGGCATTGCCGATGTACGCTTTGCCGATGCATCGCAATATCCGGTGTGCGCCACCGATGATCTGTTTTCCGAAAGTGCCGCCGTGATTGCGGTGGCCGACGATCAGGAAGATGGCTCCATCGCCGATGCCGCCCTGGTGCTGGAGGCAAAACGACTTGGGCTATCGCGCGAAGCCACCCGTGCGCTGTTTCGTGAACGGTGCGAACTGATGCTGCGTGTCGTGGCAGAGGGCTTTGATGCCAAGCCAGAAGACAACGTCATGCGGTTTTTGACACTGCGGGCCCGCACGGTCCGTGATGCCAACCTGCCCGCGGGGCTCGGTGGCCCAGTCTTGCAGGATGCCATGGCCGGTGCGCTTTCGGCGATGGAACGTGACAGCAACCGGGGGCTTGTTTGTGCCGCACCAACAGCGGGCAGTGCCGGTGTGGTGCCGGGCACGCTTTATGGCCTGATCCGCCATGGAATTGATCTTGATGGTGCAACCGATGCCTTGCAAACCATGGCATTGATCGGGGCGGTGTTTGCCGCGCGTGGGACCTTTGCCGCCGAATGCGGTGGCTGTTCAGTTGAAACCGGGGCGTCGGCGGCGATGGCGGCTGCCGGGGTCACGCAGGCCTATGGCGGCACGCCAAAACAATGCTTTGATGCCGCCAGCATGTGTTTGATGAATACGCTTGGCCTTGTCTGTGATCCGGTGGGCGGGGACGTTGAAATCCCGTGTCATGCCCGAAATGTCGCCGGTGTATCACATGCCTTTTCATCGGCGATGGCGGTTCTGGCCGGGTTTGATGCGGTGCTGGCATATGATGAACTGGTCGATCAGACCGTGAAGATCGGCAATATGATGCATCCTGATTTGCGCTGCACAGCGCGCGGTGGCTGTGCCGCCACCAAAACCGCCCTTCGCATGGTCGAGGCAGTTAGCCAAAAAACTTAAAACGCTGATTCTCAAAGGCCTGTTGCGTACCAACAGCAAAAATCAGTGCCGCAGGTATCACGCTTTGTTGGCTGCTTTGCGCAATCGTTCTGCTTTGACTTGGCCGGTTTTGGCATAATCGGCGAAAAGCGGGTTTAAGGCCGGAAAAAGGGCAGTTTTTCCTTGATAGGTCGGCCGGATTGGGCAGGATAAGCCCACATCCATTTACAAATATGAGGGTTCCTCATGTTCACCCCGAACTTGCTGACCGCCAATGACAGGCCGGGTCAATATCCTGATTCCTATTATGCCGCGACGGCGAATGCGACCGCACCCTTTGCCAAGCTTGAAGGGGATCAGACCTGCGACATTGTCATCATTGGTGGCGGCTTTACCGGGCTGTCATCGGCATTGCATCTGGCAGAGCGTGGCTATGACGTGATCCTGCTTGAAGCGCACCGGGTCGGCTGGGGCGCGTCTGGGCGTAATGGCGGGCAGGTCGGATCCGGCCAGCGGCGTGAACAGGATGAACTTGAACAGATGGTCGGGCGCGATGATGCGCATAAGCTTTGGGGTATCGCCGAAGAGTCAAAGGACGTCGTCAAGGCCTTGATCGCCAAGCATAATATCCAGTGCGACTGGAAGCCGGGCATTTTGCATGCTGATCACCGCGCACGCTTTGTCGAACATTCCCGCGCCTATGCTGAAAAGCTTCAGACTGAATATGGCTATGAGGATATCCGTTTTGTCGACCACGATGAAATGCGCGCGATGCTTGGCACCGAATTTTATCATGGCGGATCGCTTGATACGGGGGCGGGGCATTTGCATCCGCTGAATTTCGCCCTCGGTCTGGCCGATGCCGCGCGCCAGGCCGGCGCACGTATTTTCGAAGGCGCGGTTGTCACGTCATATGAAAATCAGGCTGGCAAGGTTACGGTGAAAACCAGGGATGGCAGCGTTGTTAGCGCTAACAAGCTGATCCTTGGCTGCAACGGGTACCTTGATGCATTGGATGATCGGGTGGCAAAACGTGTGATGCCGATCAACAATTTCGTCATTGCCACCGAGCCGCTTGGCAATGATCTGGCGCGTGAACTGATCCGTGATGATGTCGCGGTCGCGGACTCAAAATTCGTGATCAATTACTACCGGCTGAGTGCGGATAAACGCATGCTGTTTGGTGGCGGGGAAACCTATGGCTATAATTTCCCGCGTGACATCAAGGCGTTCGTGTCGCCGCATATGTTGGAAGTCTATCCGCAGCTGAAAGACATCAAGATTGATTATGGCTGGGGCGGGACGCTGGCGATCACGATGAACCGCATGCCGTTCTTTGAAAAGATCGAAGATAATATCTTCACCGCGTCGGGCTATTCCGGGCACGGGGTTGCGATGGCAACCCTTGCCGGGCAGATCATGGCCGATGCCGTTTCCGGCACCATGGAACGGTTTGACGTCATGGCCAACATCAAAACCCCGGTGTTCCCGGGCGGGAAGATGTTGCGCTTCCCGATGCTGGTGGCCGCAATGCTGTGGTATTCGATCCGCGACAAGATTTGATCTGATGTGACGTGATGTGCTTAGCGCTTTACATGGCGCTAAGCCATTTTGCGTCCTTCGTCTTCGTCTTTGTCTTTGTCTTTTTTGTTCTGGGCACTGGTGTCCTGATCGCCAGTATCGGGCACCGTTGTATTCTGGTTGCCCGTATCAGGCGTACTGTCAGGGGTGCGGGCGCCAGATGGGTCTGCATCCTTTGAATCGGTCTCAACGACCTTTGTGTCTTGGCCCGTATTATCGGATGCGCCGCGTGCGGTCAGAAGTGCCTTGGTGCGTTCCCATTTTTTAGGGTTCAAAGCCAAAGTGGTCGCGTCGCTGAACGAGACGTCATACCCGCGGTTAAGGGCGGCCTGCATGGTTGCCTTGACGCAAAAATCGCCGTCCAGACCCACGATAATCAATTTGCCGACTTTCTGACGATCCAGAACGCGATCAAGCTCTGGTTCGCTGAAGCCATCCGCGCGCGCCTTGACGATATCATGGTCGATATCGCCGTTGATCCGTTCATCAAGATCAAGGCCCTTCGA
Source organism: Thalassospira sp. CA1 (assembly GCF_059052855.1). Lineage (NCBI taxonomy): Bacteria > Pseudomonadati > Pseudomonadota > Alphaproteobacteria > Rhodospirillales > Thalassospiraceae > Thalassospira > Thalassospira sp. CA1. The sequence goes on from NZ_JBZCIA010000009.1 coordinate 113,428, forward strand.
TTTGGGGCTGCCACGACCTTCATTCAGGAGCTTTACGAGAAAGTTGATGTACCAACCGCGGAATGTCTGGCGGATCGAGATCACCGGCGTTCCATTGGCGTTGGCCGCTTCAACCAGTTTGTTGATTGCAGTGATCAGTTTATCGACCATGTCGGCCGGATAGGCATGCTTGCTGTCCGAACTGGTGAAATCTTCCTGGACGTCAACGATCAGAAGGGCGCTATTGGGCCGCTCTGCGAGATTGATCTTTTTGCCCTTGCTGGGGGCGAGATGATGGCGTTGGCCATAGATGGTGTAGGCGATGGCGCCCACCAGTAAAATGACAATAAGAGTGATCACCGACCACATGTCCAGGCTCTCCGTTTCGTCGTCTCAGGTCGCTTCGTAAATCTACTTTGCAATCGGACTTAAAGACCATCGGTGAACCGGGCAGTTCAGGTGCGGTAACGCACTGAACCACACCCGACCGCTTTGGGACGGGTGTTCTAGGCCAGATGTATCCAATTGTCAGAATGCCGGATGCCGCGTTGCTGCGCGTCCATTGGACGTCACGAACAGAGCTATTTTTTTCTACTCTTCCAGCATTCTTCATAACCACATGAAATCGCAATCATTTAAATTTGTCAACTTAGCCGACAAAAAGCAAACCCCCGGTTTTGCAGGGTGCGTGGTTATGTGTATCTGATTGCCTAACGTTTCAGGATCAGTTTGGTTCCCAACTTGATACCGGGTCATAGCGTTCGCCCTTGGACAGGATCACGCCATTATGGGCGGCAATGCCGACTTCAAAGCTTGAAGCGATGCGAAGGGCCCGTTCCATGAAATGTCGGGCGGCGGGTCCTTCGCAATATTCCGAAAGGGTTTGGGCAAAGAGTTGCAACCAGCGGTCAAAATGATGGCGGGTGATCTTGAGCGGCAAGTGCTTTTGCATCGGGCGCCCGTCATAGTTGCCAGTCGCCAGCGCGACCGAGGACCAGAACATCACCATGCGATCAAGATGATGGTCCCAGTTATCGACCTTTTCATCAAACACCGGGCCAAGCAGGTCATCATCGCGCACCTTGGCGTAAAAGCCATGCACGATGTTCTTGATCATGTCCGTATCAATGCCGGTATCTTCCTTGATACGCCGCGTGGCAATTTCGCGACGTTCCTTGATTTCGGCAAGGGTTGGCTGTTTTTCGGACATGGTAAAGGGCCTGTTTTGCGCATCAACTGGAACCGCTTTAAACGACGAAGCGATTTTCGGACATGACATATGTCACTTTGTGTCCGAACGCAAACAGATCACCTGTTATGGCATTATTGATCAGGCAAACCGATCATGGAGGCCGTAATAGCGATAGCCGATAGAACGCGCCACACGCCGCAATGACGCCATCGGGAACTTATCCATCGGTGTCGTCAAGACGGCGCCAAGATCGTCCTCATCGCAGATGCCCAGCATCCGTTCTGCCAGAAGCTTGCCACCCAGACTTGCCATCGCCACCCCGTTGCCATGCCAGGCAAGGGCAGTCCAGACATCGTGATGCCCTGGAACCCGACCGATATAGGGCCGCCAGCTTTGTGACAGGCAGGCAAGCCCGTTCCAGTGATGGGTAAAGGCAACATCCTGCCAGGCCGGGAACATGCGCTTGAAATTATCGAGCAGATCCTGTTTGCCTGCGGCAAAGGCCTTGGGCGTTGCGGTAATCCCGCCGCGTCCACCAAACAGAAAACGATTATCCGGAAGCTTGCGGAAATAGTGCAGCAGGATGCGGCTGTCAAAAGCCATCAGGTCGCTGGTCCAGCCTTGATTTTCAAGCTCATCCGGGCGGAGCGGACGGGTAATCAGAATACCCGAAAAGACCGGCATCAAACGTCCGCCAATCCAGTCGGGCAGGTTTTCCGCGCTATATCCGTTGGTGGCGATGACGATCTTGGCGGCAGTAATTTGGGTATTGCCGGAATAAAGGCGATAGGTATCACCATCTTCCTCAAACCGTTCGATCGTTGCCTGTTCGAATATCCGAACACCCGCGCGAACACATTGTTCATGCAAGCCCGAAAGATACTTCATCGGGTTGATGCCAAAACCGGCCTGAACATGCAAACCGCCATACGTTTCCGCCGCACAAAGGCCGCGTTCCTTCAATGCGTCGCGGCTTAGCAGTTCTGTCGGGATGGTTGTGAAATGGGATAGTTCCTGTGCTTCGTGGGCCAGTTCGGCGACCCGGTTGGGTTTGTGCGCCAGAACCACTTCGCCGTCAGAATGACGATCCGCATCAATGTCCCAGTCATTCAGGCGCTGATCCACCAGATCGATGGCATCGCGTTGATGACGGGCAAACTGTTTGACTGCGTCTTCACCAAAACTCTTTGCCAGTTGGCCAAATCCCTTGCCACTGCCGCCCATGCAGCAAAAACCGCCATTGCGCCCTGATGCGCCCCAACCGGACCGACCGGCATCAAACACCGCAACACTTGCGCCGTTCTTTGCCAGTTCCAACGCCGTCGAGAGGCCGCAATAACCGGCACCGATAATGGCGATATCGGTCTTAAGCTGGCCTTCTTCGGGCAGGGTTTCACAGGCAGGAAGCGGTGATGCACTTTCGACCCAATAGCTGTCAGGCAGGGTATCGGTGCGATAGGCGGCGGGTTGATAGATACGTTTTAGCATGGTGGGCTCTTTTGGGGCTTGGCTTGGGTGAGGGGCGGTGGGATGTGCGTGCCTGTGGGGCAGGCTTTGGTGGGCGGTTTGTTATCTGCTTAATCAAAATACCCGGCAATGATAACTCATGCCGGGTATTTGGGTAAGTCTTTGTAATCAGGGTTTGATTACATTTTGCCAAGTTTCTTCGCGGTCTCGTCGAAGGCGGCACGCGCCCGTTTGACCAGCTCGTCGATTTCTTCCTTGGTGATGCAAAGCGGCGGCGACAGAACCATGCGATCACCGCAGGCACGCATGATCACGCCGTTGGCAACACAAGCATCGCGGCACATGGTGCCAACGGTGCCCGGCTTGTCGAACATCTTGCGGGTTTTCTTGTCATCCACCAGCGGCATACCGGCAATCAGACCGACGGTTTCAACCGCACCGACCAGCGGGTGGTCTTCAAGGGTTTTCAGTGCCTTGGCGAAATACGGGCCGATATCGTCCTTGACGCGCTCGACCATCTTTTCTTCGCGCAGGATACGAATGTTTTCAAGTGCGACCGCCGCACATGCCGGATGACCGGAATAGGTAAAGCCGTGGGTGAATTCACCGCATTCATTGATCAGCACATCGGCAACCCGATCGCCAACCATAACCGCCGAGATCGGCAAATAACCCGAAGACATGCCTTTTGCCATCGGCATCAGGTCCGGCTTGATGTCAAAGGTGTCCGAGCCAAACCATTCGCCGGTCCGGCCAAAGCCGCAAATGACTTCGTCAGCGATCAGAAGGATGTCGTATTTTTTGCAGATACGCTGAATTTCAGGCCAGTAGGTTGACGGCGGAATGATCACGCCACCAGCACCCTGGATCGGTTCACCGATAAAGGCGCCAACGCGGTCTGCACCAAGTTCCTTGATCTTTTCTTCAAGCTTGCGGGCTGCAATCAGGCCGAATTCCTCGGGGGTATGATCACCACCTTCGCCGTACCAGTATGGCTGATCGATATGAACGATATCGCGCACCAGCGCACCGCCCTGCGAATGCATGCCCGACATGCCGCCAAGCGACGCACCGGCAACGGTGGAGCCGTGATAGGCGTTCTTGCGGCTGATGATGGTGGTGCGTTCCGGTTTGCCCTTAAGGTTCCAGTACTGGTGCACCATGCGGACAACCGTGTCATTCGCTTCCGAGCCGGAATTGGCATAGAAAACGTGGTTCAGGCCTTCGGGCGTGATTTCGGCAAGAACTTTGGAAAGCTCGATCGCCGGGGTATTCGCGCACTGGAAGAAGTTGTTGTAATAGGGCAGTTCAAGCATCTGCTTGTAGGCCGCTTCTGCAAGTTCCTTGCGACCGTAGCCGACATTGACACACCACAGACCCGCCATGCCATCAAGATAGCGTTTGCCGTTGGAATCTTCGATAAAGACGCCTTCGGCACGTGTGATAACCCGGGTGCCACGATTGTTCAGGTCCGCCGTATCGGTGAACGGGTGAATGTGGTGAGCCTGATCAATATCCTGCCAATAGGCGGTTTTGTCGAAATTATTCATAACGTCTCCTGACAGCGGCGCTGCTCTGCTTTCGTGCGATATGTTGAACATCTGACCTTAGTGTTCGTTTTTTCGAACACCTTTGCAAGTGGATTTTTCGACAATCTTTTTGAAGAATTCAAGGTCAGTTTTTGTTACCTGGCGGTCGATGTGAGTGGTCTGTGCTGCTGAGCCATCCTGTCGCGCCAGAAAATTGTGCATTGCATGATTTGCACGATATATCGAACGAAGGGGCTTGACCGGGGCTATCCGGCGCGGCACGATGCGTTACAGTTTAATAACAGGCCTTCTCTGGGAGTATATGACGATGAACAAGTCGTTCGTCGAAGACAGTAGGGCGGAAGCCCAACGATTCTTTGAAGAAAATCCGGATGTCGAACTTGTTGAGTTGCTCATTCCCGACATTAACGGCGTGTTTCGCGGCAAGCGAATCAGCAAACAGAAATTCCTTAAAAGCTTTAGCGAAGGTGTAACGCTGCCGGGCTCGATGTGTCTGGTTGATATCACGGGGGACAACCCCGAAGGCACGGGCCTTCTTTGGTCGAGCGGTGATCAGGACAATCTGGCAAAACCGATCCCGGGCACCCTTTGCCGTGTGCCTTATGGTGAACTGCCGCTCGCACAGGTGATGATGAGCCTGTATAACCTTGACGGTACCAAGTTTTTTGCTGATCCGCGCAATGTGTTGCAGGGCGTCGTTGATCGCATGGCGGCTGATGGTTTTTATCCGACCGTGGCACTTGAGCTTGAATTCTATCTTGCCGATCAGAACCAGGAAACCGCCGCACCACTGCCGCCGCAGCCGCTTGGTGGTGGGATTGCGTCTGATGGCGTGCAGGTTTATGGCCTGCAACAGATCGAGGATTTTGAAAAAGTCCTGCATGATGCGGTTGCCGAACTGAACCGTCAGGGCATTCCGGCCGATACCATCGTTGCCGAAGCAGGCCCGGGGCAGTTTGAAATCAATCTTGGTCACGTGACCGATCCGATGATGGCGGCGGATCACGCCATGCAGCTTAAACGCGTGGTTAAGGGCATTGCCTGGGATCACGGCGTGACTGCGACCTTCATGGCAAAACCCTATTCCGATCAGGCGGGCAATGGCCTGCATGTTCATGTGTCGCTGCGCGACAAGGATGACAATAACGTTCTGTCGCCGGTGGGTGACGAGGAAGTGTCGGACAATCTGCGCTTTGCGATTGGTGGCCTGCAGGAAAGCATGTTTGAAAGCATGGCGATCTTTGCACCCAACCCGAACTCCTTCCGCCGGTTCCAGAACAAGGCCTATGCGCCGATGTCGCCGAACTGGGGTTTGAACAACCGTACCGTCGCCCTTCGTATCCCGGCAGGCAGCCCGAAGGCTGCCCGTGTTGAGCACCGCGTGTCGGGTGCCGATGCCAACCCGTATCTGGTTCTGGCGTGTGTTTTGGCGGGCATGCATCATGGCATGAAGAACAAGCTTGATCCGGGCGAGCCGACCGTTGGCAACGGCTATGAACAGCATGGCGGGCGAATTGTTCCGCGCAGCATGATTTCGGCCCTCGATCGCTTTGTCGAGGGCGATATCGTCAAGGAATACCTCGGCGAACGTTTTGTCGAGGTGTTCGATATCTGTCGCCGTGCCGAATATGACGAGTTCTTTGCCGAAGTGACCCAGCTTGAATATCGCTGGTATCTCGACGCGGTATAACCAGACAAAACAACAATAAAGTTTGACAGGGAAAAGACGGGAATGTCGCAAAAGGTAGGGGATCGTCTGAAGGCGGTGCGCAGCATGTACGGGCTGTCGCAGCGTGAACTGGCCCGCCGGGCCGGTGTGACCAACAGCACGATCTCGACGATTGAACAGAACCGGGTCAGCCCGTCTGTTGATAGCCTGGCCAAGGTTCTGGCCGGCATTCCCATGAGCCTGATTGATTTCTTCACCATTGATCTTGATACCGGTGAAGAAATCTTTTTCAGGAAAGAAGATCTTGTCGAACTGTCTGACGGGACGATGTCGATGCGTCTTGTCGGGGCATCGCGCAAGGACCGTAATTTGCGCGTGCTACATGAAACATACCCTGCGGGCGGGGATACCGGTAACAACCTGATTGTCCAGAAGGGCGAAGAAGCCGGTGTTGTCGTCCGTGGCAAGCTTGAAGTCACGGTGGGTGAACGGGTCAAGGTGCTTGGCCCCGGCGATGCCTATTACTTCAATGCAGAAATTCCACATCGTTTTCGAAATGTGGGTGACGGGGAATGTGAAGTCGTCAGTGCGGCGACGCCACCGTCATATTGATGACAGATCGTGCTGCCAGAGTGCCCACCAAGGTGCCAAGTGCAATGATCAACTTTGAAAAATCCAAACGCGCCATCCGTCAGGAGACTTGCGATGACCAATCCGATGAATTTTGAACAGCTGACCGCGCAGGCCGCCGCCCTTGATATTCGCAACAAGGCGTTCATCAACGGTGCCTATGTCGATGCGGCATCCGGCAAGACATTTGATTGCATCAGCCCGCGTGACGGGTCGGTGCTGACCAAGGTTGCCGAATGCGACGTCGAAGACGTCAATCGTGCGGTGGCATCGGCGCGTGCGGTGTTTGAAAAAGGCAGCTGGTCCGAAGCCGCCCCTGCAAAACGCAAGGCGATCATGCTGCATTTCGCCGATCTGCTTGAAAAGAACGCTGCCGAACTGGCTCTTCTCGAAAGCCTTGATATGGGCAAGCCGATCACGCTTGCTGCGCGCGATGACATTCCGCTGTCCTATAAATGCATCCGCTGGTACGCCGAGGCGATCGACAAGATCTATGACGAAATCTCCCCGTCGGGCACCAATGAAATCGGCATGATCACCCGTGAACCGCTGGGCGTGGTTGCCGCCGTTGTGCCGTGGAACTTCCCGCTGATGATGGCGGTCTGGAAGCTTGGCCCGGCCCTGGCGATGGGGAACTCGATCATCCTCAAGCCAGCTGAACAGTCACCACTGACCGCACTCCGTGTCGCCGAAATCGCGGTTGAGGCTGGTATTCCCGAAGGCGTTCTGAACGTTGTGCCGGGCTTTGGTCCGACGGCGGGCAAGGCGCTTGGCCTGCATGAAGATGTTGATTGCGTGACCTTTACCGGGTCGGGCGAAGTCGGCAAGCTGTTCTTGCAGTATTCCGGTCAGTCGAACATGAAGCGTGTCTGGCTGGAATGCGGTGGCAAAAGCCCGAACATCGTTCTGGCCGATTGCCCGGATATGGATGCGGCTGCTGCGGCGGCCGCGGGCGGTATCTTCTATAATCAGGGCGAGGTCTGCACGGCTGGTTCGCGTTTGATTGTCGAAGAAAGCATCAAGGACGAGTTCATCGAAAAAGTGGTCGCCGCGGGTGCAAAAATGCAACCGGGTGATCCGCTTGATCCGAAAAGCCAGATGGGCGCGATTGTCGATGAAAGCCAGATGAACCGTGTTCTGGGCTATATCGAAAAAGGCTCCAGCGAGGGCGGTATCCTTCGCACCGGTGGCAAGCGGGTTCGCACCGAATCTGGTGGGTATTATGTCGAGCCGACCGTGTTTGACGGCATCAAGAACGACATGACGATTGCCAAGGAAGAAATCTTTGGCCCGGTTCTGTCGGTTATTTCGGTCAAGGACTGGAAAGAGGCTGTTCAGACCGCAAATGATACGCCATATGGTCTGGCAGCAGCAGTCTGGACGCGCGACATCAACAAGGCACACATGACCGCAAAGAAACTGCGTTCGGGTCTTGTCTGGGTCAATTGCTGGGACGGTGGATCAATCACCATGCCGTTTGGTGGTTACAAACAGTCCGGTACCGGTCGCGACCGTTCGCTGCATGCGCTGGACAAATATTGTGAAATCAAGTCGACCTGGATTGCACTGGGCGACGCGTAAGAACTCCGTCGACCGCTGGCAGGCAGACGGTCCGGGTTTGATACGGGAAGTGAGAAGGGTTTAAAAATGAGCAGCACCGGGGTCATTGACACCAAGGGCGGTGATAACGCCTTTACGGCAAAATCTGTGCATCAGAACACCAGCGAGCCGATGTATTCCGGTGCGCTGTCCTTCATGCGCCGCCGATATTCACGCGACCTCAATGGGATTGATGTTGCTGTCACCGGTATTCCTTATGATCTTGCAACATCAAGCCGACCGGGTACGCGTCTCGGCCCGCAGGGTGTGCGTCGTGCATCGACCAACCTTGCCTGGGCACCGCATTTCCCGTCCGGGCGTGATATCTTTGCCGAAATGGCAGTGATTGACTATGGCGACATGGTTATTGATCCGGGCCATCCGGAAAAGCTTCCGGAAATGATCGAAGATCACGCACGTGACATTGTTCAGTCCGGTGCCAAGATGCTCACCATCGGTGGCGATCACTTCATCACCTATCCGATCCTGAAGGCACACGCCGAAAAGTACGGTGATGGCATTTCACTCATCCAGTTTGATGCCCACTCCGATACCTGGGAAGATGACGGTGATCGTATCGATCACGGCACCATGTTCTGGCACGCGGCCAAAAAGGGCATCGTCAATCCGTCAAAATCCATTCAGGTCGGTATTCGGACCCACAATGAATCGACCCACGGGTTCAATATCCTGTATGGCCCGGATGTTCAGTCGATGTCGATTGATGCCATCGTTGAAAAGATCAAGGCCACGGTTGGCGACAACCCGGCCTATATCACCTTTGACATTGATGGGCTTGATCCGTGCTATGCACCGGGCACCGGTACGCCGGTTCTGGGCGGCTTGACCAGCCATCAGGCGGTATCGATCCTGCGTGGTCTTGCGGGGCATGTGAACCTGATTGGCAGTGACGTAGTCGAAGTTTCGCCGCCTTATGATGTTTCGGACATCACATCGCTTGCCGGTGCGACCATGGCGTGGGAAATGTTGAACATTCATGCGGTTAACCGCGCAAAGTAATCTGCGATTTCAGATCGAAAATCTTCGGGGCCGGTATTATTTCATGATACCGGCCCTTGTTTTTTCATTTTCCTGTGCTCTGATAGCCGTCAGAAAAAGAAACGAAGACAGGAGATCAAGGAAATGAAACCAATTGCTATTTCGCGCCTGACCATTTGCGGCATTGACGAACTGCCGACCCATCGCAGCCATGGTGTGACCCATGTCCTGTCAGTCCTTGATCCCGAACGCGAAGACCCGACCATATTCGCGAATTTTGATCCGCATGAACGCACTATTTTACGTTTCCATGACGTGATCGAGGACAAGGAAGGCCGTCCGGCCCCGACCAAGACCGATGTCGAAGCCATCCTTGCCTACGGCGAAACCCTGATCGGAAGCCGTGCGGATCGTCGCGATGGTCATTTGCTGGTGCATTGTCACATGGGCGTGTCGCGTTCGACCGCCGCCATGATCACCCTGATGGCACAGTGCGAGCCGGACCGCGATGAAGACAGCATCTTTACCACCATCCGCGAAATGCGCCCGATTGCCTGGCCGAACTCGGTGATGATCGCCTTTGCCGATGAACTTCTCGGGCGTGAGGGGCGCCTGACCGCAGCCCTTCATCGCCACTACGCCATTCAGCTTGAGCGCGATGCGATGTTCGAACGCTGGATGACCGAACTTGAACGCCAACGCGAAGTCGGCTTTGGCAAGGGCCTGCAGAAGACGTAATTCGCCCGCCACAGGCACTTTGTCGCAGCAACTTCGTGGACTTTACAGTTGCTGCGATAGGGTTTTGGTTTTTTCCGTAACAACATTGCCGGTGTGTTTGGTCGATTTGCTTTCAATCAGCAGGACCCAGCACTCTTCCTTGGCAATCGGGTTATGCATGACCCCTTTGGGGATGGTCAGGAATTCGCCTTCGCTCAGTTCGACCTTGTGGTCTTCGAACTCGATGATCAGGCTCCCCTTGACGATATGGAAAAGCTCGTCTTCCTCGTCATGGGCATGCCAGACCAGTTCGCCTTTTACTTTTGCAATTTTGAGATATTGGTCATTCACTTCACCAATGACTTTTGGCGACCAATAGTCGGTAATTTGATCAAAACTTTGCATCAGATTGCGTGCGACGAGTGTGCTCATGAAAATGCCCTGTTGTCTGCTAGTGTGGTTTGGTTTTGATTTCGCGACTTTATATCCGGGGCGATTTTCACGCAGAAGTCCTAATCTTTTTGGGCCAAGCCTTTTGCGCAAGAATGTGAAAAGCCGATATGCTGGCGAATGCGACGCCGCGTTCGATTAGCATTTGTCTGACGCGTTGAATCGATTTAAAAGGCGGTGGGTCCCACAGACCACATACTATTGATCCGCCGAATTTGCGGACAATTCGAACGGAGAAACGTCATGACAGCCAAAGCTGTTTGTCTTGGGGAACTGCTGATTGATTTTGTTCCGACCGTGACCGGAACCGGCCTTGCCGATGCGCCGGCCTTTGCCAAGGCGGCTGGGGGCGCACCGGGCAATGCGGCTGTGGGTTTGCAGCGTCTGGGTATTGAAACCGGTTTTATCGGTAAACTCGGCGATGATGCCTTTGGCCATTTTCTGGTAGATACCCTTAAGGCCGACAATGTCGATACATCGGGCATTGTCCTGACCAAGGAAGCCCTGACCGGGCTTGCATTCGTCTCCCTGCGTGCCGATGGGGAACGCGAATTTTCATTCTATCGCAGCCCGTCAGCCGACATGTTGCTCAGCATTGATGATCTTGATCAGGACATGCTGAAATCAACCGATCTGTTCCATTACGGAACGCTTTGCATGATCGATGATGACCCACGCGCGGCAACGCTTGAAGCGATCAAGATCGCACGTGAAAACGGCGCGATCATTTCGTGTGATCCGAACCTGCGCCTGCCGCTGTGGCCGAGTGCGGAAAAGGCACGTGAAATCCTGCGTTTGGCGATCAGTCAGGCCGATGTCGTCAAGATGTCGGACGAGGAAATCACTTTTGTTTCCGGCAAGGATGACCTTGAAGAAGGCATCAAGGATCTGTGGTGTGATCAGTGGCGTGCGATGATTGTGACTTACGGTCCCAAGGGATCACGTTACATCACACCGGCGTTTGATGGTTTTGTGCCGTCCTTTGAAATCACGGCGGTTGATGCGACCGGGGCAGGGGATGGCTGCACGGCAGGCTTCCTGTCGCGCCTGCTGAAGGACCCGGAGCTTCTGGGGTCCGAAGACAAGCTTGCAGCCGCGTGCCGCTTTGCCAATGCGGTCGGCGCGATCACGGCAACCAAGCGTGGTGCCATCAACGCATTGCCGACGGAAAAAGAAGTCGAAGACTTTCTGTCGAACCGATAAGATCACAGGCGTAAATGAAAAATCACGCGGCGGCCATAATCTTGCCGCCGCGAGCTGCAAACTGTCCCACACATGGTTTGAAACGCGTGTTAGCCTGTTGGCGATAGCACCGTATTGTTATGAATAAATTTGAATGGGCCGAGGGTGGTATGTCTGCTGATAAAATGACCGCAAGCTGGGATAAACTCGATCAACTGGGCGCGGAAGTTTCCGAAAAGCTCAATCTGCGTCAGGCCTTTGCCAACGATCCTGCACGCTTCGAACGATACAGTGCGGCCCTCAATGACCTGTTTGTTGATTACTCCAAAAACCTGATCACCGATGATGTGATGGCGGCTCTGGTTGAGCTTGCCAAGGCGGCTAATGTCGAAGGTTGGCGCGACCGGATGTTTAATGGTGATCGGATCAATGTCACCGAAAACCGAGCGGTCCAGCATACGGCGCTGCGCAATCTTGATGGTGGCCCGGTCGAGGTTGACGGCGAAGACGTGATGCCGGCGGTCAAGGAAGTGCTTGCCCGTTTGAAGGACTTCGCGGCGCGCGTCCATTCCGGCGAATGGAAAGGCCATACCGGCAAGAAAATCACCGATGTGGTTAATATCGGTATTGGGGGCTCCGACCTTGGCCCGGTCATGGTCAACGAGGCGCTCCGTCCATATCAAATCGATGGCATTCGCTGCCATTTCGTCTCCAACGTTGATGGCGCGCATATTGTCGATACGCTGAAATTCCTTGATGCGGAAACGACGCTTTTCATCATCGCGTCCAAAACCTTCACCACCGACGAAACGCTCACCAACGCCTATTCCGCGCGTGACTGGCTTGTCGGGATGCTCAAAGACGAGGCCGCCGTTGCCAAGCATTTCGTTGCCGTCTCAACCGCCCTTGATAAGGTCGCGGCATTTGGCATTGATACCGACAATGCATTCGGTTTCTGGGACTGGGTTGGCGGGCGCTATAGCCTGTGGTCGGCAATCGGTCTGCCGATCATTCTGGCTGTTGGGTATGACAAGTTCGAAGAATTGCTGCGTGGTGCGCAGTCAATGGACAACCATTTCAAAACTGCCCCGATTGAAACCAACATTCCAATGATCCTTGGTCTGATCGGGGTGTGGTATCGCAATGTGCTTGGGGCTTCCAGTCAGGCCATCCTGCCCTATGATCAGCACCTGTCGCGCCTGCCGGCCTATCTGCAGCAGGCCGATATGGAAAGTAACGGCAAGTCTGTGACCCGTGATGGCAAACCGATTGCCTATGAAACCGGCCCGATCATCTGGGGCGAACCGGGCACCAACGGCCAGCATGCGTTTTATCAGCTGATCCATCAGGGCACGGAGCTGATCCCGGTTGATTTTATTATGGCTGCCAATGCGCTGCATCCGTTGGCCAACCATCATGACAAGCTGGTGTCGAACTGCCTTGCACAGGCCGAGGCGTTGATGCGCGGCAAGACCGAGGTCGAAGTCCGCAAAGAGCTTTCTGGTAGTGACCTATCACCGGCCGAGATTGATGTGCTCGCACCGCAAAAGGTGTTTGATGGTAACAAGCCCAGCACCATGATCCTCTATAAGCAACTGGATCCCTTCACCCTTGGCCGACTGGTCGCGATGTATGAACATAAAATCTTTGTTCAGGGCATCATCTGGAACGTCAATTCCTATGACCAGTGGGGGGTTGAACTTGGCAAGCAGCTTGCCAAGGAACTGCTTCCGATGGTCGAGGGCAAGGAAGATGCCGGTACGCGTGATGCATCGACCGCAGGCCTGATCAAACGGCTGCATGCATTGCGTGGCTCATAAGCTGGCTTAGTCGTCCTGATCATCAGCGACGATGCGCAATCGATAGTTACCTGAAGGGCGGTTTGGGCCATGGCTGATGCCGCCCTTTTCAAATGTCAGTTTGCGTTCGGCACATAGTTGTTCTGCGACCTGATGCACGCGCGGCATCAAATCCCGCCAGTAGGAGCCAAAGGTTTTGGCAACCTCGGACGGGCATATCGTTTTGTCGGGCCCGCGCTGTGTTGCCAGATCAATCACGCGCTGGCGCAGGATGGCATAGGTTGGTTGATCTTCGTCTTTTCGGTCAAACATCATGATAACTGGTCCTGCATGTTCGTTTTTGCAGGCTGCTTTCGTTGGCGTCGGCACCGGTCAGAGCAATATTGAACCTCGTCCCAGCAATCCTTCCATTTGCGCCGCCAGTTAAACGGGCGCGCGCATGTCACACAGGTTTTTTGCGGCAGGTCTGATTTGCTGTGGCGATGTCCATTGGCATTTTTCGGCATGATACTGTGTTCGGATCACGTTTACCGATTATCCGATCAGGGCTTCGACCATGGCATGTGCCGCCGATCTGCCACTGCGCCAGGCCGCCTCGACCCGTGCGCCAAGGCACCAGTCCCCTGCGGCAATCACCCGGCCGTTCATGCCGTTAAGGTGACTTTTGCCAAGCGGCAATTCAGTCCGCGCATAGCGCCAACGATGGGCTTGCACCGAATGAAGTTCTGGCAGTTTCACACCGCTGACATCACGAAGGGCGGCCAACAGCTTTTCAATCACGCGGTCCTTGTCTTCCTCAAGATGGTGACGTGACCATTCCGGGCTGGCATGCAGGACCCACGGATCGGGTGTGCGACGGTGGAACATGTCATCGTTCTGGCTGCTGCGCGCGGCCCAGCTGATTTCGGGACTGGGATACAGCATCGCGTCAAAGCCGGTCGGAAGTGGGCTTTCAAAGGCGGCCATCACTGCCCAGCACGGCGCCATGACAACCTCGTCAATCGGGGCATAGCGCGGGGCAAGCGGGCGCAAAAGATCGGCAGTTTGCGGGGCAGGCGCGGTGACGATCACACCGTCAAACGGGCCGTAAGTCCCGTCCAGATCATCATGGAGCATAAAACTGCGCGGGCCGGATGGCTCGATGCCGACAATGCGGTGTTGTTTCTGGATCGGGAATGTGTCGACCAGTGGGCGGATCAGTTTGTTCATCTGTGGTGCGCCCTGATACCAGGGCTCTTCGGCAAGATTGCCGACATGGCGCGCGATCGGTGAAAGTGCAGCACCCGATTGCGCCGGGGCGGGCGTGCCGCGATGCAGGTTGGGTGACCAGTTCTGGGCCGCGTTAAACTCGGTTGCTTCTTGCAAAAACGCATTAAAGCCGGGATCACGCGCCGTCACATATTGCGCACCATGATTGAAATGACCAAAGTCGGTGCGCCGTGACGCCAGACGCCCGCCAAGGCCGCGGCTTTTTTCAAAAACCGTTACGTTCATGCCAATGCGGTGCAGCGTGCTGGCCGCCTTTAGGCCCGCCATTCCGGCACCAATGATCGCAATATTCACGTTTGACATCCGTGGCATGTGTGGCTCCTGTCTGGGTCGCGGGGCAAGTCCCGACGGATTGTTTCAAGTTATATTTTCGATACGAAACCAGACCGGGATTGGAGCAGTCCCACCGATAAGAAATTTATGAAACTGTCACGACCGGGTCATGAAACCGTTACAACAAACACGCAGTCTGCCTGCTTTGATTACGGTTATTCCAAGGGGAAAACATGCGTTCTTCATTGATGGCGACAGCCGCTGTTTCGTTGCTTCTGACAGCCTGTGCAGGCACGGCACCCAACCAAACCAAGATGGCGGGTGACGTCATGAATGCGGGTGCGCATCCGATCACGATTGTGCCGATGGGCGAATATCGTACCGGGATGCTAGATGAAAGTGCGGCGGAAATTCCGGCATTTGATCCGGTTTCAAAGCGCATCTTTGTCGTCAATGGCGCGGACAAGGTGGTCGATATTCTTGATATGTCCGATCCGTCCGAACTGACCAAGATCGCTGCGATTGATCTTTCCACCTGGGGCAAGGGTGCCAACAGTGTTGCAATCAAAAATGGCGTTGTCGCAGTGGCCGTCGAAAACATCGATAAGCAGGCACCGGGTCAGGCCGTTTTCTTTGACACTGATGGCGGGTTCATTTCAGCGGTCACCGTTGGCGCATTGCCCGACATGATCAAGTTTTCCCCGGATGGGAAATATGTTCTGGTCGCAAACGAAGGCGAACCCAATGACGCATTCACCAATGATCCGGAAGGTAGTGTTTCGATCATTTCCATGGCCGGTGGTGCAGAAAACTTGTCCGATGATGACGTCCGCACGATTGATTTCAAGTTCCTGAATGATGGCAAGCTGCCCCATGGTATGCGGACGTCCAATCCGGGTGCTTCAAGCGTGGCACAGGACGTGGAGCCGGAATATATCGCCGTCTCCAAGGACAGCAAAACCGCCTATGTGTCGCTGCAGGAAAACAACGCGGTTGCGATTATCGATATCGAAACCGCAACAGTCAAAAACGTCGCCGGTCTTGGCTTTAAAGATCATTCGGTCCATGCATTCGATGCCAGCGACAAGGACGGCAAGATCAATATCCGCACTTGGCCGGTGATGGGCATGTTCATGCCTGACACCATCGATGCGATCAATATTGATGGCAAGGAATGGGTCCTGATCGCCAACGAAGGCGATTCACGCGACTATGACGGTTACAGCGAAGAAACCCGCGTTGGCAAACTGACCCTTGATCCGGTGGCCTTCCCGACGGCAAGCACCCTGCAAAAGGATGAAAATCTTGGTCGTTTGAAGACCACAACCGCGCAGGGTGACGTTGATGGCGATGGTGATTTCGATGTCATCTATAGCTATGGCGCACGGTCGTTCTCGGTGCTGGATGCAGACGGTGAAATGGTCTTTGACAGTGGTGATGCGTTTGAGCAGATATTGGCGGCGAACTATCCCAACGTTTTCAATTCCTCGGATACTGAAAACTACAGCCGTGACAACCGCTCCGATGACAAGGGCCCGGAGCCAGAAGGCATTGCAAGTGGTTATGTTAACGGCACGCCCTATGCCTTTATCGGGCTGGAACGTCAGGGGGGCTTCATGATCTATGATCTGACCAACCCGACCAACCCGCAATTCGTCACCTATCACAGTGATCGTCGTTTCTCCGGCAATCCGGAAAATGATACTGCCGGTGAACTGGCCCCCGAAGGCCTGCAGTTTGTTGATGCCAAGGACAGCCCGACCGGCAATGCAATGCTGGTGGTGGCATCGGAAGTATCTGGTAGCACCAAGGTTTATGACCTGAAGTAACCCGATTACAGCCTTGATTGTTGGATATGGGGAAGCCGGGCATTGCCCGGCTTTTTCCTTTTTAAACGCCAGATGGAAAACGGTTCAAACCGGTGGCGATATCGACTAAACTCCCGCCGCGGTCGGGGACATGGCCGATGAATATCAGGGGAGTTCGGGACACTGACGACGCGACGTGAACCACATATTCTGGTCGTTGATGACGACCAGGAAATCCAGAAGCTTTTGAAGAAGTTCCTGTTGCAACACGGTTTTCGCATTACCACCGTGTCCGACGGCAATGAAATGCATCGTGCGCTGCGCGACTGGAAAATCGATCTGGTGATTCTTGATATCATGTTGCCGGGCGAGGACGGCTTTGCGCTGTGCCGGGATGTTCGACGGACATCCAAGGTGCCGATTGTCATGCTGACCGCGGTGGGCGAGGATACTGACCGTATTCTTGGCCTTGAACTTGGTGCGGATGATTACCTGACCAAGCCGTTTAACCCGCGTGAATTGCTGGCCCGTATCCGTGCTGTGTTCCGGCGCTTTGAAACCGGGGCGGTTGGGCCGTCTGATAACGAAGTCGCCCCGGCGCACAAGATCATTTTTGGCGACTGGACGCTTGATATCGGGTCACGCGAATTGCGCGACGCCGATAATGTCGCCGTGCACCTGTCGACGGGCGAGTTTTCGTTGCTTCTGGCTCTGGTCAAGAACAACAAACGGGCGCTTTCGCGTGAACAGCTTGTTGATATTGTACGCGGGCAAAGCTCGCTTCCGTTTGATCGCAGCATCGATATCCAGATCAGCCGCCTGCGCCGCAAGATCGAAAAAGATGCCAAGAACCCGAAACTGATCAAGACAGTGCGCGGCATCGGCTATCAGTTCTGCGCCGACACCCAAACGATTTAGGCCGACCCATGGCCGATATGTTCGCAAAATTCAGCAACTATATGCGCCGCTACAAGCCGCGCACGCTGGGCGGGCGTATCTTTCTTTTGATGATGCTGGGCGGACTGATCATTGCAGCCCTTAGCGCCATGGCATCCTATTACGTGATCGAGCGGGATGAGCGCATTGGCCGGGCCTATACGCTGGGCTTTACCATTCGCGAACTGGTACGGATTGCCGAAAACCCGGAATTTGAAGAAAATATCATCGATATTGCTGCGCGCGATGGCATGACAATGCGCATCCTGCCATCCGATGATGTCGGGACCTTGTTGCTGTTTTCCAGACCCGCACAGCATATCGCCATGCCGGTCCGTCTGGCCAATACCGGCTGGCCGACTTCGGTCAAGGTGCATTTCGAACGCGGTCGGTTGAGTGCCGAACAGCGCGCCACCATCGAGGCCACCGAAAATCCCAGCCTGTTCTTTGCCGAATTGTCGCGTGAAATTGCCCGTCTGGGGCTTGAGGCACAGGTGGAAATCATGATGCCGTCGGGCAAGCGCATTCTGGTGCACCATAACGAGCTGTGGGCGAATTATTCGTCCCCGTCGCTGGTGTTTCTGATGTTCCTGATGGGGGTGGCGGCGGTTCTTGTCGTGTTTGCCGGGCTTGCCGATTTGTTGGCAGGCCCGTTCAAGCGCCTGACACGTGCGATCATTGATCACGCCGATGATGTCAGCGGCCCACCGGTGGAGGAACGCGGACCGACCGAGGCGCGATCAATGGCCGCGGCCTATAACGATTTGCGCGAACGCATTTCACGGATGCTGGGCGATCGCACCCGGATGCTGGCCGCCATTTCGCACGATTTGCGCACACCCAGCACGCGGTTAAGGCTGCGCGCCGAATTCATTGAAAATGATGAACTGCGTGAAACCGTTTTGCGTGATCTTGATGAAATGGACAGTCTTCTCAATGACGCGCTTGATTTCCTCGGTGACTGGATCGCCAAGGAAGAAGAGCGCACGGTTGATTTCATTTCCGTGCTAGAGGCCATATGTGACGATTACGCCGATCTTGGCCGCCCCGTAAGCTTTGCCGGGCCACAACCCTTGCAGTTCAGCTCGGTCCATACGGTGTTCGGCGGCAATGATGATGCCCATTCCTTTGAGGGCAAGCGCAGCATCCGGTTGTCTTGCCGTCCGGGTACGTTAAAGCGTGCCTTTACCAACCTGATTGAAAATGCCCTGAAATACGGCCATCGCGCCAATGTCAGCCTCGAAGCCACAGCAGATACCGTGCTGGTCACCATCCGGGACGAAGGGCCCGGGATTCCGGTTGAGCATCAGGATAAGGTGTTCCTGCCGTTTTACCGCGTTGAAGGATCGCGGGCGCGCAGCACCGGGGGCAGTGGCCTTGGGCTGTCGATTGTGAAAACGGTCATTGATGCCCATGACGGGCGCATCGAGTTGCGCAATATGCCGGGTAAAGGTCTGGAAGTTATCGTGTCCCTGCCGCGCAGGGTTTGAGGCCATCCCGCCAAGTGCAGGGCAGAGCAGGGCCCAAAAAGAAGAATGGCGGGTGGCCCCCAGAACCACCCGCCAATCAGATCAGATCCGCAACTCGGTATCCGGGTCAAACAGACTGATCTGAGACATGTCGGCCGAGAACGTCATGCTCTCGCCCGGTTTCGGTTGACGGTCCGGACGGACGCGCGCCACGATTTCCTTACCGGCGATTTCGATCACGGTCATGGTGTCGGCACCGGTCGGTTCGATCACTT
This sequence comes from Thalassospira sp. CA1, assembly GCF_059052855.1. Classification (NCBI taxonomy): domain Bacteria; kingdom Pseudomonadati; phylum Pseudomonadota; class Alphaproteobacteria; order Rhodospirillales; family Thalassospiraceae; genus Thalassospira; species Thalassospira sp. CA1. The sequence continues at coordinate 132,691 of NZ_JBZCIA010000009.1, forward strand.
CGACCTTGCTGTCGAAATTGACATACTGGCTGCCCGGTTCGTCCGACCCGGTACGTTTGTGGGTCAGGGCTTCGGGACGAATGCCGAACACGACATCCTTGCCGATATAACCACGGTAGCTTTCCGGCGCCTCAAACAGCGGCAGGACAATCGGGTTGCCATCGCGCGGGATGGTCAGGGCCAGCTTGCCGTTGTCTTCGGTCAGGGTCGCATCAATGAAGTTCATCGACGGCGATCCGATGAAGCCAGCAACAAACATGTTGTTCGGGCGTTCATAGATGTTCTGCGGCGTATCGAACTGCTGGAGGATACCGTCTTTCATCACCGCGATGCGCGACGCCAAAGTCATGGCTTCGATCTGATCGTGGGTGACATAAACGATGGTCGAGCCAAGACGCTGATGCAGCTTCTTGATCTCGGTGCGCATGTCGACACGCAGTTTCGCATCAAGGTTCGAAAGCGGTTCGTCAAACAGGAAGATATCCGGATCACGGACAAGCGCGCGGCCCATGGCCACACGTTGACGCTGACCACCCGAAAGCTGGGACGGTTTGCGATCCAGAAGTGCTTCGATCTGAAGCAGTTTGGCAACATCGGCAACGGCCTTGTCGCGTTCCTGATTGGAAACGCCACGGATTTCGAGGCCAAAGGTGATGTTCTTGCGCACCGTCATGTTCGGGTAAAGCGCATAGGACTGGAACACCATGGCGATGTTACGGTCTTTGGGATGCACGTCGTTGATAACGCGATCCCCGATGCGGATTTCCCCGTCGGTGGCTGTTTCCAGACCTGCAATCAGGTTCAGAAGGGTCGATTTGCCGCAACCGGACGGACCGACAAGGACGAGAAACTCGCCATCGTCAATCGCCAGATTGATTTCCTTGAGAACTTCGACAGGGCCAAAAGCCTTGCGAACTTTATCGAGGGTGAGTGATGCCATTTGCTTATCCCTTCACCGAGCCGGCGGTCAGGCCGCGGACGAAGTATTTGCCAGCGAGAACATAAACCAGCAACGTCGGAAGGCCGGTCAGCAGGGCTGCTGCCATATCAACGTTGTACTGTTTCACGCCGGTCGTGGTGTTGACGATATTGTTGAGTGCGACGGTCATCGGTGCGTTTGCGCCAGAAGCGAACGAGGCACCGAACAGGAAGTCGTTCCAGATCTGGGTGAACTGCCAGATGACCGAAACCACGATGATCGGGGTCGAGATCGGCAGAATAATGCGCCAGAAAATGGTGAAGAACCCGGCACCGTCAATGGTGGCTGCCTTGACCAGTTCATCCGGGATCGAAACGTAGTAGTTCCGGAAGAACAGGGTGGTGAAGCACAGGCCGTAAACGACGTGGACCAGAACAAGGCCCGGGGTCGAACTGGCAAGACCAAGCTTGCCAAGAACCTGTGACATCGGCAGCAGAACAACCTGGAACGGAATGAAGCAACCAAACAGCAGCAGGGCAAAGACGATGTTTGCACCCTTGAACCGCCACTTGGTCAGCGCATAACCGTTGATCGCACCAAGGAAGGTCGAAATCAGAACAGCGGGGATCGCCATTTTGACCGAGTTCCAGAAATAGATTTTGATCCCGGTACATTCGACGCCAACGCAGGCTTCGTTCCATGCATAGTTCCATGCATCAAACGTCACCACGCGCGGCAGCGAAATCAGCGACCCTTCACGAATTTCGTCAAGTGATTTCAACGACGTCGAAATCATGACGATCAGCGGGAAAAGGTAGTAGGCCGCAAACAGGATCAGAATAAGATACAGCAACCCGCGCAGAACCGTGTGTTTCCAGCCTGCGTCGTGGCTGTAGGTCTGAATATCAGCCATTTTTCTTGCCTCCGCGCAGTTCGGAATACAGATACGGCACAATGATCGCCATAACGGTCGCCAGCATCATCATGGCACTGGCCGCACCAACACCAAGCTGGTTACGCTGGAAGGCCATCGTGTACATGAAGGTTGCCGGAAGATCGGATGAATAGCCCGGGCCACCACCGGTAAGCGCAATGACAAGGTCAAAGCTTTTGACAGCGAGGTGGGCCAGAACGACGATCGCACTCAGGAAAACCGGGCGGATCGACGGGATGATGATACCGAAATAGATCCGGGGCAGGCTGGCACCGTCCATATAGGCTGCGCGAATGATGTCCTGATCGACGCCGCGCAATGCCGCAAGGAACATTGCCATCACAAAGCCGGATGCTTGCCAGACTGCAGCGATCACAACCGTGTAGATCGCCATGTCCGAATTGACCAGCCAGTCGAACTTGAAGCTCGTCCAGCCGAGGTCATGCATCATGCTTTCAAGGCCAAGGCCCGGATTAAGAAGCCATTTCCAGACAGTACCTGTCACGATGAAGGACAGGGCCATCGGATAAAGGAAGATCGTGCGAAGCGCACCTTCGGCGCGAATACGCTGATCAAGAAGAACTGCCAGAAGGCACCCGATGAACAGGCAGGTCACAATAAACAGACCGCCAAAGATCAACAGGTTTTCAATGGCAACATGCCAGCGTTCCATCTGCCACAGGCGTTCATACTGTCGCAGCCCGGCCCAATCCCAGACGGGAAGCATGCGCGACTTCGAAAACGCCATATAGCCGGTCCACAGGATGAACCCGTAGACAAAAAACAGGGACGCAGCAAAGGACGGTGCAACAACGATCTTGGACAGATGACGCTGGATGCTGGCCGTCAGGTTGCTTTCGGTGCTTTGAGAAGCCCCCATAACCTTTGCCTCAAAAGTTAAATGAGTGGGAAACAGGCCCCGGAAATTCCGGGGCCTGCAAATTGCTCATATCTCAGATTGTACTGATCAGATGAGATTAGTCTTTGGCCAGTTCAACAGCTTCGACCAGACGCGAGACGGCTTCGTCAGACGACATGTCGGAGTTGAAATGTGCGGTCACGACGTCAACGATCGCACCTGCAAGATGGCCACGCAGTGCCATGCCATGTGCCATGGACGGAAGGAAACCACCGGCTTCCTGTGCGGCCTGGAGGTCAGCTTCGGACTTCTTGGCGCAATCGTCGAACTTATCAAGCGAAACGCCTGAACGTGCCGGGATCGAACCTTTGAGAAGGTTGAAGGTTTCCTGGAACTTCTCGCCAACAATCAGTTCGGCAAGCAGTTTCTGGCCTGCGACCTTGTCGTCGCCCGAAACGTTGAACATGGCAAAGCTGTCAACGTTGAACAGGTAGCCGTTTTCAGACGGGGTTGCTGCACAGATGAAGTCTTTGCCCGGTACTTTGCCAGCAGCAAGGAATTCGCCTTTTGCCCAGTCACCCATGATCTGCATGGCGGCTTCGCCATTCATGACCATTGCGGTTGCAAGGTTCCAGTCACGACCCGGGAAGTCGGCATCGACATAACCGCGGATTTTGCGCATCTGGTCAAACACCGCTTTCATGGTGTCGGAGTTCAGTGCGTCTTCGTCGAGATCAACCAGAGCACTCTGGAAGAATTCTGGGCCGCCAAGGCCAAGAACGACGGTTTCAAAGACGGTTGCGTCCTGCCACGGCTGACCACCATGGGCAACCGGCGTGATGCCTGCAGCCTGGAGTTTGTCAGCAAGGGCGTTGAACTCGTCCCAGGTGGTCGGTGCGGAATCGGCACCAACTTTTGCCAGAAGGGTCGGGTTTGCCCAGATCCAGTCAACGCGGTGTACGTTTACCGGAACAGCAACATAGTCGCCTTCGTATTTCATAACGTCCTGGATCGCAGCCGGGATAACGTCATCCCAACCTTCAGCAGCGGCAACGTCGTTGAGATCAGCAAGGGCACCCTGTTCGGCCCATTCCTGAATTGCCGGACCTTTAAGCTGAACAGCAGCCGGTGCATCACCCGACAGAACGCGCGAACGCAGAACGGTCATGGCTGCATCGCCAGCACCACCAGCGACCGGGCTATCAACCCAGGTACCGCCATTGGCTTCGAAATCTTCTTTAAGGGATGCGACAGCTTTTGCTTCGCCGCCCGAAGTCCACCAGTGCAGAACTTCAGCGGTCGGCTCGGCATGAGCAAAGTTAGCAGTCGCGAGTGCAGAAAACGCCACACCAGTGGCGAGGATGGTTTTGCGCAGATACATCTAGGTTTCCTCCCTGGCTTTTAACCATTTGCAGCGACAACATGCTGCGAGAAGGGGCACAATGCATCCACAAAACTGTAACAGGGCGTTTCCAGATTGCGAACTGAAACACTTTGTTACAAAATTGGCAATATACATCGTTAATATATTGCAGAGCAGCAAAAACAATTAGGGCGTTTGTCGGCATTAAAGCTGTGACGCATCGGAATAAGTGCATTGAATTTGGTCGTGATTATCATGTGATAGCAGGGGAATAGAGGTCGACCATGTGGAATAGCGCACCTGTTATCGACTGGATTGCCAAAGAAGGCCGCCTGATCGAGGATGCAAATGCCTTCCTTGACCAACTGATGACCCGTATTAATGCCCAAGGATTTCATATTGCGCGCATGCGCTGCTCGATGGAGGCACTCCATCCGCAAGTCGCCGTCTGGTCGTTTCTGTGGGATCGGGAACACGGAGCACGTCTGTGGGAGGCCACCCACGGCATTCATGAAAGCGGTTCCTACATCGGAAGTCCGGTCGAAGACGTTAACCTGCATGGTGGCCCGGTGCGCATTCACCTTGCCAGGGTCAATCCGGCCGATCATCACCCGCTCGTCGGCGAACTGATCGGCATGGGGTTGACCGACTATTATTGTACCCGCATTCGGTTCAGTGGCGGCCGCTGGTGCGTGATGACCATCGCGACAGATCAGCCCGACGGTTTCGATGACGCAGAAATCGCCTGTTTTGAACGGGTGCTGGAGCACGTTGGTGGGGTGCTTGAACTGCATGTGACCAAACGGATCGAACATTCGTTGCTTGATACCTATTTGGGCGAACGCACGGGTGCGCGGGTCATGCATGGCCATATTCGTCGCGGTGACGGTGAAACCATTCGTGCAGCCCTTTGGTTCAGTGACGTGCGCGATTTTACGGTTATGACCGAAACCCTGTCGGTCGAACAGCTGCTTGACAGTCTTAATGTCTATTTTGAAACGGTTGAACGTGCGGTGCGCGCCCATGGGGGCGAGATTTTGCGGTTTGTTGGCGATGCGATGCTGATTGTCTTTGCCCAGGAAAACAATCAATCCGCCGAAAGTGTCTGTGAAAATGCCGTGCGTGCGGCCGAGGCCGCCTTGGCCGATCTGGAAAATGTCAACCGCAACCGTTTGAAAGAAGGGCTGCCAATCCTTCGCTTTGGTGTCGGGCTTCATTACGGCGAAGTGGTCTATGGCAATGTCGGCGGTACCCATCGACTGGATTTCACCGTGATGGGGGTGGCGGTAAACCGGACGGCCCGTCTGGAAAGCCTGACCAAACAGATCGGCACACCCTTGTTGATGTCAGATGTTCTGGCAAGCCACATCACCGAGCCGACGGTTTGCTGTGGCGACTTCGCAGTCAAAGGCGTTGCCGCGCCGCTTACCGTCCATGCCCTTCAATCGGCTTTGCCTTTTGCCAAGGTTGCAGAGGGGAACGTCTAGGCAGGGCATGGGGCAGGGCGTTTTGATCTGAAAATCTGGCGAAAATGCTGCGCTGCACTATACGCGTTCAGGTATATTTCAACTCAAAACATCATACTTAATCGCCGTATCAGCCACGGATTGTTGGGTATGGTTTGTTGATCTGTGTTTATCTGTGAATAAACGGCACAGATGATATGCATTTTTTGGTGGTTGAGGACCAAGTGGAATTTCGACATATTGCAACGCGAAGCAAGCTGATGAATGCGCCAGACAGTTGGAGGTCACCTCCAAGGCAGCATTCAAAATTGTAACCCAAGGAGGTTCAACATGTTCCTGTCCAGTATTCTTGTTGCTGTTCGCCGTTGGGCCTATGCACGCTCGGTCGCGAATGAACTTTACGGCCTTGATAAGCGCGATCTTGATGATGTCGGGATTTCCCAGTGGCAGATCAAAGACGTTGCTCGTAAAGCAGCACGTGACGCGATTGCATAACGCTCGCACCATATAGGTACCCGTCAATCGGGATTGCCAATGCGGAAGCCGGACACAAGTCCGGCTTTTTGTGTTTCTGGGGTAGCTTCTAGGCTAAACCAATCCGGACAAAGTCACGCAGCGTATGGAAGCAATGTTCTTGTGATCGCGAGTTCCGTTTGCATGCCGCTGGTTTGTTTCCGCATTTTAAGTCTGTCCACCACACCTGACCCAACCGATGTTGTTGGGTGGCGCTGATGCGCACACCCATCACAATCGTCTGGTTAAAACGCGACCTGCGTCTGCATGACAATGCGGCGCTGAATGCGGCGATTGCTGCCGGATATCCGGTTGTGTTGCTTTATGTCGTCGAGCCCGATTATTGGCGGCTGCCAGACACATCGGCGCGGCATTGGCAGTTTATTCGAACGTCGCTGTATGAACTGGCGTCTGATGCCCGTGCGCTCGGTCAATCCCTTACCGTGCGGGTTGGCGATGTTGTTGATGTCTTGGCTGGGCTCGCCGACACATTTGATATCCGTGCCATTCATGCACACGCAGAAACCGGCAACCTCTGGACGTTCAAACGCGATCTGGCTGTTTCGGATTGGGCGCGCCAGATGGGCATTGCATTCCAAGAACATAGGCAGTTTGCCGTTATTCGTGGCAGGCTTGATCGTGATCACTGGCACGGTGCATGGCAGGCGTTTTTTGCCAGCCCACCGACCGGGAAGGAGCTGTTTCAAACACCACCTGTTGATCTTGATCCCGGAACAATTCCCGAAAATCCGATTGCGCACCTTTCCGCACCTTGCAATGACCCGCAGGGTGGAGGGCGACGCGCGGGGATGCGGCTGCTTTATAGTTTCCTTGAATATCGCGGGCAACGATATCACCGCGAAATGTCATCGCCCCGAACCGCATTTGAAAGCTGTTCACGGCTAAGTCCGCATATTTCCTATGGCACGGTATCCTTGCGCGAAATCATTCATGCTGTGCGTGAAAGACGGCGCGATATCCATGCCATGCCTGCAACAGATCGCCCCAAAGGATTTCTTTCGGCGCTAAGCGCGTATGAAAGCCGGCTACACTGGCATTGTCATTTCGTCCAAAAGCTTGAAACCACACCGGGGATCGAGACCGAAAACCTGCACCCGGCCTATGATGGCTTGCGGCCTGATCATCCCAATGATCCGGGACTTCTGGCCTGGAAAGCGGGCAAAACCGGATTTCCGTTTATCGATGCCTGCATGCGCGCCCTTGATCACACCGGCTGGATCAATTTCAGGATGCGCGCGATGCTGACAGCCTTAGTCAGCTATCAGCTCTGGCAACATTGGCGCGAACCCGCATTGCATCTCGCACGGCAATTTGTCGATTACGAACCCGGCATTCATTACCCGCAAATCCAGATGCAATCAGGCACGACCGGGATCAACACGCCACGCATCTATAACCCGGTCAAACAATCCAATGATCAGGACTCCGATGGTGCGTTCATACGCCGTTGGGTGCCAGAACTGCGTAACGTTCCGGACGCCTTCATTCACGAACCCTGGCGTCTTGCCCCGATTGAACAGATTGATCTGGGCGTTGAGATCGGAAAACATTATCCAGCACCGATTGTTGATCATATGGCCGCCGCCCGACATGCCCGCACCAACATCTGGGCCATTCGCAAAAACGATGATTTCCGCGATCAGGCACAGCAAATCGTCAAGCAGCATGGCAGCCGAACATTTAAACAGAAACGACCACCGGCCGGGCGCGATAAATCCGATCAACAGATCACGTTTGATTTCTGATCCTTAGAAAAGGCTGCCTTGTTCTGATCCGGTATCAAGCTTGCCATCATCAAGTTTGCTTAAGAACGCGTCGCCCTGTGCGATCAGATCGCGCTTTTTGT
>NZ_JBZCIA010000009.1:140711-186244 GCF_059052855.1 Thalassospira sp. CA1
GTCCTTCATGCGGGCCCAGTTGCGGTATGGCATGCCAAGGCGCGGATTGTTGCCAAGCTTATCGGCGTTGCGATCCAAAAAATGCCAGTAAAGCGCGTTGAACGGACAGGCATCCGTGCTGGTATTGTTGCGCGGGTTGTACTGGCAGTCCTTACAGTAATCCGACATGCGGTCGATATATTTGCCACTGGCCGCATAGGGCTTTGACGCCATCTTGCCGCCATCGGCATAAAGCGCCATGCCAAAGGTGTTGGGAAGCTCAACCCATTCAAACGCGTCGATATAGACCGCCAGATACCAGTCGCAGACTTCTTTGGGATCAAGCCCGGCCAGCAGGGAAAAATTGCCAATCACCATCAAGCGCTGAATGTGATGGGCATAGGCATTTTCAAGCGTTTCACCAATCGCCTGCTTCAGGCAATTCATCGGTACATTGCCATCCCAGAAGAATGCGGGCAGGGGGCGTTTGGCATCAAAATGATTGCCGCTGCCGTAATCCGGGCCAAGATACCAGTAAAGCCCCCGGACATATTCCCGCCAGCCAAGGATCTGGCGAATAAACCCCTCAACCGCGTTCAGCGGTGCCTTGCCCTCATGATAGGCCTTCTCTGCCGCCCGGCAGACTTCATCAGGCAACAACAGCCCGGTATTGAGGCATGGGCTGATCAGGGAATGATAAAGGGTGGCACTTTTGACCGTCATCGCATCCTGGTAATCGCCAAACTGCGCCAAGCGATGCTTGATGAAATGATCAAGTGCCGCAAGCGCATCCTTGCGCGTGACCGGCCAGCCAAATGACGCAACATCCCCCATCGCATCGGGGAAGTCATCGCATATGCGATCAAGCAAGCCCTGCGTGATCTTGTCGGGTGCAAATGTCGTTGGCGTTGGGGGTGTCACATCATCGGGCAGGCTTTTGCGGTTGTCGTGATCAAAGTTCCACTGCCCGCCAACCGGCTTGCCATCGGGTTCCATCAGGATGCCGGTATCGCGACGCAAGCCGCGATAGAAATACTCCATCCTCAGTTCCTTGCGGTCCTTGGCGAAATCCGCGAATGCTGAAAGCGGGGCAAAGAACCGGTCATCGGCGCGCACATCAACCGAGATATCGAGGTCTTCGGACCATTTGTCGATTTCATGTTTGACCCGCCATTCACCAGGTTCGGTGATGATGACTTCCTTGATGTCGTGTTCGGTAACGGCCGCTTTCAGGGCGTCGGTGAAGGATTTAGTCGGATGGTTTTGATAGTCAAAATACGCGATGTGAAATCCGTTTTCGCGCAATTCCTCGGCAAAGTGGCGCATTGCAGACAGGATCATCACGATCTTCTGGCGATGATGGGGGACATAGGTGGCCTCGTCATGCGGCTCTGCCATGACGATCAGGTCCTGATCGGGATCGGCGTCCTTCAGGCTCGAAAGCGACGGTGTCAGTTGATCCCCAAGGATGAAACGAATGGTTTGAAAGTGCTGCTTCATGTGTTGCTTCAATCGATTGCACGGCAGTTGCGAGTCGTACGAAAACATCCGGGCACAAGATCTTTGCGAAGGGCAATTTCGCCGAACCGATTTTCATTCTCAGGGAAATCCGTGCGAATGATTTTTAGTCATTCACCCCAACTGGCTTATTTCGGAAAAATCGGCTAAATTATTGATAATGGTAATCAAAGGCGCGTTTTTTCCTTGAAACAAGCCGGGTGGATTCCCACTATCTGCATAGCCCAACCATCAGGAGAGCCATGATGAAAGGTGATCCCAAGATCATCACATATCTTAATCGCATTCTGACCAACCAGTTGACTGCGATTAACCAGTATTTCCTGCATGCCAGAATGCTGCGGGACTGGGGCGTGGAAGAAATGGGCGAGTATGAGTACAAGCTCTCGATCAAGGAAATGAAACGCGCTGACGACACGATTGAGCGCATTCTGTTTCTTGAAGGTCTTCCCAACCTCCAGAACCTCAACAAACTGATGATCGGCGAAAATGTCGAAGAGATCATCAGCTGTGACATGAAGTTTGAATTGGCGTCTCTGCCCCTTCTGCGCGAAGCCATCACCGCCTGCGAAAAGGCCGAAGACTTTGTGACGCGCGATCTGCTTGTGAAATTCCTGGAAGAACAGGAAGAGCACGTTGATTGGCTTGAGACCGAAGAATGGCAGCTCGAAAATGTCGGGATTGCAAACTACATCCAGAGCCGTTCAGGCGACGGCGACTAATCAGATCAGGAGTATTACGCCATGAAGGGTAGTAAAAAGGTCCTCGCCGCGCTGAACAAACAGCTCACTGCCGAACTGTCGGCGGCCGACCAGTACAACACACATGCTGAAATGTATGCCGATTGGGGCCTGCATTCGCTCTATGAACGCATGCATCACGAAAAGGATGAGGAACTCGAACACGCAAAGCGTCTGATCGAGCGTATCCTGTTCCTTGAAGGCGTGCCCGATACCGCATCGCGTGAACCGATCAAGATCGGCAAAACCGTGCCCGAGATGATGAAAAACGATCTCGAACACGAATATCACGTGATCAATCTTCTGAAAAAGGCGATCAAGATCGCCGAAGCAGAGGACGATTTCCAGACCCGTCAGATGCTGGTCGCCCTGCTTGATGATAGCGAAGAAGATCATGCCTATTGGCTGGAACAGCAGATCCGCCTGATCGACATGATGGGCCTGCCGAACTACATCCAGTTCCGCGCAGCCGGGGAACCAAACCCGGAAGGCTGATCATCCGCCAGCAAATAATTTTCAGAAGGCCCCGGCAATGTCCGGGGCTTTCTTTTTGGTATCAGAGGCTTAGACCTGAATTTTTATATGTCGCTTTTTTATCTTGACCTTCCAGTTGCTGGAAGGTCTATCGTGCCCCATATCTTGTAGTAACCCCTTTTTTGAGGTGCGTGATATGGATCGCCGAACAGACGAATATGATACCGCAGCAGGCGGTGGGGCATCCGTGCAGCCGACTGCCAATACCAGCGAAGTGAACCTCGAGATCGAAGGCATGACCTGTGCAAACTGTGCAGGGCGCGTTGAAAAGGCCATTGCTGGTCTTGATGGTGTTTCTGATGTCACCGTGAACTTTGCACTTAACAGCGCAAATGTGCATTTTGACGACAGCAAGCTTGATACATCCAAAATCGCCGAGGCGGTCGCGGATTCAGGCTATAGCGTCGTGACCCAGCAGCTTTCCTTTGATGTCGATGGCATGACATGCGCGAACTGTGCTTTGCGGGTTGAAAAGGCACTTTCGGCATTGCCGGGCGTCACCGAAGCCAGTGTCAATTTCGCGCTGGAACGTGCCGATATCTCGGCCCTGTCGGGCAAGGTCAACGATGCCATCGCGATCAAGGCGATCGAGGATGCCGGCTATCACGCAACGTCACGCAATAAATCCGGATCCGAAGACGGTGACGCAGACGAGGCGGCACGCAACGAAAAGAAACAGGACAAATCCCTGATCCTTCTTGCGGTATCGGCATTGCTGACCGCACCACTGGTTTTGCAGATGGTCTGGATGAACCTTGGTGTGTCCTATCATCTGCCGGCATGGGTTGAACTTGCGCTTGCGACACCGGTTCAGTTCTATATCGGTGCGCGCTTCTATCAGGGGGCATATGCAGCCCTGCGCCATCGCAGTGCCAATATGGATGTGCTGGTCGCACTTGGGACATCGGCGGCCTATTTCCTCAGCCTCTATAACATGCTGACGGCCAATGCCGGGCAGGCCCATCTTTATTTCGAAGCATCGGCTGCGATCATTACCCTGATCCTTGCTGGTAAAATCATGGAAGAACGCGCCAAACGCGGGGCATCAGCCGCCATTCGTGAATTGATGGCGCTCCGTCCACGGCGTGCGCGCAAGGTGGTCGCGGGCGAAGGCGAACAGGATGTCGCGATTGAAAGCCTTATGGTCGGCGATATTGTTCGCGTTTTGCCGGGCGAACGTGTGCCGGTCGATGGCAAGGTTCATGCCGGTGAAAGTGAACTTGATGAAAGCCTGATCACCGGAGAAACCCGACCGGTGGCACGTGTTAGTGGTGATACGGTCGTTGGTGGTGCAGTGAATGGCACCGGACGTCTTGATATCGAAGTCAGTGCGGTTGGTGATGATACGACGCTGTCACGCATCATCCGTCTGGTCGAAAAGGCCCAGACCGGCAAGGCCCCGGTGCAGAAGCTTGTCGACCGGGTATCGGCCGTGTTCGTGCCGATTGTGGTTGTCATTGCACTGCTGACCTTGGCCGCTTGGTTGTTTACCGGCTTTGGCGCAGAGGCATCTATCGTTGCCGCCGTCTCCGTGCTGGTGATTGCATGTCCTTGTGCGCTTGGTCTGGCGACGCCGACTGCGCTGGTAGCTGGTACCGGCAGTGCTGCGCGCAACGGCATCCTGATCCGCAATTTCGAGGCGCTTGAACAGGCCCATAATGTCGATACCGTCATCTTTGATAAAACCGGCACCCTGACGGAAGGCACACCGACTGTGCGCGATATCTGCCCGGTTGAGGGTGTTGACCGTAATGAGTTGCTGCGCCTGACAGCAGCCGTTCAGGTCGCCAGTGAACATCCTTTGGCGCGTGCGGTTGTCTCGATTGCCAAGGATGAAGGCGTATCACTGCCTGATATCGATAACTTCAAGGGGAAAACCGGTGCCGGTGTCATGGCCGATGTCGAAAAGCACAAGATCGCCATCGGCAGCGAAGCCTTGCTGAGTGATCTTGATATCGCAGGTCCGTCGCAGGATCTGGCAAAGGACATCAAGAAACACGAAGGTGAAGGCCGAACCGTTATTCTGGTTGCGATTGATGGCGCGTTTGCCGGTTACCTGACCCTTGAGGATCGCATTCGCGAAGGTGCCAAGCAGGCAATTGCCGATCTCAAGGCACGCGGCATTTCATCGATCATGTTGTCGGGTGACAGTCAGGATGTCGCAAGCCACGTGGCACGTGAACTTGGCCTGGAACGTGGCGAAGGTCGTATTCGCCCGCAGGACAAGGCACGTGAAGTCGAGAAACTTCGCAAGGAAGGCCGTCATGTTGCCATGGTTGGTGACGGGATCAATGATGCGCCCGCACTGGCCGCGGCCGATGTCGGTATTGCCATGGGCGGCGGCACCGATGTTGCCATGGAAACGGCTGGCATCACCCTGATGCGGTCTGATCCGGCACTTGTGTCTGCCGCGATTGATATTTCGATCGCCACCCGTCGCAAAATCGCACAGAACCTGTTTTGGGCCTTTGCCTATAACGTGGTCGGTGTTCCGTTGGCAGCATTCGGTGTGCTTAGCCCGGCGATTGCCGGTGCGGCGATGGCGCTTAGCTCCGTCTCGGTTGTTGGTAACTCACTGACATTGCGGCGCTGGACAGTCCGGAAGTAGGAGAAGGCGATGAACATTTCTGACGCCGCGACTGAATGCGGACTTCCGGCGAAAACCATCCGTTATTACGAGGATATCGGTCTGGTTTCGCCGGGGCGCCTGGCCAACGGGTATCGTGACTATGATGAAAATGATCTGCACAAATTGCGGTTCCTGCAACGTGCCCGCGGCTTGGGGTTCTCGGTCGAAGATTGCCGGGTGTTGCTGTCACTTTACGAGGACCGCAACCGTGCCTCTTCCGATGTAAAGGAAATCGCCAAAACCCATCTGGCAGAGATCGAACGCAAGATTGCCGAACTTCAAAGCCTGCGCGATACACTTTCCGACCTTGTGCAGTCCTGTCACGGCGATGATCGCCCTAACTGCCCGATCATCAATGATCTCGCCCGCAAGGCGTGATCCCGAAACACAAAAGAATGAGAGAACGCATTGAAGAATAAAGGTGTTATGGCGCTTGGCGCCCTTGTCGGTGCGGCGATTATGTATGGCATCGTCACGTTCTTTGGCCCGGATGCGATCACGGACCAGGATGTCTCGCTGCGTCCCGATGATCTGCAACTGGTGGCGCAGGGCAAGAAGATCTATGACGCAAATTGTGCGTCCTGCCACGGTGCCAGACTTGAGGGCGAAGCCAATTGGCGTGAACGCGGTCCTGACGGCTTGCTTCCGGCGCCACCCCATGACGAGACTGGCCATACCTGGCATCACCCCGATCAGGTGTTGTTTGAACTGACCAAGTACGGACCGGCGGCAATGGCCGGGGGCGATTATAAATCGGCCATGCAGGGTTATGAGGGCGTGCTGAGCGATGAGGAAATCATTGCCAGCCTGTCTTACATCAAAAGCCGCTGGCCCAAGGACGTCATCGCGCGGCACGACCAGATCAATCAATCTGCGGCCCAATAAGGCCTTGAAACCAAAAGACCCGCCTCGGACATGTCCGGGCGGGTCTTTTGCTGTGCGGAGTTAACGATATCAGGTTACGGGCGGGGCAGGGTAATGCGCACGGTCGTGCCCTTGCCAAGGTCGCTTTCGATACTAAGCCGACCACCATGCAGCTCGACCAGAAGCTTGGCCAGCGGCAGGCCAAGGCCGGTACCGACACTTTCCTTCACCCCGGATGGATGAAGTTGCGAGAACCGGGCCAGCGCCCGGGGAATGTCATTCGGGCTCATGCCGACACCATTATCCTCGATCGCAAAGGTGACGTCTTCGTCGGTTGTGGCCAGCCCGATGCGGATCTTGCCGTGTTCGGGTGTGAATTTTGCCGCGTTGCTCAGGATATTGATCAGGATCTGTTTGAGTTTGAGCTTGTCACACAGCATCGATACCGGCTGATCAGGCAGATCGAATTGCAATTGATGGCTGCGCCGCGAAATATCATCCCCGACAAGCCGGGCGGCATCGCGTATCACCGAGCCAAGATCGGCCTCTTCAAGCTGCAAGGTCATCGAACCGGCAGACAGCTTTGACACGTCCAAAACGTTATTGACCAGTTCAAGCAGATGCTTGCCCGCCTCGTAAACGTCACGGCCACATTCGCGGTACCCGTCGGGCAGATCGCCAAGAACCCCATGCGCAATCAGTTCGGAGTTGCCGATAATCGCATTAAGCGGGGTGCGCAATTCATGGCCCATATTGGCGATAAAGTCGGATTTTGACGCGTTGGCATCCGATTGATTGCGGTTTTGCTCCATCAGGGTGCGTTCGGCCTGTGCCTGACGGTCATTTTCAAGCAGCGTCATCAGCACCGCGGTGCGCGTTTCATTGTTCTGGCAATATTCAAGCGGGGCGATGGAAAGGTCGCAGACGTGGCTTTCCTTGGCTGCACCGACAAGAATGATATCGCCGCGCCAGGTCCGGCCCGAAGAAAACACATCTTCGATATCGCTCATCAGGCCTTTGGAAATGAAACCGGCCTTGCGGCCCAGCATGCGATCACGCGAAACGCCGATCAAGCGCGCGATGGCTTCGTTACATTGCATGACGATGCCGTTGCGGTCGCATATGACGGCGGCATAGGGCAGGGCGTTCAGAACAACCTGGTCGGCCAATGGCACATTGGTTGAACCAATTGGTGTGTTGCTGGTCATGTCAGCCCGTGATCCCATAATAATCAGGTCGTCCGCTAAAAGCGGTCGATACCCAGCCCCGTCAGAGAGATGTCAGGGGTCTTGCCGCTGATGAG
Organism: Thalassospira sp. CA1; assembly: GCF_059052855.1. Lineage (NCBI taxonomy): Bacteria > Pseudomonadati > Pseudomonadota > Alphaproteobacteria > Rhodospirillales > Thalassospiraceae > Thalassospira > Thalassospira sp. CA1. Next base: position 148,279 of record NZ_JBZCIA010000009.1, read on the forward strand.
ATCGGCGACTGCTTTTGCTGATCCGCAACTCATCGTCCAACCCAACGTCCCATGCCCCGTATTAAGGTATAGATTAGCATACTTTGTATCGCCAAGAACAGGGGCAGAATCCGGCGTTACCGGCCGCAAACCCGACCAGAAATCGATGCTGGAGCGATCACCTGAATTCGGGAATAATTCCAGTGCTTTATCAACGATAAGTTTTTGGCGGCGTGGCGACATCCGAAGGTTATAGCCATCCAGCTCCGCCGTGCCTGCAACTCTAAGATGCGCACCAAGGCGCGAATACACCATTTTCACACTGTCATCGATCAGGGCCGTTTCGGGTGCCCCGGAATAGCCGGTGGTGTCGATGCTGATCGAGTATCCCTTGCACGGATAAATCGGCAATTTGATGCCAAGCGGGGCCAGCATCAGCGGGCTATAGCTGCCCAGACAGACCAGAAATGCATCCGCATGGATGTCACCCTTGTCAGTTTGAACACAGGTGATCTTGCCCTGATCATGGACAAGGCCGGTGATGTTGGTGTTGAAGTGAAACGATGCGCCCTTGGCGATGCAATGTTCGCTCAGACGTTCGGTGAATTTGCGCGCATCACCGCTTTCATCATCTGGCGTAAAGCTGCCACCAATGAACGGCGCTGTGGCATCGCGCAGGGCAGGCTCGATGGTAAGGCATTCCTCGGACGATACAAGTCGACGTTTAAGCCCGTATTCCTGCATCTGGGCGGTGGCCTTTTCGACCGCGACCATGTCCTGTTCAGTGCGGCAGATATGCAGGATGCCACGTGTGCTATGATCATATTCAAGATCAAGCTCGTCGCGAAGCGCGCGCAGGCAATCGCGGCTATAGATCGCAACCCGAAGCGCCTTTTCCAGATTGATCCTGGCCCGCGCATCGGTGCAGTTGCGCAAGAACCGAAGGCCCCATGAAAACAGCTGCGGGTCAAAGCGCATCCGAAACAGAAGCGGTGCTTCTTCCCGGCCAAGCCAGCCCAGGATTTGCTTGGGGGTGGATGCATTCGCCCAGGGTGTGGCGTGACAGGCAGAAATCTGACCGCCATTGGCAAAGCTTGTTTCCTGCGCACTGGCATGCCGACGATCAACGACCGTAACCTGATGACCATTTTGCAAAAGATACCAGGCCGCCGTTGTCCCGATGACCCCGGCGCCCATGACGACTACATGCATGCGGGCAAAGCCTTGTTGCGGAAAGTTTCGTGTTGCGGTCTGATGGTCAGCCTTTCTGCCAACTATCCGACATGCGAATTTCGCTGCACTATAGTGGGGTGAAATTTAAATGGCTACAGTCGACTGGACCTGTTTTAAATGCTGTCTTGATGCACAACGCAGACCGGAATTTCATGACAAGGATGACGGGGTGAAATGTTTGAAATCCTGACAACCGATCAGATGTACGAAGCAGACCGCCGCACAATCGAAGGCGGGATTCCCGGCGACGTTTTGATGCAAAATGCCGGTCGCGCCGTGTTTGAGGAAATCATCCGTCACTGGTCACCGCGTTCCGTATCTGTATTGTGCGGCCCCGGCAACAACGGCGGCGATGGTTTTGCCATCGCCAAGCTTCTGCGCGATGAAGGCTGGTCTGTGCGTTTGGGGCTAATGGGCGATGTGGCTGACCTAAAAGGTGACGCGGCCTTGCATGCCGCCCGCTGGGAAGGGGCGACCGAACTTCTTTCACCCGCCCTTGTTGTTGGCGCGGATCTGGTGGTCGATTGCATCTTTGGTGCCGGGCTTGCGCGCGCCATTACCGGTGACGTGGCCGAACTTGTCACCACAATCAATTCAAGCCCGTGCAGCGTTGTTGCGGTCGATGTGCCATCGGGGGTTGATGGTAATACCGGCATGGTTCTGGGCGTTGCGGTGAAGGCCGACCTGACCGTGACATTTTGTCGCGCAAAGCCTGGGCATTATCTTTTGCCGGGGCGTTTGATGTGCGGTGAACTGGCCGTGCGCGACATCGGCATAACCGATCAGACGGTCCTTGATATTGCGCCGGCCTGTTGGCGAAACGATCCGGTTTTGTGGCGGGCAGGCATCCATTGGCCGGGACTTGAAGGTCACAAATACCATCGCGGGCATCTTTTGGCCTTTGGCGGCGCTACCATGACCGGGGCAACCCGCCTTGTGGCACGTGCCGCGCGCCGATCCGGGGTGGGGCTTCTGACCATCGTGGCAGATGCGCAAGCATTGCCGATCTACGCATCGGATGCGCCTGGCAACATGACCGCCCCGATGTCTGCCTTTGATGCACTTGTGAATGACTGTCGTCATAATGCCTTTGTCATCGGGCCGGGATTTGGGGTTGGTGACGATACGCGTGCCCTTGTCCTGAAACTTTTACATCTGTGCCGGGCGACGGTGCTTGATGCCGACGCACTCACAAGCTTTGCCGAAGATCCGTCTACCTTGTGCTTTGCCGTACAAGGCCCGACCGTCCTGACCCCGCATGAGGGCGAATTTGCCCGCCTGTTTCCTGATATTACCGGCGACAAGCTTTGTCGGGCGCGCGCAGCGGCCAAACGCTGCAGCGCGACTGTTCTGATCAAGGGGGCTGATACCGTGATTGCTGCCCCCGACGGGCGGGCGGCAATCAGTGCGGTCGATGTGCCTTGGCTGGCAACCGCCGGATCGGGCGATGTATTGGCCGGGATCATTGGTGGTTTGATGGCGCAAGGCATGGATAGTTTTGACGCCGCCTGCATGGGGGTATGGCTTCATGCACGAAGCGGGGCGGATATTGGGCCGGGACTGATCGCTGAAGACATTCCGGAACATCTTCCCGCTGTCTTGCGCGAACTGTGGCTGGCGTCACGTAAAAAGGCATGATGTGAACTAAGGTGAACAAGAAGTCGCCGCAGCCGCTGGCGCTTGCGGTATAATCACCCGATATAAAAACGGTATGGCGTGATGGGATGGATCATCACGTATTGAGGAAACGATTTGAAGTTCTTCTGATATCGGAGTGGGAGACAGGCATGTCTCAGACGTTTCTCGACAGAACCCTTGATAATCTTCGTGGCGCCTGGCGCGAACTGCGCGATAGCCCGGTGGTGCGTGGCCTTGGTTTTGATGAAAGCCAGACCCGACAGGACCGTTGGCGCGAACAGATCGCCGATTGTCTGGCAAGGCGCGGTGGGGCGGTATCGGCCCGTGCGCGCGCAGCCGCCCTTGGACATGATTTCTTGCGCCTTGATGATGCGGGGAAACGTGAATTCCTGCATCTTCTGGTCAATGAATTCGGCGTAGATCGCGACCGTGTTGCGGCCGTCATGGCCGATTGGACGGCGGCTGATGATCTGGCAGAACAGGCATTGCTTGAAACCGAACTGCGTGCCGCACTGGTGCCACCATTTCGTTTAATCCTTAAGGAATTCAATTCATTACCACAAGGTGTGAAGTTCCTGGTTGATCTGCGCGCCGATCTTTTGCGCTGGCGCAAGGAGGCCCCGGGACTGGCCATTCTGGAACGCGATCTCAAGACACTGCTGGCAAGCTGGTTTGATATCGGCTTTCTGGAACTGAGCCGCATCACGTGGAATTCACCGGCAGCCCTTTTGGAAAAACTGATCGCCTATGAAGCCGTTCACGCCATTCAAAGCTGGGATGATCTTAAACGTCGACTGGCATCCGACCGTCGGTGCTTCGCCTTCTTCCATCCCGGCATGCCTGACGAGCCGCTTATTTTCGTGGAAGTCGCGCTTGTGAACGGCATTGCCGGCAACGTCGATGAGTTGATCGAAAGCAAGGATGACGATTTGGGCGGCACGGAAAAGACCCCCAAAAGCGACACGAAGTCCGATACGGCGATCTTCTATTCTATTTCGAACGCGCAGGCCGGATTGGCGGGAATCAGCTTTGGCGATTTCCTGATCAAACGGGTGGTCGCCCAATTGCAGCGTGATCTGCCGCATCTCAAACAGTTTTCAACCCTGTCGCCGATACCTGCACTGCGCAGCTGGATTGACCGGCAGCTCGATACAATGGCCAAGGGTGAGGAAACCGGCCTGCCCAAGGCGATTGAGGCCGCCTTGACCGATTGTGATGACCTGATGGGGCCAAAACCACCCGCCACCAGCCCGGACGGGGTTTCTGAACGGACGCGGGCAAATATCGAGTACCTGACGGCGTGGTATCTTTTGAATGCCAAGCGTCCCGGCATGGACACCGCCTTTGATCCGGTCGCGCATTTTCATCTGAGCAACGGTGCGCGGGTTGAACGGCTGAACTGGAACGGTAATGCCAAGGAAAATGGCTGGAACCAGTCATTCGGGATGATGGTGAACTATCTCTATGACCTTTCGACCATCGAAAAAAATCACGAAAGTTACGTCGGGCAGGGCAAAATCGCGGTTTCCAGTGCCGTAAAACGTCATTTCCGCTAGGGGGGCGTCACCTGAAATCGGCTGATTGCCGTCGATTTAGGCCCTGTTTGATGGATATTTTCGACAAGATTGCATTTGTCGAAAAGGCGATGCTTGCATGAGGGGATCGAAGTTTGTATTAAGGCGCACTCATTCCGGTGTGACCGGAGTGATTTCTATGCTTGTGTGCGGGTGTGGCGGAACTGGTAGACGCGCTGGATTTAGGTTCCAGTGGAGCAATCCGTGGGGGTTCGAGTCCCTTCACCCGTACCATAAGCAGGCTGAAAATTTGACCGGGTACCATATTCGTTTAGTCGTATTGACTTTCTGACGTCCGGACTGCGTCGCGTAACGGACATTATTCGAACCAAGCAAAAGAGTTATCTATGCAGGTTACTGAAACCAAAAACGAAGGCCTGGCGCGCGAGTTCAAAGTCGTCGTGCCCGCCGCACATATCGAAGAAAAAGTCGTCGCCAAACTTGACGAGATCAAGGATCAGGTTCGCCTGCCGGGCTTCCGTCCGGGCAAGATTCCGGCGAAACTCCTGCGTCAGCGTTACGGCCAGGCCGTCATGGGCGAAGTCCTTGAAGCCGCTGTCAACGAAAACACCGGCAAGGTTCTGAACGACAATGACCTGCGCCCGGCTGTTCAGCCGAAAATCGAAGTCACCAAATTCGATGAAGGCGGTGATCTGGAATTCGACATCGCAGTCGAAATCATCCCGGCCATCGAAGCAATGGACTTCAAAAAGCTGAAGCTGACCCGTGAAGTTGTTGAACTTGACGACAGCAAGGTGAACGAAACCCTCGAGCGCATCGCATCCGCACAGGGTACGACCGCACCGCTCGCACGCAAGCGCAAGTCCAAAGCCGGTGACGTTGTTGTTATCGACTTCCTGGGCAAAATCGACGGTGAAGCGTTCGAAGGTGGCAAAGCCGAAGATTACGAACTCGAACTCGGTTCGGGTTCCTTCATCGAAGGTTTCGAAGATCAGCTGACCGGTGTGAACGCTGGTGACGAAGTCGTCGTCAAAGTGAAATTCCCGGAAGCTTACGGTGCTGCCGAACTCGCAGGCAAAGACGCTGAGTTCGACGTAACCGTTAAGGAAATCAAGGAAAAGAAACCGGCTGAGCTGGATGATGAACTGGCCAAGAAACTCGGTCAGGACAGCCTTGAGTCCCTTAAAGAAGCGATCCGCAAGGACTTTGGCCGCGAATACGAATCGGTTTCCCGTCAGAAAATGAAGCGTCAGCTTCTTGACGCGCTGGCTGAAAACCACAGCTTCGAACTGCCGAAGTCGCTCGTTGAAAACGAACTCGAAGGCATCATTGGCCAGATCAAACAGGCCCGTGAAGCTGGACAGGAAGACGACGAAACCAAAGGCAAGTCCGAAGAAGAGCTGACCGAAGAGTTCCGCGAAATCGCAGAACGTCGCGTTCTTCTGGGCCTTCTGCTTGCAGAAGTCGGCCGTGAGAATGAGATCCAGGTCACTCAGGAAGACGTCAACAAGGTCCTCGTTGCCGAAGCCCAGAAATATCCGGGCCAGGAACAGCAGGTTATCGAATTCTATAAAAATAACCCGCAGGCCTTGCAGGCGCTTCAGGGCCCTGTATATGAAGACAAGGTCGTTGATTACATCGTCGAACTCGCCAAGGTAGAAGAAAAAACCGTTTCGGTTGAAGACCTTCTGAAGCCGGAAGAGGAAGACGAAGCTCCGAAGAAGAAATCGGCTGCTAAGAAAGCACCGGCGAAAAAGGACGCAGAGAAAAAGGCTCCGGCTAAAAAAGCCCCGGCCAAGAAAGCTGCAGCCAAAAAGCCGGCCGCTAAAAAAGCTGCTGACAAATCCGAAGACAAGTAATCCGGCCGGACACGGTTTAGGATCATGCAGGGAGATTGCAGTTGATGATTGAAGAACGGATGAATTCGCTTGTACCGATGGTCGTTGAACAGACCAGCCGTGGCGAGCGTGCCTATGACATCTTTTCGCGCCTTCTTAAGGAGCGCATCGTTTTCATCAACGGTCAGGTCCATGACGGCATGTCGTCACTGATCTGTGCGCAGTTGCTGCATCTCGAATCGGAAAATCCGGATAAGGATATCTCGCTTTACATCAACTCACCGGGCGGTGTTGTGACCTCGGGTCTCGCCATCTATGACACCATGCAGTACATCCGTTGCGATGTCTCCACGGTGTGCATGGGGCAGGCGGCATCCATGGGCTCGCTGCTTCTGATGGCCGGTGCAAAAGGCAAGCGTTACTGCCTGCCCAATGCACGCGTCATGATCCACCAGCCGTCTGGCGGCTTCCAGGGTCAGGCATCGGACATCGAAATTCATGCCCGCGAAATTCTGGCTCTGCGTCAGCGTCTTAACGAGATCTATGTCGAACATACCGGCCGTGATCTCAAGACCATCGAAGACGCAATGGAACGTGATAACTTCCTCACCCCTGATCAGGCCAAGGAGTTTGGTCTGATCGACGAGGTCGTTACATCGCGTCCGAAGCCGGAAAGTGATGAAAAGAAAGACTGATCACTCAGGTGTGATTGGTGGAAACGCCCCGGTGATCGGCCGGGGCGTTTTTTTATGTCTTGCCTCATGGCAGTTTTAAGTCATAGACAAGAGTATGTGCAGGCTTGGGCGTTATTGTTCGGAACTTGCTGGCCGCCCGAACGTTTGGGTGATTAATGCAAGGGGTTTCGCAACCAAGATAGCGAACCCATATCAAACATGACGCCATAAAGCCGAAAAGCGCAGATTAAACGTTGAGATCGGTATCGTTTACCGGCTAACATGGCGATAAAAGATAACGTCAAACGTAATTGGGGTTTGTATGAGCAAATCGAATAGCGGGGACTCCAAGAACACTCTGTACTGTTCTTTCTGTGGAAAGAGCCAGCACGAGGTTCGCAAGCTCATCGCCGGTCCAACCGTGTTCATCTGTGATGAATGCGTAGAGCTTTGCATGGACATCATCCGCGAAGAGCACAAAACACATCTCGTCAAATCGGCAGACGGGGTGCCTTCTCCGCAAGAGATTTGCAAGGTCCTTGATGACTATGTCATCGGTCAGGGCCATGCGAAGAAAGTTCTCTCGGTCGCGGTTCACAACCATTACAAGCGCCTGCACCATTCCAGCAAGAATGAAGACATCGAGCTGGCAAAATCGAACATCATGCTGGTTGGTCCGACCGGTTGCGGTAAAACGCTTCTGGCCCAGACCCTGGCACGTATTCTTGATGTGCCGTTCACCATGGCAGATGCCACCACCCTGACCGAAGCCGGTTATGTGGGTGAGGATGTCGAAAACATCATTCTCAAGCTGCTGCAGGCGGCTGACTACAATGTCGAGCGGGCCCAGCGCGGCATCGTTTATATCGACGAAGTCGACAAGATTTCGCGCAAGTCTGACAACCCGTCCATCACCCGTGACGTCTCGGGCGAGGGCGTGCAGCAGGCATTGCTCAAGATCATGGAAGGCACTGTTGCTTCCGTTCCGCCGCAGGGTGGCCGGAAACATCCGCAACAGGAATTCCTGCAGGTCGACACCACCAATATCCTGTTCATCGTTGGCGGCGCGTTCGCTGGCCTGGACAAGGTGATTTCCCAGCGTGGCAGGGGCAGCGCAATCGGCTTTGGTGCCGACGTCCGTGGCCCTGATGAACGCCGTGCGGGTGATGTTCTGCGCGAAGTCGAACCGGAAGATCTTTTGAAGTTCGGTCTTATTCCGGAATTCATTGGTCGTCTGCCGGTTCTGGCAACGCTCGAAGACCTCGACAACGAAGCTCTGGTCCAGATTTTGACCGAGCCGAAAAACGCACTGATCAAGCAGTATCAGCGCCTGTTCGATATGGAAGACGTGAAACTCACCTTCCAGACGGATGCGCTCAAGGCGATTGCTGACAAGGCAATTGAACGCAAGACCGGTGCGCGTGGTTTGCGCTCGATCATGGAAGGCATCCTGCTTGAAACCATGTTCGATCTGCCGACCATGGAAAGTGTCGAGGAAATCGTCATCAACGCTGACGTCGTTAATGGAAAGGCAAAGCCGTTGCTGATCCATGCAGAACGTCGTGAAGGTGTTGAAAATACTGCCTGAACGTAATTCCCGCACCGGCAACTATTGCGGTGCGGGAAATCCGGATTATCTAACGATTATCTAAAACATGTTCGCGTTGCTGGCGGGGCCTATGGCAGGACCGCACAGCAGCGTTACGGCTCAGAGTAGGGAAAGAACATAATGGTCGAATTGGCGCGTGGCGAAATATACCCGGTGCTGCCGTTGCGTGACATTGTCGTGTTCCCGCACATGATTGTTCCGCTGTTTGTCGGACGTGAAAAATCGGTGCGTGCGCTCGAAGATGTGATGCGCGAAGACAAGCAGATCCTGCTTGTCACCCAGAAAGACGCCGGTCTTGATGACCCGGCTGTCGAAGATCTTTATGAAATTGGTACTGTCGCAACTGTCTTGCAGCTTCTCAAGCTGCCGGACGGAACTGTCAAGGTATTGGTTGAAGGCGGAAAACGTGCCGAAATTACCGGCTACGTGGATAACCCGGAATTCTTCCAGGCCTATGGTTCGGTGCGTGAAGACAGTGACGAGGATGACAGCGAACTCGAAGCGCTGGCCCGTTCTGTCGTCACCCAGTTCGAACAGTACATCAAGCTCAACAAGAAAATTCCGCCTGAAGTTCTGGTGTCGGTCAATCAGATCGAAGAGCCGGCCAAGCTTGCCGATACGGTGGCATCCCACCTGTCGCTGAAGATTTCCGAAAAGCAGGAATTGCTGGAAACCAAGCTGGTTGGTGATCGTCTGGAACGTATTTTCGGCTTTATGGAATCCGAAATTGGCGTGTTGCAGGTTGAAAAGAAAATCCGCAACCGCGTCAAACGCCAGATGGAGAAAACCCAGCGCGAGTACTATCTGAATGAACAGCTCAAAGCCATTCAGAAGGAACTGGGCGAGGGTGAAGACGGCAAGGATGAAGCTTCTGAAATCGAAGAGAAGCTGAACAAGGCCAAAATGCCCAAGGAAGCCAAGGAAAAGGCACAGGCAGAGCTCAAGAAACTGCGCAATATGAGCCCGATGTCGGCAGAAGCCACCGTGGTGCGCAACTATCTTGACTGGATGGTGTCCATTCCGTGGAACAAGCGTTCGCGTGTTTCCCATGACCTGAAAAAGGCCAAGAAGGTGCTCGACAAGGAGCATTACGGTCTGGAAAAGGTCAAGGAACGCATCCTTGAATATCTTGCGGTGCAGGCGCGTACCAAAAAGGTCAAAGGTCCGATCCTTTGCCTCGTTGGTCCTCCCGGTGTTGGTAAAACCTCGCTTGGCAAATCAATGGCCAATGCGACCGGGCGTAGCTTTGTGCGCATGTCACTCGGTGGGGTTCGTGATGAATCCGAAATCCGTGGTCACCGCCGGACCTATATCGGGTCCATGCCGGGCAAGATTGTCCAGGGCATGAAAAAGGCGAAATATTCCAACCCGCTGTTCCTTCTCGACGAGATTGAAAAGATGGGTTCGGACTTCCGCGGCGATCCGGCCTCGGCATTGCTTGAGGTATTGGATCCGGAACAGAACTCGACCTTTAACGATCACTATCTCGAAGTCGATTACGATCTTTCGGATGTGATGTTTGTCACCACGGCCAACTCGCTTCGCATGCAGCAGCCGCTGCTTGACCGTATGGAAATCATCCGGATTTCCGGTTACACCGAAGACGAAAAAGTCGAGATTGCCAAACGTCACCTAATTCCCAAGCAGGTCAAGGATAACGGCCTGAAGAAAGGGGAATGGAGCATCTCGGACGAAGCACTTCGTGATCTGATCCGGTATTACACCCGCGAAGCCGGTGTGCGTAACCTTGAACGCGAACTGGCCAAGCTGGCCCGTAAGGCAACCAAGCGTATCATGCTTGAAAACCTGAAAACGGTGCGTGTTACCCCGCGGACACTTGGCAAATATGCCGGTATCCGCAAGTTCCGCTTCGGCGAGACCGAGGGTGAAGATCAGGTCGGTGTTGTTACCGGTCTTGCCTATACCGAGTTCGGTGGTGATCTGCTTCAGATCGAATCTGTTACCGTGCCTGGCAAGGGCAACATGAAAACCACCGGTAAACTCGGTGAAGTCATGACGGAATCGATTCAGGCGGCGACCTCGTTTGTCCGTTCGCGTGCGGTTGATTTCGGGATTAAGCCGACCTTGTTCCAGAAACGTGACATCCACGTTCACGTGCCAGAAGGCGCCACCCCCAAAGACGGCCCGTCGGCCGGCGTTGGCATGGTGACCTCGGTTGTTTCGGTTCTGACCGGCAACCCGGTGCGCAAGGACGTTGCGATGACCGGCGAAGTTACGCTGCGTGGCCGTGTGCTTGCGATTGGCGGTTTGAAAGAAAAGCTCTTGGCTGCGTTGCGCGGCGGGGTGAAAACCGTTCTGATCCCGCAGGAAAACGAAAAGGATCTCGAAGAGATTCCGGACAATGTCAAACGCGGCATGGAAATCATTCCGGTGTCGCATGTTGACGAAGTTCTGAGCCACGCCTTGGTCAATCCGCTTGTCCCGATCGAGTGGGAAGAAGAGGTTGATGACGTTGCTGTCAAATCCAAGGACGGCGAAGAATCGGAAATCGGCGGTGTGACGACTCACTAAGGATCGTCAGAACGCGCAGAAAACAAGGGGGCTGACACTGTCGGCCCCCTTTTTCTGTGGATAACTTTGCCCAAGAATCGGCAAAGGAACATGTCGGGATTGGTGTAAAGCGCAAAAAATCGAAAAAAACGTCAAAAACCGCAGAAAACTGCGTCTCTCGCATTGACGAGCTGTTGGCGACCTGCTTACACTGCCCATGCAACAGGTTTGGGGCAAACCAAATTTCCTCATAACTCCGAACGTCCAAACAAGGGGGCCAGGAAGTGAATAAAAACGATCTCGTTGGAAGTGTAGCTGCTAAAGCTGATCTGTCCAAAGCTGACGCTGCCAAGGCAGTAGACGCTGTTTTCGATTCCATCACCGATTCTCTGAAATCCGGCGACGAAGTTCGTCTGGTTGGTTTCGGTACCTTCGCTGTCGCTGCTCGCGCTGCTTCAAAAGGTCGCAACCCGCGCACCGGTGAAGAAATCGACATCCCGGCATCGAAACAGCCGAAGTTCAAGGCTGGTAAAGGCCTTAAGGACGCCGTCAACTAAGTTTGACGATGTTCAGCTAAAAAATGCCGGTGACTTGCGTCACCGGCATTGCTTTTTGGAAAATCCATGCTATGTTCCGCTCCGCTTCGGGGCAATGGACCCCAAGAAGACGGGTGATTAGCTCAGCTGGTTAGAGCATCTCGTTTACACCGAGAGGGTCGGGAGTTCGAATCTCTCATCACCCACCATGATAAAGGCAGCCCTAAAGGCTGCCTTTTTTTGTTTTTCCGATCTTTGCGAATCATCCTGCCCAAGTTTGGCGTTTCAGACCTGCCGGACGCTTGTGTCATGTGCCTGAAAATACGGGGAAATCATGCTGTTTTGGCTGGCTTGGGTTGAGCATTTGCCAAAGATAATCCGCCCTGAAATAGAAGTTACATTTTTATGCAAAACTGGCATTGCTTTTTGGGAAAACCATGGTAAGTTCCGCCCGCTTCCGCAGAACAGCGCGGTTTGCAAAAGGGTGATTAGCTCAGCTGGTTAGAGCATCTCGTTTACACCGAGAGGGTCGGGAGTTCGAATCTCTCATCACCCACCATGATAAAGGCAGCCCTAAAGGCTGCCTTTTTTCGTTTCCGGATTTTGCGTATCCCGACGCCTTGTAAGCAGTTGCTTTGCTTCCCCATATCGTCCTTCGGACAGGGGCTTGTATAAGTTGACGCTTGGTCGGCGGACAGGCACTGTTGATGCCATGGTCAAGAGAATCGGAACCTTCAAGATGAACAGTAATCCGGCCCGCCATCCGTCTGGCCCTGAGCGTATTAGCCTTGTCGCAATGCCAAAGCGGTTCGCGCGTCAAACATGGTCGATATGCCGACAGGTTCTGATCGTTTTATGCCTGCCGGTAATGCTTGCCAGCTGCTATCTGCCCGAGGCCTTCACCATTGATCTTTCCATGGAGCGTAATGGCGATTATCGCCTGAGCTACCGTGGTTTGCTGGTGCAGCCAAACATCACCCAAGGTCTTCTGGACAAGAGCCTGGATGCGGAGGGTGAAAAGGAAAAGGTCGCCAAGGTTTTGGCCGATCTCAAGCGCGATTCGGCTGTAAGGCAGCTGACCTATACCGGGCGCGGTGTGTTTAACATGGTCTATGAAAAGCGCGGCAACATCATGCGCGAAAAAAGCTTCGTCTTTGTCCGTCGGCAATCGCGCATACTGGAAATGTTCTTTAATTCAGAACGAAACACCGTTGAAATTCGGGGTGGCTTTGTGCCTGATCAGTATCAGGATCGCCTGACTGCACTCGGCTACCAGATGACCGGCAAGATTGAGGTCCGTACGACCGCAGGGGTGAGGAGCCACAACGCAGCAGAATTCCGTGAAATCAATGGTCAGAACCGCCTGCGCTGGGAAATTCAGTCGATCTCTGATCCGGTTCCTAACGTCATTCTCGGCTAGGGCAGGGTAGTTTGGCTTAGCTTGGGATATTCCCCCATCTGATCGCGCCTGACGAACGAAAAAAGGGACAGCATTGGCTGTCCCTTTGGTGTTTGTGCAGTTGCGGTATTTTGGTGGGGGCTAGAAGACCATTTCGTCTTCGGCACCGCCTTCGGAAATGACGATCTGGCCCTGTGCGGCCAGTTCCTTGGCCAGCTGGACGATCATCATTTGCGACTCTTCGACGTCGGACAGACGGACCGGGCCAAGCGCGTCCATATCTTCCTTCATCATCTTGCCGGCACGTTCGGACATGTTCTTGAAGAACAGGTCGCGCATCTGATCGGTCGACCCTTTCAGGGCCAGAGCAAGCTTGTCCTTTTCGACCTGACGCAGCAGCGTCTGAACGCCGTTGTTGTCAAGCCGCGCAAGGTCTTCGAAGGTGAACATAAGCGCCTTGATCTTCTCGGCCGAGTCACGGTTGCGTTCTTCAAGCGCAGTAAGGAATCTGTCCTGACTTTGGCGGTCCAGGCTATTGAAGATATCCGCCATCAGTTCATGGTTATCACCACGCGAACCGCGCGCAAGGTTCGACATGAACTCGGTGCGCAGCGTCTTTTCAATGTTGTCGAGGACTTCTTTCTGAACCGCTTCCATGCGCAACATACGCATGATGACTTCCATCGAGAAGTTTTCCGGCAAAAGCGAGAGAACCGACGCAGAATGTGCGGGTTTGAGTTTGGACAGAACCACACCGACGGTTTGCGGATATTCGTTTTTAAGGTAGTTCGCCAGAACCGCTTCGTTCACGTTGTTCAGCTTGTCCCACATGGTACGACCCGCAGGACCGCGGATCTCTTCCATGATGCCGTTCACGCGGTCTTCGGGCAGTACCTTGGAAAGCAGGCGTTCGGTGGTATCAAACGAACCAACCAGCGAGCCGGTTGAAGAAAGCTGGTCAGCGAATTCGACAAAAAGGCGCTCAACGATATTGGAGTTGATCGTACCCAGGCTCGACATGGTTTGGGAAATCTCTTTGATTTCCTCGTCATCCATCATGCTGAACATCTTGGTTGCGTGCTCTTCCCCAAGAGCAAGCATGAGAATCGCTGCCTTTTCAGGTCCGGCCAGTGATCTGTATTCTTCTTTTACGCGCCCCACGGGTGGTCTTCTCCGTCGTAATGACTCTGTTCGGGGTGGAACCTGACGCCCGAACCTGCCTCTATCGCACCGTAAGATAGGGGTTATTTGTCAACAATTCTATAAAAGCCGACATCCCTTTGCAAAGCCCCATCGGTATAAAGCGCCCTAAATGTACAAAATTGATTAATGCCGTACAATTTCGGGGCCAAATTACCCCGCAAAGGGTGATGTTTGCGGGCGCAATTGTCGAATGGGTTGAAATCGTTGCTAGCTGCTTGACTTGGTTTGGGGGGTGGTCTAACAAAGGCGCGCCGATTGATGGTCATTTTGCGGGCGTAGCTCAGTTGGTTAGAGCGCCGGCCTGTCACGCCGGAGGCCGCGAGTTCAAGTCTCGTCGCTCGCGCCATGATCCATCATCTGTTGTCTTTTTTAGGGCGAATTGTCTTTTCCGCGGTCGCCTTTTCTTGTGTTGCTAATGCTGCTTCGCACGATTGGGTCTTGATCATCTCGACGTCCAGCCCGATATCGGACGATAGTAAACGGTAAAAAGATTAGAAAGTTTCCGGTCTTAGAGCATGTTCAACGTGCTTGGGGACTGGAACTTGTGCGGTGCATACGTTATGGTGCGCCGTAATTGGCCAGGTGGGGACCTGGTCGGGTCAAAAGGCCTGTTCTTGAGAGGTCAGAGAGATGCAAGAGCTTCTTTCGGAATATCTTCCGATCCTGGTGTTCATCGGGATCGCCGTCGGTCTTTCGGCGGTAATCGTCATCGCGTCGCTGGTTCTTGCCAAGCAGGCACCGGATGTTGAGAAACTGTCCGCATACGAATGCGGGTTTGCGCCGTTCGAAGACGCGCGCATCAAGTTCGACGTTCGGTTCTATCTGGTCGCAATCTTGTTCATTATTTTCGACCTCGAAGTCGCCTTCCTGTTCCCGTGGGCTGTAACCCTCGGTGATATCGGAACATTCGGCTTTGTATCGATGGTGATCTTCCTGGCTGTTTTGACGGTCGGCTTTATCTACGAATGGAAGAAGGGAGCTTTGGAATGGGAGTGAGCACCAACTCAGGCGCACCCCTGGCACCCGGTTCGGATCAGGATGCAATGCTTAAGGGCGTGTTTGACGAGATGAACGACAAGGGCTTTGTCCTTGCCAATCTCGATAAACTCGCAAGCTGGGCAAGCACCGGTTCCTTGTGGCCGATGACTTTCGGTCTGGCCTGCTGTGCTGTTGAGATGATGCATTCGGCGGCGTCGCGTTATGACCTTGACCGTTACGGTCTGGTTTTCCGCCCAAGCCCGCGTCAGTCGGACGTGATGATCGTTGCTGGTACCCTGACCAACAAAATGGCCCCGGCACTGCGTAAGGTCTATGACCAGATGGCAGAGCCGCGCTGGGTTATTTCGATGGGCTCGTGCGCCAATGGCGGCGGTTACTATCACTATTCTTATTCGGTGGTGCGCGGTTGTGATCGCGTTGTGCCGGTGGACGTATACGTTCCCGGGTGCCCGCCGACAGCCGAAGCGCTGATTTATGGCGTGATGCAGCTGCAAAAGAAAATCCGCCGTACCGGTGTCCTGACACGCTGATCCGTAATAGGGGGCTTGCATGAGCGAACTGCTCAGCGATAACAGCGCTGCTTTGAAAGATCTGAAAGATCTGGTGGCGTCACAGCTGGCCAACGAAATTCTCGAAAGCGAGATTCGTTACGGCGAGCTGACCATCGTCGCCAAGCGCGATGATATCCTTAAAGTTCTGACCTTCCTTCGGGATGATACCGGCTGCTTGTTCAAGCAGCTTATTGATGTTTGTGGTGCGGACTACCCGGAACGCATTGAGCGTTTCGACGTTGTCTATCACCTGCTGTCTCTCAAGCATAACCTGCGCATTCGTGTGAAGGTCCGTACTGACGAAGACACCCCGGTACCAAGCTGTGTTTCGCTGTTCAGCGCCGCCGACTGGTTCGAGCGCGAAGCGTGGGACATGTACGGTATCTTCTTCGCCGGTCACCCGGATCCCCGCCGTATTCTGACCGATTACGGTTTTGAAGGTCATCCGCTGCGCAAGGACTTCCCGCTGACCGGGTATGTCGAAGTGCGTTATGATGACGAACAGAAGCGTGTTGTCTACGAGCCGGTCAAACTGGTTCAGGATTTCCGTAATTTCGATTTCGAAAGCCCATGGGAAGGCATCCAGCATGTTCTTCCGGGTGATGAAAAGGCGGAGGGCAACGCCTGATGTCCGAACAAAAAATCAAAAACATGACCATGAACTTCGGCCCGCAGCACCCTGCGGCGCACGGCGTTCTGCGTTTGGTTCTGGAAATGGACGGCGAAGTCGTCGAACGTTCCGACCCGCATATTGGTCTTCTGCACCGTGGTACGGAAAAGTTGATCGAATATAAGACCTATATTCAGGCAACCCCGTATTTCGACCGTCTCGACTATGTCGCACCGATGAACCAGGAACATGCATATTGCCTGGCCATCGAAAAGCTGATGGGCGTCGAAGTGCCGAAGCGTGCGCAGTATATCCGTGTTCTGTATGCGGAAATCGGTCGTATTCTGAACCACATTCTGAACCTGACCGCGTTCGCACTGGACGTTGGTGCGATGACCCCGCTTCTGTGGGGCTTTGAAGAACGTGAAAAGCTCATGGAATTCTATGAGCGCGCCTGTGGCGCCCGTCTTCACGCCAACTACTTCCGTCCGGGGGGCGTTGCTGCCGATCTTCCGGCAGGCTTGCTTGATGATATCGACGCATGGGCAGACCATTACGAAATCTTTATGAAAGACTTCGACCGTGTTCTGACCGGCAACCGTATCTTCAAACAGCGTACGGTCGATATCGGTATCGTAAGCGCCGAAGAAGCCCTTGATTGGGGCTTCACCGGTCCGAACATCCGTGCATCGGGCCTGGCGTGGGATCTGCGTAAATCGCAGCCCTATGACTCGTACGAAGAATTCGACTTCGACATTCCTGTCGGCAAGAACGGCGATTGCTATGACCGCTTCCTTGTCCGTTTCGAGGAAATGTGGCAGTCGCTGAAGATCATCAAGCAGGCCATCAAAAATATGCCGGATGGCCCTGTCATTGTTGAAAATAACAAAGTGGCACCGCCGTCGCGCGCCGAAATGAAGCGTTCGATGGAAGCCCTTATTCACCACTTCAAACTCTTCACCGAAGGTTTCCACGTACCGGCTGGCGAATGCTATGCCGCGGTCGAGGCACCGAAAGGCGAGTTTGGTGTGTATCTTGTTTCGGATGGCTCGAACCGTCCGTATCGCTGCAAAATCCGCGCCCCGGGGTTCCCGCACCTCCAAGGCATCGACTTCATGTCCAAAGGTCACATGCTGGCCGACGTCGTTGCCAATATCGGGTCGCTAGATATCGTGTTCGGTGAGATTGACCGATGAGCCATTTGAGAAGACCAGCTCCGAAAGAGCTTCAGCCGACCAGCTTTGCTTTCACGCCTGAAAATCAGGAAAAAGCAAAGAAGATCATCGCCAAGTATCCGGAAGGCCGCCAGCAGAGCGCGGTCATGCCGCTGCTTGATCTGGCACAGCGTCAGACCGAAGGTAACTGGGTTCCGACCGTCGCAATGGATTACATTGCCGACATGCTCGAAATGCCGGCCATTCGCGTCTACGAGGTCGCAACCTTCTATACGATGTATAACCTTGCCCCGGTGGGTAAGAACTTCATCCAGGTTTGCACCACCACGCCGTGCTGGCTTCGCGGTTCTGCCGACGTTGTCGATACCTGCAAAAAGGAACTCGGCATTGGCGTTGGTGAAACCACCGAAGACGGTCAGTTCACCATGATCGAAGTCGAATGCCTTGGCGCGTGTGTCAACGCACCGATGATGCAGATCAACGACGATTATTACGAAGACCTCACGCCGGAAACGACCAAGGCCATCCTCGATGCCCTCAAAAAGGGCGAGAAGCCGAAAGCCGGTCCGCAGAGCGGCCGCAAAGGGTGCGAGCCGATCGATGGTCCGAAGGTTCTGAAGGCATTCTGTGGCTGCGGCGCAGCCCCGCAGGATGCTGATGCAAGCGAAGGGGACGCCTGATATGCTGCAGGATAAGGATCGTATCTTTACCAACCTGTATGGTTTCCAGGATTTCGGCCTTAAAGGCGCGCAGTCCCGTGGTAACTGGGATGGTACCAAGGCATTGATCGAAAAAGGCCGCGACTGGATCATCGACGAGATGAAAGCATCCGGTATGCGTGGTCGTGGGGGCGCTGGCTTCCCGACTGGCCTCAAATGGTCCTTCATGCCCAAGGAATCTGATGGTCGTCCGAGCTACCTGGTTGTGAACGCCGACGAAGGCGAGCCGGGTACTTGTAAAGACCGCGAAATCATGCGCAATGATCCGCACACCCTGGTCGAAGGTTGCCTTCTGGCCAGCTTCGCGATGAATGCGCATGCGGCCTATATTTATATCCGTGGTGAGTTCTATCACGAGGCATCCAACCTGCAGCGCGCGATTGACGAGGCTTACGAAGCCGGTTTGATCGGTAAGAACGCCTGTGGTTCGGGTTGGGATTTTGATCTTTACCTGCATCTCGGTGCCGGTGCTTACATCTGTGGCGAAGAAACCGCCCTGATCGAAAGCCTTGAAGGTAAAAAAGGCCAGCCGCGCCTGAAACCGCCGTTCCCGGCGAACGCAGGCCTTTACGGTTGCCCGACCACGGTCAACAACGTCGAATCGATTGCCGCTGTTCCGACCATTCTGCGTCGTGGCGGTTCGTGGTTCGCCGGTTTTGGCCGCGAAAATAACCACGGCACCAAGCTGTTTGCCATTTCCGGTCACGTCGAAAAGCCGTGCACTGTCGAAGAAGCCATGAGCATCCCGCTCAAGGAACTGATCGAAAAGCATTGCGGCGGCGTTCGTGGCGGCTGGGACAACCTTCTTGCGGTTATTCCGGGCGGTTCGTCTGTTCCGCTGATGCCAAAAGACGTTTGTGATGATGTTCTGATGGACTTTGACGGTCTGCGTGAAGTTGGCTCCGGTCTTGGTACCGCTGCTGTGATCGTCATGGACAAGTCGACTGACATTGTCTACGCGATCGCGCGTCTGTCGGAATTCTACAAGCATGAAAGCTGTGGTCAGTGCACGCCGTGCCGTGAAGGTACCGGCTGGATGATGCGCATGATGACGCGCATGGTTCGCGGCGAAGCCACGCTCGATGAGATTGATCTGTTGTGGGATGTGACCAAACAGGTCGAAGGCCACACCATTTGTGCGCTTGGCGATGCGGCTGCATGGCCGATTCAGGGCCTTATCCGTCACTTCCGTCCCGAAATGGAACGTCGGATCAAGGAATATCGCGCACGGATCGCGGCCTGAGAGAGGCCTGTTGAGAGGGATTGAGACATGCCGAAACTAACAGTTGACGGTATTGAAGTTGAAGTAGAAGCCGGGGCGACAGTCCTTCAGGCCTGTGAAGAGGCCGGTAAGGAAATCCCGCGTTTCTGCTATCACGAACGCCTGTCAATCGCCGGCAACTGCCGTATGTGTCTGGTGGAAATGGAACGTGCGCCGAAACCGGTCGCATCCTGCGCCATGCCTGCGGCAGATGGAATGGTGATCAAAACCGATTCCGACCTTGTGAAAAAGGCACGCAACGGCGTGATGGA
This sequence comes from Thalassospira sp. CA1, assembly GCF_059052855.1. Lineage (NCBI taxonomy): Bacteria > Pseudomonadati > Pseudomonadota > Alphaproteobacteria > Rhodospirillales > Thalassospiraceae > Thalassospira > Thalassospira sp. CA1. The sequence continues at coordinate 168,021 of NZ_JBZCIA010000009.1, forward strand.
ATTCCTGCTGATCAACCATCCGCTGGATTGCCCGATTTGTGACCAGGGTGGTGAATGTGATCTTCAGGACCAGGCCATGGCCTATGGTTTTGACTCTTCACGTTACGCCGAGAAAAAACGCGCGGTGAAGGACAAGGAACTGGGCCCGATCGTCAAAACGATCATGACCCGTTGCATCCACTGCACACGTTGCGTTCGCTTCTCCGAGGAAGTCGCCGGTGTCGGCACCATGGGTGCTGTTTACCGTGGCGAGGACACCGAAGTCGGACCGTATATCGAAGCCTCCATCAACTCCGAGCTTTCAGGCAACCTGGTTGACCTGTGCCCGGTCGGTGCGCTGACTTCCAAGCCGTATGCGTTTACCGCGCGTCCGTGGGAGCTCAAGAAAACCGATAGCGTCGATGTCATGGACGCGGTTGGCTCGAACATTCGTATCGATGCCCGTACCGGCGAAGTGATGCGCGTTCTGCCGCGCACCAACGAAGACATCAACGAAGAATGGATTTCGGATAAAACCCGTTACGCCATTGATGGCCTGAAACGTCAGCGCCTTGACCGTCCGTATGTTCGCAAGGATGGCAAGCTGCAGCCGGCAAGCTGGGACGAAGCATTTGCTGCGATCAAGGCAAAGGTTTCCGGCCTGGATGGCAAGAAAATTGCCGCCCTTGCGGGTGACACGGTTGATTGTGAATCGATGACCGCGCTGAAAGATCTGATGGGTAAGCTTGGTTCGCCGAACCTTGATTGCCGTCAGGACGGCTCGAAGATTGGCGGCCCGCGTGCCTCCTATATCTTCAACAGCACGATTGCCGGTATTGACGAGGCAGATGCCTGCCTGATCGTTGGTGCCAATGTCCGTGCCGAAGCACCGATCATCAATTCCCGTCTGCGCAAACGCTGGCGTTCGACGGCTGGCGATTTCAAAGTCGGCATCATTGGTGAAAAGTGGGATCCGACCTACAAGAACGATTATCTTGGTGCCGGTCCGGAAACCCTTCAGGAAATCCTGGATGGCAAGAACGAGTTCGCCAAGGTCCTCAAGGCTTCTGAAAAGCCGATGATTATTGTCGGCATGGGCGCGCTAAACCGTGAAGACGGTGACGCGGTTCTTGCTGCCACCCGCGCCATTGCCGAGAAATACGGCATGGTTTCCGGTGAATGGAACGGCTTTAACGTTCTGCACACCGCGGCATCGCGTGTTGGCGGTCTTGATCTCGGCTTCGTGCCGGGTGAGGGCGGTCTGGCAACCAATGACATTCTCGATGGTGCCGCCAAAGGCGATATCGAGGTTGTCTATCTTCTGGGTGCCGACGAAGTCGACATGAGCAAACTGGAAAAGGCATTTGTCATTTACCAGGGTGCTATGGGCGATGCCGGTGCGCAGGCAGCCGACGTGATCCTGCCGGGGGCTGCTTACACCGAAAAGAATGGCACCTATGTCAACACCGAGGGCCGCGCCCAGCAGGGCTGGCGTGCGATCTTCCCGGTTGGTGACGCGCGTGAGGACTGGGCGATTGTCCGTGCACTTTCCGGTGCGCTGGATCTGACCCTGCCATACAACAATATCGATGCCGTTCGCTCGCGCATGGTGGAACTCAGCCCGACCTTCGCGTCGCTGAACGTTCCGACCAAGGCAGAATGGACCGATTTCGGTGTGTCAGGTGACATGAAGTCTGATGGCTTCGTATCGCCGGTTCGCAATTTCTATATGACCGACCCGATCAGCCGTGCTTCGGTGACGATGGCCAAATGTACTGAGGCCTTTGTCAAGGATGCGGCTGCCGAGAAGGTTGCCTGAGTAAGGGGAGCGACGATCTGATCGTCGCTCATCCCGCAAGGGGGTGTCCCAATTTTGGGACGAAACGCAAAAGATACGGTTTGACCGATGGAACTTCTTTGGGACGGATATATTGAACCGCTCGTCTGGATCGTCGCCAAAATTCTGGCGATTGTTCTGCCGTTGCTGGGTGCTGTCGCCTATCTGACCTACGCCGAGCGTAAGGTCATCGGTGCTATTCAGCTCCGTAAGGGCCCGAACGTTGTGGGGCCGTTTGGCCTTCTGCAGCCGCTTGCCGATGGTTTGAAGCTGTTTCTGAAAGAAACAATCATTCCGAGCAGCGCGAACAAGGGCGTGTTCATCATCGCCCCGATGCTGACCTTTATTCTGGCAATCATTGCCTGGGCGGTTATTCCGTTCGACGAGGGCATGGTTCTGGCCGATCTGAATGTCGGTATTCTTTACATCTTCGCGATTTCTTCGCTGGGTGTTTACGGTATCGTGATGGCCGGTTGGGCATCGAACTCCAAATACGCCTTCCTTGGTGCGCTGCGTTCCGGCGCCCAGATGGTCTCGTATGAGATTTCGATTGGCCTGATCATCATCTCGGTCCTGCTGACGACCGGTTCGCTGAACCTCAGCGACATTGTCCGCGGGCAGGTTGGTGGTATCTGGGAGTGGAACTTCGTTTATCACTTCCCGATGTTCATCGTCTTCATCGTATCCATTCTGGCAGAAACCAACCGCGCACCGTTTGACCTTCCCGAAGCGGAAGCCGAACTGGTCTCGGGTTATAACGTCGACTATTCGGCAATGACCTTTGCGCTGTTCTTCCTGGGTGAATACGCGAACATGATCCTGATGAGTGGCCTGTGCGCCATTCTGTTCCTGGGTGGCTGGAGCGCGCCGTTGCCGTTCCTCGAATTCATCCCGGGCGCAATCTGGTTCATCATCAAGATCTGCTTCGTTCTGTTCATCTTCCTGTGGGTTCGTGCAACCTTCCCGCGTTACCGTTATGACCAACTGATGCGTCTGGGCTGGAAAATCTTCCTGCCGCTGTCCTTCGCATGGGTCATGCTGGTTGCCACGTTCCTCGTTGTTTTTGACAAGGTCCCGGCCTGATCGCCGCGCATCGGAAAGAGAGAGGTAAACGATGTCATTTATTGATCGGACGGCCCGGAGCTTCCTGCTCGCGGAACTCGTTTCGGGAATGGCGCTCACCTTGAAATACATGTTCAAGCCCAAGGTGACGATCAACTACCCGTACGAAAAAGGTCCGCTGAGCCCGCGTTTCCGTGGCGAACACGCACTGCGCCGTTACCCGAACGGCGAAGAGCGTTGCATCGCCTGCAAACTTTGCGAAGCCATTTGCCCGGCACAGGCCATCACCATTGAGGTCGAGCCGCGCAACGACGGTTCGCGTCGTACCACGCGTTACGACATTGATATGACGAAATGCATTTACTGTGGCTTCTGCGAGGAAGCCTGCCCGGTGGATGCCATCGTCGAAGGTCCGAACTTCGAGTTCGCAACCGAAAACCGCGAGGAGCTGTTCTATGACAAGGACAAGCTGCTGGCAAACGGCGAGCGTTGGGAAGCCGAGCTTGCTGCACGATTGGAGGCAGACGCACCTTATCGGTAAGTGTCGCGTCTGATCGTTAGAAAGAGAGTTCATGGGCCGTTGTTTGCCAAAGGGGCAGCAACGGTTCGCCAAGGGGGTACCTTATGGTCGTACAGGCTTTGGCTTTTTACCTGTTTGCTACCGTCGCGGTCTTGTCCGCGACTGCGGTTGTGACCGTTCGCAACCCGGTGCATTCGGTACTGTTGCTGATCTTGACATTCTTTAACGCAGCCGGACTTTTCGTCCTGCTGGGTGCCGAGTTTCTCGCCATGCTGCTCGTCGTCGTCTATGTCGGCGCGGTTGCAGTCCTGTTCCTGTTCGTCGTAATGATGCTCGACATTAACTTTGTCGAAATGCGTCAGGGCTTTTTGAACTACCTGCCGATCGGCGTTCTGATCGCGGTTGTTCTTTTTGTCGAACTGGCACTGGTTGGCGCTGGCTGGACCCTTACGGATGAGGCGGTCGCGGTTCTCGCGCAGCCGACACCGGCAGGTCTGACCAACGTCGAAGCACTCGGTCAACTGATCTACACCGATTACGCATACATCTTCCAGGCGGCTGGTCTGGTTCTGCTTGTTGCGATGATTGGCGCAATTGTCCTGACACTGCGTCACCGTGAAGGTGTCCGTCGTCAGAAAATCTCCGAGCAGGTCAAGCGTACCCGCGCTGATACGCTTGAAGTCAAAAAAGTTCCGGTCGGAAGGGGGATCTGATGGAAATCGGTCTTGCACATTATCTGACCGTCGCGGCGATCCTTTTCACACTCGGGATCTTCGGCATCTTCATGAACCGCAAGAACGTCATCATCATCATGATGTCGATCGAGCTGATGCTGCTGGCGGTCAATATCAATCTGGTCGCGTTCTCGTCGTTCCTCGGCGACCTCGTCGGACAGGTATTTACCATCTTCGTTCTGACGGTTGCTGCGGCTGAAGCGGCAATTGGTCTGGCGATCCTGGTCGTCTATTTCCGTAACCGCGGCACCATCGCGGTTGAAGACATCAACATGATGAAGGGGTAAGGCAGATATGTATCCGTTGATTGTATTCCTGCCCCTGATCGCGGCAATCCTTGCCGGGGCCATCACGCTGGTCGGCGCCATGTCGACCGCAAAGGATGCCCCGCATGACAGCCATGGTCATCACCATCATGGTGTGTCCTCGTCTGATCGTCTGGCACAGCTGGTCACCGTTGCCGGTGTCGTGATTTCCTTTGTGATTTCGATCTTTGCCTTTGTCGATGTTGCCCTGGGCGGCAACCCGGTTGTGATTGAACTGTTTACCTGGATTTCCTCGGGCAGCTTTGATGCGTCCTGGTCGCTGCGTATCGATACGCTGACCTGTGTGATGCTGATTGTTGTCACCGGTGTGTCCTCGATGGTTCACATCTATTCCATCGGCTATATGTCGCATGATCCGGACAAGCCGCGCTTCATGGCGTATCTCAGCCTGTTCACCTTTGCGATGCTGATGCTGATTACCGCCGACAACCTGATCCAGCTGTTCTTCGGCTGGGAGGGCGTTGGTCTGGCGTCTTACCTTCTGATCGGCTTCTGGTATTCCAAACCGTCTGCGTCGGCGGCTGCGATGAAAGCCTTCATCGTCAACCGTGTCGGTGACTTCGGCTTTGCCCTTGGTATCTTTGCGGTTTATGTCCTGTTCGACAGCGTTCAGTTCGACGTCATCTTTGGCAATGCCGAAGAAGTCGCAGGCGCAACCTTGATGTTCCTGGGCCATGAATTCTCCGCACTCGAGATTACCTGCTTCCTGCTGTTCATCGGCGCGATGGGTAAATCGGCGCAGCTTGGTCTGCACACCTGGCTTCCGGACGCAATGGAAGGCCCGACCCCGGTTTCCGCCCTTATTCACGCGGCAACCATGGTGACGGCTGGTGTATTCATGGTCGCGCGTCTGTCGCCGATCTTTGAATATGCTGAAACCACCCTGATGATCGTGACCATCGTTGGTGCGTCGACTGCGTTCTTCGCAGCCACCATCGGCTGTGTTCAGAACGACATCAAGCGCGTCATTGCCTATTCGACCTGTTCGCAGCTGGGCTATATGTTCTTTGCCTGCGGCGTGTCGGCTTATTCGGCAGGTGTCTTCCACCTGATGACACACGGCTTCTTCAAGGCGCTTCTGTTCCTTGGTGCCGGTTCGGTCATCCATGCCATGTCCGATGAACAGGACATGCGCAAGATGGGCGGCATCGCCAAAATGGTTCCGCTGACCTTTGCTGTGATGGTGATTGGGACACTTGCGATTACCGGTGTTCCGGGCTTTGCGGGTTACTATTCCAAGGACCTTATCCTTGAAAGCGCCTATGGGGCACATACCGGCGTTGGCCTGTATGCGTTCTGGGCAGGTATCCTTGCGGCTCTGATGACCTCGTTCTACAGCTGGCGTCTGATCTTCCTGACCTTCTTCGGCGCACCGCGCGCTGATGAACGCACCATGGCGCACGTGCATGAAAGCCCGGCGATCATGACCGGTCCGCTCCTGTTCCTGACCGTCGGTGCTGTCTTTGCCGGCTGGTTCGCCAAGGACTGGTTCGGTGGCGGCGACTTTGAAGAAATGCTGACCTTCTGGAATGGCGCACTCTTCATGGCCGAAGGTCACAATGCTCTGGAAAATGCACACCATGTTCCGGGTTGGGTGAAATGGGCACCGTTTGTTGCCATGATCACCGGTCTGTCGCTTGCGATTGTCATGTACAAGCTCGTACCGTCGCTTCCGCGCACGCTGGCCAACACCTTCAACGGTGTTTACCGCTTCGCGCTGAACAAATGGTACTTCGACGAGCTCTATGACAAGATTTTCGTCAAGCCGGCCTTTGCTTTGGGCTATGGATTCTGGAAATCAGGGGATGGTGCCATCATTGATGGTTGCGGTCCGGATGGTGTGGCAGCTGCTTGCCGTAACATCGCACGTCGCGTCAGCGCCATTCAGAGTGGTTTCGTCTATCACTATGCATTTGCGATGCTGATCGGCATTGCAGCGCTGGTCTCCTACACAATTTGGAAGATGGGTTAACGGGCGATGAGTGATTGGCCAATTCTTTCGATCGTCACTTTCCTGCCGCTGGTCGGTGCAGCCCTGCTGCTGCTGATCAATGGTGAAGAGGCGACTGTTGCCCGCAATTCCCGTTGGGTTGCGCTTTGGACCTCGGGGTTCACATTCCTCGTATCCTTGATGCTGTGGGTGAACTTCGATGCAACGACCGCAGATTTCCAGTTCGTCGAGCAGGCGGACTGGATGCCGGGTCTGAACATTTCCTATCACATGGGCGTTGACGGTATTTCCGTCCTCTTCGTCCTGCTTGCGACCTTCCTCACACCGATTTGCATTCTGTCGGCATGGGAAGCGATCCAGAAGCGCGTGAAGGAATACATGATCGCCTTCCTCGTTCTTGAAACGATGATGGTCGGCATGTTCAGTGCCCTTGACGGTCTGCTGTTCTATCTGTTCTTCGAAGGCGTCCTGATCCCGATGTTCATCATCATCGGCGTCTGGGGTGGTCAGCGTCGCGTTTATGCGGCATTCAAGCTGTTCCTTTATACCCTTCTTGGTTCGGTCCTGATGCTGGTGGCACTGCTTGCGATGTATTTCGAAGCGGGCACTACCGATATCCCGACCCTGATGGAATACGGCTTCGATTATAATATGCAGCTCTGGCTGTGGCTGGCCTTCTTTGCATCGTTTGCCGTCAAGGTGCCGATGTGGCCGGTCCATACCTGGCTGCCCGATGCCCACGTTGAGGCACCGACGGCTGGTTCTGTGATCCTGGCTGGCGTGCTGTTGAAAATGGGTGGTTACGGTTTTCTGCGTTTCTCGCTGCCGATGATGCCGTTGGCGTCTGAAACCTTCGCACCGCTCGTCTTCACGCTGTCGATTGTTGCTATCATCTATACGTCGCTGGTCGCCCTTGCGCAGCAGGACATGAAAAAGCTGATTGCATATTCGTCGGTCGCCCATATGGGGATTGTTACCATCGGTGCATTCACCTTTAACCAGCATGGTATCGAAGGTTCGATCTTCCAGATGCTCAGCCACGGTGTGGTTTCCGGTGCACTCTTCCTGTGTGTCGGTGTGGTCTATGACCGTATCCATACCCGTGAAATCGAAGCCTATGGTGGTCTTGTCCACCGTATGCCGAGCTACGCACTGATCTTCATGTTCTTCACCATGGCATCGGTTGGTCTGCCGGGTACGGGCGGGTTCGTTGGTGAAATCCTCGCACTTCTGGGTGCGTTCGAAGCCAACACCTGGGTCGCATTCTTTGCGGCAACCGGACTGATCCTTGGTGCGGCCTATGCGCTGTATCTCTATCGCCGGATTATTTTCGGGGCACTCACCAAAGAGAACCTGAAAACCATCCTCGATCTGAGCCCGCGTGAATGGATTATCTTTGCACCATTGGTGATCATCGTTCTGTGGATGGGGGTCTATCCGGTCTCCTTCCTCGACATCATGCATGTCTCAGTTGAGAACCTCGTCAACCAGGTCGAAACGGCCCAGGCTGCAGCGGCACAAGCCGCCCAGCTGGCTGCGAATTGAGGGGAATGAACATGGGAGTTTCTATGCTCAACCTCGGGGCCGCGCTGCCCGAAATGTTTATGGCAGTTTCTGCCTTGGCGCTGTTGATGCTTGGGGTTTTCGCCGGCAAGGACAAATCCTTCCGCACCGTATCCTGGCTGGCAGTTGCCGCCCAGGTCATTACCATCGCACTGGTGGTGATGGGTGATGGTGGTTCGGCATTCTTTGGTCAGTTCAGTGCTGATCCGTTTGCCAAGTTCTGCAAGGTCCTGATCCTGATCGGTTCTGCAACCGGCATCATCATGGCCATGAACTTTGCCGAGCGTGAAAACATGGCACGCTTCGAGTTCCCGATCCTGATCTCTCTTGCCACCCTTGGCATGATGGCGATGGTATCGGCAACCGATATGCTGTCGCTGTATCTTGGTCTCGAACTGCAGTCACTTGCACTTTATGTTGTCGCTGCCATCCGCCGTGACACCGTGCGTTCGACGGAATCGGGTCTGAAATACTTCATCCTCGGTTCGATCGCTTCGGGCATCCTGCTGTATGGCATGTCGATGGTCTATGGCTTCACCGGCACCACGAACTTCACCGTTCTGGGCAATACCCTTGTCGGTGGTGAACTGCCGTTGGGTGCGCTGGTCGGTCTGGCCTTCATCTTTGCCGGTCTGTGCTTCAAGGTTTCCGCTGTTCCGTTCCACATGTGGACCCCGGACGTTTATGAAGGTGCGCCGACCCCGGTCACGTCCTTCTTTGCGGTTGCCCCGAAGATTGCCGGACTGGCGCTGTTCATCCGCGTTGCCGTTGGTCCGTTTGGCGGTGCTGTCGAAGACTGGCAGCAGATCATTGTCCTGATCTCCATCCTGTCGATGGCGGTTGGTTCCTTTGCCGCACTCCGTCAAGAAAACATCAAACGTCTGATGGCCTATTCGTCCATCGGTCACGTTGGTTTCGCACTTGTCGGTCTGGCCGCAGGCACGCAGGAAGGTGTCACCGGTGTTCTGGTTTATCTGGGTATCTACCTTGTCATGAACCTTGGCACCTTTGCCGTCATCCTGTGCATGCGTCGTAATGACCGCATGAACGAGGAAATCACCGATCTTGCCGGTCTTGCCAAAACCAAGCCGCTGATGGCTGCGATCACTGCGATCTTCATGTTCTCGATGGCAGGTATCCCGCCGCTGGCTGGCTTCTTTGGCAAGTTCTATGTCTTCAAGGCAGCCGTTGATGCCGGTCTTGTGACGCTTGCAGTCATTGGCCTCGTGACCTCGGTTGTCAGTGCCTATTACTACCTGCGTATCATCAAGGTCATGTATTTCGACGAGCCGGTCGAAGGCTTTGATCGCAATGGTACCGAGATGAATGTCATCATGGCGGTTGCCACGATCATCATCCTGGCCTTCGTCTTCTTCCCGAACCCGCTGATGGATAGCGCAGCTGTTGCCGCGGCATCGCTGTTTGGGATGTAAGAATGGCATTGCGAACGATCCGTCTTCCCGAAGGTTTCACCCTTCACGAAAGGGATGCGATCGACAGCACGAATGAAGAGGCCAAGCGCCTCGCAGACAAGGGCGCCCAAAGTGGCGCCCTTGTTATAGCCAGAACCCAGACTTCCGGTCGCGGCCGCCGTGGCCGTGCTTGGTCGTCACCGGTGGGTAATCTGTATTCGTCGCTGTTGCTGCGTCCGACCTGTTCACTGGCCGAAGCCGCCCGTCTGACCTTCCTGATCGCTGTTGCCATGGCCGAGGCGGTTGAAACCGTCACAGGCGGCATGGTGCGTCCGGATTGCAAATGGCCCAATGACCTGATGGTCAATGATCGCAAGATTTGCGGTATCCTGCTTGAAAGTGCGTCCAATCAGGGGTCAGCAACCGACTATCTTGTGATTGGGGCAGGGGTGAATGTCGCCTTTTTCCCCGACGATGCCGAACGCCCGGCAACCTCGTTGGCGGCTTTGGGCTCCCCGGTTTCGGTTACGGATCTGATATCAACCTATGTCGCGCGCGTTGCACACTGGTTGCCGATCTGGGAACAGGACGGTTTTGCGCCGATCCGCGAAGCCTGGCTGGCGCGCGGATATGGCATTGGTAAACCGGTTGTCGCCCGCCTGACCGAACGCGAACTTCAAGGAACTTTCGTCGGGCTTGATGAGGGTGGCGAACTTATCCTAAGAGAAGACAGCGGTTTTGAGCACCGCATCGGGGCTGGCGAAGTGTTCTTTGCCGCCTGATATCACCAAATAGCTTGCTTTGTAGCGGAGGCTTGTAAGCATCATGTTGCTTGCGATTGACGCCGGGAACACCAACATCGTCTTTGCGGTTTTTGATGGCGATACCATCAAGGGCCAGTGGCGCTGTTCCACCACCACCGAACGCACCGCGGACGAGTTGGGCGTGTGGTTGCACCATCTTTTCACGCTGTCTGGCGTGCCCAAGGATGCGATTACGGGGGCGATTATCGCCACCGTGGTTCCGGCCGCGGAATTCAGCCTAAAGACCCTGTGTCGCCGCTATTTCAATGTCGAACCGATGGTTGTCGGTGATCCTGCGGTCAATCTTGATATGAAAATCATCATGGACCGACCAAGCGAGGTGGGTGCAGACCGCCTTGTCAACGCGATTGCCGCCCATGAACTGTTTGGCGGGCCGCTGGTGGTGCTTGATTTCGGCACGGCCACGACCTTTGACGTGGTCGACGGCAATGGTGATTATCTTGGCGGTGTGATTGCGCCGGGGGTCAACCTGTCGATCAAGGCCCTGCATATGGCCGCGGCCCAGTTGCCAATGGTCGCGATCGAAGCCCCGCGCAGTGTGGTGGGTAAAAACACGGTCGAAGCCATGCAGTCAGGGGTCTATTGGGGCTATGTCTCGATGATCGAAGGGTTGCTTGCGCGTATTCGCCAACAGCAAAATGTCGACCAGATGAAAGTCGTGGCAACCGGTGGGCTTGCGCCGCTCTTTACCAAGGCGGTTGATGAAATTGAATATCTGCATGGTGATCTGACCATGCTGGGTTTGTTGATGATCTATCGTCGCAACAGCCAGCAGACCGAACGCCCTACAGGATAAAGACTTGCGTGACGCAAGGGGAACGATTATCCCGCATGTAATTGATGCGCCGAAAACAAAGGATATAGCTTCCGTGGATTTGTATTTGCCAAAAGATGACGTTTTGTTCGTGCCGCTCGGAGGTTCCGGCGAAATTGGCATGAACCTGAACCTTTATGGCTATGACGATCAATGGTTGATGGTCGATATGGGGGTTTCGTTCGGCGAGGAAGGCCTGCCGGGCGTCGATGTGGTCATGCCCGACCCGACCTTTATCGAGGAACGCAAGGACAAGCTGCTTGGTCTGGTCCTGACCCACGCGCACGAAGATCACTTGGGCGCGGTGCCGTATCTGTGGCCGCGCTTGAAATGCCCGATTTACGCGACCCCGTTTGCCGCCGAATTTCTTAAGGCCAAGCTGTCCGAAACCGATTTTGCCGACCAGGTGCCGATCCATGTGATCGAACTGGGCGGGCGGTTCCAGCTTGGTTGCTTTGATATCGAATTCGTCACCATGACGCACTCGATCCTGGAGCCCAACGCCCTTGCCATCCGCACGCCTAAAGGCCTGATTGTCCATACCGGCGACTGGAAGTTCGATCCCGACCCCCAGATTGGCGAGGCATCGGATGTCAAAAAGCTCGAAGCACTGGGCGATGAAGGCGTCATGGCACTGGTCTGTGATTCGACCAATGTGTTCTCGGAGGGCAAAACAGGCTCCGAAGGCGACGTCGCCAAGAACCTGTCCAAACTGTTCGCCGAACATCCGCAGGGGCGCATTGCCGTTGCCTGCTTTGCCACCAACGTTGCCCGTGTGCAGTCGGTGATCGAAGCCGCCCATGAAAACGGCCGCTGTGTTGGTCTTGCCGGTCGATCGCTTAACCGCGTGACAGAGGCCGCGCGTGAAGTCGGCTACCTCAAAGGCTATCCGAACCTTCTGACCGACGAAGACGCGATGGAAGTGCCCAAGGATCAGGTGCTTTTGCTTTGCACCGGGTCACAGGGCGAACCGCGTGCCGCATTGTCGCGCATTGCCAAGGGCGATCATCCCACCGTCCAACTCGATCCGGGCGATACCGTGGTGTTCTCGGCGCGTGAAATTCCGGGCAATGAAAAGTCGATTGGCTATATCCAGAACCTGCTGATCCGCCGTGGCGTCAAAGTCATCACCGCGCGCGATGAACCGATCCACGTGTCGGGCCATCCGGGCCGTGAAGACCTGACGCGCATGTATCAGCTGACCCGCCCGAAAATCCTGGTCCCGGTCCATGGCGAAACCCGCCATCTGTGCGAACAGGCTGCCCTTGGTGCGGAATGCCAGATCCCGGAACAGGTGATCCCGCATGACGGCACGGTCATTCGGTTGGCCCCCGGTGATGCCCACGTTATCGGCGTGGCAGAGGCCGGTGTTCTTGCCCTTGATGGTGGCCGGTTGCTTAAACGCGATGCCGATACATTCCGTAACCGCAATCGCATCGTTTGGAACGGGGTGATGTTTGTGACCGTGGTGCTCAACCAGTTTGGCGAAATGGTCAATGAACCGATGATCACGGCTCCCAGCCTGTTTGACGAGCCCGGCGAAGAAACCCGTCTGGATCAATTTGCGGCCGAAATCGGCAATCGCATTGATCAGCTTAATGACGAAGAAGTCATGGATGATGCCACAGTGATCCTTGCCGTCCGTCAGGCCCTGCGCCGTCCGGTGCGTCAACGCATGGGCAAACGCCCGCTGATCGAAGTGCATCTGGCGCGCGTGAAAGAGCAGGGCTGATTAAGCACGCAGGCAACCGCATTCGACCAAAAGCGCAGTTGTCTTAAAGATGTTCACCGTCCTAGATTGGCCCCAATCGGGCAGATGAAAGACGTTAGGAGAACACCATGATAGGACGGCTGAACCACGTTGCGATTGCTGTGCCGGATCTAGAGGCCGGGATTGCGCAATATCGCGATGTTCTGGGCGCAAAGGTCTCAGAGCCGCAAGACGAACCCGATCACGGCGTGACGGTTGTGTTTGTCGAACTGCCCAATACCAAGATCGAACTGCTCTATCCGTTGGGGGACAATTCCCCGATCAAGGGTTTCCTTGAAAAGAACGCGTCGGGCGGCATTCATCATGTCTGCTACGAGGTCGATGACATTCTGGCCGCGCGTGACAAGCTGCAGGCAAGTGGAGCACGTGTTCTGGGTGATGGTGAACCCAAGATCGGTGCTCATGGCAAGCCGGTTCTGTTTTTGCATCCCAAGGATTTCAACGGAACCCTGGTCGAACTCGAACAGGTTTGATCTAACCCCACGAGATCCGCCTCACAACGTCCGGCCTTGCAAAACAGGTTGGGCGTTTCTATCGTCTTTTAAACATTCAGATGCTGCATCCAACCCGAAGGCACCCTTATGAACTGGTTTTCCGGACTTCTTGTTTACATCGTTATCTGGTGGCTGGTTCTGTTCATGGTGCTGCCGGTCGGTGTGAAGCGGGTCGAAAATGTTGAACCGGGCCATGATAGTGGCGCACCGGAAAAGCCGCATATGTGGAAAAAGATCCTCGCCACCAGTCTGATTTCGGCAATCCTGTGGGTGGTCGCATGGTTTGTCATCACCAGCGGAATGATCGAAGTCCGGCCGCCGCAATAAGGCGTTTGTCCCAAGCCGCAAAACATAAAACCCCGCAACATTTTGTGCGGGGTTTTGTCGTTTGGCGCGTCCTAAGCCCTGCAGAAAAATCATGGCTCGGCGCGTAGGATGGGGCAGGGGCAAAAAAAAAGCAAGATCACAAGGATCTTGCTAAGACGCTATTTTTATAGCTGTTTTCCCGTAATCTTTTTATACTTCCTCCTAAGACCTGGGCTTATGCACAGGTTTTATTTCGACGTCGCGCCTGCTTCTTGTATGCTTATTGGCAACAAAGCCTCCCGCAATTTTATGAGCGGCTGCGATACGCCTTCCGCAACGATCTTGCGCCGTTAGCGGACGACTAAAAAGCCACATGTTTCGTTTTTATGCAAGATGTTTTGACCAAACTTCACAAATGAATCGTTGCTGCACTGCACACAGATAGGACGAAACTAAATCATGCCCCAGTTTTCATTGGTCCAATCTATTTCAAATGCCAGATTTGGTCATAAAATCAGACTATTGGCGCCTGTCGCCGCGGTGATGCTGATGGTGTCTCCACCCATCACGGCCAAGGCGCAGGACGAATCCCCATTCCCCTCTGCAACAGAACAAACGGATGGCGGTGCTGCGGATGATGCTGCAGCAACAAGTGAGGCACCGGCACCAACGATCATCGTTACGCGTGCTGCCTGCAAGGAGTTGGTCACGCATGTGCCCGACGACGATGTGGCGTACAAACCGGGTGTTGACGTGCGCGGCAATGCGGTTGCCCCGGCCGATTTAAACGGGGGCAGCAACATCTTGAAGTCGCTGCCCAAGGAAATCGAATTCCCGGTCACCATCGACTTCTTCAAATATTCCGGGATCACCGTGCCGGACGGGGTCAGCGGCGAACAGAATATCGGCAAGATCACCTATCGCAACGGGCGGGTTTATTTTAACGATCAGCCACTTGGCGATGATGCCAATAACGCTGAACTGATTGATGCATGCCGCAAGGCGGGCTTTCGTTGATTGCCGTCGTCGTTTTGCCATCTTTGGTCCTTAACCAGCCATCGATGATATAAAGCAAGTTCCGGCTTGCGTTTCGGGCGGCTCTGTCGCATTTTCCGGGCAAGGTTATTACAGACCCAAATATTCAGATCTGATCATCACGAGGCATTGATGCGTCTTTCCCAGTTCTTTCTGCCGACCCTGAAGGAAACCCCTTCGGAAGCCCAGATTGCGTCCCATCGTCTGATGCTCCGCGCCGGTATGGTGCGTCAGCTGACCGCAGGGATCTATTCCTGGCTGCCACTCGGCCACCGTGTTCTTAAAAAGATCGAACAGATCGTTCGCGAAGAACAGGACAAGATCGGCTTTAACGAGCTTCTGATGCCAACCATTCAGCCGGCCGAGCTGTGGCAGGAAAGTGGTCGTTATGATGATTACGGTCTTGAGATGCTGCGCATCACCGACCGTCATGATCGCAAGATGCTGTTTGGTCCGACCAACGAAGAAGCGATCACCGACATCTTCCGCAAGGATGTGCGCTCTTATAAACAGCTTCCGCAGCTGCTCTATCATATCCAGTGGAAATTCCGCGACGAGATCCGCCCGCGCTTTGGCGTGATGCGGGGGCGCGAATTCTACATGAAAGACGCTTACTCGTTCGATATCGATTACGAAAGCGCGCGTCATACCTATAACAAGATCTTCCTCGCCTATTGCCGCACCTTTACCCGTCTGGGCGTCAAGGCGATCCCGATGGTGGCCGATACCGGCCCGATCGGCGGTGATCTTAGCCACGAATTCATCATTCTGGCCGATACCGGCGAAAGTGAAGTGTTCTGCGACAAGAAGTGGCTGGACAAGGATCTGACTGGCAAGGGTGTCGATCTCAATGATCGTACCGGCCTTGAAAACTGGGTACAGGGCACGCTTGAAGATTACGCCGCGACCGAAGAAATGCATGATGCCAGCAACGAGGCGGTAACGGCCCTTGGTGATGACCTTGTCACCACGCGCGGCATCGAAGTCGGTCACATCTTCCACTTTGGCACCAAATATTCCGAACCGATGGGCGCAACCGTCCTTGGTCCGGATGGCACCGAAGTTCCGGTTCAGATGGGCTCATACGGCATTGGCGTGTCGCGCCTTGTCGGTGCATTGATCGAGGCATCCCACGACGAAAACGGCATCATCTGGCCGGAATCTGTCGCGCCCTACAAGGTTGGCCTGATCAACCTGCGTACCGGTGATGATGAATGCGATGCCGCTTGTGAAGATGCCTATGCCAAACTGACCAACGCCGGGATCGAGGTCCTTTATGATGACCGCGACATTCGTGCAGGTGGCAAGTTTGCTGATATGGATCTGATCGGTCTGCCCTGGCAGATCGTCATTGGCCCCAAAGGCCTCAAGAACGGCGTTGTTGAACTCAAGAACCGCAAATCGGGTGAGAAAACCGAAGTCACCTTCGAAGCGGCGCTTAATCAGCTCAGCGCCGGATAAAATACGCTTTCAGACGGGGCAGCTTGTGCTGCCCCGTTGCCATTTTCGGTTTGAACGCTAAGTTCTTTGTTCATACCTTTTTCCTGACCCGCTTCCACAAGGATCGATTGCCCATGTTCAGTCCGTTCGAACGTATGGTGGCCTTTCGCTACCTGCGTCCACGTCGGCAGGAAGGCTTTGTTTCCGTCATCGCCATCTTCTCGTTGCTCGGCATCATGTTGGGTGTTGCGACACTCATCATTGTCATGTCGGTGATGAATGGTTTCAGGGCGGAACTGCTTGGCCGAATTCTCGGGTTGAACGGCCATATCTCGGTCTATGCACAGGGCAATGGTGGCCTTGGCGACTACGCCAAGATCGAAGACGAGATTGCCAAAAACGGCAATGTGGTTCTGACCGTGCCGGTGGTCGAAGGGCAGGTGATGGCATCGAAAAACGGCCGTGCATCCGGTGCCATTGTGCGCGGCATGCGCCCCGAAGATGTCAAAAAACGTGAAACCATCGCCGATAATATCGTTTTCGGTTCCCTTGATGACTTCAAGGGCGAAGACACCGTGATCATGGGCGCGCGTCTGGCCATGAAGCTCGGCGTGGGCGTTGGCGATACGGTCAACCTGATTTCGCCCAAGGGCAATGTCACGGCATTTGGTTCCGTGCCGCGTGTGCGTGGTTATACCGTGGCGGGCTTGTTTGATATCGGCATGTATGAATATGACAGCGGCTTTATCTTCATGCCGCTTGAGGCCGCTCAGGTCTATTTCCGCCTGCCGGAAAAAATCACCCATTTTGAAGTGATGCTTGAAGATATCGGCGCACTTGATGACACGATGGAGGAATTGCTGACAAGCTTGTCCGGGCAATCCTTGCGTCTGGTCAATTGGCAACAATCCAATGCCGGGTTCTTTAATGCGCTTCAGGTCGAACGCAATGTGATGTTCCTGATCCTGACCCTGATCATCCTTGTGGCCGCCTTTAACATCATTTCCGGCATGGTCATGCTGGTAAAGGACAAGGGGCGTGATATCGCCATCCTGCGCACCATGGGCGCAACCCGCCAATCGATCATGAAGGTGTTCTTCCTGGCTGGTGCCTCCATCGGTGTGCTGGGCACGATTTCTGGTCTGGTCATTGGGGTTCTGTTCTGCCTGAACATCGAAAATATCCGCCAGTTTATCCAAAGCCTGACCGGGACTGACCTTTTCAATGCCGAGATTTACTTCCTGTCGCAGCTCCCTGCCGACATGGATGTCGGCGAGGTCGTTATGGTTTGCATCATGTCGCTGACATTGTCCTTCCTTGCCACGGTCTATCCGGCATGGCGGGCATCTCGCCTCGATCCGGTGGAGGCCCTGCGTTATGAGTGATCTGTTGAAAACAACCGCTGAACAACGCGCGCGCAAAGTCGTGCTGCGCCTTGAAAAGATTGATCGCATTTTCAATCAGGGCCCCGATCAGCTCGAAATTCTGAAATCGGTCGATCTCGAAATCCATCAGGGCGAAATCGTTGCCCTTGTCGGGCCGTCGGGGGCGGGTAAATCAACCCTGCTTCAGATTGCCGGTCTGTTGGAAAAGCCCGATGGCGGGCTGGTGTCCATCGGGGGCAAGCGCAGCACGGATCTGTCTGATCTTGTACGCACTGAAATGCGCCGCAGCCACATCGGCTTTGTCTATCAGTACCATCATTTGCTGCCGGAATTTTCAGCCCTTGAAAACGTCGTCATGCCGCAAATGATCAAGGGCCTGAAACGGGCCGAGGCCGAAGAGCGCGGGCTGGAATTGTTGCGTTGTCTTGGCCTTGAAAAACGTGCTGATCATCGCCCCGCGCGTTTGTCAGGCGGTGAGCAACAGCGTGTTGCGATTGCCCGTGCGCTGGCCAACGTGCCTGATGTGCTGTTTGCCGACGAACCCACCGGCAACCTTGATCCCCAAACGGCCGAAACGGTGTTTGGCATGCTGATGACACTGGTGCGTGAAACCGGTCTGGCGTCGCTGATTGCGACCCATAACCCGGAACTGGCGCGCCAGATGGATCGGGTGGTGACGCTGCGCGACGGTCATCTGATCGAACTCGATCCCGCTGATCTTCCCTAAGCGATCAAAATTCTTTAAGCTGGTTTTGCCGCGCCTGTGATGGG
>NZ_JBZCIA010000010.1:0-184232 GCF_059052855.1 Thalassospira sp. CA1
CCCACAATTAGGACAAATTTCGAATTTTCCAGAAAAAATAACCATAAAATCTCACAAAAAAACACATGACAAGAATACAGATTTAAACGAAACAAACAAATACAGTCTTCACCCGATCAAGCTAATAAAAACCGAAAATACGGATATAAAATTTACGATTATATTTTCGTTTAGAAAATCTGCGAAACAATTTCACTTGGGACAAATTTACTTTTCAGATTCATGTGAATAGTGGATATCTTGGCAACTGATTCTTCGAATTAACAACAACACGACTTATTATGGTTTCGGTCTTCTAAAACAAAACCCCGCCGGATTGCTCTGGCGGGGTTTTGCCTTTGCACGGCCCCTTGCCCCCGGGACCGCACATCGGGGTTTTGATCAGAGGGACTTTGTGCAGAAATAGAAGTCCACATAATCATAGGCGGGATTGGATGCGCGTTCCGCGGCGGCCTTGGCGGTATGGGCCGGCGGGACGATGACCTTGTCACCCGGCTGCCAGCCTTCGGGGGTGGCGACACCGTTCTTGTCGCTGGTCTGCATGGCGTCGATCATGCGCAGGCATTCGGTAATGGAGCGCCCGTTGCTCATTGGGTAATAGACCATGGCGCGCAACATGCCATCCGGGTCAATGATGAAGGTCGCACGCACAGCAGACGTGTCGCCCGCCCCCGGATGGATCATGCCATAGGCTTGGGCGACTTCCATTTTCAGGTCTGAAATAATCGGAAACGGGATTTCCACACCAAAATTCTGCTGGATGTTACGCATCCAGGCAATGTGCGAATGGGTGCTGTCAATCGACAGGCCCAGCAATTCGCAATTGCGCTTGGCGAATTGATCGGCATGTTTGGCAAAGGCGATAAATTCGGTTGTGCAAACCGGGGTGAAATCAGCAGGGTGGGAAAACAGGACAAGCCATTTGCCGCGATAGTCCGACAGGGCTCTGACACCATCGGTGGTCGGGGCCGTAAAATCCGGTGCAGGTTCATTGATCCGCGGCAGACCGACACGAATCTGGGGGGATACAGTCATTGTCAGGCTCCTTGGTCAGGAAATATCGTCCACTCCATTTGAAAACATTATAATTATTTAATTCTTCGTCCTAGACGATGATGTAAATCAATCATCTGTTGGTTTTTTAACGCAACATCGCGAGGCACCGCCGTTTCTGGTTCGTGCAACTATGTTGGCTGCCCCCTGACATCCCGCCTTAGCAATACCACGCTGCAGCCGCCCGGCACCGCCGTTGCGCCTTGTTCTTTTTCACTGGCCTGCCTTCGTGCTTCTGGTTAAGGTCAGCGCGCTTGCCACCATACTTTCAACGACTTACAATCCTGCGGAGCTCCCATGCTGCGTGATATTTCGCCTCAAAGTATTTTCATGGGCCTGTTGGCCGGTTTTGTTGGCTCTGCCAGTTCGTTTGCGGTTGTGCTGCAAGGCCTTACCGGCGTTGGCGCAAGCCCGGAACAGGCGGCATCGGGCCTGATGGCGCTATCCATTTCGATGGGCCTTTGCGCGATTGTTTTATCCCTTAAAACCCGCCTTCCGATCAGCATTGCGTGGTCCACACCCGGTGCGGCCCTTCTGGCGACATCCGGTGCCATTGAGGGCGGCTTTGCGGTTGCTGTTGGTGCGTTCATCGTTTGCGCCATCCTGATTATCATCAGTGGCGTTTGGAAGCCGCTGGGCCGTGCGGTTGCTGGTATACCGGCCCCCTTGGCAAACGCGATGCTGGCCGGTGTGTTGCTGGGTCTGTGCCTTGCCCCGGTCAAGGCAGTTGCCTTTGATCCGTTGCTTGGTCTTCCAATCGTGATTGCATGGATTGTCATGGGCCGGTTCAACCGGTTGCTTGCCATCCCGGCCGCTTTGTTGGCCTTTATTGCCGTGATGGTGTTCGGCATTGAGTTCCCTGAAAATGCCCTTGCCGATCTGGGTGGGGCGATTGCGCCGCCCGTTGAATTCGTCATGCCGGAATTCACATTGGCCGGACTGGTCGGCATTGCCTTGCCGCTTTTCATCGTCACCATGGCATCGCAAAACATTCCGGGCACAGCGGTTCTGCGCGCCAACGATTATGATACCCCACCGGGGCCGCTTTTTACCGTGACCGGGATCTTCTCGTTACTCTCAGCCCCATTTGGCGGCCATGCGGTAAACCTTGCCGCCATCACCGCCGCCCTTTGTGCGGGCAAGGATGCCCACCCCGATCCGGCCAAACGGTATTGGGCCGCGGTATCAGGCGGCGTTTTCTATATCGTGTTTGGGCTTCTGGCCGGGCTGGTCACCGCGTTTATCAGTCTGGCACCGGGCATCCTGATTGAGGCGGTTGCCGGTCTCGCCCTGATTGGGGCGTTTGCGGGATCAGCCGTTGCAGCCTTCAAGGACGAAGACGGACGTGAAGCAGCCGCCGTGACCTTTATCGTCACCGCAGCTGGCCTGACATTCTATGGGATTTCGGGCGCGTTCTGGGGCTTGCTTGCCGGCGGGCTGATTTATTTCCTGACCCATCTGCGCGATGGCAAAAAGAAACCGGACTGAAAACTCAATCCGGTTTCGATTTTCGGTCCTAGACCAGTTTGATTTTTGGTTCGGTGCTTGGTGGTGTTTCCGCCACCTGCACGTCTGTCAGTTTCGAAACAGCTTCGAACTGGGACAGGAAAACCTCGCCGGTCAGTTCATCAAGGAAGTGGGTCTTTTTCAGTCGATCCATCACCGGGCCTTTGACCTCGGACATGTGAAGGGAAATACCCATTTCCTCAAGCCGGTGATTGATCGCCTCAAGCGATTCAAGCGCGCTTAGATCGATCTCGTTCACGGCCGAGCACATCAGAACCACATGCTTTAGGTTCTTGCACCCGACCACCCGGTCATAGAGGTAATCCTCCAGATACCGCGCATTGGCGAAATAAAGGCTTTCATCAATCCGGATCGTCAGGACCGATGGATGGGTGATGACCTTATGACGCAGGATGTTGCGGAAATGCTGGGTATCGGGCACAAGGCCGACCTCGGCAATATGCGGGCGTGATGTTTTATACAAAAACAGCCCGATCGACAGAACCACACCGGCGGTCACCCCGACCTCGACACCAAGACCAAGGGTCAGAAGGATGGTGGCCAGAACCGCAATGAAATCCGCCTTGGAATATTGCCAACTGGTTTTCAGGATCGAGAAATCGACCAGCGACAGCACCGCAACAATGATGGTCGCGGCAAGGGTTGCCTTTGGCAGAAAATAAACCAGCGGAGTCAGCGCCACGGCGGCAATCGCCAGACCAACAGCGGTAAAGGCCCCGGCAGCAGGTGTCTGCGCCCCGGCATCAAAGTTCACGACCGAGCGGGCAAAACCACCCGTTACCGGATAACCGCCCGTGAAGGACGCTCCGATATTAGCAGCCCCCAGACCAATCAATTCCTGGTCCGGGTTGATGCGTTGACGTCGTTTGGCCGCCAGCGTCTGCGCGACAGAGATCGATTCAACAAATCCGATGACTGAAATCAGGATCGCCGGCACCAAAAGGTCCACCATCAGTCCTGGGCTGAAGTCCGGCATGGTCAGCGGCGGCAGGCTTTGCGGAACCTCGCCCACGATCTTGACCCCTTTATCAGCCAGACCAAGATACCAGGTGGCTGCTGTGGTCGCGAAAACAGCAAAGACCGGGCCCGCCTTGGTCAGGACATCCGCAGCCCGTACGCCAAGGCCCAGTTTGCGCAAGGCGGGTTTAAGGCCCTTGCGCACCCAGAACAGAAAACCGGTGGCGCAAATGCCGATGATCAGGGTCGTCTGATTGGTTTCGGGAATATGGGCAATCAGGAAGGCGACAATTTCCCAGAGGTTATGGCCGCTGGCATCCACACCAAGGATGTGTTTGAGCTGACTGGCGGCAATGATCATGCCCGATGCAGTGATGAAACCGGCAATCACCGGGTGTGAGAGGAAGTTCGCCAAAAAACCCAGCTTGAACACCCCCATCGCAAGCAGGATCGCCCCGGAAAGGGCGGCAAGCGTCAGCGCGGCCAGCGCATAGCCCATGGTGCCGGTTTCGGCAATATTGCCCACCGCCGCCGCCGTCATCAGCGAAACAACCGCAACCGGACCGACCGCAAGTGCGCGGCTGGTGCCAAAGATGGCATAAAGAATGATCGGCGCGATGGAGGCATAAAGCCCGGCCTCGGGTGGCAGACCGGCCAGCAACGCATAGGCAAGCGATTGCGGGATCAGCATGATCGTCACGATCACGGCTGCAATCATGTCATTGCCAAAGGCCGTCCTGTCATAGGTCTGTCCCCAGTCAAAAATCGGGACATATTTCCGAAGCATTTTGAAACGCATTGATCGATCTCTTAGATCAAGGTTGATCCAAGGCAACGCGCACGCTGCCTTGGACGAAGGGTGTTTTAGGCGCCGGTGACTTTTTCAGGCTTGGCCAGCCATTCCTTACCGCGCAGCATCGCCTTCCAATAGATCGGCGGCAGCAGCTTTTCCTTAAGCAACCAGGCAAGGTGGGACGGTTTGGTGCCGTCAATCAGCCATTTCGGGAAGGACGGCAAAAGCGTTCCGCCATACCCGAATTCGGCCAGAACGATGCGGCCGCGTTCCACAGTCAGCGGGCAGGACCCATAACCGTCATATTGCGCGACCGGGGATTTGCCCTCGATGTCGGCAACCACGTTCTCGGCAACAACCGGGGCCTGTTTACGGGCCGCAGCAGCCGTTTTGGCGTTGGGGGCATTCATCACATCGCCCAGCGACCAGATGTTTGTAAATGACTTGTGGCGAAGGGTCGCCTGATCGACATCCACCCATCCGGCGGCATCCGCCAGCGGGGACACACGAATGAAGTCCGGTGCCACCTGCGGCGGGCAGACATGGATCATGTCAAACGACTTCTCAACGCGTTCAACCTTGGTATCTGGCTTGGCGACATCGAACCAGGCCTTTTTCGCCTGACCGTCAATCGCCACCAGATTGTGGAAGAAATCGAGATGTGCGTCGTATTTCTTCACATAGCTTTCAAGGGCCGGGACATAGTCCTTAACCCCGAACAGCACGCCACCGGCATTGCAGAAATCGATATCAATGTTCTTCAAAACACCGGTGCGATGCCAATGATCGGCCGAGAGATACATCGCCTTTTGCGGCGCACCAGCACATTTGATCGGCATCGGCGGCTGGGTAAAGATCGCCTTGCCTTCGCGCATCGAGGAAACCAGTTCCCACGTGTAAGGGGCAAGATCATAACGATAGTTCGACGTTACACCATTGCGGCCGAGCGTCTCGACCAGACCTTCAACCCGGTTCCAGTCAAGCTTAAGCCCCGGGCAAACGATCAGACGGTCATATTTGACCACCCGGCACCCATCAAGGATGACAGCATCGTCTTGCGGCTCAAACGCGGCGACGGCGGCCTTAATCCAGTGCACGCCCTTGGGGATCAGCGATCCCATGGTCTGGGCCGTGGTGCTGGCTTCAAACACGCCACCGCCAACCATGGTCCAGCCCGGCTGGTAATAGTGGATATCGGCCGGATCGATTACTGCAATCTCAAGACCGGAACGACGGGCGATCAGGCTGGATGCCACCGAAATACCGGCAGCACCGCCACCGATGATCACGACGTCATATTTTGCGTCGCCCTGATCGGTCGGCGTCTTGCCGCCATTCACAATCCGGCGGACAACACCGCCCATGTCATAACCGGCCGCCTTGGTGGCGCGAAGGATTTCGCTGGTATCAAGATGCGCAGCCTGGCTTAGCGACCAAAGTGTCGTTGAACGGGTGCCAGTGCGGCAATAGGCAAAGACCGGCTTGGGCAATTCATCATAAAGGCGACCAAAGTCACGGGCATCATCATCGCTGACCTTGCCCGACACAATCGGCTGATAGCGGACCTCAAGCCCGGCTTCCTTCGCCGCGTTTGAAATCTCTTCAAAGGTTGGCTGATCGGCGCCCTCGCCGTCCGGGCGGTTACAGACGATGGACCGGAAGCCGCGCTTGGCGATTTCCTTGATATCGTCTGCAACGATCTGCGGACTGACTGAGAACCCATTGCTTATTGTTTTGATTTCCATGGCTTTTCCTCACCTGAGTGTTGATCACAGCCCGTTTACCGGGACTTTCAGCATTTTTTTGCCGCTGCTATCCGTCGGCACCTGACCGGCGCGCATATTGACCTGAAGCGACGGGATGATCAGACGCGGCATATCAAGCTGGGCATCACGCTCGGTGCGGAACTTGATGAAGTCTTCGCGGGTTTTGCCTTCGCCAACGTGAATGTTGTGCTTTTTCTCTTCGCCGACGGTGGTTTCCCACTTGATCTCGCGACCATTGGGGCCGTAGTCGTGGCACATGAACAGACGCATATCGTCCGGCAGGGCCAGAAGCTTTTGGATGCTGTCATAAAGCGTCCCGGCGTCACCGCCCGGGAAGTCGGCACGGGCCGAGCCGCCATCAGGCATGAACAGGGTATCGCCGACAAAGGCGGCATCGCCCATGACATGCACCATGCAGGCGGGGGTATGACCCGGGGTATAGATGGCAAAGCAGGTCATGGATCCAACCTGATAGGTATCGCCATCTTCAAACAGGCGATCAAACTGACTGCCATCACGCTGGAATTCGGTGCCTTCGTTAAACACCTTGCCAAACGTGTCCTGCACAACCGTGATCTTGCTGCCGATACCAAGCTTGCCGCCAAGCTTTTCCTGAATATAGGGTGCGGCCGACAAATGGTCGGCATGGACATGGGTCTCGATGATCCATTCCAGTTTCAGGCTATTATCCTTGATAAAGGCAATGATGTTATCGGCGTGGGTAAAGGTGATCCGACCCGCCGCATAATCGATATCCATCACGGAATCGACAACCGCACAGGCGTTGCTTTCCGGGTCCTTAACCACATAGCTGATCGTGTTGGTGTCTTCGTCGAAAAAGGCCGTAACTTCGGGTTTTACGGACATATTGACCGGGTATGCAGACATGAAGTCCTCCTAAACAACTGCCTCCGTGCCGCCTTATGACTGGCGCGCACCGGATGGATTTGCGATATCCCTTGCCCGCGTTGTTTGCGGACAAAACATCTGGCTATGGTCTTTATTTTAGGAGTTCGCGATGTGCACTTCAGTGATGAAGTCACCAAACATCGAAACATTAACACTTAATAATTCTAAAGTCGCAGGGCGGCCGTGCTTGCGGGTAAAATCCTAGCTCTGCGCCAGTTTTTCCAACGCCGCACGATCAATCAGCCGGATGGTGCCGCGCGATTGTTCGATCCAGCCCCGACGCTGAAATTCCTGAAGCTGGCGCGAAATCACTTCACGGGCAGAGCCCAGTTCGACCGCCAGTTTCTGATGGGTTGCTGACACCGTATCATTGTCCCCGGCCAGTTCGATCAGCTTGTGGGCCAGACGGATATCAAGCTTCTGGAACGCGATTTCTTCAATCACCATGAACAGGTCGGTGATGCGTTTGGAATAGGCGGTAAAGACAAACTGGCGGAACTCGATTGAGTCCGAGACAAGCTTGTCAAACACCTTGCGCGGGATCGCCACTGCGCGGGTTTCAGTTTCGGCAATGCCCTCTGCCGAGTAATCCTCGTAAGCCAGAAGGCAGGCCGTGGTCAGAACGCAGCTTTCACCCGCATGAACCCGATAAAGAACGATTTCACGACCGGTATCGGATGTTTGCTGCACACGCACTGTGCCATCAAGTAGCAGCAACAAATGTTCCGGCGATTTGCCCGGTCCGAAAATGACCGTATTGGCCGGAACGGTGACGATCTTGCTTTCTTCGACAAGGTAGGATCGGATGGCATCGGGCAAACGTGACAGCCCCGGAAACTGCTCGATCCAACTCAAAACCTTATCCCCCTTGAAAGCTTGGATTAAAACTACATCCCGTTCGATGTAAAAGTAAATTATCCCCGATGCAACTGTACTTTGGAATATCTACGAAAACGGGCAGCAAATTGCTGCCCATGCTGTGTAAGTATGCAGTGATGCCGTGATGGCGCGATGGATGCGCCCTACTCGGTTTTCTGTGGCGGGATGTGCAGATTGCCCTTCTCGTCAATTTCCCAGAACGGATTAAACGCCACTTCCCACGCATGGCCATCCGGATCACGGAAATAACCGGAATACCCACCCCAAAATACCTTCTCGGCCGGTTTCTGGATTTTGGCTCCGGCTTTTTGCGCCTCCGCCATCACCTGATCGACTTCTTCTTCGCTGCGCGCGTTATAAGCCAGCGTCAATCCTGCAAAGCTGGCACCTGTGTCGTCATCAAAGTGCCCGTCTTCCTTAAGCGCTTCGCGCCCGAACAGACCAAGGGCCAAACCATTGGAGAGTTGGTAAAACACCACCTGCCCTTCGACCATTTCGGTCATCTGCCAACCAAGGCCACCTTCGTAAAAACGCCGCGATCGATCCAGATCCGCAACACCCAGAGTAATCAGCGAAACACGCTGTTCCATTTCACGCTCCTTGCTGTGCGCACCCGAAACCCGACTAAAACTTAACACGCCCGATTTTCACCGCCGAGCACAGACTCGGCCCTATTTGCAATTTCGCAGCGCAACAGTGCCGCAATTTTATTGCGCGCAAATCGGTACCGGAATAAGTAAATAATAAGTTGACCTTACGTCAACAGATGCAATCAGGCGTTTTGCATAGTGCGATGCGACTTCGCTTTGAAAAAAGGTCAGTCTTTATTACCATTTCAAGGTCAGGCACAGGTCCCGCACACCCGACCTGACAGATAAATTAAAGGTCATACCGGAACACTGCACAAACACCCATATCAATAAAAGCAGTGCATTGGGCCCGAAATGACCCCGCATATCAGAGAGATCCCAGGGAGACCGGTCATGGCACAACAATTGGCGGCAGTCCAACTCGACGACAAATACACGCTTGAGGAAGGCCGGGTTTACCTTACAGGTATCCAGGCTCTGGTCCGTTTGCCCCTGATGCAGCGCCAGCTTGATGCGCGCGCGGGGCTGAATACCGCCGGATGCATTTCGGGTTATCGCGGATCGCCGCTGGGTGGACTGGATCAGCAACTTTGGCGCGCCCAAAAATTCCTGACCAAACAGCAGATCGAATTTCAGCCGGGTGTGAACGAAGACCTTGCTGCCACCGTCGTCTGGGGCAGTCAGCAGGTCAATATGTACAAGGATGCCAAATATGATGGCGTCTTTGGCATGTGGTACGGCAAGGGCCCGGGTGTTGACCGGTCCGGTGACGTTTTCAAACACGCCAACCATGCCGGCACGTCCAAGCATGGCGGTGTTCTGGTTCTGGCCGGTGATGACCACAGTTGCAAATCATCCACCCTGCCCCATCAGACCGAATATGCCTTTATCGATGCGCAGATCCCGGTTCTGAACCCATCCGGCGTTCAGGACATTCTCGATTACGGCCTGCATGGCTGGGCGATGAGCCGCTATTCCGGTTGCTGGGTGGCGATGAAAACCATCGCCGAAACGGTTGAAAGTTCGGCCGCGGCCGATGTCGCCCCGGATCGCATTACCCCCGTCATCCCGACCGACTTCCCCATGCCCGAGGGCGGCCTGCATATCCGATGGCCCGACACGCCCAAGGAGCAGGAACATCGCCTGATGAAATACAAGCTCTATGCCGCACTGGCATATGCGCGGGCGAACAAGCTGAATAAAACCGTGATCGACAGCCCGAATGCGCGGCTTGGCATCATTACCACCGGCAAGGCCTATCTCGATGTCATGCAGGCATTTGATGACCTTGGCATTTCCGAAGAAGACGCTGCGAAGATCGGCATTCGCGTGCTTAAGGTCGGCATGAGCTGGCCGCTGAACCGCGAGGATGTCCGCGAGTTTGCCCTGGGGCTTGAGGAAATCATCGTCGTCGAAGAAAAGCGCGCGGTGATGGAAAACCAGGTCAAGGAACAGCTTTATAACTGGCGCGAAGACGTTCGTCCGACCGTGATCGGCAAGTTCGATGAAAAGGGCGAATGGATCCTGCCATCGATGGACGAACTGACCCCGGCCCGTGTTGCCGTGGTTCTGGCCGAACGGATCAAGCGGTTCTATGACAGCCCGGCCATTCATGAACGCATCGACTGGCTTGCCGAAAAAGAAAAGGAAATTGCCGAACCGCGCCCGGACGTTGCACGCATTCCGTGGTTCTGCCCGGGTTGCCCGCATAACACTTCGACCAAGGTGCCCGAAGGCAGCCGCGCCATGGCCGGTATCGGGTGCCATTACATGGTCAACTGGATGGATCGATCCACCGAGACCTTTACCCATATGGGCGGCGAAGGTGCGACATGGATCGGACAGGCACCGTTCACCCATACAAAGCACGTTTTCCAGAACCTCGGCGATGGCACCTATTACCATTCAGGCTCCCTCGCCGTGCGTGCCGCAGTCGCATCGGGTGTGAACATCACCTATAAGATCCTGTTTAACGACGCGGTCGCCATGACCGGCGGACAGCCGGTTGACGGGCCACTGACCGTGCCGCAAATCACGCGCCAGATGTTTGACGAAGGTGCCAAACGCATCATCGTTTTGTCGGACGAGCCCGAAAAATATCCGATGGGTGCGGACTTTGCGCCGGGTGTCGACATCCGCCATCGTGATACGCTGGAAGACACCCAGAAAGAATTGCGTGAAATCGAAGGCGTTTCGATCCTGATCTTTGATCAGACCTGTGCGGCCGAAAAACGCCGCCGTCGCAAACGCAAACTGATGGTTGATCCGCCCAAGCGCGTGTTTATCAATGATCTGGTCTGCGAAGGCTGCGGTGATTGTGGCGAACAGTCCAACTGCCTTGCCGTTGTGCCGGTCGAAACCGAGTTTGGCCGCAAACGCGCGATTGACCAGTCGGCGTGCAACAAGGATTTCTCCTGCCTCAAGGGCTTCTGCCCAAGCTTTGTCACCATCGAAGGCGGCGAACTTCGCAAACCTGATGCCGCCGCCAAGGGTGATACCGGTACCGATGCAGTCTTTGCCAGCCTGCCGCGCCCGACCCTGCCCAAAATTGACGAACCATGGTCGGTTCTGGTCACGGGTGTTGGTGGCACCGGCGTTGTCACCATCGGCGCACTTCTTGGTATGGCTGCCCACATCGAGGGTAAGGGTATTGTCGGCCTTGATATGGCGGGCTTGGCACAAAAAGGCGGGGCTGTTGTCAGCCATATCCGCTTTGCCAATGACCAAAACAAGCTGCATGCCGCGCGCATTCCGGCCGGTGAAGCCAATGTGGTTCTGGGCTGTGACCTTCTGGTTGCGGCAAGCTATGAAGGGCTTGCCAAAATGCGCCGGAACTTTACCCAGGCGGTGATCAACACCCATGAAACCGTCACCGGCGCCTTTACCCACAACCCGGATTTTGAGCTTAAAACCAACGAACATATGAAGGTCATCAGTGACGCCTGTGGATCTGATGCGGTTCATTTCGTTGAAGGCAGCGACATTGCGACCCGCCTGATGGGCAACTCGATTGCGACCAACCTGTTCATGCTGGGCGTTGCCTGGCAGCGCGGTCTGATCCCGATCAGTGAAGAGGCGCTTATGCAGGCGATTGAGCTTAATGGCGTGTCGATTGACATGAACAAGCAGTCCTTCCATTGGGGCCGCCTGTATGCCCATGACCGCGACCGCGTGATCGGGATCGTCGGCCCGAACGAGGCCGAAGCCCACCCGATTGCGACCGAGCTTTCCGATATCGTCGCCAAGCGCCGTGCGTTCCTGACCGATTATCAGAACGCGGCCTACGCCGATCGTTTCACCGACCTTGTTGATAAGGTTGCAGCGGCCGAGAAACGCCTTGGCGATGAAGATGATCTGGCCCGGACAGTTGCGAAATACTACTTCAAACTGCTGGCCTATAAGGACGAGTATGAGGTTGCCCGTCTTTACACTGATCCGGCATTCATGAGGAAGGTCACCCAGACCTTTACGGGGGATTACAAGATCAACTTCCATCTGGCACCGCCGTCACTTGCCAATGTCGATCCGGAGAGTGGCAAGCCGCAAAAGTCGGTTTACGGTCCATGGATGATGTCGACATTCCGCATGCTGGCGAAACTGAAGTTCCTGCGGGGTACCAAACTTGATCCGTTTGGCCGCAACCCGGAACGCAAGATCGAACGCCAGTTGATCACGGATTATGAGAAACTGGTAACCGAGGTCCTTGACGGCCTTAACCACGAAAATGCCCGCATCGCCAAGGCGTTGCTAGCCCTGCCCGAACACATTCGCGGTTACGGCCACGTCAAGGAAGAACACATTGCCAAGGTCAAGGTGCGCGAAGCCGAACTGCTTGAACAGTTCCGCAACCCGCCCGAACACCTCAAGGCGGCGGAATAAGCCAAAAATCAAAAGGGCCGCATGATGCGGCCCTTTTTTTTGTTACTCAGACAAAGCGCGGAAACCGGCTTTGGAATTCAGGCAGAATGCGCATCGCGCCCTCTCGCAAACTTTTAACAGACTTTTCCTGACGTTTGCGTTGGCGGTAATCCGCAATCATGTGATCAGTTGACTCAAAACCATCCTCGATCCCGCGATCAAGGTTTTCCCACGTCCAGTCATAGTTGATGTGCGGGGAAACCGGGATTTCAACGATATCGATCTTGCGGCCACTTTCGGCGACTTCACGTTTGAAGGCTGCAACAGCATCTTCGCTGGCCGATGCGGCAAACAGCATGATCAGGTTATTCAGCGCGTCATACAGGTTTTCAGGCTGACGCACCTGCTTAAGATCAAGAATTCGACTGACCCAGACCTCATCGACATCCGGATGCAGGCGCAAGAAATCAAAGAAGTTGACCGTATCAACAGTCGCCCCCTCGCAATAGGTATCGCCGTTGATTTCGACCGGCTCTTCGATAAACGGCAAGGCAGAACAGGCACACAGCGTCTGCGCGTTCATCTGTGGCAGGTCGTAGTGATCGGGTTTGTTGGTGAAAAGTTCAAGCCGCTGCTTGGACAGGTTATAGGCGTTGTGGAACATGGCCGGCTTGTCGGGCTGATAAAGGCGATCAAAGTTCAGCCGGTCCAAAAACATGCTGTCGGGTGAATAGATCTTGGCCAGTCCCTTGGTCTGGGTCTGATAGATAGATCCGACCAGAAGACGCGACAGGGGATTTGCCGCCAGAAAACCGTTTAGCAAAACATCGTTGAAATTGTGCGGCGTCCAGTATTTCGGATTGCCCATAAAATGCTGCACATGTTCAACGGCCTCGCCGATGGCGTCCGGCACGATCAGCCCCTGATAGCTATTAGGGTTAAAGAAGTAATTGAGTTTGTTGGTGAAATCAGAAAAGAAGTCCGGTGCAAAGGCCGATGCAATCGGGAACCGTTCATAGACACTTGCGGGTCGGAAAATTTTACGAAAGAAGGCGATGGTCTGGTCGAGTTCCTGACCCTCGTCGGCCTGATGCCAGGCAACCGAGAGCCAAGCGCCGATACAGGCAGACGACCAGATATCAAATTTTATATCCGGTTCCTGCTGCAGACGCTTAAGCACCCCGATGCTTAAGCCAACAGCAGGCCCGCCGCCTGACAGAAAGATAGCTCGTTTGATCTTTTCCACGTCGCGATCTCCTTGTTGAAAACCGAATGGTTCGGTCCAAACAACATGGCGCAAACGATAAAAATGCCATCGCGTGCACCACCGCTCACCCCCAGGAGATACCAGTCCGTCTTTGCGGACCTGTAGATACAGCCATCATTATAATGATTTTAAGCCGCTACATTTGAGACAATTCTTCAATAGTGATGTGACAAAATGAGCGACTACGTATACTTAGATATATTAAATCTGGCGATTTATATACTAAATCGCACTTTTGATCAGAGTCATGTTAAGTATTTTCTAAACTATGCGCTCGAAATCCCACTCATTTAACTTAACAAATATTTTACAAATTGATCCATTTTACTTGAAACACAAAAACCGCCCGAAGGCGGTTTTTGCTTTTTGGAAATTATTACTTCTTAGTCGTAATAGCCCACCATGAAAATCTTGCCGTCATGGGCTTTCACCCAGGTTTTCTTTTCGGCAAGTTTTTTGGTCTGCGGATGAGTCCAGGTGTAGTTGGACCAACCACCATCCGGCGATGCCTTTCCGGTTTCGACCATGTCACGAATGATGAACTTGCTGTTCACATCCTGAAGGTCCCAAAGGCCCGGGTTGTTAACAAGCTTCGGGTTGATCGCGTGTGTCAGGAACGTGCCTTTTTCGCCATCAGCAACAATGACGTAAAACTCGTCAAATACGAATTCACCGGACTTGTCGTTGAACATATCAAAGGATTTCTCCTGCCCGACGTCGTCATAAAGGGCGATTGCCTTATCCACCAGATCCTTGGCGGTTGCTTCCTTATCCTGGGCCATGGCCGACGATACACTCAAAACCATCAGCAACGACGCCAGAGCCGCACCGAAAGAACGCAAAACCTTATTCATCCTGAATTTCCCTTGTTGATCATAGATAGATGTCGTGATTGACGATTGGTTGGTTGAAACAAATGAACACAAAGGTCCGTCAGACGGCGCGCAGCCGTGCAACAAGACCATCAACCGAACTGCTTAGCCCTGCCATTTCGCGGCTAAGCTCTGCGGTTGCCTCGCCCACACTTCCCGCAGAATCACGGGTCGCCCGGGCAATGTCGCGCACATCACCGATGCCGCCTGACACGGTTTCCGCATAACCGGCAGCCTCGGTGATACTGGTGCTGATCTGGCCTGTCGCATTGCCTTGCTCCATGACAGATTCAGCCGTCAGTCTCAGAATTTCGTTGATGCCCTGAACACTTTCGACAATCGTTCGGATCGCTTCGACCGCCTGTCCGGTTTCGGCACGGACATTGGCAATTTCAGATGCAATTTCCTCGGTCGATTTCGCCGTCTGGCTGGCAAGGTTTTTGACCTCGTTGGCAACAACGGCAAACCCTTTGCCGGCCTCACCGGCACGGGCCGATTCAATCGTGGCATTAAGGGCCAGAAGATTGGTCTGTTCGGCAATATTGCCAATCAGGGCAGCGACATCCTCGATACGGATGCTGGCTTCTTCAAGACGGCGGATTTTCTCATCCGCGTCGCGGGCCTGCTCGCTGGCTTCCTGTGCCTGACGGCTACTTTTCTGGATTTCCTCGCTGATATTGGCAATCGCCGAAGCCAGACCGGACGCTGCTTGGGCGATCTCGCCCATGTTGTGGCTGGACTTGCCGGATGCATCAAAGGCGTTTTCGCTCTGATGGTCGGTGCGCTCGGCATTGTCGAGAAGGGCCGATGCGGATGCGCCGATTTCCTCGATCGCGGCACTGACTGCCGTTGCTGTGCCCTGTACCGACGTTTCAATATCGCGCGCCAGTTCCTGCATGATCTGGCGTTTTTCCTCGACCGCGCGGGCTTCGTCCTGCAGGCGCTGTTCTTCGGCGGCCTCAAGGCTTTCGGCGTTCTTGCGGAACACCTCAACCGCATCGGCCATCTTGCCCATCTCATCCTTGCGCGCGGTATAGGGAACCGATATGTCGGTTTTGCCTTCGGCAATTTCGCGCATCACATGCGTCAGCTTCTTGACCGGCGCCCCGATCAGGCTTGCGATGACAAAACTGATCACCGCCATGGCGATGGATGCCGACACAGCCGCGATAATTGTCTGATCCTGTGCGGAACTGCCAACCGCCATGGCCGCACCGCTCGCACTGTCCATTCTAAGCTCTGCGGTTCCGCGCAGCTTGGAAAGAATGTCCATCAGTGCTTCATAGTCGGATTGTGCAGACCAGGAAAAGCTGAGCGCGCCAGTGTAATCAATGTCGAGCATGCCAAGGACCTGATTGACCTTGCCGAGGTAACCATCAAAGCGTTCCTGCGCATCAACCGACATCTGGCGACCGGATTCTGGGAGACTTTCGTTTTCAAGCAACGTCACAAAGGACTGACGCGCTTCTTCGATCTGGGTTTCAAGATCCTGGGAAACGGCTTCCATTCGGTCGCCTTCAACACCGGCGGCTGACCAGGACAGCATGCGATAAAGGGTCTGGTGCACCCGGGTCACATTGCGATCAATCTCGCCAATATCCTTGACCTCGGGATATGCCTTGCTGACAGCGAATTCCAGACCATCAGAAAGTGACATGATGGCCCGCCCGCCAATCAGGCTGACAGCGATGATCGCAATAACCGCAATCACCGGCAAAATGGAAAGTTTGGTCCCGATATTCAGATTCGCAAAAGTCTTCATTCTTTGGATATCCAAAATTGACATTCACAGATGACATCAGGCGGCGTCGTTACTTGCCGCCAGAAGTTTGGCAACAGTCACGTCGCCGGTGGTATTTCGATATGCAGAAAGAACATCGTTGGTCGCGCAATAGCCGTCCTCGATGCTTTGATCGAGGTTTTCCCACGTCCAGTCGTAGCTGATATTGGCTTCAACCGGGATTTCGATGCCCCGGATATCGCGCCCGCTTTCGGCAACCTTGTATTTGAAGAGCTTGACGTCATCTTCGCTGGTGGTTGCCGCAAACAGCATCACCAGATTGTTCAGCGCGTCATAAAGATTTTCGGGTTGGCGGATCTGTTTGATGTCGAGGATACGGCTGGCCCACACCTCGTCGAGATCGGGGTTCAAGCGCAACCTTTTTAAGGCGCCGATGCTCAAACCAACTGCTGGTCCACCACCAGCCAAAGCGATCGCACGTTTCTTTTCCGCCATGTCATCGTCCCCCGACGAAGGAACCGGGCGTTACACCCAACACGGGCCAGTCGACACAAAGGTCAAAGACAGAAATCGAAAACTGCTCAGTCTGGCCCAAACGTTCTCGCAATGCTTATATTGCATCGCACAAACACAACCCTTAGACCAGTGCGCTTCGTCACAC
This sequence comes from Thalassospira sp. CA1, assembly GCF_059052855.1. Taxonomy (NCBI): domain Bacteria; kingdom Pseudomonadati; phylum Pseudomonadota; class Alphaproteobacteria; order Rhodospirillales; family Thalassospiraceae; genus Thalassospira; species Thalassospira sp. CA1. Next base: position 16,874 of record NZ_JBZCIA010000010.1, read on the forward strand.
CTAAACCTATACGTCTTGATACTACTCAGATGTATATTAAAAGTTGAAATCCATATTATTACTTAAATATCAATAACTTAATGCCATTCATAAATATGAAACAATAACAGGAAACTATCCTTTCGAGAGCCTAGCCCAATACATTTTCCTTTGAAGAAAACTTGTTTACTCGCCCTGCTGCGGTCTGTCCGAAGGAGATCAGGAGCTTTTTTCGACGCGCTGCGGAAAGCTTTTTTTCCGCACTTGCACGGATGATCGCAGCCTCGAACCGGTCGGCAACGATCAGTCCGACATCATCAGGAATCAGATCCTTGGGAAAGTGCATCGGAACGGCAAAAAAGAACCGATCACAGTAATCGAGATAGCTCTGCCATTTTTGGTCGACACGGAAATCCTCGACCGATGACTTGACCTCGACAGCCCAAAGTTCCCCTTTGGGGCCAAGCGCCAACACATCAAGCCTGCGACCATTGCCCAGACGAAGCTCCGTCAGGCAGGCCATTTCATGATGATATAACAGCCGACAGACACCTTCGGAGACCTCGGCTGTGATTTCGGGGCGGGATGCGGTTGTCATATGCCAAGATTACAAACGCAAAAGCCCGCTTGAAAGCGGGCTTTTGGTATTCTCGGCACGTCTGCTGACAGGATGGTGTCAGCTCATACCCAGCGCACGTTTGTAGACTTCCAGGATTTCTTCCTGTTCGGTGCGCTCGTGGTCTTCCATTTTGCGCAGACGAATGATCTGGCGCAGGATTTTCACGTCATAGCCAAGCGCCTTGGCTTCGCCATAGACTTCCTTGATGTCAGCCATCAGGTTGGCTTTTTCTTCTTCAAGGCGTTCGATACGCTCGACATAACTCGCAAGCTGATCGGCTGCGATACCACCGACTTCGGTCATCAATTCTTCTCCGATGATGGATTGCACAGCGGATATCCGATGCGCGGAATTCAAAGGGCCCAAACCCGTTTCGGCGCGACGATACTCAATGCACCGGTCGCTGACAAGCCCGTTAGAGTCTGCTCCGATTAGCTTGCATCGCTTTTGTTCGTGTTTGGCGAATCTGTTTGGCAAGGCACAGCGCGAAGGGCGATGTGGAGCATCGTTCAAGCGGTGTAACGCAGCGAAACATCGCCAAACCGAACCCTTCGGGCCGGGACATTTATCCGCCCTGCAGCGTCACGGATCTTGACCGTAGCACCGCTACGCCCTGCGATCCATTCCTTGCCGGACACAAGAATGTCCTCGGCAAAACGATGTAAGATAATCCGAGCAGACTCTAGGTATCCGATCTTGCGTTGGGATCCGTCCGTTCAATCAGCACATCGGCAACCGCGATCAATGCGTCCTTTGACGAGGCGCCGAGTTCGATTGCTGCGTCATATATTTCGCGCTGTCTGCGGGCACTGGTGCCGCGTTTTATGATGGTGCGCGCATGTTCGACTTCATCGACACAGCCAAAGAATTCGGCGTCGGGTCGGATCAGTTCAAGGATTTCTTCCAGCAGATCGGCATAGGGCACAATTTCACCCCGGCCAAAATCGATCAGCCCGGCCTTCTCGCCCGGATCACTGCCATAACGACACGCCCGCCAGCGGTTTTCGCGCACCAGCATATTGGCATAAATTCGCCAGCGTTGATTGTTGCGCCGCAAACGATACAGCATCCGCATCAGGCATCGCGTAATCGATGCAACACAGACCGCATCTTCAAGGTCGGTACAAACATCGGCGATCCGCATTTCAAGCGTCGGCCAACGATCAGAGGGCCGCAAATCCCACCAAAGCTTTGTGCCATCTTCGATCACACCGGCATTGATCAACATATCGACATGGCGGCGATATTCCGCCCACGAGCCAAATACTTCCGGAAGGCCGGTGCGCGGCAGGTTATCAAACACCGACAATCGGAATGTCTGAAGCCCGGTTTCCTTGCCGCGCCAGAATGGCGAACTGGTGGTGAGTGCGAGAAGATGGGGCAAGAAGTAGCTCGCCTGCGCCATCAGTTCGATGCGCAGGTCATCATCTTCGATGCCGACATGGACATGCATGCCGCAAATCAGCAAACGGTCGACCACGGTGCGCAAATCGCGCGCGATGGTGTTGTACCGTTCGCCATCAGTATGTTTCTGATCGTCCCATTGGGCAAAGGGATGGGTCGACGCCGCCAGCAGCGCCATATCGTATTTCGCCGCGACCTCGGAAAGCGTGCTGCGCATTTCAATAAGCTGCTCGCGCGCTTCAAGTGCGCTGTTGCACACCTTGCTTCCGGTTTCGACCTGACAGCGCATGAACTCGCTTGAGACCTGGTCGCCAAGCTTTGCCTTGGCATCCTTAAGGAATTCGGCAGGCGGATCTTTGGCAAGATCGCGGGTTTCACGATCCACGAGCCAGAATTCTTCTTCTATGCCGATGGAAAACCCCGGCTCGCGCGCGTTGGCCCCTGCCAAATCAGTCTCTCCTGATCTTGTATAGGTTCGGATCCGCAAGGATGTCGGCAAAGGCATCGCCAAGGATTTTTGCCCATTTTTCACATCCCGCATCAGTATCAATCAGATCCTGACGGATTTCAATCGACACACAGGGAAGACCAGCCGCCTCGCCGTGATGGTCAATCGTGTAATCGGCCAAATGACGCCCGGAATAAGGTTCGTTGTCGCCGATGGTCAAATCCGGGTTTTGCGCCCGCAGTGTTTCAAGCAACGGCACCGGAATGCGATCATCCTGATCCCACAAAACACCGATTTCCCATGGGCGTTCAAAGCCCTGAAACACCGGGGTAAAGCTGTGAATGGCGATCAGCGCCGGGGCGATTTTATGGGCGTGGAAATTGGCAATCTGTTCTTCAATCGCCCAATGATAGGGCAGGAAAATCTCACGGATGCGCTGCATATGTTCGCTGGGCGAAACATTCTTGTTGCCCGGAACCACGGTCTGATCGGCGATTTCTGGCATCCCGGTCGGATCCCAAAGCTGACGATTGCAATCAATGACAAGCCGCGAAAATCCGCCCAAAACTGCGCGACAATCAAACCGTTCAACCAGAATTTCGGTCACCTTGCGCGCACCGATATCCCAACCGATATGGCGTTTGCGCTCTTCCTCGGGCAGGCCAAGCGTGCCAAGGCTTTTGGGAATTTCCCGGGACGCGTGGTCACAGACAAAAAGCGAATGACCCTTGCCGTTTTCGTTCAATATCTCAAACGGGGCGGGATCATCATGGCCCAAAAGGGTCCCGGCTTGGTTCGGCACGCGTGTTCTCCTGAAATCTGGTGGTCTTTGGGTATCTGCAAGGTCTGATGGCGGTATCCCTCGGTATCACTGCCGCCGAAACGCCAGTGAAAGTGGGGCGGATACGCCATTCATCCCCTGTTGAACTATCAATTTATCTCTACCGAAACAAGATTGCACTGCAATAAGCGCGCGCCGCGCATATCGACACTTTGCGTCGCCGCCAAACATCCCGTAAACTGGTATGACCATTGCGCGAACCAATATCGGCATCGCTGCACTGGCAGAGAAAAACACGATTGGAGACAACCCAACATGCCGTCTGCCAAGACGCTTCAGGCACAAGACGACGCGGAAACCAAGCGCCCCAAAAGGATTGCGGATCAGGTTGCCGATCAAATTCTTGAAAAGATCTCGGATGGCATTTTTCTGCCCGGTGATCGCCTGCCCGGCGAACGCCAGCTTGCCGAAAGCATGTCGGTCAGCCGCGTGTCGGTACGTGCCGCCTTGCAAAAGCTCAAGACCCGCGGGTACTTGCGCGCAGTTCAGGGTGGCGGCACCGAAATCCTGTCATCCACCGGGATCGACATGGACACCGCGATGACCGATCTGGTGCGCGATTCGATCAGTAATCTGCGCGATCTTCAGGAAATTCGCTGCACGCTTGAAACCTGGGCTGCACGGCGGGCCGCCATCAACGCCAGTGACGAGGATATCAAACTTCTGCGCATGGCTTATCGTCAGGCGCATGACCCACGGCGGGCCGCCAAATATCGCGCGGATGATGACCACCGCCTGCACATGATGATCGGCCGGGCGACGGGCTCGATCATTTACTATCACGTGATGAAAATGCTGCATGATGTGTTGCAGGCAGCACTCAATGAAATTCGCTTCAATGGCATGGTCGGCCCGACCTTTGATCGCATGGTGCAGGAACATCACCGCGACATTATCGAAGCCATCGCGGCCCACGACCCGGACGCTGCCGAAAAGGCGATGTCAAACCATCTGCAGGCCGTGATCGATTTCTTCAAGACCGCATCTGACAAGCAGGCGACTTAAAAACCCGGACCAAACCGGCTACAATCCAATCAGGGAAACCCGATATGACGACTTCGCGCGAAAAACTTTTGGCTTTGATGGATGCGGCATTAAAGGCCGCCGACCCCGGGGTTCAGATCCCGCGCAACCTGCCCGAACCACCCAAGGGCAAAACCATCGTCATTGGTGCGGGCAAGGCATCGGCCAATATGGCGCGTGCATTCGAGAAGGCTTGGAAAGGCGACGTCGAAGGGTTGGTCGTCACCCGCTATGGCCATGCGGTTGAATGCGATCAGATCGAAATTGTCGAGGCATCCCACCCGGTCCCCGATGCTGCGGGCGAAAAGGCGGCCAAGCGTATCCTTGATATTGTTTCTGATGCCGGCCCCGATGATCTGGTTGTCTGCATGATTTCCGGGGGTGGATCGGCCCTTCTTGCCCTGCCCGGTCCGGGTTTGACCCTTGAAGACAAACAGGCCATCAGCAAGGCGCTTTTGCGCAGCGGTGCGACCATTTCAGAAATGAACTGCGTGCGCAAACACCTCTCCGCGATCAAGGGGGGCCGCCTGGCCAAGGCCTCGGCACCGGCGCGCATGGTGACCTATCTTGTATCTGATGTGCCGGGCGACGATCCGGCGATCATTGCGTCTGGCCCGACGGTTTCCGATCCGACGACCGGGCAGGATGCGCTTGATATCATCCGCCATTATCAGATCGACATTCCGCAGGCCGCGAAGGACCTTTTGCAAAGTGCAGAGGACGAAACCATCAAACCCGATAATCCCTGCTTTGACGGCCATGAAACCATCATGCTGGCCCGCCCGCAGGATAGCCTCGAGGCCGCAGCATCGGTTGCCCGTGACATGGGGCTGAATGCCGTCATCCTTGGTGACGCCATCGAGGGTGAGGCACGCGAAGTCGCCATCGTTCATGCCGGGATTGCCCATCAGGTTTCCAATCATGGCCAACCGGCGGCAAAGCCCTGTGTCTTGCTTTCGGGTGGTGAAACAACCGTCACCGTGCGCGGCAAGGGTGGCCGGGGTGGCCGCAATAGCGAGTTCTTGCTGTCACTTTTGTTGCAACTTCGCGATCAGCCGGGTTTCACGGCACTGGCGATTGATACCGATGGCATTGATGGCAGCGAAGACAACGCCGGGGCAATCATTGACGCCAAAAGTTGGCAAAACGCCCAGGAGGCCGGTATCGACCTTCGCGAATATCTGGCCAACAACGATGCCTATAGCGCGTTTGCCAAGATCGATGATCTTCTGGTGACCGGCCCGACCCTGACCAATGTGAATGATTTTCGTGCCATCCTGATCGAATAAATCCGGGGGATCAGGCGCCGGGTTTTGGCATCCATGGACGGACCCAGCCAAGCCCGTCTTCGGTCTTGCCGTGCGGCTTGTATTCGCAGCCGATCCAGCCTTCATAGCCAATGCGATCCAGCATATAGAACAGGAAAGGGTAATTCAGTTCCCCACTGTCGGGTTCATGCCGACCCGGTGCACCGGCGACCTGCACATGGGCGATGCTGTCGATATGTTTATCCAGCCGTGCGGCGATGTTCCCGCCAACAATCTGGGCGTGATAGATATCGAATTGCAGTTTGAGGCGCGGGTGGTCAAGCTGTTCAAGGATCACGGCCGCCTGTTCAACGGAATTCAACAGATAGCCCGGCATATCAAGCGGATTGATCGGCTCGATCAGGATATCGACCCCGGCCTGATCGGCAAGGTCCGCAGCATAAAGCAGATTGTCGCAATAAAGCCGGGCGAGTTCGCCGGGATCTTCGCCCTTGCCCATCAAACCGGCCATGCAATGGAGCATCTTGCAATCTGTTGCCGCCGCGTAATCAAGCGCCTGCACGACTGAGTCGCGAAAAGCTTCCTCGCGCCCAGGGCGACAGGCAAGACCACGGTCACCAGCCTCCCAGTTACCGGCTGGCAGGTTAAATAAAACCTGTTCCAGACCGTTGTCGCTCAGAAGCGATTTGACCGTCGATAACGGCATGTCATAGGCGCCAATATATTCCACCCCGACAAAGCCTGCATCTGCCGCCGCGGCGAACCGTTTTTCAAACGGCAAGTCGGCAAACAGAAACGAAAGGTTGGCGGCAAAGCGGGGCATGATCCATCCACACGAATGATTAACAATGGCACATGGTTTCCGATGCAGCCCGCAAGGTCAATCGTCAATCGCCGGATTGCTCGGGAATTGGCACCGAAGATGCCACTTCGCTTCTGATCCACTCCCCGAATGCTTCAACTTCGCGAAGGTTATCGCCCCGGCCAGTGTGCACATAGTGATAACAATGCCCTTTGATTTCCGGGCCAAATGGCATCATCAGCAATCCTGCATCAATTTCTGCGCGCACCATCACCGGACTGGCCAAAACAACGCCTTGGCCTGCAATCGCCGCCTGAATGGCGTGACTGTCATCGGAAAAACTGATCCCCGCAGATGGCAAGTGATCTGCAGCATCTGCCACCTGCCCCCATCTTTGCCATGTCGGGGTCGCATCATCGACGCGTAACCAGTCAAAATGCAGCAAGGTCGCATTGCGCAAATCTTCCGGTTTTTTCAGGCCCAATGCCGGACTGCAAAGTGGCACGAACTGTTCGCGAAACATCTTGTACGCAACCAATCCCGGATAGGGTCCGACACCATAGCGAATGGCTGCATCCGCCAAACCACCTGCGAGGTCGACGGCCTCTGGCGAGGTGTGAAGTCGCAAGTTGATATCGGGGTATTTCGCCTGAAACCGCGACAGGCGTGGCAACAGCCATTTTGCCGCAAAGGATGGAATGACCGAAACCGTCATGCTGCGCGATACCGGGCGGTTCCGCACCCGATCAACCGCCTTGGCAAAGGCGGCAAAGCCATCCCGCAAAACCGGATATAGCTCCTGCCCGACATCGGTCAGAACAACTTGTCGTGGCTTGCGGTCAAACAACCGGACACCCAGCGTTTCTTCAAGCAGGCGGACCTGATGGCTGATCGCGGTCGGCGTGACGCCAAGCTCGGATGCGGCGTTCTTGAAACTTTGATGGCGTGCTGCGGCTTCAAAGGCGCGCAGGGTCGCAAGCGGCGGCAAGGACATATGAATGAATTCAACTCATCTGTTGGCTGAGGAATTCGATTTTGCCGTGTGAATAAATTTCCGTCAATCCTTGGTCATCAAACCAAAATACAGATGAGCCATTTTCATCACATGGAGAACATGATGACCAGAATTCTTCATATCGACAGCAGCGCCCGGCCCGGCAGATCCGATCAAAAACAACATGGTTCGCACAGCCGCCGCCTGACGGCCAAGTTCATCGAACACTGGCTGACCAAGCGACCGGAAACCGAAGTCATCTATCGCGATGTCGGCGCAAATCCGCCAAGCCCGGTGACCGGGGATTGGGTCCATGCTGCATTCACCAAACCCGAAGACCGCGAAGAATGGATGCGCCACACCTTGCGCGAAAGCGATCAACTGGTCGACGAGCTGCTTGCCGCCGACATCATCGTTGCCGGGGTGCCAATGTATAATTTCGGCATGCCGTCACAGATGAAGGCCTGGGTCGATAACATTGTCCGCGTTGGCCGGACATTCGGCTTTGACCGAACGCGTGGCGACGTTCCCTATTGGCCAATGGTGACAGGCAACAAATCGATTGTCGCCCTGTCATCACGTGGCGACTATGGCTATGGACCGGATGGTCGTATTGCGCATCTGAACTTTGTTGAAGGCGGGCTGTTTACCCCGCTGCAATATATCGGCATCACCGATCAGTTTGGTGCGGCCATTGAATATGACGAGTTCGCCGACGAACGAACCGAGGCCTCCATTCACGCAGCCGAACAAGAAGTCATCGGCCTTGTTGATCAGCTTCTTGCCAAACATCGCGATGTAAAGGTCGCATGACTTCCCGGGCGGGAGGGCCTGACCTTCTCGCCAATTTTCGCCCCTATCCGCGCAGCCATCTTATGGATTTCACACCACAGACCAAGACAGAGAAAGAACGGCAGGTTATAAGCAGGGACATTGTTCGGGCTATCACAATAACAAGGACTGACCATGAATAACGCATTCACCCTTCATCCCCAGCTTGCCGCCGATACCACCCTTGTCACCGACGGGCCACTATCGCATGTGCTTTTGATGAATGATGCGCGTTATCCGTGGCTTATTCTGGTACCCAAGCGCCCCGACCTTGTCGATTATGACGACCTGAGTACGGAAGATCGCAAAATCCTGGGTGACGAAGTCGCGGCGGTTTCAAGCGTCATCAAGCGTCGCTTTGATGCCTTCAAAACCAATGTCGCGATGCTGGGCAATATGGTGCCACAGCTTCATTGCCACGTCATCGGCCGCTTCAAGGACGATGCCGCATGGCCGGGCCCGGTTTGGGGCGTTGGTACCGCCGAACCCTATGAAGAAGACGAAGGCCGTGACCGTCTGGCCGCCCTTCGTGCCGATTTGATATCGGCCTTCAAGCATCTTTGAAGGCCGTCCCTGACATCGCCACGGCGCAAACCGAGTGCCACCACCAAAAAGGCCACACCCCATGCCGGATCTGGAACGCGATACGATATTCCTGCTCAAACCCGACTTCGAAGATCCCGCATGGCCAAACCAACGCTTTTACTGCTGGCATTGTGCGTTGATTGATGGGGTTTTGGGATCTTTTCCGGACTTGCTTGCCGGACTTGATATTCGCCATATCAATTGGCCGCGTCCCCGACACGATGTGATTGCGCTATTGGGCGAAGATCATCAGTCACTTCCGGTAATGATCCTGAAATCCGGCGATACATCATCGCTGCAAACCGGCACCGCAAATGGCTATGCCTTTATTGACGGCAAGGACAACATTTTGCTGGCGTTAAGCGAACGACACGGCTTCCCTGTTCCCCACCCTTGACGCATATCAAGGCAGGCAAGTTTGGAATAATGCAAAAGACGGACAGAACGAATTATCGGGATGTCCGTCATGCAGCTTGCCCTTTACGAAAAATACGACCTGCGACTGCCGCGCTATACCAGCTATCCGACCGCGCCGCATTTCCATGCCGATGTGAATGGCGAGGTGTTTGAAGGCTGGCTGGGCGATCTTGATCCCGCGCAACCGCTATCGCTTTATCTGCATGTCCCCTATTGCGAGGAAATGTGCTGGTTCTGCGGTTGCAACACCAAGATCACCAAAACTTACAAGCCGGTGAATGGCTATGTCACAGCCCTTCTGACCGAGATCGAAGGTACGCTTGGCAAACTGCCTGCGGACCAGAAATTCACTGTGTCGCACATTCACTTTGGTGGCGGCAGCCCGACCATCCTCAAGGCTGACGATCTGCGCGCTATCATGGACGCAATTCGCGCCCGACTTGATATCCTTGATGATGCCGAAATCGCCATTGAAATGGATCCGCGCACCGCGACCGATGATTTCATGGAAGCCATGGTCGAGTGCGGCTTTAACCGTGCCAGTATCGGCATTCAGGATTTCAACCAACAGGTCCAGACGGCGGTCAACCGCATTCAAAGCATGCAGCTCGTCCGTGATGTGATTGCCAAATTGCGCTCGCACGGAATTGCCGGCATCAATGTCGATCTGATGTATGGCCTGCCGTTCCAGACCGTGGACTCACTGCGCGAAACGGTTGATCAGACGGTGGAGCTGTGCCCCGACCGGCTGTCGGTCTTTGGCTATGCCCATGTGCCGTGGATGAAAAAGCATCAACAGCTTATCCCGACCGAGGCCCTGCCAAACACCGGAGAACGCTGGGCGCAGTATGAGGAAATCCAGAACCGCCTTGCCAAGCATGGCTTTGTCGCCATCGGCCTTGATCACTTCGCCCATCAGGCTGACAGCATGGCGCGCGCCCTGTCTGATGGCCTGCTGCACCGGAATTTCCAGGGCTACACCACCGACCGGGCAGAAGCCCTGATCGGGTTTGGCCCGTCTGCGATTTCATCCCTGCCGCAGGGTTATGCGCAAAATGATCCGGCACTGGCCCGCTGGCAGCGCGCGGTCGAAGGTGGCAAATGCGCCATTGAAAAGGGTGTTGCCCTGACCAGCGAAGACAAATTACGCCGCGACATCATTAATGAACTGATGTGCAATCTTGCCGTTGACCTTGACCCGGTTTGCGCCAGCCACGGCATTTCGGCCGATCGCTTCGCGCCAGAGCTTGAACGCATCAAGGCAATGACCCGGGATGGCATTGTCGAAGTTCAGGGGAACTACATTAAACTGAGCGCGTTGGGCCGTCCGCTGGTGCGTGCGGTTTGTGCAGCATTTGATACCTATCTCAACCACGCGCACGGGCGTCATTCACAAGCCGTCTGATAAAACAAACACACTGCAAGAAGGGAGCCAAATGGCTCCCTTTTTTATCGGCTCAGGCCCCTTTGCGCAGGGTCAGAATGACAATACCGCTGACCACGACCAACCCGCCCAGCATCTGGACCGGGCTGATCATCTGGCCGAGAATGACCCAGCCAAACAGCAATGTCGCGATTGGCTCCATATTCATTACTGGCGCATTACGCGCCATATCAAGACGCGGCACATTGATGAACAAAACCGCGAACGCCCCGCCATAAAGCAGCATCAAGGCCATAAGCCCCATCCATCCCGGCATGGCATTCGGAAGCCCCATGCCACCAGGCACGACATCACCGATCCCGGCAATGATCATCGAAACAAAAACAACCAGCATGGTGAACATCGAGCGCACCGGACCGCTGATCCCGGCAAGCTTGTGATCGGTCACCCAGAAAGCCACCGAAAGAACGGTCGCCGCCATCAGGGCAAAACCGATGCCCAGCCACCAGCTTGATGTCACCTCTGCCCCGCCGCCGAGAATACCCGGAAGATCAAGCGCCAGAACAAGGCCAGACAGGATAAACAACATCAAACCTGCCGCACGCAATGTCGGGCGCGGACCGCCAAGCCCCCATGTCAGCAAGGCAAGAATGATCGGAAAGGTATTGGCCGTCAGCAACGCCAGGGCGACCGGCACACGGGCCACTGCGGAATAAAGACACAGGCTCTGGATCGTGATCATCAGGCCAAGCACCAATTGCCAGCGCACCAGGCCACGCGGCAAACGAATGGAATGACATTTGAAATAGACGATCGCAATCAGGATCGAAAGCGCAACAGCCGAGCGGCATAAAACAGCCAGAAGCAGCCCTGTCCCGTTTTCAAATGCCAGACGTGCGGCAACATGGTTTGCCGCAAAAAAGCAGGCAACAGCAGCCAAAATCGCAACTGCAATGTGGCGTGGAAACAATTGCGGTGCGTTTAACGCACGCACAGCTGCGGGATCAGTCGGGGACGAAGACATCGGGGCGATATTCCTTGGTGGTGGTGCCCCGCGAATAGACCCGATACACCACGACAAAACAAGGTGTTATCGACCTTTCAGGTCAGGGAGCCCCCAAAAGCTCCAGACAGCGCTGCGCAACCATGCGGGCTGGCTGCAAGGACGGATGCTTGAATGGCACCAGCTCTGTGTCGGGCAAAAGCGGTCTGGCGTAGCCGCCTTCAAACAAGGTCTGATGCAAACGTTGATGCCTCTCGTTTGCCAATCCGTCCGGCGCGTAGATATATACGCCGCCCGGGGATGCTGCGGCTTCGCAGCACATCGAGACAGAATCACTCGTTACAATCACCACATCAGCCAAAGCAAGATAACCGAAATAAGGATTTTCTTCCTGCGACTTCCAGTCATGCAGGTGATAGGCCACCCCAGAACTGGCAAGACAACTGGCAATAAATTCTTCGCATTCTGCCCCGGTACGCCGACTGGTCGTGACAAGCAAAGAACCGTCGACGCTCTGCGCGGCATTAATTGCACGCGTTATGACTTCTTTTGCCATCGTGGTGGTGAATGTGGTTTTTTTTGTGCTACCACCAATGACCACCGCAAATCTTGGGCTTGGCAGTCCTTTGAAATGGGCACGCCAGTTGTCGGCTTCAATCAAAAGCCTGGTCTCAGTCACCCGATGCGGCGCACCAGGGATTTCGACAACATTTTCGCGCACAGCCGGACGATCATGGGCAGGCACGGCAATTAGATCAAAAGAGCCTTCGCCGCCATCTGGACGCATAATTTGACAAATACGCGTATGACCACGGCTTTGTTTCTTTATCCAGCGGGCCACTGACGCCGTTCGACGTCCTGCGGCAATAACAAGATCAGGCCACGGAGCCACTAGTCGCGCACGCGAAGCTTCGTCAAGCCCGATCAGGGTCGCACGGCGAAGGAAATTTGGCAGTTTAGCAAAAGCTGTATAGCCAATATCAATGCGCTTGAAGGGCTGAGCAAGTGCCTCCGCGACGCCAACCGCCTGATTGACGTTCCCGGCGCGATCATCGGCCAGAACCCAGATCAGGTGTGTGTCTTCGTCGCTCATGCAGGGAACTTTCCTGACAGGTTTGTTCGGGCTTGATCAACCGTGCATAAATGTGGTCTGAAAATCCCGCGGATGCTTTCCTGATAGGTACAGCCTGATCCAACTATTATCAAGCATGAGAAGCATCGATAAAATTTGCGCTGGGCTTTGAAATCTTTTTGTAATCTAATCCCGGCGCCCCACCTTTAAGGGAAGACTTCCCACCCTTAAGAAGGGGCGATCAAAGCCCAACGCCAACGTGGACAGAATGCTGAACTCTTCGGTTTCAATCAAAAGAATATCCCGGATCGTATTATGCGGTTTGCTTGCACTGCTGCCGGTAACCGTGTGGTTGGTCACGACGTTCTGGCATGAGGCAAAGCTGATCGACATCACGGAAGATGGGCGCAACAAGCTTGAGCTGTATCGATCCAACCTTCAGGGCGCGATCAAGGAACACGAATATCTGCCGATTACACTGGCATCGGATAAACGCATCATCGATCTTGCAATCCATGCCGATCCGGTAATCGCCAAGGCCGTCAACATTTACCTTGAAAAACTGGCCGCCGACAGCGGCGCCTCAGACATCTATTTCATGGATCAAAATGGCGACACCCTGGCGGCCAGCAACTGGAACAGCGATGCATCCTTTATCGGGCGCAACTTTTCCTTCCGCCCCTATTTCCAGCAGGCCAAAAGCGGCCTGACCGGTCATTACTTTGCCTTCGGGATTACCTCGAACGTACCAGGTTATTACATCTCCCACCCGGTGCGCCCGGACGGGACGCGTTTTGCCGGTGCCGTGGTGGTCAAGACCCACCTTGAAACCCTTGTGCAGCGTTGGGCACGCGGCAGCGAAAGCGTTCTGGTCACCGATCAGAACGGCGTCGTTATCATTTCATCCAATCTCGATTGGCGGTTTCGCGACCTTGCCGGGCTCGGCAACAATGATCGCCCCCGCCTGATCGCATCGCGCAAATATGGTGACTACCCGCTTGAACCCATGCCTTTACTCGATGGGGCATGGCCGGTTGATGATAGCCCGGCAATCCTCAGCCTCGGCCCGGTTGCCAGCGAAGACGAGGCACGAACCGCCAACGAACAAGCAACCGGCAAACCGCAAACGCGCCAGACCACGCCAGACAAGACAACCTATCTGGTGACGGCAAGCACACTCCCCAAACAGGGCTGGCGGATGTTTCTTTTGACCGATAAATCCGTGCTGGATCGATCCGTGATCAGTGCAGGTGCAATGGGCGGGGCTGCGCATATCATTCTGACCGGTCTGATATTCATCATTCTGCAACGCCGGCGCGCGATGCTTGAACAGCTTGAAATCCGCGACTGGTCGCAACGCGAACTTGAACGTCAGGTTCGCCTGCGCACGACCGATCTTATGAACACCAACCAGCGTCTGGCAGAAGAAATTACCGAACGGTCACGCACCGAAGACGCGCTGCGCACGGCACAAGCCGAATTGGTCCAAACCAGCAAGCTTGCCGCCCTTGGTCAGATGTCCGCCGGGATCGCCCACGAAATCAACCAGCCCCTGACCGCCATCCGGAACTATGCGGAAAACGCGATGAAGTTCATCGCGCGCGACAATAAGGAAACGGCAAACCGCAACCTTCAACGGATTTCAGAACTGACCGACCGCATGGGGCGGATTACCGGCAACCTCAAAACATTTTCGCGCCGCCCGGAACAGGATAATCATCCGGTCGATGTCCCGGCCCAGATGCAGATGGCAATTGATCTTGCGATTGAAAGCGGGCGCGCAGGTGTCGAAAACATCACCCTGCACCAGCACGGCGATGTCAAACACGTCATTGCCGAAGCCAATCAGCTGACCCAGGTCTTTACCAACCTGATCAATAACGCCGCGGATGCCTGCCAGAATATGGCCAACCCCGAAATTGATATCGCGATTACCGGCGGCGAAGACCGGGTGATTGTGAAGGTCAATGACAACGGGCATGGCATTTTGCCAGACAACCTGCCCAAGCTTTTTGATCCCTTCTTTACCACCAAGCCGTTTGGTGATGGTCTGGGGCTTGGTCTTTCAATCTGTTATGGCATCATTCGAAGCTTTGGCGGAACGCTTCGTGCGGAAAACCGCCCGCAAGGCGGCGCATCCTTCATTGTCGAGCTCCGCTATGATGGCCCCGGCGATACGGAGCCGAAAAACAGCATCTCGACGCCCGCCTTCACGGCTGCTAAAACACCGTCAGAAACCCGCTCATACCTTGCAAACCATCACGATCAGGGCTGACACGTAAATTGTCCTCTGATCCAGTTATCGGGTCAAAGGATAAGCCAGTGCCAACCAGTGCCGAATGCGTTCTGTTTGTTGATGACGACGAAGATGTGCGTGAAGCCGCACAGCAAACGCTGGAGCTTGCCGACATCCCCGTCGAAGTATTCTCGGACGCCGCGTCTGCGGTTGAACGCCTGAAAAAAGGTTGGCCGGGTGTGGTGATTTCCGACATTCGCATGCCGAAGATGGACGGCCTTGATCTGCTGACAGAGGTCAAAAAGATCGACCCGGAAATGCCGGTAATTCTGGTCACCGGGCATGGGGATGTCGCAACCGCTGTTCAGGCCATGCATGACGGAGCATTTGATTTTATCGAAAAGCCCTATGCCCCGGATCTGTTCATCGACATTACCCGCCGCGCAATGAGCCACCGCGCCCTTGTGCTTGAAAACCGCACGCTCAAGATCGAACTCGCACGCCATTCCAAAAACGCATCGGACTTTATCGGCCGCAATCCGGCGATGGAAAAGCTCCGCACCCTGATCGGCAATGTCGCGGCCACCAACGCCCATGTCCTGATCAATGGCGAAACCGGATCGGGCAAGGAAGTGATCGCGCGCAATCTGCATGAAATGTCGGGGCGTCCCGGCCCGTTTGTGGCGGTGAATTGCGGCGGCATGCCCGAACATCTGATTGAATCAGAACTGTTTGGTCACGAAGCCGGCGCCTTCACCGGGGCCGATCACAAACGCATCGGCAAATTCGAGTTTGCCGACAAGGGCACGCTGTTCCTTGATGAAATCGAAAGCATGCCGCTTGCGTTGCAAATCAAATTGCTGCGGGTTTTGCAGGAACGCGCGGTAGAACGGCTTGGATCAAACCGGGTCCTGCCAATCGACTTGCGGGTTATTGCAGCAACCAAGGTCGATCTGCGGTCGGCATCGGCACGCGGTGAGTTTCGCGAAGATCTTTATTATCGTCTGAATGTCGTGCAACTGCATATCCCCCCGCTTCGTGATCGCAAGGATGACATCGCGCTGTTGTTTGAATATTTCACCCGTGATGCCGCCAAGCGGTTCGACCGTACCGTCACCGCCTTGAGTGCGGCGGAACTGGCACGGTTCAATGCCTATGACTGGCCGGGCAATGTACGCGAACTCCGCAATGCCGCCGAACGCCGGGTGCTTGGCCTTGATCCCCTGGCAAACAGCGAAGATGGCGAAGACAATTATGCCGTCCCCCTGCCCCAGCAAGTCGAGGCATTTGAAAAAAGCCTGATTACCGAAGCCCTGCGCGAACATGGCGGCAATGTTACGGCCACGGTCAGTGCGCTTGGCGTCCCGCGCAAGACGTTTTACGACAAGCTGACCAAATACAACATTGTCCCGGCCGAATTCCGACGCCCGCGCTAATCAACCGATCACGAGCCCGTCAGTTAGACGGGCTTTTTTTTCGTCATCCGATCCTTCAACTCTGGATCCGGCACCCTGTGCGGTCTGTCGCACATTAGCATGAAATTCGTGTGCGCCTTCACACACGAAATAGCCAAAATTTGCTGCATCGCAGCAACGTGAAATTCACCTTATTTCATTGATATAATTACATAAATCCAACTGATTTCGAACTGGCCCAGTGCTTGCTGATTACGGCACAGCGCCAAACGGCGTTTTAGAACGACGCCAAAAATGGCGCGCTAACGGGAAAACAGATTTAATTCATCAAGGGAGACGTTTTGATGCGTCCTATCAGCAAAAGCATTCTTGCTGCTGGCGTTGCTGCCGCAGCACTTCTGGGGTCCAACTTTGCCGCGTCGGCACAGGAAGTGATCAAGTTCGCGCACGTTGTTGCGCCGAACACCCCGAAAGGCCAGGGTGCCGACTTCTTTAAAAAACGCGCTGAAGAAATTCTCGGCGACAAGGTCCAGATCGAAATCTATCCGAACTCGCAGCTGTTTGATGACGACAAGGTTCTTGCCGCCATCCTGCGTGGTGACGTTCAGTTCGGCGCACCGTCTCTTGCGAAATTCGGCAAATGGACCAAGAAACTTCAGGTCTATGATCTTCCGTTCCTGTTCAAGGACATGGATGCGGTTTCCTGCTTCCAGAACGGCGAAAAAGGTCAGGAACTGCTGAACGCAATGTCGTCCAAAGGCCTGACCGGTGTTGGTTACTGGCACAACGGCCTGAAACAGCTTTCGGCCAACAAGCCGCTGCGCGCGCCGGAAGATGCTGCTGGTCAGAAATTCCGTATTCAGTCGTCTGACGTGATTGCCGCCCAGTTCGAAGCTGTTGATGCGGTTCCGCAGAAAATGGCCTTCTCGGAAACCTATTCGGCCCTTCAGACCGGCGTTGTCGACGGTCAGGAAAACACCTGGTCGAACATCTATTCCAAGAAGTTCTTCGAAGTTCAGGATTACATCACCGAATCCAACCACGGTCTGCTTGACTACATGGTTGTGACCTCGACCAAGTGGTGGGACGGTCTGGATCCGGAAATCCGCGACGGCCTTGCGCAGGCGATGAAAGAAGCCAGCGATTACGCAAACGGCCTGTCGGCGGAACTGACCGCCGAACAGCGTCAGGCAGTGATTGACTCCGGCGAAACCGAAATCCTGCAGCTTTCCGGCGAAGAATTCGCCAAATGGCAGACTGCAATGAAACCGGTTTGGGATGAGTTCTCTGGCGATATCGGCCAGGACATCATCGACGCCGCTGCTGCGTGCAACTGATCCGTACTTTTTTCCCAACATCATCGGAAAAGGGCCGTTCAAGATGATCTCAACGGTCGTTAACCGGCTGGAGGAGGGCATTATTGCCCTCCTGCTCGCCGCTATGACGTCGCTTACCTTTGTAAACGTCGTCATGCGTTACGTGTTCAATTCCGGCCTGACCTGGGCCTTGGAAACCACGGAATTTCTTTTTGCCTGGCTGATCCTGTTTGGCATGTCCTATGGGGTCAAGGTTGGGTCGCATATCGGGGTGGACGCCCTCGTTCGCCTGTTCCCCAAGAATGCCCAGCGCGTCATCGGTCTGATCGTCGTGGCGGCCGGCATTCTGTATTCAAGCTGGCTGATTATTGGCGGCTGGGAGCTTGTGAGCTTCAACCACATGCTTGAAATGGAAGCCGAAGACAGCCCGATCATGCTGTGGATCGTCTATCTGATCATGCCGGTGGGTGCCGCTTTGCTGGCGTTCCGTCTGGCACAGGTTGGCTGGCGCATCATTACCGGCCAACAGGTTGGCTTCAATCTGGCTGACGAAGCACGCGAAGCGATTGATCAGCTTGGCGCAAGCACCGTGGAGGACGACAAGTCCGCCACCGCTTCGACGCCAAAATCGTAAGCCGGACAGGGGGAACATTCAAATGACTATCGCATTCCTGTTTATCCTACTGTTTGGCTTGATGGCGCTTGGCGCACCGATTGCCATTTCGCTGGGTGTTGCGTCGCTTTCGACCATCCTTCTTTTTGGCGACGACAGCCTTGCCACCCTGGCAGAAAAGCTTTTTGGCGGGATGGAGCACTATACCCTTCTTGCCATTCCCTACTTCATTCTGGCATCGGCCTTCCTGTCGACCGGCGGTGTTGCCCGCCGTCTGATCCGCTTTGCCATTGATACCGTGGGCTGGTTCCCCGGCGGTCTTGCCATGGCATCGGTTCTGGCCTGCATGCTGTTTGCGGCTGTTTCGGGGTCAAGCCCGGCAACCGTCGTCGCCATCGGTTCCATCGTGATTGCCGGTATGGTGCGCGCAGGTTACCCGCAAAGCTTTGCGGCTGGCGTGATCTGTAATGCCGGTACGCTTGGCATTCTGATCCCGCCATCCATCGTGATGGTTGTTTACGCCGCCGCGACCGAGGTTTCGGTTGGTCGCATGTTCCTTGCTGGCGTTATTCCGGGGATCATGGTCGGCCTGATGTTGATGATTGCGATCTATATCGTCGCACGCATCAAGAAACTGCCAAGCCAACCCCGCCCGACCCTTGGTGAATGGGGCGGTGCCCTGTTTTCGGCATCGGGTGGCCTGTTGCTGGTTCTGCTGATCATGGGTGGCATTTATGGCGGGGTTTTCACCCCGACCGAGGCCGCGGCGGTTGCCGCGTTCTATGCCATGTTTGTTGCCGTGCTGTTTTACCGTGATATGGGCCCAATCAAGGAACTTTCATGGGTACCTGAAAACGGCAATACCGGCATTGGCAGCCTGATGGCGCACAACCTTCCGAAAATGGGCAAGGCACTGGTCCTGATCCCGTTTGACAAGGAAGTCCGTCACGTCCTGCTCGATGCCGGTAAAGTCACGATCATGCTGATGTTCATCATCGCCAACGCGATGCTGTTTGCCCATGTTCTGACCTCTGAACGCATTCCGCACACCATTGCCGAAACCATCATTGGATGGGGTCTTCCGGCGTGGGGCTTCCTGATTGTCGTCAACATCGTTCTTTTGATTGCCGGCAACTTCATGGAACCGTCGGCGATCCTTCTGATCATGGCACCGATCCTGTTCCCGATTGCCATGCAGCTGGGCATTGATCCGATCCATCTGGGCATCATCATGGTGGTCAATATGGAAATCGGCATGATCACGCCGCCGGTCGGATTGAACCTGTTTGTGACATCCGGGATTACCGGCATGCCGTTGCTCAAGGTCGTGAAGGCCGCCTTCCCGTGGCTTCTGATCCTGCTCGGCTTCCTGATCCTGATCACCTATGTCCCGGTGATATCGACCTGGCTTCCGACCACCCTGATGGGGCCGGAAAGGATCATGACCCACTAAGCGGGTTTGATCGCAGACACACAAAAATCAAGGGCGGCATTCGATCAGATGCCGCCCTTGCTGTATTTCAGTGCCACGGCCCGCGACATGCGGTAGTATTGGTTAAACCCATGACAACCAAGAAAAACCAGGCCTGATTGCGCCTCTGGAAGGAGCGGTTTCAAAATGTCCAAGATGAATTTCAACGACTATGGCCGCTGCATGGCGACCTATAACAGTTGGCAGAACGGCGTGCTGTTTGACCTCTGCGATCAGATCGGCGATGTCGAACGGCGGTTGGATCGCAATATGTTCTTTGGCTCCATCCACAACACGCTAAACCACATCCTGTATGTTGATCTGCGCATTCTGACCATCCTGCGCACCGGTGAAGCCGGTCCGTTCGAACCAACCACCATCGTTGCCGACGATTTCGAAACGCTGAAGGCCATGCGGGCCGAAGTCGATGCCGACATCACCGAATTCGTCGAAGGCACCGATCACAGCTGGCAGGATGAAATACGCGAACTGCCCTTCCCCGATGGCGTCACCCGCAAACTCCCCCGACAGCTGTTTCTGGTGCAACTGTTCAATCATCAAACCCATCATCGTTCTCAGATCACAAGCGAACTGCACAAGATGGGCCTTGATTACGGCAACACGGACGTGCCCTACACGCCCGATCTGCCAATAAGCTAACAAGCGATCCAAGCAACCGCTGGCAGAAGCCTGAATTTTATGGATAATACAGGGCTCGGGACTATCACACCCGACGCCCCACACTGCTGCGCCTTGGTCACTTTGCTTACCTGCGCGTGCTTGCATACTCCGCGCAACGCGTGCCCTCTGCTGGGGGCTCTGACCCGCCGCCAAACACTGAACGGAATTGATTGCGCATGTCCACGCCCCTGCCCGGCGCATCGCTTGACCCGAAAAAGCTTGCCATCTTGCTTGCCGCACTGGTTGCGACGGCACCATTTGCCATTGATACCTATCTGCCGGCGATCCCGGCCATGGCGCGCGACTTTGGCGAGGCCACCCATGCTGTTGAAGTTTCCGTCAGTACCTTCTTGATCGGATTTGCCTTGGGGCAACTGATCGGCGGACCGCTGTCTGACCGGATCGGTCGACGTCCCATCGCATTGGTCGGTTTGGTCATCTATATCGTCACCAGCGCGATCATCACCACCGTCGACAGCGCCTTTTCGCTTAATGTGATGCGCTTTTTCCAGGCCGTTGGCGGCGGATTTTCGATTGTGATTGTCGGTGCGTCGGTGCGCGATCTGTTTGAAGGCAAGGAAGCTGCGCGCATGTTTGCGCTGATTGCGGTGATCATGATGATTGCACCGCTTGTCGCACCAACCATCGGCTCGTTACTGCTGGTCTGGTCGACCTGGCAATCGATCTTCGTCCTGCTGATTGTCTATGGCAGCCTGATGCTTGCCATCGTTTACCTGAAGCTGCCCGAAACAAGCTTGATGCGCCGACGCCATCCCGGCCCGGTACGCCGGGTTTGGTGGACTTATCTGGAAGTCCTGCGCACGCGCAAGGCGGTTGGCTTTATGCTGACACATGCCGGGGCCAGTGCGGTGATGTTCAGTTTTGTCACCGACAGCCCATTTATGTATATCGATTTCTTTGGCGTGCCGCAGGCATACTTCCCCTATCTGTTCGGGGCCAATGTTGCGGTGATTATCATCTGTAACCGGCTCAACAACCCGTTGCTCAAACGCCTCGAATGCCATCAGATTCTAAAAATCGGCACCGGCATTCAACTTGTCGCGACCATCGGCCTGTTCATTGCGACAAATGTGTTTGAGCCAAGCTTGTGGACGGTGGTGCCGTTCATCATGTTCTCGGTCGGCCTGATCGGTCTGACGGCCCCGAATGCCACGGCATCCTTCATGCAGTACTTCCCGTATATCGGCGGTACGGCGACGGCCCTTTTGGGAACGATCCAGTTCGCCACCGGCGCGGTTGCAGGCATCGTCATCGGTCATTTTCATGACAACACATTGTTGCCACTGACCGTATCAATGCTGGGCTTTGCGATTTTTGCCAATCTGATGGTCCATTTTATGGCCGACGCCAAACAGACAGAATCCCCCACCTGATCAAGCTGCTGATCACACCGACCCCGCCACCACTCATTTCAGGATATCTTCAATGGCCCGGATGACATTTGACGACTATGGCTGCGCAATGGCCAAATACAACACGTGGCAGAACAACGTGCTTTATGATCTTTGCCATCAGATTGGCGACGAAGAACGCCGTCGTGATCGCGGCATGTTCTTTAAGTCGATCAATGCCACCCTTAATCATCTGGTGCATATCGACCGTCGTATTCTCAGCATCATGAAAACCGGCGAAGCCCCGGTCTATGATGCCCACACGCAGGTCGCCGATGATTTTAATGAGTTGCGCCAAATCCGCCGCGATCTTGATGCCGAGATCGAGGTATTTGTCGCGTCAGACGATCGTGACTGGCAGGATGGATATCGCGAATTCACCGGGGTCGACGGCATTACGCGCAACCTGCCCCGCCCGCTATTTTTGGTGCAATTTTTCAATCACCAAACCCATCACCGTTCCCAGATCACCAGCGAATTGCACAAGATGGGCATTGATTACGGCATCACCGACGTGCCGTTGACACCGGATTTGGGACTTTAACATGCCGACTGTTAAAGTCCTCTCTGCCTATTTCCCGGTGAAGACCGGTTTGCGTTTTTCAAGAAACGCGGTGTAGCCTTCCTTGAAATCCGCACTTTCAAAGGCGCGGTAGCCTTCATCAAATTCATGCATGTCGATTGAGCCGCCCTGTCGCAGACGGTTCAGCATGCTTTTGTGCGCCCGCTGCGTCAGTGGCGCACCACCGGCAATGCGTTTGCCCGTCGTGTCGACTTCTTCGTCAAACACTTCGAGTGCAACGTGACGGGCGATAAAACCGATCTCGCGCGCCCGGACGACGTCAAACACCTGCCCTTCAAGCAGGATTTCAAACAAAGCCGCCTCGCCCAGCAGATCAAGCATGATTTCAAGCTCGGGATAGCCAAGTGTCGCGCCCAACTTCATCGGCGGTACAGCGAATTTTGCGTTATCGGCGGCAATGCGCATGTCGCACGCAGCTGCCAGCACGAAAGACGCCCCCATGCACGGGCCATCAATTGCAGCAATCACCGGATGGGTGCAGTTCTGAATGGTCTGAAGCGCCTCAGCATGCAGCATGCCGTAATCGCGTGCTTTCTCGAACCCGGACCGTTCACGCACGAACTCATGGATATCTGCCCCGGCACCAAAACCGGCCCCTTCGCCACCGCGAATAATAACGCAACGCAGATCAAGATCATCCGACAATTCGTGGACAATCGTCGCCAACGCACCCCACATCGGTTTGGTCAGGGCGTTCTTGCGTTCCGGCTGACAGATCGTGATGGTGGCAACGCGATCATCAATGGTGACATTCAGTCCGGTCTGATCAGTCATGGCATTTCCTTTTGGGGCTTGCTGTTTGGGCACAGCTTAAATCGGCATAACGATACCGAATAAACCCAAAATGCTGTTTTGCCAACAAAAGACCAATTGGCTGCGTCCGACTGCGGTTAATCCCGCAACGTGCCAAGCTTTTCGCCCAGCCATTTGACAGCCTGTTCAACATCGGCCTCATAATGGATTGCTGGCGGCTTCATCCCGTGCACAAACAAATCGCGCCGGATATCGTGTTTCGTGCCGCTAAAGACAATCAGCCCGCCCCGGCTGCGCACTTTTTGAACCAAACTCGCCAGCGTATTGGCGGCCGTCGAATCAAGAAAAGGCACGGCTGAAAAATCAACAACCAGCGCACGGCGCGTATCACCGATCCGATCCAGCACCGATCCGAAGGCCGCCGTCGCCCCAAAGAAAAAGACGCCGGAAATTCGGTAAACAACAATGTCGGGATCACCGGCCGATACGGGGTCCGATGCCATCAAGACAACCTGATTATCCGCCCGGTCCTCGGCAACAAAAGGTGTGGCACTTTCGATATCGGCCATGCGTGACATACGACGGATAAACAGAACCGATCCCAACGCAAACCCGACAACAATCGCCTCAAGCAGATCGCGAAACACGGTCAGAAGCAACGTTGTCAGCAAAACCGCCGCATCACCGCGCGATGATCGCAGCAAGGTAACGATGGCGTGCTTTTCGATCATGTTCCAGGCAACGGTTGCCAACAGACCGGCAAGGCATGCCAAGGGAATGAACCCCGCCAAGGGGGCCGCAATCAGAATGAACAGTAACAGAAATACGCCGTGCAAAATTCCGGCGATCGGACCGTGTGCCTTGGACCGCACATTGGTTGCTGTGCGCGCGATTGTGCCGGTAACGCAAATGCCCCCGAACAGGCCCGAGGCAACGTTTGCAATGCCCTGTGCCACCAGTTCGCAGTTTGATCTGTGACGACGCCCCGTCATGCCATCGGCCACCACAGCAGACAGCAGTGACTCAATCGCCCCCAAAAGCGCAAAGGCAATGGCGTTTGGCAGCACGGCCTGCGCCTTGGCAAAACCGATTTCGGGCAAGGATGGCATTGGAAAACTGCTTGGAATGCCGCCGTAAATACTGCCGATCGTCGCAACCGGAAGATCAAACACAGCCGTTATCAACGCGGCACCGACCACGGCAATCAGCATACCCGGCCAATGCGGGCGAACATATTTAAGCCCGACAATCACCAGAATAGTCGACCCTGACAACATCACGGTCGCAAGATCCATACTCGGCAATGCGGCCCAAATAACCGGCAGCTTTTCAAGAAACGGTCCCGGCTCCGGACCACCAAGATCA
Source organism: Thalassospira sp. CA1 (assembly GCF_059052855.1). Taxonomy (NCBI): domain Bacteria; kingdom Pseudomonadati; phylum Pseudomonadota; class Alphaproteobacteria; order Rhodospirillales; family Thalassospiraceae; genus Thalassospira; species Thalassospira sp. CA1. Next base: position 41,389 of record NZ_JBZCIA010000010.1, read on the forward strand.
AGTCCAAGCAGATCCTTGATCTGGCTGGCAAAGATGATGAAGGCAATTCCGGCGGTAAATCCAACCGTCACAGGATAGGGAATAAACTTGATATAGGTGCCCAGCCTGAAAAGGCCGATTAAAACCAGAAGCGCGCCCGCCATGATCGTTGCCAGCAACAAGCCATCCATGCCGTGCGCCTGAACGGTGGCCGCGACCAGTACAATGAAGGCACCCGCCGGCCCCCCGATCTGAAACCGGCTCCCGCCCAGAAGCGAGACCAGTATCCCGCCAATAATCGCGGTATAAAGGCCTTGTGCGGGTGTCGCCCCGGATGCAATTGCAATCGCCATCGACAACGGCAAGGCAACGATGGCGACCGTCAGCCCGGCAATCGCATCTGCGCGCAATTGGGCAAGACCATACCCTTCACGCAGAACGGTGATCAGTTTCGGTGTAAACAGTTCGACAAAATCCGGCTTGGGATACCGGCTCTTCTCTGGATTTTCTGGCTTCATTTTGCTTGGCACCCTCATTGGGTGATTGCACACATCAATTCCCCGGCCGGGCCGGGATGACACAGATCCTTACCGATCAGCAGTCACCAAATTTGGCGACTGCACGAACCGGCATTTTTGACTGCACGCTAATCGTTTCTCGATTGTCGGGTTTCCGCTTCCTTCAGCCGAACACCCCGACCGGCGCCCATACTCGGAACCTGTTCGCCAATAAGCTCGATACCTGCACGGTCAAGCGCCTCAACCACCTTTGAAAGGGTATCTACGACTCCTCGTACATTGCCCTGACTGGCTTCCATGCGCTGAATGGTCGGAACCGAGACGCCTGACATTTCTGCCAGCATTTTCTGGTCAATCCCCAAAAGGGCCCGCGCGGCCCGCATCTGTCCGGCTGTAATCATCAAGTCACCCTTCCAACAGGCAGATCATCAAACTCCAGATGTAACAAATTCACCTTATAACTTCAATTATGATATCTCAGATATCACTACTGGTGCATTATGTATCATCATAATGACGACAGAACCCCACCTGAAGCCCCTTGCTCGGGCAACAGAAACCACAAAGAAACCTGACCAAACGGTCAGCGGCTTTTCTTTGCGCTTTTCGGCCAAAAGCGCTAAGAGGTCGGCAAATAGTCGATCCGGAGAAGGTATAGCCGCCATGACCACTGAAAAACCGACCGCGCATTGCACCTATGCTGCCAAAACTGTCGCCAAGATTTTGCTGGATATCGGGGCTGTGAATTTCCGCCCGGAAGAGGCCTATATCCTGACATCCGGCTGGGCCAGCCCGGTTTACATCGATTGCCGCAAACTGATTTCCTTCCCGCGCGCCCGCCGCAAGGTGATTGAACTCGCCGCCCGTCAGGTTTCTGATGCGGCTGGCTACGAGGCCTTTGACGCGGTTGCTGGTGGTGAAACAGCTGGTATCCCCTATTCCGCATGGCTTGCCGATGCGCTTGACCTGCCGATGCAGTATGTCCGCAAAAAGCCCAAGGGCTTTGGCCGCAAGGCGCGCATCGAAGGCGATATCCACGAAGGACAGCGCGTTCTTCTGGTCGAAGACCTTGCCACCGACGGCGCATCAAAGGTCAACTTCGTCAACGCCATCCGCGAAGCCGGTGCCGAGTGCAAACATGCCTTTGTTGTCTTCTTCTATGACATCTTCGAAGGCGCGCTTGACGAACTGCGCAAGGACGACATCGAAATGCATTACCTTGCAACCTGGGCCGATGTCCTCGCCGTTGCCGAAGAAGGCGAATATTTCAGCAAGGATGCCATCGAAGGCGTGCGTTCCTTCCTGAACGACCCGATCGGCTGGTCAAAGGCCAATGGCGGCAAGCACGACTAAGCTGCAACAAGCCCAAAAAACAAAACGCCCGCAGGTTCAACCAAGCGGGCGTTTTTTATTGCCTTTATTGCGCATCAAAGCGCAAGCGCGATGTTGTCTTGCGGTATCATGCGTAAACGGTTTGCCAGATACCCGTCCTTGCACGCGATGAATTCATGCAGTTCCCGATAATAGGTGGCGGGCACCGCGTTTCGGACTGTCTTGTGCTTGGCCAAATCGCTTGCCCAGCCTCGTAACCCGGGAAAACCGGCAAACAGATCCCGGTTCAGCCCGACCGCGATCAGGGCGAAAGGCCGAAAAACCGTCGCAAAAACGATATCGAGCATCGAAAGCTCTCTGTCCGCGTCCAAGGCCTGTGGCGACATCAGATCCGACACAATCGACATTTGCTTGTGGATCTGATGCATCGTCGCATCCACACTGCTTTCAGACAGATCGCGATAAATCAGATCCGCGGTAAGGGATAATAACTTATCGCCAATCGCAATCACCGCCTGCGCCAAGGCAAGGTCATAGGCATCCGCCCCACACGGGTTTTTACCCGTTATTGCCTCAAGGTATTGGCAGATGGCGGCGGCCTCAAACAAGGTACGCTCATCATCAACCACCAGAACAGGAACATTGCCGGTCGGGCTTAGTGCCAGAAACCACTCGGGTTTGGCATCAAGGGCAATGTCGGTGCGTTTATGGGCTATGCCATTTTGCGCCAGAACCATCGCCACACGCTGGACATAGGGGCAAAGCCGGTGACCGATCAAATGATATGATGACATCAGCTCCACTCCCCCGCCGCATCACAACCAATCATCGCCTTAGCCCATATGATGGATGTTGAGTTTGTTACCATCGGGATCGCGGAAGTAGGCCGCGTAAAACCCGTTTTCATGGCGTTGACCCGGCTCACCTTCCGACGATGCACCAAGCGAGATCGCCTTTTTATACAGCGCATCGACCTGATCACGTGACGCTGCTGAAAGGGCGATCATTGTGCCGTTTCCAACCGTTGCCGCATTCCCGTCAAACGGAACATGCACCGAAAATGCCGGGCTGTTTTCGCCGGCACTCCAGACGATAAAGTCCGGCTGTTCAAAGACGCGCTGCGCCCCAAAATCGGCAAGCAATGCGTCATAAAACGCGCCCGAACGGGATAGATCATTGGTGCCGAGTGATGTGTATCCGATCATGTTTTCTTTCCTGACATATGAAGGTGAATTCCTTGATACCGACACCGTACGGAATTTCAATTTTGCAATACACAGGCAATTTTGTAGTATCTGATTGCAAATTTGAAACGGAGCACCGATTGGACTGGAACTATATCAAGTCGTTTCTCGCCATCGCAGAAACAGGGTCGCTTGAATTGGCCGCGCAGAAAATCCGGGTTAGCAACACCACGGTGTTTCGCCATATTCATGCGCTGGAGGAACAGGCAGGTACGCGGCTTTTTGATCGCATCCGTGGCCAATACAGCCTGACCGATGCCGGGACAGAAATGCTTGTTCCCGCCCGTCAGATCATGAACAGCTTTGATGTCATCAACACCACCATTGCGGGGACAGACGCCGCACCGGCCGGTTTGGTGCGCATCACCGCACCGACCAGTTTTTCCTATTTCTTTTTGCCAGACCATCTCGCCTGCTTTCAGGATCAATGGCCTGATATTCAGATCGAACTGCTTGCCAGCAACCTCGAATTCAACATGACACAGCGATATGCCGATATTGCCGTGCGGGTTGCGGCCAACCCGCCCGAACATCTTGTTGGCAAGGAAATCCGCACTCTGGAATGGGGCATCTATGGTGCCGCCGACCGATATCAGCCTGCAAAGCTTGATGACCTGCTGGCGGAGCCCTTCATCGGTGCGTCGGGAACACTGGCAAGCTACGCACCTTATAAATGGCTCGATGCGAACCGCCGCACGCCGAATAAACAGCAAACCGATGATCTGATCGCGATGGCGCATCTGGTGCGTGCCGGATGCGGCCTGGCCTGTTTACCATCCGACCTTGCCCTTCCGGGTTTGCGGTTGCTTGCGCCTTTGCCGGAAATACCCGCAAACAAGCTTTGGGTTTTAACCCACCCTGATTTGCGCAACATTTCGCGCATCCGCGAAACCATGCGATGGATCGCCAAATCATTGAAAGACGAACCGCGGCTTTCGCCGGGCAAAGAACTGTGAACGTGACGAAAGTTCGATATTACCGTCTGATTGCATTCGCTGGCGGTGCACGTGCCCGGACTGGACAGACTCCGCAACGACGTTCAATATGTTCGCAAGCAAAAGCAAAGTCATAGCAGCGACTGTGGCAGAGTTCGGGACAACAAACTGACGTGACCAAGGCGCGCCCGCCACCGGTCGGAGGAACAACGCATGTCGATGCGCAAGATTGTCAAATGCCTGCCCGCAATCGGACTGGGCCTTGCCCTGTCGGGGTGCATGGCCCCGGTCGAAGAACCGGTCACGATGTCCAACAGCTCCGACACCATCGTTACCCCGTGGGGGGCACCAGCCCAGAATACCCGCCCGGCATCACCGGCCACCATGACGGGCTCTGCGTCTGCGGGGGAAAATGACAATCTGGTCATGATGGACGATCCCAATCGCAAGGCGATGGATGAAATGCGCCAAAAGCAGATCGACGAAGCCCGTATTGCGCTCGGCATTCTTGATCGCATGGCGCAGCGCTGTGTTCAGTCCGGCGATGCCGCAGCCTGCACAACGCTTCAAACCAATTGGAGCACATTATCCCAGCAATTGCACAAGACGCTTTCGATGATGTCAGGCGACACAATGCAGATGCCAACCAGTGTTCCGACCGATGACCCGGCGATGCCCGCCATGCCCGCGATGAACGACAGCGCACCGATGTCACCTGCCCCCGTCACGCCCCCTGCCACCACAGGCGTTCCGGCTGGCGGTGACATTCCGACCATGGAAAAAACCATCCCGATGACCGAACCGGGTGCGGACGGGTGATACTTGGCCCGAAATTACAACTTGGAATAATTTAATTTGAGATAGAGCAAAGAAACCATCCCGAGACGACGATAGGGTAGCCACAGACATTAAGGCCAAGGGCAATTTGACAGATTTCGGGTCAGCCCCACGCCACCTACCGAATGGAGATCGGATCATGTATCGGGATATTCTTGTTCATATCGACACCTCAGCTGCCTGCAAGGAACGCCTTTCTGTTGCGTTGAAAGTTGCCAAGGCGCAGGACGCGCACCTTACCGGTCTTTTCCTGCTGCCCTATCCTGAAATTCCGCGCTTCATGGAAGTCCAGATCACCGAGGAAATCATCAATCAGCAGCGATCTGCGATGGCTGAAACCGCAAAGGCTGCACGCACCCAGTTTGAAGAAACCTGCAATGCGGCCGGTGTTGCTTTCAGCTGGCAGGAAACCTCCTGCCCGGCGTCCGAAATTGCCGATACCACCGCGATGTATGCCCGCCATCATGATCTGACGGTTCTGGGCCAGCACGACCCGGAAAGCTCCGATCCGTGCTCTGTCTCGGAAATGCCGGACAAAGTCATCCTGACCGCCGGTGCGCCGGTTCTGCTTGTGCCCTATGTCGGCAAGTTTGATACCATCGGTGATCGCGTCATGGTCGCCTGGAAGCCCTATCGCGAAGCCGTGCGCGCGATGAATGACAGCATGCCGTTCCTCGAGGCCGCAAAATCCGTTCTGGTTCTCTGTGCTGACCCGAACAAGGGTGCCCGCGATACCATGCCGGTTCCGGGTGTCGATATCGGCGAACGTCTGAAATGCCATGGCGTGAATGCCAAGAAAGAAAGCATGAATGCATCGGGCATCAGTGTTGGCGACCTTATTCTGTCGCGCGCAGCCGATGAAAGCATCGATCTGATGGTGTGCGGCGCCTATGGCCGTCCGCGCCTGCGTGAACTGATGCTTGGTGGCGTCACCCAACACCTGCTGCGTCACATGACCGTTCCGGTCCTGATGTCACACTAGGCAACAACATTCCGCATTCCCAAAAACCGGCCGGAACTTTCGGCCGGTTTTTTATTGGCTTTGCCGATTACGAGCTTGCAGACAGGCAATCGTACACGGACTAATCCCTTGTCTAGTCACGGAAAAATCAAGAAATCCGCTTCTATCTCCGTCACCAAATCCAAAAATTACTGGCAAATTTATCTGATCATCAACATTAATACATATTGAAAATCATATGTAATTTCTGTCATGATTGATTTTTCCGATGGATGAAAACGATTTAATTGTGGCGCAAAAGCTTTTCGAATCCTTGCCAAATGACGCCAACGAGGCCAAATTGGGTCTTAAGACAAAACGGAGCTTGCTCCGAAAAGAGATCGACACAAGAGAGATGGATCGCCTTCTCTGATCTGATGGTTCCAAACAAGACTGGAATCGCTTTAATTTTTGACAAGGGTCAATGCCGTATCCGCCTTCATGGTTGATAAGGGAACCATAAAGACCCGGTCGAACCGGAGGATATGTCCAGAATCAGGTCGCTGATCTGGACGAGACCAGAGCTTTGTGATGCCACGACCAGATACAAAGTCCGTGACACTGCAAAGAGACAGGCGAAAGAAACAAGTATGAATTACAACACCTTCTTCAAAGATGCGCTGTCCGGCCTCAAGGCTGAGGGCCGCTATCGTGTATTCGCCAATCTCGAACGTATTGTCGGAAAATTCCCCAAGGCGCTCTATCACCCCGATAACGGCGAAGCCCCGCGTGAAATCACCGTGTGGTGCTCGAACGATTATCTTGGCATGGGCCAACACCCCAAGGTGCTTGAAGCCATGCAGAACGCCATCACCGGTCAGGGTGGCGGTGCGGGTGGCACGCGCAATATTTCCGGTTCCAACCATCTGCATGTCGCGCTTGAGCGGGAGCTCGCCGATCTGCATGGCAAGGAAGCCGCCCTTCTGATGACCTCGGGCTATGTCGCGAACTGGACGACGCTGTCAACACTGGGATCGAAGCTCCCGGATTGCGTGATCATTTCCGACTCCGAAAACCACAATTCCATGATCGAAGGCATGCGCCATTCCAAGGCGGAGCGCCGCATCTGGAAACATAACGACGTCGCCCATCTTGAAGAAATCCTCAAGGATCTCGGGCCGCAGCGCGCGAAGATCGTCGCGTTCGAGTCTGTCTATTCGATGGATGGCGACATCGCACCGATCAGTCAGGTCCTTGATCTTTGCGAAAAATACAACGCGCTTTCCTATCTGGACGAAGTTCATGCGGTTGGCATGTATGGCCCGCGCGGCGGCGGTGTTGCCGAACGTGATGGCGTCATGCACCGCGTCGACATCATCCAGGGCACGCTTGCCAAGGCCTTTGGCGTGATTGGTGGCTATATCGCGGCCAAACCGGAAATCGTCGATTTCGTTCGCAGCTTCGGTAATGGCTTTATCTTTACCAGTTCCCATCCGCCAAGCATCGCGGCGGGTGCGCTTGCCGCTGTGCGCCACCTGAAAGAATGCAATGTCGAACGCCTTGCCCAAAAGGAACGCGCCGATACCCTGCGTGCACGCATGCGCGCAGTCGACCTGCCGGTCATGGACGCGCCAAGTCATATCGTTCCCCTGATGGTCGGCGATCCTTCCATGTGCAAGGAAGCCAGCGACCGTCTGTTGTTCGAACATGACATCTATGTCCAGCCGATCAACTATCCGACCGTCCCGCGCGGCACCGAACGCCTGCGCTTTACGCCGGGCCCGCTGCACAATGACGAATTGGTCGATCATCTGATCGACTCGCTCCTGTCGGTCTGGAGCAAACTGGGTATTTCCAAAGTCGCCTGACCCACTTGGTAGTCAGAAAATCAAAAGGCCGGTGGCAAATGCCCCGGCCTTTTTGATGATCCGCCCCATGTAATGGCCTGCTGCCGGGAACAATGATGTTCGGCCATTTGCTTTCACCGGGCGGCGTCCTATATTGAGGCTGTCTTGCCGGTTTCGCGTCGGTATAGATAATACTTTGCAATTAAGAACCGTTCGCGTTAATGTCGGACCTGTCATCAAACAGGGACCGCCCATGTATTCGGATAAAACCTTGCTCCCCAAAGAATGTCTTCGCCTGTGCGCACTTGGCACCCTTGCCCTTTCCGAAAAGCCGATCAGCTATGGCGATCTGGCCAACGAGGTGCGCCATTTCATGTCGCACATCATGGGGCCGTCCCTGGATATGATGGGAAGTTCGCTTCAACTGCTTAAACTTGAAGGGCTGGTCAAGGAAGATACCGCAAGCGGCGGGTTATCTGACGCGCAATTGAGCCTGACCGATGCCGGGCACAAGAAGTTCATCGAACTGATGCAGGGCAATGTGCGTGATACATCGGGCGAGCTTTCCCGCCTGATCATGGCGCTCAAGATGCGGTTCCTGCATCTGCTTGATCATGACATCCGCACTGAACAGATCGAAATCCTGCAAGACGTCTGCGAACTTGATCTCGAACGCGTGCTGGCCCTGCGGGACGAGCATGCAAACGAGGCCGAAAACTTCACCAGTTGGCTCGAAATGGAAGTCAAACGCCTGGAGCAAAAACGCGACTGGCTTAAAAGCCTTTCAGCGTAAACCGTTTTCCCGTTATAGTCGTGATGGATGGCCCGCAGGAAGCAGGTCCAACGTCACAGGCAGGGACGGAAAATGTTGATACGTGAAGAAACCGAAAAAGATATCGCGGCGATTCACGCGTTGCTGGATGGTGCCTTCGCAACTGCACCCCACAGTCAGCAGACCGAACATTTGATCGTCGATGCGCTCCGAAAAAGTGGTCAACTTACCCTTTCCCTGATCGCGGAACAGGACGATGAAATTGTTGGCTGCATCGCGTTTTCACCGGTAAAAATCGATGGCAAAGCCTGTGGTTGGTTTGGCCTGGGTCCGGTTGCGGTCACGCCGGATCGCCAAGGCTTGGGCATTGGCTCCGAACTGATCCAAAGCGGCATCCGCCATTTGCGCGCCGATGATGCCCATGGCTGTGTCGTGCTGGGGGAGCCGGATTATTATGGCCGGTTTGGCTTTGCGCCCCTGCCCGATCTGAAACTTGAAGGCGTGCCCGATGAATATTTCATGGCACGCCCATTGGTTGATGAAATCCCGGCGGGTTTGGTCGAATACGATCCGGCCTTTTACGTCAAGGCTGACAGCTAAGAAGTCATCCAGTCCCGGTCTGTCGATCAGTACAGATGCTGCCCACCGGTGACAAAAATCTCTGTGCCGGTGACATAGGTACTGTCATCCCCCACCAGATAGTGCACCGCGGCCGCCACGTCTTCGGGTGTTCCCATCCGGTTCATCGGAATGCGCGGCACAAGCGCCTCATATTCCGGGGATATCATGTCGGTCTTGATTTCGCCCGGGGCAACCGCATTGACCCGCACCCCAAGTTCGGCAAATTCAACGGCCATTTCACGCGTTAGCCCCGAAAGCGCTGCCTTTGACGTCGAATAGGCCGATCCGGCAAACGGATGGACATAATGCCCCGCGATCGAGGTAATGTTGCAAATCGCCCCCTTGCCCCGATGCAGTGCTGATGCAAACCCGCGCGAAAGTGTGAGTGGCGTAAAGAAGTTCAGCTCAAACACATCGCGCCAGGCAGCAATATCACCATTCAGACAACCAAGCCGTTCCTTATAGGGGGTCTTGGGCGACACACCGGCATTGTTGATCAGGGCATGCAACGGATCATCGCCCAGAACTTCGTTCGCCTCGGCAATAAAGGCTTCGACCTCTGCCGGTTTGGAAAGATCGGCACGGATGTGAATGCCCAACGCCGGATCGCGTGGGCAGCTCGGCGGCGGGGCTTCGCGTGAACAGCAAATCACCCGCCAGCCGCGCTTGGCAAAATATCCAACCGTAACATGGCCGATGCCACGACTGGCACCTGTCAGAACGACTGTTTTCGGGGCATTGCTGCTCATTGGTGTACTCACTTCACAAGATATGCAGGCAAACAGAATTTTGCTGGTTTTCTTATAGCACCACAGGCCCCGCCATCGAAGGAAAAGCCTTGTACTGTAAGATTTTTCTACAGTTACCGTCGCGATATAGGCTGCCCTACAGGCATTTGGCAAGGGATGCGAAACAGGCTATGTTTTCGCCATTGTAAAGATGGGTAAGACCATGTGCAGCCGCTTTGATCTTAACAGCGATATCCGCGCCTTTCAGGTTCAGCTTGGCCTGGAAATGGAAGATATCATTCGCATGCCATTGCCCGACGGGTTCAATCGCAACGGACCCGATGACGAGGACGAAGACGCCGCCTTCGACAGCCTGACCGGTACGCGTCGGCCGACCGATCCGATAGCCGTCATTCTGCCGCATCAAAAGGCCGCCATTCGATACTGGGGGCTGAGCATCCCGGGCATGAACAGCCCTATGATCAATGCGCGCGCCGAAACCCTGACCGAAAAGCCAACCTTCCGACCACTTTTGAACCGCCGCTGCCTGATCCCGGCAAGCGGTTGGTATGAATGGCGCAAGGACGGCACGGCAAAGCACAAGAACCGCATCACCCTACCCGATCATCAACCGTTTCTGTTTGCGGGCCTCGAAAACGGGCGCGAAGCCACCATCATCACCTGCGCGCCATCGGGCTCAATCGCCCATATTCACAACCGGATGCCGGCTGTGATCGGCCCGAACCATCTGGCGTCCTGGCTTGATCCGCACATGGCGTTCGAAGATCTTGGGTACATACTGGGCCCGCTGCCCGATCATGTTCTGTCATGGCAGGAAGAAAGGTCGGATCGCCCGAAAACAGATCCGAATACGGATGCGGATGAGAAAACAAACCAGATTGATCTGTTTTCAAAATAGGCTGTTCGGGCAGGCATGCAGCCTGTCTGGCCCAATCAGTCCGTAATTCCGAATAAGATGATCAGTCGCTGTCAACGTCGTTGGCGGCACATGGTGCTGCATTGCATGACTGCAACGCACCGCCAGCTTGACCAGACAGCAACGCAGCAAGATCAGGCACACCAACATTCGGATTGTTAAGTTCCTGTGCCAGGTCTTCGGACATCGAAGCGAAATCGATGATATCGCGCAATGACAACATGGGTTTTCCCCTGTCAGACGTTGATTTCCCACAATGCGAAACACCTCGTTTAGGGGCAGTACTGCCCCCGATGGGGTTTCGTCACATTCTTATTTCTGTAACCCTGTGCCTATTTATCCCGCAACGCAACAAAAAAAGGCGCATAAAAAATGCGCCTTTTCAGTCATATACCATCGGTTAGGTAACATAATTTCGCGATATCAGGCTCTTAAGCAGCCCCTTGCCTTAGTGCATTATCCAAAGCGGCAAGGCACATTTTGCCAACATATCCTGCGTCACACCGCCAAGGATCATCTCCTTGAAGCGTGAATGGCTGTATGCCCCCAGAACAATGGTATCGGCACCGCATTTTTCTGCCTCGGAAATCAAGGTATTAGCAACCTGTCCGGTTTCCGTGCTTTCAACCACAGCCGCATCGACTCCGTGCCAGCTGAACTGTTCGGCCAGCGCCTTGGCGCACGCACGGCCATAGGGAACCTCGCCGACACTGACAATCGTGACTTCCTTGGCATTGCGCAACATCGGCATTGCGGATGTGACCGCGCGCGCGGCCTCGATCCCACCATTCCAGGCGATCATGACTTTTTCACCGATGGTCGCCGGGGTTACTTCAGGTGCCACCAGGATCGGACGTCCGGTTTCCATCAGGGCCGCATCAAAGGTCAGCGATGCGGAGGCTTCCTTGGGATCCCGGCCAATCACCACCAGATCAAAAAGACGCCCGCGCCGCGCCACTGTTTCGTCTTCGCGCCCGCTATCCTTGCGCCAGGCGCAAGTTGGCTTGGCGTCTGCGCTCGGTGTGTTGGACTCTTCAATGCCGGCCTCTTTAACGGCGGCGGCAAAGGATGCCTTGCCGCTGGCTTCGCGCTTTTCGGTCTCGGTGGTGGCGGCCTGGATCATTTCTTCGATAATCAGGCCTGACATGCCTTCGCCAACAATCGGAATGGCGTCTTGTGGTTCGGCCGCAACAAAAAGCGCCTCAAGATGCGCGTTGAACGACTTGGCCAGCTTAAAGGCCGTCGCCATCACACGTTTGTCGATTGCCGTACCTGCTACCGGTGCCAGAATGGTGCGAATTGCCATGTTAACTACTCCCGCCTGTCGAACAGGTCATTGAACCTGCCTGAAATACCGACTGATGATGCCTTTACTGCCAAGCAGTCTGAGGTCTTTTGCCCCAGCTTTCTTTGTTCAAGATCAAAAATTTGCGAAAGTTATTATTATTCTTATACTTTGTTGGTGTCGGTGGTTGGTGCCAGATCGGTTTTTCTCAATCGACCGTGCACAAAATGATTGTAACATGAATGCCAACGATTACGATGACGCTTTAAAGATCGAGATATTATTCTCTTGGGTAGGATACCGGGCATTCAAAGCAAAAATGCGACCTGGTGTGCAGAGTTAAGAACGGGGTTACTCGCGGATGGACTATACGGCACTGCACGAGAATGCACGTGAAGCTGCAGAATTTCTCAAAACGCTCGGCAATGAGTGGCGTCTGCTTATTTTGTGCTCTCTCGGCGACACGGAAAAATCCGTTGGCACGCTGGAAAATGAACTGGGCATCAAACAATCCGCCCTGTCACAGCACCTTGCACGCCTACGCCGCGAAGGGCTTGTAAAAACCCGCCGTGATGCGCAAACAATCTATTATTCGCTGGCCAATCCGGACATCATGAAGATCATCGCTGTGCTGCAGGACACCTTCTGCCCGCCAGAACCCGCAGTCTAAGGCACACCGATCCAAAATACAAAAACGCACAAGGCGTGATCCCTTGTGCGTTTTTTGCGTTTCGGAGTCTCGTGGCTTCCTTACGGAAACAGCTTTTGCGTATCCCAGCCGCTATCGGCGTCATCGCGGGTAAACAGCTTGCGGTCATGCAGGCGGAATTTGCCCTCTGCCCAGAACTCGATCCGATCCGGGACAAGGCGATAACCGCCCCAATGTTCCGGACGCGGCACCTTGCCAAGACCAAATTTGGCGGTGAATTCCGCAACCCGTTTTTCAAGATCAAAACGGCCACTCATCGGGCGCGACTGAATGGATGCCCAGGCCCCCAACTGGCTGCCACGCGGGCGGGATGCAAAATATTCATCTGACTCGGTGGCATCGACCTTGGCAACCTTGCCCTCGATACGCACGCACTTTTCAAGCGTCTTCCAGTGGAAACACAGGGCAGCAAAACCGTTCTCGGCCAACTGGTCGCCCTTGCGGCTTTCATAGTTGGTATAGAAAACAAATCCGCGCGGATCAAAACCCTTAAGCAGCACAATGCGCGCCGACGGGCGACCTTGCGCATCGGCAGTCGCAAGCGTCATCGCATCCGGATAGGCAGTCTCGACCTTTTTTGCCTCCGCAAACCAGGTTTCGAACATGTCGAACGGGGCATCGTGGGGTTCATGCCCAATTTTTGGCGCATTTTTCTCGTTCATTGCGAAAGGATTTCCTTTGGCTGATTAAATTTGTTGCCGTCAGGACGACATATTTCGGAACTACGGTGGCAGCAACAACGTTGGATCAATATATATACCCAAAGAATATCGGTTGGGACTGTAAAGACAAGATGGGCAAATTAAACATGAAATTCCGTCAGATCGTTATCCCGGTGGTCATGACCGCCTTTATCGCTGGCTGCGCCCAAGATCAGGGTCAGAAGCAAACGGCCGGCACACTTCTTGGTGCCGTCGGTGGTGCCGTCGCAGGCGCGCAGTTCGGCAAGGGCAGTGGCCAGCTTGTCGGTGTTGCGCTTGGTACGCTTGCCGGCGCCTTTATAGGCAGCGAAGTCGGCAAGTCGCTTGACAATGCCGACCGCGCCATCATGGCAAAAAGCACCCAGCGCACGCTGGAAGCCACCCCGACAGGTCAAACCACCACTTGGAACAACCCCGATACCGGTGTTCAGGGGACGGTGACCCCGACCCGCACCTATCAGGAACCGAAAACCCAGGAATATTGCCGCGAATACCAGCAGACGGTGATGATCGGTGGTCAGGAAGAAACGGCTTATGGCACCGCCTGCCGCCAGCCGGATGGCAGCTGGAAAGTTGTCAACTAAGCCTTGCTAAAAATCTGAAATGACAGGCGGTGCGGTCCTTGCGATCTGCGCCGCCTTTTCATATCTGGTCATCGGTTCGGGCGACAAACCCGCCTTAATCTCATTGTTTCGGATCAGATGCGGCAAAATGGTTCATCTTTTGCGGCGCATGATCTAATAATGAACACAACGTGCAAATCACATAACGTGCTTTTAGTTTCTGGAACCGGTCAGTAAATGCAGGATCCCTACAAGACACTTGGCGTTGCCAAAAACGCCAGTCAGGAAGAAATCAAAAAGGCCTATCGCAAACTGGCGCGTGAACTTCACCCCGATGTCAATCCGGGCGATGCCAAAATCGAAGAACGCTTCAAAAAGGTATCGAGCGCCTATCACCTTCTCGGTGATGCGGAGCGCCGCAAGAAATTCGACAATGGTGAAATCGACGCCGATGGTCGCGAAACCAGCCCGTTTGCCCGTGGCGGCGGACATGCCGGTGGCGGCTTTGGCGGCGGTGATCCGTTCGGCGGCTTTTCCGGTGCCAATGCCGAGGACATCTTTGACGAAATTTTCGGCAAGGGACGCGCACGTTCTGGCGGCGGCGGTTTCGGTGGCTTTGGCGGGGAACGCAAACCCAGAAAGGTTAAAGGCCCGAACATCTCCTATGAACTGAGCCTTGATTTCGCCGAGGCCATCCTTGGCACGACAAAGCGCATCAATCTCGCCAGCGGCAAAAGCCTTGAGGTCCGCATCCCGCCCGGAAGCGAAAACGAACAGACGCTCCGTCTTAAAGGCCAGGGGATGGCTGGCATGAATGGTGGCGAGGCCGGTGATGCGCTGATCAAGCTGCATGTCCATCCGGATAAAACCTTCCGGCGCGAAGGCAATGACCTGCATTGTGATCTGGCAATCAGCTTGCCTGAGGCCATTCTGGGTGGCTCCATCGAAGTGCCGATTGTCGATGGCAAGGTCAATATGAAGCTGCCTGCCAACGCCAATAGCGGCACGAAACTGCGCCTGCGCGGCAAGGGTGCCCCCTATGACCGGGGCAACAAACGCGGTGATCAATATGTTCACCTGACGGTCAAGCTGCCCGAAGAACGCGATGACGAATTGGTCGAGTTCATCAAGGACTGGTCTGAAAAGCACCCCTATAAGGCGCGTTGACCCAATAATCCAAAGCCGGCATTCGCCGGCTTTTTTCTTGGCCCGTTGGCACCCGGGATCAGGCCACGCAAAAGAGCCCGCGTTGAAAGGTGCCTGTTAATCCCGTTCCGTGTTACCATATTGTTTTAACGGGCTTTGTCGCAAAGAACGAAACCGATCATCAGGGGCAATATGGAACAGCTCAGCAATCCGGACATCTATTTGCAGTGGCTTGAACAGGCAATCGCCTGGATCTCTGCAAATGTCCTGCTGGTCCCGATCCTGATCCAGATTGCTGCCTGCCTGCTTGCCACCATCCCGGCCTTTTTGCTGCGAGGTCGCCTGGCGTCGCTTCTCGCGCGTTTGCAGGATTGGAAGCCGCTTTTACCCTATGCCGGGTTTCGACGCTTTGCGCTGGTGCTGCCCAGTCTTGCCTTCCCGCTGATCTTTGTCATTGCCATCTGGCTGCTTGATGCCATCGCCATTCAGGCTGGCTATCGCCATAACATCATCCGGTTGGTGGCAAGCCTTCTGAATGCGTGGATTGTCATTCGTCTGGCCGCCGCCGTTGTCAATGATCCTGTCTGGTCACGCACCATTGCCACCGTCGCCTGGACGTTGGCGGCACTCAACATTGTCGGATGGCTGGAACCAGGTATCGCAATCCTTGACGGGCATGCGATTGAGTTCGGCGAGTTCCGCATTTCGATCTATGGCATCATCAAAGCCGTTCTCTCGCTTGCGGTTTTGCTGTGGGTGGCATCCTTTGCCTCGCGCCTGTTTGAACAACGCATCCGCAAGGTCCATCACCTGACCCCGTCCGTTCAGGTCCTGATGGCAAAGCTTCTGAAGCTTGTCTTGCTGTCGATCGCAGTTTTGTTTGCGCTGTCGACCATGGGTGTCGATCTGACCGCACTCGCCGTATTTGGTGGTGCGGTTGGTGTCGGGATCGGCTTTGGTCTGCAACGCATTTTCGCCAACCTGATCAGCGGCGTGATCCTGTTGCTTGACCGTTCAATCAAGCCCGGCGATGTCATTGCGATTGGCGATACCTTTGGCTGGATTCAATCACTGGGCGCGCGTTACACCGCCGTTCGAACCCGCGATGGCACGGAATTCCTGATCCCGAACGAAGACCTGATCACCAATCAGGTCGAAAACTGGAGCCACTCGGACGTCAAGCTGCGCCTGAAGGTACCAGTCGGCATTTCCTATAACTGCGATCCCCACCTTGCGATCAAGCTGTGTAATGAGGCGGCGGCAAAATGCGCACGCGTGCAGGACAATCCGGGGCCCAATACCCTGATGCGCGGTTTTGGTGACAACTCGGTCGATCTTGAAATCCGGTTCTGGATCAACGACCCGCAAAACGGACGCGGCAATATCATCAGCGAAGTTTTGCTCAATGTCTGGGATGCGTTCATCGAACACAATATCGAAATCCCGTTCCCGCAACGCGATTTGCACCTGCGCAGCAGCGATGAACCGATCCGCGTGGAAATGACCCACGCCAAAGCCCCCTGACGCAACGACTAACTTATGATGTCAGTCATATCTTTCTGATTGATATCGTCTTGTTTCTCGTGGTCCGGGTCTTTCTCGATCTGTTCGGGGATTTTGTCTTCGGGTCGCGGGGTATCAAGCAGATCGCCCACCTTCACATCCAGAACCGTTTTGCGTTTTTCTTCCAGTTCGATCAGGCGTTCGCGCATGGCAATCGGCCAGCCGCTATCGGTCTGCACAACCAGCAACCGGTCGTAATCCAGAAACAGGCCAAGGCGGCTCATCAGATCCATCAACGAAATCCGCGACAGGTCCCCCGAAAGCAGCCAGCGATGATTTTCGGAACGATCAATCAGTTTTTCGCGCCGCAATGCTGCCAACGCCCAGTTCAGATCACGCCCACCCAGTTTGACGTCGCGCATCATCCTGCGATAGGTCGGCGGCTTGTCGGCCTCGTGGAAACGACTTTGCAGATATTCCAAAACCCGCAGCACGGCGATAATCCGTTCCATATGCCCCGGTACCGCACCGCGCGGATCAGGGATCTGGCCCGCTGCACGTGCCGCACGCCATTCGGACCGCGCGGCTGCCACCTGCGCGCCCAAAAGGATCACGATCCAGGTCAGATACATCCACAACAAAAAGATGGGCACAATCGCAACCGCGCCATAAATCGTCTGATAGGTCGGAAATGTCGTGACATAGTACGCAAACCCCTTTTTCAGGCTTTCGAACAAAACGGCCGCCACCACGCCACCGGCCACACCATCAATAATCTCGACCGAACGGTTCGGCATGCCGATAAACAGCAACGAAAAGGCCACCGCCGACAGGACAAAGGGCGCCAAGAATGTCAGTTGGCCGATATGCTGGGCAACCGCTTCGCCACCCACCAGGTATCGCATGGCAAAGAAATACGACGCCAGTGACAAGCTCAAGCCCAGCAACATCGGCCCAACCGTCAAAAGTGTCCAGAACACCACAAGGCGCGCCAGAAGTTTTCGCGGGCTGGTCACGCGAAACACATCGTTCATCGCCCCTTCGATGGCGCTGAGCAACATCACCGCCGTCAGGCCAAGCACGATCGTGCCAATCGCCGTCATCTGTCCGGTATTCTGCAAGAAATTGCCAAGATAGTCTGTGACCTGCGCGCCGGTTTCCGGCAGGAAATTGCTCAGAACCACGGTCATGATCTGGTCCTTGAACTGATCAAAAACCGGAAACGCCGACAAAACCGTTAGTGCAATCGCCAGAAACGGCACCATCGCCAAAAGCGTCGTATAGGACAAACCGGCGGCACGTTGTATGGATTTGTCATGGACAAAACGCATACCGGCATAGCGCCAGAATGCGGTTCGATCAGCGAGCAATTTCTGAATTTCGGCCATTAAACGCTTATCCCCACGCATTTTCCGGTTATACTGCACCTGATCAACAAGATAGCGTGCCTGCACACATTATGACAGGTCAGATTGACCTTGGCCGCGCTTTGTGTAGGATGCGCAAAATGTCTAATGCCTTCTGGGCCGGTCGCGGCTTTTCTTGAATGCCTCTACCTGCCAGAGAGAGATCGTGGGAACGAGAGGAAATATGAGCCTGTCCACCGACAATATTTCGGGCCTTATGGCCGGTAAACGCGGCCTGATTATGGGTGTCGCCAACGATAAATCGATTGCCTGGGGCATTGCACGTGCGGCCGCTGCGGCTGGCGCCGAGATCGCCTTTACCTTCCAGGGCGAAGCCCTTGAAAAACGTGTGCGCCCGCTCGCAGAGTCCGTTGGCAGCAACATCGTTCTGCCATGTGACGTGACCGATGCGGCCAGCATGGATGCCGTGTTCGAGACGCTTAAGGAAAAATGGGGCAAGCTTGACTTTGTCGTGCATGCCATCGGTTTCTCCGACAAGAACGAACTGCGTGGTCGCTATGTCGACACCTCGCCGGAAAACTTTGCGCTTTCAATGAACATCTCGGTCTATTCCTTTACCGCGATCGCACAGCGCGCGGAAAAACTGATGACCGATGGCGGTTCGCTTCTAACACTTTCCTATTACGGCGCAGAAAAGGTCATGCCGCACTACAACGTCATGGGCGTTGCCAAGGCAGCCCTTGAAGCCAGCGTGAAATACCTTGCCAATGACCTTGGCCCGGATCGCATTCGCGTCAACGCCATTTCGGCGGGCCCGATGAAGACGCTTGCCGCATCCGGGATTGGCGATTTCCGCTATATCCTGAAATGGAACGAATACAACTCGCCGATGCGCCGTAACGTCACGCTTGATGATGTTGGCGGATCGGGTCTGTATTTCCTTTCGGATCTTTCGACCGGTGTTACGGGCGAAACCCATCATGTCGATTGCGGTTACCACACCGTTGGCATGAAACAGGCAGACGCACCTGACATCACTGTCCAGAAATCCTGATCTGGGCCTGATACGATTTTGCGGGCTGCCCTGATGGGCGGCCCGTTTTGTCTCTTAATTATTTGAATTCTGGATAATCGGTTATGGCTGGCAACAGTTTTGGAACACTTTTCCGCTTCACCACCTTTGGCGAAAGCCACGGCCCGGCCATTGGCTGTGTCGTTGATGGTGTGCCGCCCCTGCTTGAGCTTACCGAGTCCGATATTCAGAATTATCTCGAAAAACGCAAACCCGGTCAGTCGCGCTTTACCACCCAGCGCCGCGAACCTGATCAGGTCAAAATCCTTTCGGGCGTGTTCGAAGGCAAAACCACCGGCACCCCGATTGGTCTTCTGATCGAAAACGTCGATCAGCGTTCCAAGGATTATGGCGAGATTAAAAACCAGTTCCGCCCGGGTCATGCCGATTACACCTATTGGGAAAAATACGGCACCCGCGACTATCGTGGCGGCGGCCGTTCATCGGCCCGCGAAACCGCCATGCGCGTTGCCGCCGGTGCAATTGCCCGCAAGGTGCTGGGCGACGACATCAAAATCCGTGCGGCCCTGGTCAAAATGGGCACCAAGGAAATCAACCGGGCCAACTGGGACTGGGCCGAGGTTGATAACAACCCGTTCTTCTGCCCCGATCCCGAAGCCGTTCCGGTATTCGAAGAATATCTTGATGGCCTGCGCAAGGATGGATCATCGGTTGGTGCGGTGATTGAGGTTGTCTGTTCCGGTGTTCCGGTTGGCCTGGGCGATCCGGTGTATGACAAGCTTGATGCCGATCTGGCCAAGGCGATGATGACGATCAATGCCGTCAAGGGGGTAGAGATCGGCAACGGGTTCGAGGCCGCCGAACTGACCGGTATCGAAAATGCCGATGAAATGCGTCTGGGCGAAGATGGCAAACCTGTCTTTGGCTCCAACCATGCCGGTGGCATTCTCGGCGGGATTTCATCAGGTCAGGACATTGTCGTGCGCTTTGCCGTCAAGCCGACCAGCTCGATCCTCACACCTCGCAAAAGCCTTGATATCTATGGCAAGGAAGTCGATGTCGTCACCAAGGGTCGCCATGATCCGTGTGTTGGTATCCGTGGCGTTCCGGTGGGCGAAGCGATGGCTGCGATCACGCTTGCCGACCACCTTTTGCGCCACCGCGCACAGTGCGAAGGCTGGAACACCAACAAGCATTTTCCGAGCTAGTTTTCGGGCTAGTTTTCCGACGCAATCGGAACGGGCGAATATCGCATCACAACTGGTTTCATGCCGCGTCTAAGTGGCATGAACCCGATATTGCTCAAAACCCTGATCCAACTTGCTGCATCCAACAAAAAACCGGCTCCCAGCGGAACGGTTGGCAGTGACGCGCAGCTCAAAAATCGCATCGTCCTGTTTGCGGACGAAGCCGTCGCCCTGCCTGACTGGGGGATTTCAGGGCTGCCGTCCATGATCCTCGGCGCGGCACCGCAAACCTGCCTGTTTGTCAGTGACCTCACTGTCGATGATGAGGGCGATGACAAGGACGATACCGGCAGTTCCGATAGCAGCAGTGACGACGCGGCAGATGCAACGGCCAGCGGATCGGTATCTTTTTCCCTGACCATCAAAGCCCCGCCTGCCGCTGAAAGCAGCCTTAAATCGCGCACCATTGTCTGGAAGCTGACCTTGCCCGTTGCGGGCTTTCGCGATGTGCAAACCGGCGCCAGCACCCCGCCCGTGCACGCCCCTGTGATCAAAACCCGCATCAAGCTGGGCGGCGTTATCCGTGATGTCGAAATCGGCCTTCTGGAAATGGGGCCACTGGATCAACCGCTTCTGATCGGCAAGGACACGCTGTCAAATAAATTCCTGATCCGCCCCGACCGGCCCGAAGATCAAAAGACGCCGGCCGCCCCGACAGTTGACCTGACACCACCAGTTGCCGAAGCAGCAAAACCGGACAACGACAAGACCGAGGCAAACACCGATAAAGATCCGGCCGCGTCCCCATCAGATAAGAGCCCGGAAACTTCGCCTGCGGCCACAGATGCCAAGGCACCCGACGCAGCTGTCAAGCCAGACACCACCCCGGCGTCTGAAACACCAGATGCAGCACAAGCAGATGCAGAGGCAAGCGACACCTCCAAACCCGCCCCGGATCCGCAGCAATCCTCAGACGGCACGCAATCGTCCGATGCGTCCCAAACCGCCGCATCGCAGAACACCCAGGCACCGGCAACCGACGATGACGGGAAAACGGCCGATGCTGATCCGGCCCAAGACAGCACGTCGTCAGAAGACAGCGATAAACCGGAAAACGCAGCTGAAGCCGATCCAAACGACAGTTCGAGCAAGCCAGAGCAAGACACCACTACACCAACGACACCAGCGCCCCCAGACACACCAACCGCACCAGAACCAGCGGCAACCAACGCAGACACCCCGAAAACTCAACCGGCTGAGCAGGAAAACAACTCCGCCTGAAGCAGCCCCGAACCCTGAAGCGCCAGACTTCCCTCGCGCCATCCCGTCACGGGTGGCGCATTTTTTTTGTTGATCAAAGTAATTTTCGCCCATCTCACCTTGTAGTTTCGCGCCGCGACCACATCTGTACCTCATAACAAAAAAACACGGTCCCAAACGCGGTTGGGAAAAGGCAAAACCAATGACCATCGATCTGGACTTGGCCGGTCTGTCGCGCAGGTCTGCGCTTAAGGGCTGGTTTGCTGCAGGCTCGGCACTTATCGGCAATTCCATTCTTTCACCGGTTTCCTACGCCAGTGACAGAACCCTTCCAGCGACCCCGGCCTGCGGGGAGGATATCGGCCCGACACGCGCCATGACCGAAGGCCCGTTCTATAGCGAAAACCCGCCCGAAAAGCGCAACTTCCGAACCGATACTGGCGGCACGCCGGTGACCCTGCTGGGTTATGTGCTGAACTCGGCCTGCACGCCGATTGCCAATGCGATTGTCGATCTGTGGCATGCGGATGCCGACGGCCGTTACGACAATCAGGGCTTTAACATGCGCGGCTATCAACGCACTGACGGCCAGGGGCGCTATTATTTCGATACCATCCGCCCGGCCGAATATGCCGGACGCACCCCGCACTACCACGTCAAGATCACCCCGCCGAATGGCCGAACCTTGACCACCCAGCTCTATTTCCCGGATGAACCGCTTAACGAGCTTGATCACCTGTTTGACAGCGCGCTTTTGATGAATATGCATCCGGCAAGTGACGGCGAAATCGGCCGGTTTGATTTCGTTCTGGCCTGATTGGCCAGCCCCCTCACATCACGATAACCCGCAGCCTTCCGCGATCAGATCCGTATGAAAAAACGTGATTTTTGGTCTTGCGCACTCGTGTGTCACGCTTTAATGTTAACAAAGTTAACATAAGAAAAACGAGATACGTGCAAATGGGAAAGTATCACCACGGTGATGTCCGGAATGTCCTCCTGCAACAAGCTGAAAACATCCTGACGGACGAAGGCCCGGCTGGCTTGTCGCTGCGCCGTCTGGCGCGGCTGACCGGTGTGTCGGAAGCCGCCCCCTATCGCCATTTTGACGGCAAGGATGGCATTTTGGCGGCAGTCGCGATTGCCGCCTTTGAACGGTTCGCCGAACAACTTGAAAGTGCTGCGGAAAGTCACCCCAATCACGAAGAACGCATCATGGCGCTGGGGGCTGCCTATGTGCAGTTTGCTGTTGAAAACCCGCAGCATTTCCGTCTGATCTTTGGCCGCGAACGACCGCCACTGGATCAATATCCCGAATTGCGCGATGCCGCCGATAACGCCTTTGACGTCTTGCAACGCGCCGTCACATCAGTTGATCGCAAGGCCGAAATGACCCTGGCCGAGGCCGCCAGTGCCTATAACCGCGCCCTCGCCGCCTGGAGCCGCGCACACGGCATCGCCATGCTGGTGATTGACGGCATGATCGTACCGCCCGCTGATCAGGATCTTTCAAGTTTTGTTCTGGGCCTTCTGGCCGAAGACCTGACCATGCCGGTCAACTCCACTAAAGCCCCTTAACCCATAACGGGCAGCCGCCTGTTACCAACCGGAAAATCAGATGGAATACGCAACCGTCAAACTCATACACGTCATTGGCGCCATCCTGTTTTTGGGCAACATCATCGTATCCGCCGTCTGGAAAATACAGGCAGACCGCACCAACAACCCGGTCGTTATCGCCTTTGCCTGTCGACTGATCAACGTCACCGACCTTGCCTTTACGGCACTCGGTTCGGCCCTGATCGTGATTGGTGGTATCGGACTTTTTCATGCGACCGGCATCGCGCTTTCAGACGCCCCCTATCTGATCTATGGCATTGGCCTGTTTGGCATGGCAGCGATGCTGTGGTTGGTGGGCTTGCTCCCGCTTCAGATCTATATGTCAAAGATCGCGGCCAGGACCGTCGCAAACGGCGAAACCGAAATGCCCGCAAGCTATGAGAAATGCCGCAGGCTGTGGAACATGGTCGGGCGGATTGCCATCCTGTTTCCGCTGGGCGCACTTTACCTGATGATCATGCGCCCCGACTTCTAAGTGGCGGGCGCAACATGCTGCGCCTTCCACCATACGGAAAGCCGTTTTATCTGATTGATCGACTTTTGGCGCAGGCCCTAAGATGCCGCAAGTTAATTGCATCAAAGAAAACGTCCCGGGAGAAGTCCAATGCTGACCATCAAACGCCTGTCCATTGAGGATGCCTATATCCTGATCGAAGGCGCACGCAACCGCGCCAACGAAATCGGGGTTCCGATGTGCATCGCGATTACCGACGAATCCGGTGTGCTGATCGCATTTGAACGCATGGATGGCGGCAAGGTCACCAGCACCACCATCGCCCAGGACAAATCCTTTACCGCATCGGGTGCGCGCAAGGGCACGCATGAATATGCCGCCGCTGCCCAGCCGGGCAAACCGGCCTATGGCATCGATTCCGAAATTGGCGGTCGCCTGTCGATTGTCGCGGGCGGCCTGCCAGTGTTCGTTGATGGCGAATGCGTCGGTGGTATCGGCGTCAGTTCCGGCACCCCGCCGCAAGATCAGGACTGCGCACAGGCCGGCATTGATTTCTTCATGAAGAAAATCGGCAAGTAATCTGATGAGGACGGGTGGAAATCGGGCCTGTTGATCAGGCTGCTTTCCGCCCGCAAATCAGGAATTCAACATTCCCTTCGGGACCAGTGATCGGGCTTTTGGTGATGCCCAGCACTTCCCAGCCCGGAAGATTGGCAAGCCAGTCGGAAATCGTATCGCAGACTTCCTGATGCAATTCAGGTTCGCGCACGACACCCTTTTTGCCAACCCGTTCCTTGCCGACTTCAAATTGCGGCTTGATCAACGCGATCAGATACCCGCCATCCTTTACCCGTTCCATACTGGCCGGAAGCACGGTACGAAGGCCAATAAAGCTGGCATCGCAAACGACAATATCAATGGCGTCGGGGACCTGTTCTTCGGTCAGGTGGCGCGCATTGGTCTTTTCCATGACCACAACGCGGTCATCATTGCGCAGCTTCCAATCAAGCTGCCCCTGCCCGACATCAACGGCATAAACCTTGGCCGCCCCGTTCTGAAGCAGAACATCGGTAAAGCCGCCGGTGGATGCGCCGACATCGACCGCGATAAAATCGGTCACGTCGATCTCGAACTCGGCCAACCCTTTTTCAAGCTTGAGCCCGCCACGTGACACCCACGGATGGGGCTGCCCGCGCAGCGTAATGGAAATGTCTTCCTTGCACGGCATGCCCGGCTTATCAAGCCGTTGCTCGCCGCTAAAGACATTGCCTGCCATGATGAAAGCCTGCGCCTTGGACCGGCTTTCCACCAGTCCACGTTCCACAAGCAACTGATCCAAACGTTTCTTTGCCATGAGCGCGTTTTAACGCACCCGCCCAAAAAGGTCACGCATTTGGTGTCGCTTTTAAACCGGAATTAGCTGGCCAGCGGTTCGAGGTATCCGCGCGGCACAATCGCCAGCAGATCATTAAGCGACTCACCCTGAACCGCCACATGCTGCTGCATCAGTTTGCCGGCCGTCTCGGCCTCGCCATTGGAAATGGCACTCAGGATATCGGCATGTTCGTTGTTGGATTTCTTCACACGCCCCGGACGGTGCAATTGCAGACGACGATAAGGTGCAAGTCGGTTGCGCACATTCTTGGTCTGACGTTCAAGGAAACTGTTGCGGCATCCGGCATAGATCGCCTCGTGGAAGCGAACATTGGCCTCGTAATAGGCGTCCGCATCGGCATGATCCTTAAGCCCGTTGCACTCTTCGGACAGCGCAATCAGGTTTTCGATATCCACCCGCGGCATGCGTCGTGCCGCAAGCCTCGCACACATGGCTTCAAGTTCTGCCATGACTTCGAACATTTCAATCAGTTCGGCAACCGTGATCGAGGCAACAATGGTGCCGCGGCGTGGCATGGTCGCAACCAGTCCCGAACCGGCAAGTGTCTGAAGCGCCTCACGCACAGGCGTGCGTGAAACACCGAACCGTTCGCTTAAAGAACGCTCGTCAAGTTTGTCGCCAGGCTTGAGCACACCGGTCACGATATCGCGTTCAAGTTTCTGGACCAGATCGGTGGCAAGCTTTCCGTTTTGCGACATGTGGGACCTCGTTTTTCGTCACTTACTGGTATACCAGAACACATATTCTGGTACCAATCAAAGCCTTTTCGATGCTGCTTTGCGATGATTTCCTGCTGCATCGCAAAAGTTCAGGCGCGGTTTTCCTAAATCCCCCGGCAAATACTAGGGCGCGGATTTGTGGCACTGCAAAATGACGTTCTGGTATACAAAATTGCATAGACAGCATGCCAGAAATCTGTAACGCTTTCTTCCAATGCGAAAACCGCATCAATAATAAGACGTGCAAAAAGCCGTTAAAATGCATTCAAAACGCATGCTTCATCCGGGAGGATAAAGATGAAGATTTTCAAGAAGACTCTTACGGCGTCTGTTGCCGCCATCTCCATGTCTGTTGCTGCCTTTGGCATGTCCGCATCTGCTGGCGCCGAGACGCTCAAACTGTCTCACCAGTGGTCGACCAGCGACATCCGTCACAAGGTTGCACAGATCGTCGCCGATGAAGTCAAAGCCGCAAACGTTGATCTGGAAATCCAGATCTTCCCGTCCGGCTCCCTGTTCAAGGCAAAAGAACAGTGGACCCCGATGACACGCGGACAGCTCGACATGATCGTTTATCCGCTGGCCTATGCCGGTGGTCGCGTTCCGGCAACCAACCTGACCCTGATGCCGGCACTGGTCAAAAACCACGATCATGCCAACCGCATCAACGAATCCCCGTTCATGGCTAAAATCGAAGAACTCCTGAACGAAGATGGTGTTGTAACCGTTGCCAAGGGTTGGCTGGCCGGTGGCTTTGCCTCGACCAAGGGCTGCATCCGCAAGCCGGAAGACGTAAAAGGCCTTCAGATTCGTGCCGCCGGCAAATCGTTCGAGCAGATGCTTGAAGGTGCCGGTGCATCCATCGCCGCCATGCCGAGCTCGGAAATCTATCCGGCCATGCAGACCGGCGTTCTTGATGCCACCAACACCAGCTCCTCAAGCTTCGTTTCCTATCGTATCTACGAGCAGGTCAGCTGCTACACCCCGGCCGCAGGCAACGCACTGTGGTTCATGTATCAGCCGGTCCTGATGTCGAAGAAAAGCTACGACAACCTCAATGATGCGCAGAAAGAAGCCCTGGCTGCTGCTGCGAAAAAGGCTGAAGAATACTACACCACCGAAGGCCGCAAGCAGGACTCTGACAGCATCGACGTCTTCAAGGAAAACGGCGTTGAAATCGCCGAGTTGACCGATGAAGACTTCGCTGCCTGGCAGGCTCTGGCCAAGGAAACCTCCTACAAGAAGTTCGTTGAAGAGACCCCGAACGGTCAGGAACTTCTTGATATGGCACTTGCAGTCGAATGATCGGTTCTTGACGTGAAGTGATGGTGGTGCCGGTCCGTCCGGCACCACCCCATTCCTCAAAATACAAAAATATAGACCAATACGGTTCCGTCAGAGGAGAACGCGCGTGTCGAACGCCATGTCCCCGCACCCACTTCCGATTGATCTGCCAGACGATTTCACGCAGACACCAAGTGCGTCGCATTCCGTTAAATCAGATATGCCTCCCCCGCCTGATGTCGAGCCGATCGACCATCAAAACGCCATGGCCGCAAACCGGTCTCAGGCGCCAAAGGGCCCGCTTGATGGCGTCATCTCTGCCATCCATTTCCTATCGCGCATTTGCGGGATCGCATCGGCAAGCATGTTTGCCATTGCGATGCTGATCATCTGCCAGCTGGTCTTCATGCGCTATGTGCTCAATGAATCCACCGTCTGGCAGACCGAAGCCGTCATCTTCCTGATGATCGGCGCAACACTGGTCGGCCTGCCCTATGTTCAATTGCTGCGCGGTCACGTCAATGTTGACCTGTTCCCGATGTACCTCAAACGCGGCGCACGCATGACCCTTGCCATCCTGACCCTGTCATGTGGCATGGCGATCAGCGCACTGTTTGGCTTCTATGGTCTGGAACTGGTGATCGAGGCCTATGAAGGCGGCTGGTTGTCTGAAACCATCTGGGCCGTCGCACTCTGGAAACCTTACACCGCGCTGCCGATCGGCTTTGGCTTGCTGTTCCTGCAGTTCTTTGCCGATTTCCTGTCGCTTATCACCCGCAGATCGACACCGTTCGATATTCGCGACGACATTTCCTAAGGAGGCCGCATCATGGATCCCTTGCTTCTTGCGGCCGTTGTCGGCATCGCAACCACTCTTGTTCTTTTCTCCGGCATTCCGGTCGGTATCGGCCTGCTTCTGGTCAGTGTCGGCTTCATCATCACCTTTGATGGCACCGGATCACTACCGCTGTTGCCGGAAATCCTGTTCGGCAAACTCGAAAGTTTCGAAGTTCTCGCCATCCCGATGTTCATCCTGATGGGCGCGGTTGTTGCCTCATCAAGGGCCGGTGGTGACTTGTATTCTGTTCTTGATCGCTGGCTGACCCGTATTCCGGGCGGGCTTGTGATTTCAAACCTTGGCGCCTGCGCGATCTTTTCCGCACTGTCGGGTTCGTCCCCTGCCACCTGTGCCGCAATCGGCAAGATGGGCATCCCGGCGATGCGCGAGCGCGGCTTCCCCGATACGGTTGCGGCCGGCTCGATTGCCGCTGGCGGTACCCTGGGCATCCTGATCCCGCCAAGTGTCACCATGATTGTTTACGGCATCTCGACCGAAACCTCGATCGGGCGTCTGTTCCTTGCCGGTCTTCTGCCGGGTCTTCTGGTCACCGCCCTGTTCATGGCCTGGTCGCTCTATTCGACCTGGCGTCAGGGTAACGCCCAGGCCGCCCTTGGTGTTGTCAAATACACCTGGAAGGAAAAGTTTGAAATCCTTCCGCGTGTTCTGCCCTTCCTTGTCATCATCGGTGCGGTTCTGTTCGCCCTTTATGGCGGTGTTGCGACTCCTTCGGAAACGGCTGGCGTTGGCGCACTGTTCTGCCTGATCACCGCGATGATCGTGTATCGCATGTGGAAACCGGGTCAGCTTTGGAATGTCATGCGTGACACCACCAAGGAATCCGTGATGATCCTGCTGATCATCGGGGCTGCCGGCCTGTTTAGCTACATGCTGTCATCGCTGTTCATCACCCAGTCGATTGCACAGTGGATTTCCGCCCTTGAGGTCAACCGTTGGGTTCTGATGGGCTTCATCAACGTGTTCCTGCTGATCAGTGGCTTCTTCCTGCCGCCGGTCGCAGTCATCCTGATGAGCGCGCCGATCCTGCTGCCGGTGATCATCAATGCCGGTTTCGATCCTTACTGGTTTGCCGTGATCCTGACGATCAACATGGAAATCGGCCTGATCACCCCGCCGGTTGGTTTGAACCTGTATGTCATCAATGGCATTGCACC
Source organism: Thalassospira sp. CA1 (assembly GCF_059052855.1). Lineage (NCBI taxonomy): Bacteria > Pseudomonadati > Pseudomonadota > Alphaproteobacteria > Rhodospirillales > Thalassospiraceae > Thalassospira > Thalassospira sp. CA1. Next base: position 70,319 of record NZ_JBZCIA010000010.1, read on the forward strand.
CGACATTCGTCTGCAGAGCATCCTTAAGGGCGCCTTCCCTTATGTGATGTGCATGATCGCGGCTATCATCATTCTGTGCTTCTTCCCGCAGATCGCCACCTGGCTTCCGGAAACCATCATCGGAGGACGCTAATGTCAGGCATGTCTGTCAAAAGCTGGCTTTCAAGCATTGCCGACCGTGGTCGTGAACTGCTTGATCTGCCACTCTCGACCCCGCAGGACCCGCTCAAGCAGCTTGGCGCCATGTGTAAGGACCTTGTTTCGCAAAAGGGCGAGGCACGTGGCACCGCGGCTGCACGCGAAGTGGTGCGGCTTTGGGAAAACCTGCCCGAAGAAGACCATCTGGCCTTCTTCCGGATGATGCAAAATGACTTTAGCGCTGATCGCGCCAAGGTCACCAAGGCCGCCGAGGCCTTTGCCAAGGACCCGTCCGAGGCAAACCTCGCCGTCCTGACCCAAACGTCCGAGCCGATCCGTCAGGAACTGCTGCGCAAGATCAACATGGCACCGGGTGGTACCCGGGCCATTGTCGATATGCGTGAAACCCTGATCGCGCTTCTCAAGAACAACCGCGACCTTGAACCGCTGAATGCCGATATGCAGCACCTGCTGACCAGCTGGTTCAACCGTGGCTTCCTTGAGTTGCGCCACATTGATTGGGATACCTCGGCGGCCATCCTTGAAAAACTGATCCGCTATGAGGCGGTCCATGAAATTCAGGGCTGGGAAGACCTGCGTCGTCGTCTGGCGACCGACCGGAAATGCTTTGCCTTCTTCCATCCGGCCATCCCCGACGATCCGCTGATCTTTGTTGAAGTCGCCCTCGTGCATGGCTTGGCCGATAGCGTTCAGGCGCTTCTGGCCCCGGAAATCGATGAAAAGGCGCCGGAAACTGCCAACACTGCGATCTTCTATTCGATCAGCAACTGTCAGGCGGGTCTTAAGGGCATTTCGTTTGGCAACTTCCTGATCAAACAGGTGGTCGAGGAACTCAAACGCGAATTCCCGCAGCTCAAACAATTCGCCACCCTGTCGCCTATTCCGGGCTTCATGGGCTGGTTGCGCACCCGCCAGAAAAGCAAGGCCGATGACGCCGAGCTTGCCGGTCAGGTGCTTGACGGGCTGAGCGAAGACGACTGGATCAACGATCCGATCAAGGTCGCCAAGCTGCAAAAGCCGACTTTGGCGCTGTGTGCCACCTATCTTGCCACCTGCAAACGCGGCAAGTCCCCGCTTGACCCCACTGCCCGCTTCCATCTGGGCAATGGTGCACAGCTTGAACGCCTGAACTGGCTTGGCGATACCTCCGAAAAGGGTCTGCGTCAGGCGGGCGGCATGATGGTGAACTACGCCTATCACCTCAATGATATCGAGAAAAACCACGAAGCACTGATGAATGACGGAAAGATCGCCACATCGAAATCCGTCGCACAGCTTGCCGGAATTTAAACAGGTATGACCATGTCAGATAATCTTCTTCAAACATTTCTGGACCGTTTTCCGGCCGACAAATCCCGCACGTTTCTGATTGAACGCGACGGCACCGAACGCAGTTTTTCGTGGCTGCTTGATCGCACCGGTCGTTATGCCGCCGTGCTGGCATCCCATGGCGTGGTCAAGGGTGACCGCGTTGCCGCACAGGTCGACAAATCATCCGATGTGATCGCGCTCTATCTGGCTTGCCTGCAACTTGGCGCCATTCATCTGCCGCTTAACACCGCCTATACCGGCGACGAGATCGCCTATTTCCTCGGTGATGCCGCACCGCGTGTCTTCGTCTGCCGTCCGGCCCATATTGATGCGGCCAAGGAACTGGGCACCAAGAATGACGTGGCGGCAGTTCTGTCGCTTGGTTCAAACGGCGATGGCAGCCTCAATGACGAAGCCGCAAACGCCACCGCCATGACCGACATCGTCGCCGCCGACAAGGATGACGTTGCCGCCATCCTGTACACATCGGGCACGACGGGCCGGTCCAAGGGCGCGATGCTGACCCACAACAATCTGGGCTCGAACGCCAAAACCCTGCATCAGGCATGGGGCTTCAAGCCGGGTGATACTCTGCTGCATGCCCTGCCGCTGTTTCATACCCACGGGCTGTTTGTTGCGATCAACATCATGCTGATGAATGGTGGCAAGGTGATCCTGCTTCCGAAATTCGATGCCGATGACGTGATTGAACGCCTGCCGCAATCAACCGTTCTGATGGGCGTTCCGACCTTCTATACCCGCCTGCTGGCGCATCCGAAATTCACCAAGGATGTGACCGCCAACATGCGTCTGTTCGTCTCGGGCTCGGCCCCGCTTCTGGCCGAAACCCATGACGCATTCTTTGAACGCACCGGTCACAAGATCCTTGAACGCTATGGCATGACCGAAACCTGCATGAACACGTCCAACCCGCTCGATGGCGAACGTCGTCCGGGTGCGGTTGGTCCGACCCTGCCGGGGATTGAGGCACGCGTTTGTGACAAGGATGGCAATGTTCTGGGGGCTGGTGAAATCGGCGTGCTTGAAGTCCGTGGCCCGAACGTTTTCAAAGGCTACTGGCAGATGCCGGAAAAAACCGCGTCCGAGTTCCGGTCTGACGGCTTCTTTATCACCGGCGATCTCGCCACCATCGGTGAAGACGGCTATGTCACCATCGTTGGCCGTGACAAGGACCTGATCATTTCCGGTGGCTTCAACGTCTATCCCAAGGAAGTCGAAGAAGTCATCGCCGAATATGACGAGGTCGATGAAGTCGCGATCTTTGGCCTGCCACATCCCGACTTCGGCGAAGCCGTTGCCGGTGTGATTGTGGCGGCCAATGGCGATCAGGCCGACCCCGAAGCCATCATCAAACGCACCCAGGACAAGCTGGCGAAATTCAAGGTGCCCAAGCGCATCTGGGTGATCAAGGAACTGCCGCGCAACACCATGGGCAAAATTCAGAAGGCCCAGCTGCGCAAACAATACGAAGACACCTTTACCTCCCCTGCAGCATAAGCGTTGCAGTCTTATACTCCCGCTGCCCGGAGCCTTTCCTGCTAACAGAAAGCTCTTTCCCGCAGCACCCATCGGGTCTCTGACCCTACCTCCCCGGCCGGATTTATCTGGCCGGTTTTTTTTGTCTGCCCCCCCAAAACCCGAACGTCACGAATTCCGCCGTTATGCAATTTTTAGGGAATAACGCCAAACAATGCTAAATTAGACAACGACCAAACAGCCAATCTGAAGGCCCGTCTTGAGTACCAGCACGAAAGTAACTGGGATTGATGACCAAGCTTGATGACGCAATAGACCGGGTTTCGCGCAACATCGCCCAGACCGGCGCCCTGACGACCGAGGCCTCGCGGCGCTACGAACAGATGTTTGCCGATTTCCGCACCGAACTGGACCACGCCCTTGATGCGGCCGATACGCTTGCCGATGCCGCCGGGGCCACCATGGCGATACTCGAACAGGCATCAAGCCTCTTGCGCCAAAGCTTCCCCAATCCGCACCCGCGCGCCTGTCGCGATCAATGCAGCGCCTGCTGCCACCTGTTTGTCAGCGTCCCACCCGGTGTGACCGACCTGATCGCCGCACACATCACGGCAACTTTCACCACGCCACAGATTGATGCCCTGAAAGATCGCCTGCGCAGTGCCGCAACCGATATCGAACAATATACAAAAACCGCGGACGTCCGGGTACGTTGCCCGTTGCTTGATGAACAGGATCGTTGCAGCATTTACGCCATCCGCCCGCTGACCTGTCGCGCCTTTACCTCGGCCAATGCCGGTCTGTGCCATGCCATGGTGTTTGGCGACAGTGCGCAACAATCAACCCGCATTGATCAGGATCCCGGCCATTACCGCCTGCATATCGCAGCAACCGAGGCGCTGCAAAATCTCGCAACCCGTCGCGGCCTTAACGGGCGTCAGGAAGGCTTCGTTCATGCGCTGCTCGATCGGCTTGAAAACGGGTCAGTATCTGCCTGATACAAACGCCTTGCAATTTCGCGCAAACAAGACCATTTCCCAAAAGTTCCTCAAGGGCTGCGCATCCGCCCGGCCTTGCCATCAAAACCAAATGGGGCAGACATGGATAACCCGTCCGCAAAATCACCGCGCGTGGCCTTTGTCACCGGTGGCGCCCAGGGCTTGGGCCTTGGCATCTCAAAGCACCTTCTGGGCCTTGGCTGGAAGGTCGCGATGTTTGATCTTGATGCCGATGCGGGCGAGGACGCGCTTGATGGCCTGACGGACGCTGAACGCGACCGCACATTGTTCCTGCAGGGCGACGTCGCCAGTGAGCCCGACATCAAACTTTGCATCCAGCAATGCGTTGACCGGTTTGGCCGCATCGATGGCCTGATCAACAATGCCGGGATTGCCAATCCCCATGTTCCCAACATCGAAGACCTTGAATGGGATCAATGGCAACGCGTGATCAATGTCAATCTGGGTGGTGCGTTTCTGGCAACCAAGCACGCCACACAGCATCTGCGCGATACCAAGGGCGCGATTGTCAATATCGCCTCCACCCGCGCCTTCCAGTCAGAGGCCAACACAGAACCCTACGCCGCGTCCAAGGGCGGCATCGTTGCCCTGACTCATGCGCTGGCCGTCAGCCTTGCGGGCGACATTCGCGTTAACGCCATCGCACCGGGCTGGATCGAAGTTGGCGACTGGCAGAAAAACGCCAACAAAACCGAACCTGACCACAGCGAAGCCGACAAGACCCAACACCCGGTTGGCCGTGTCGGCACGCCCAAAGACATCGCGCAGGCCGTCTCCTTCCTGCTGGATGGTGATAAATCCGGCTTCATGACCGGCGAAACCATCCGCATCGATGGCGGCATGACGCACAAGATGATTTACGTCGACTGACGAACTTCAGGAACGAAAAAGGCCGGTCTGTCATTTCCGACAACCGGCCTTTTGTTTATCTCGAAATCTTTGACCTGATCAGGCGCGTGCCTTGCTTTCGCTCATGCCAAGCGCGCCAAGGGCGGTCTTGACGATGGACTTGGCATCAAGCCCGGCTTTCTCGTACTGAATTTCCGGCTTGTCATGATCAATCAGCGCATCCGGCAATGCCATGGTGCGGATCTTAAGCCCGTTATCAAGCAATCCGTGTCCCGCCATATGTTGCAGGACCATCGCGCCAAAGCCGTTGATCGATCCTTCTTCGATGGTGATCAGGACTTCGTGGTTGCGCGCCAGATCGGCAATCAATTCATGATCAAGCGGCTTGGCAAAGCGTGCATCGGCAACCGTGGCAGGCAAACCCCGTGCGGCAAGGTCTTCGGCGGCAATAAGCGCCTCGGCCAGTCGCGTGCCATAGGACAGGATGGCGATCTTGCCACCTTCGCGCAGGATACGGCCCTTGCCGATTTCAAGGACTTTGCCCTCGGCCGGCATTTCAACGCCAACACCCTCGCCCCGCGGATAACGGAACGCACTGGGTCGATCATCAATCGCCCAGGCGGTCGTGGTCATATGGACAAGCTCTGCCTCATCGGCCGCCGCCATCAAAACAAAGTTCGGCAAACAGCCAAGATAGGCAATGTCATAGGCCCCGGCATGGGTCGCCCCATCCGCCCCGACCAGTCCGGCACGGTCCATGGCAAAGCGCACCGGCAGGTTCTGGATCGCGACATCATGCACGACCTGATCATAACCGCGCTGCAGGAAGGTCGAATACAGCGTGCAGAACGGCTTGTACCCTTCGCACGCCATCCCGGCGGCAAAGGTCACCGCATGCTGTTCGGCAATCCCGACGTCAAAGGCACGATCGGGGAAATGATCGGCAAAGATGTTCACACCCGTGCCCGATGGCATTGCGGCGGTAATCGCGGTAACTTTCTCGTCCTTTTCCGCAAGCTTCACCAGCGTTTCGCCATACACCTTGGTGTAGCTCGGCGCATTCGGGGTCGGCTTGGCCTGTTTGCCGGTGACAACGTCAAACTTGGCAACGCCATGATATTTGTCCGCGGCATTTTCCGCCGGGCCATAGCCCTTGCCCTTTTGCGTGACGGCATGGATCAGGATCGGGCCATCAACATCGGCATCGCGCACGTTTTTCAAAACCGGCAACAGATGATCCATGTTGTGACCATCAATCGGCCCGACATAGAAGAAGCCCATTTCTTCAAACAGCGTACCGCCCGTGACCATGCCACGGGTATATTCTTCAAGCTTGCGCGCGGCCTCTTCGATCTGACGCGGCAGATGCTTGGTCAGGCCCTTCGCCGCATTGCGCAGGCCCTGATATCCCTTGCCCGAAATCAGGCGCGACAAATAGCCCGACATCGATCCCACCGGCGGGGCAATCGACATGTCGTTGTCATTGAGGATGACAATCAAGCGCTGATCGGTGGCGGCGGCATTGTTCATCGCCTCATAGGCCATGCCCGCACTCATCGATCCGTCGCCGATCACGGCAATCACGTTCTTGCGCTTGTCATCCGATAGCTGGTTGGCCACCGCCATACCGAGGCCTGCCGAGATCGAGGTGGAGCTATGCCCCGCCCCGAACGGATCATATTCGGATTCGGATCGTTTGGTGAAACCGGACAAACCGCCACCCTGACGTATGGTGCGGATACGATCACGCCGACCGGTCAGGATTTTATGCGGATAGCATTGATGACCAACATCCCAGATCAAGCGATCATAAGGCGTATCAAACAGGTAATGGATCGCAACCGTCAGCTCGACCACACCAAGGCCAGCACCCAGATGCCCACCGGTCACCGATACCGCATCAATCACCTCGGCGCGCAATTCGTCGGCAACCTGCTTCATCTGGGCAGGCTGCAACTTGCGCAGCTCTTCGGGGGTGTTGATGGTATCCAGCAGCGGGGTCTTGGAGGTCGTGCTCATTCCGATCTCGATTTCAATTTTTTATATGGCGTTGGTTAGGGTCAGGACCCATTAATTTGGTTTGAATGGTTCACCTGATTTGTGCGGATACGCGGAGCAAAGCCGACGGAAGATATTCATCTTTCAAGGCTTTGCGACAAAGTAGTCCGTGCAAATCAGGTTAATCCGAAGGACAGACGTTATATTTGCAAACTCCTGCGTCAAACCCCTTGGCCGGGATACCAGCCCGCCCGGCAGGCCTTTCCTTGGATTTCACAAATATAACGTCTGCCATTCAAATCAAATTAATGAGTCCTGACCCTGCAACAGGGTGACTGTTATGGCGCCATGTTGCAAGCTGCGTAAAATAGCGAGGTTCGACCGAATTAGCGACCCTGAATTTCACCGGTTTTTACCTTATCGAGGAAACGGTGGATCACTTGCTCGACAGTGCGGTGAATGGTGTCGCGATCCTGACCAAAATCGCGGCATAAATAGCCAAAATTCTCTGCAATATATGGTGTGCATTTCGGCAAGAATGAATAGTGCCCGGCCCCCTTGACCTTCACAAACTTTGCCCGCCCGCGCAACAGCTTGCGAAAGTGTGCGGCGTTAACATGCTCATGCAGGATTTCATCCGTATCGGCCTCGACAAACAGCATCGGGATATCAATATCGCTCAATCCCGCATCGGTCGCTGCCACGCCAAAGGCTGGCGCAATCGCGATGATGGCCGCAATCCGGTCATCGCGCTCGGACACCACCGGCCCGCCATACACAGTGTGCAACCGATCAAGGTGATCATCGCTTGGCGCATGCTGGCAAATCACGTGATCCGTATCAGCGTTGGTTTCGCAGTAATCCTGCCAGGCCTTGGCATCAAAATCCCAACCGGCCAGCTTCAAGACCGTCGCCCCACCCGCCGAATGACCAAGGGCATAGATTTTGTCCTGGTCAATCTGCGGCCCGATTTCGTCATGCGCCAACAACAGATCAAGTGCCAGACGCATTTCCTGCGGGCGGCGCTCGATAATCGCCAATTGCCGGGCTTCGGACGCATCAAGGTAGTTGTCCCCAACATGCTGCGGGGCCGCAACGATATAACCCCGCCGTGCCAGATATTCCGCCAACCAAAACTGATTGAACCGATGCCCTTCGGACCCATGCGAAAACAGCACGATGGGAAACGGGCCATCATCGGCAAAGGCGGCCCCGCGCGCCGCACTGGACACCACGCCCATATGACGCACGGAACTTTCCGGTGCGGTCGCCGGATACCAGATCGCTAACGGAAACGGGTCCTTGTCAAACAGCCGGTCGCGAAAACCGGCTGTGTATGGCGCGTGATCGGTCATGGTGATGATCTAGGGCCACAGCCGATTAACGGCCGCGTTCAACCACAAAACGCGCCACCGCACGCAGCGGTTCGGCCTCGTCGTCAAAGCAGTTCAGATGATTAATCGCCTGATCGCACAGCATTCTCGCCTGCTCGCGGGCCTGATCAAGACCCAGCAATTTGACGAAGGTCGATTTTTCCTGATCAACATCCTTGCCGGCCGTCTTTCCGAGTTCTTCCGAACTTGCCTCGACATCAAGGATGTCATCCTTGATCTGAAACGCCAGCCCCATGTCGTGCGCATAGGACCGCAGGGCCAAGCGAATGCTTTTCGGTGCCTTGCCAAGGATTGCGCCTGCTTCGCAGGCAAAGGCAAACATCCGCCCGGTCTTAAGCAAATGCAGGTGTGTGACCTGCGCCTGATCAAAGCTCTGTCCTTCCCCGGCCAGATCGATCATTTGCCCACCGACCATGCCATACGGCCCTGCCGCACGGGCAAGGGCGCGGACAAGATCGGTGCAAACACGCGGATCAGGATGAGTGTCTTCATCGGCCAGCACTTCAAACGCCTGGGTCAGCAACGCATCACCAGCAAGGATCGCTGTCGCCTCGTCAAACTGCTTGTGGCAGCTGGGCTTGCCGCGACGCAGATCGTCGTCATCCATCGCCGGCAGGTCATCATGGATCAGTGAATAGCTGTGCACCATCTCGACCGCGGCGGCAACGCGCAGAGCAGACCGGCGCGATACCTTGAATAACCCGGCAGAGCTCAGCACCAGAAACGGGCGTAAGCGTTTGCCATCGCCCAACGTCGAATAGCGCATCGCCTGATACAGGCGCTGCTCGATCTGGCCATTGGCGCGGGGCAGGATCCCGTCAAGCGTCTCGCCCAGATCAGCAGACGCCGCACTCAGTTCGGCAATCATGTCGTAACTCACGACGGTCTCCGATTATTCAATTTCGGTCGGGGTTGCCGACGGGCGGCCATCCGCATTCAGGGTGATTTTTTCGATGCGCTCTTCAGCCGCACGCAGTTTGTCCGCGCAATGGCGTTTCAGCGCCGCACCGCGTTCATAGGACGCAATGGCGTCATCAAGCCCGACCTGCCCCTGTTCAAGCTGACGCACAAGGGTTTCAAGCTGCCCAAGCGCCTCTTCGAAACTCAGTTTCGCGATATCTTCAGGAAGTGCGGGAGATGCAGTAGCCTCGGACATGTAAGCTCCATTTCTTAGATCGGCGCGGAGTTTACGCGCAAGTCACGATCAGGGCAACCGAACAGAACGCAATTTCGTCTGACTGAAACGCTTTTGTCAGGCAACAGCAGGGTGATATCGGCTGCCCTTAATGGGCACCCATCAAGGTCCGCACATGTTGCACGGCACTGGTTGCAAGCGACGGCAAATCATAGCCCCCTTCAAGCAAGGACACCACACGTCCACCACACTGTTCCTCGGCAAGATCCATCAACTGCTTGGTCATCCAGACAAAATCATCCGCCACATAGCAAAGCCCCGCCAGCGGATCATTCTTGTGCCCGTCAAAGCCCGCCGAAATGATCAGAAGTTCCGGCTTGAACGCTGCAATACCGGGCAAGACCGTCGAATTGAATGCTTCCTGTACTTCGGCAGTGCCCGATCCGGCAATCATACCGACATTCAGGATATTGTTGGCACATCCGCGCTCGCTTTCGGCCCCGGTGCCGGGATAAAGCGGCCATTGATGGGTGGAGCAGTAAAACAGGTCCGCATCATTATAAAACAGGTCCTGCGTGCCGTTGCCGTGATGGACATCGAAATCCATCACCGCCACCCGCTTGATGCCGAATTTGTTGCGCGCATGGTGGGCCGCAATGGCGGCATTGTTAAACAGGCAAAATCCCATCGCCCGGTCATATTCGGCGTGATGTCCCGGCGGTCTGGTCGCGACAAAGGCATTCTTTTCATGCCCCTCCATCACCGCATCGACCGCAACACAGGCCCCGCCAACTGATCGCAATGCCGCCCTGCCCGACCCCGGCGACACATACGTATCACCATCAAGCGGCTCGATGCCGTGGTCGGGAATGCTTGCCATCACCTTGTCGACATAGGCCGGGTCATGCACTTTCTTGATCAGGTCGATATCGCCCAGCGGCGCTTCTTCGCGGTGAAGGAACATGAATTCCTCGGCCTCGAAAACGCGCTGGATCACGCGCAGACGATCGGCGCATTCCGGGTGTCCCGGGCCGGTATCATGTTCAATACAATCGTGATGGGTCACGAACAAAGTCGCCATTTTTCTGCGTCGCCTTCCTGAATGGTCCGATATGGTGCGGCGCCGGGACCAAGCCCGGGTCAGGGGATCGCGTTGACCGCGTCCGTTGTTTTTATCCTGCTTTGCTTGTTCTAGCGCAAAACAGGATGCTTCTCTTTGTTCTAAATCAGCACATCACCGAACGATAAGGCAAGCTCTTTGGCCTTCGATCTTCGCATCATTTGGCGCGTGTCACGTCTGCTACTAATACTTTCACAGTTTTGCCGTTTTCTCGGGTTTGTATATGCTGGTATCGATTATGTTTCAAACCGAGCAAACGGGAACATAATCAAATAAAAACAGGTCCTGTCGGAATCGGTGCAAAGGTTTCATTCGCCCGCACACCGCCCAAGGGATCACATTCGCGATCGCCAGAGAAAAATCTGGTGCATGGAAGGAAGTTCGACAGGCCGGAATCCGGCACAAACACCATCAGCCGCAGGTCAGATCCGAGTAAACACTCTCTTGACAGATTTGTAATATACTTGAGAATAAGTTTACCGATGAATTCCTGTAATTTGTTGGTGGCAGAAGTCACTATCCTTTAGGTATCATTACCGCAGTGACTTCGCGCCAGTCGGATCAGAAGCCACCCGATGGCTCCGTCTGGTGATTTGTCGAATTTTCATTGGGACAATGGCCGCTTGCGGTCAGGCTCATAAGGAAGCCAAATGGAACTTAACAACTTAGAAGAAAAGGCCGAACAGGCTAGCACCCTGTTAAAGGCCATGAGCAATCAGAGCAGACTGCTTATCCTTTGCCAACTCAACGAAGGCGAAAAGTCGGTTGGCGAACTCGAACGCATTGTCGGGCTAAGCCAGTCCGCCCTCTCGCAGCATCTTGCACGCCTGCGTCGTGACAAGCTCGTCCAGACTCGTCGCGAAGCACAGACCATCTACTATTCGCTGAATGGTAACGATGCTCTGCGCGTGATCGAGACCCTCTACGGGCTTTATTGCAACGCCTCACGCAATTCTGCTGCTGCGTAAAACACCCGGGCACTCCCCACTAAAAAAGCCTGCCTTTTTTAGGCAGGCTTTTTTACGTCTGGATTTTAAAATCTGTCTATTGCGATCCGCATTCCGGCAGCGGCAGCTTGGTGACCTTGTCAAGGGTTCCCAGAACTTCAAACTCGCCATAGTCAAATCGCATACCATGCGCGACACCGTTATCACCAAAATCAACCGCCATCTCGGTTGACGGGCCGTTTTCCGCCGCCCCGATCGGATAAAATGCCAGGTTCATGCGATGGAACGCACCGCGCGCAATCGCATCGGGATCGTTGGCGGTATTATCGGCATCCTTGCTGCCTGAAATCACCACAGCCACCCGGTTGGTCGGGGTATCGCCGCTGCCATCAAACACCAGATCATTGGCAAACCGCACCCCGTCTTTCGCACGTTTCAGCAACACCAGCGAATGCTGGGTCGGGAACATGGCATTGGCCGGAAGCTCCTCCTCGACCTCGACCGGGATTTCGTAACTGACCTTGACCATATCGTCCTTGCGGACCGCCTTGCCGACGATCTCGTCGACCTTGGTGCCATCAAGATAATCACGCATGCGGAAACGATATTCCGTGCCGTCGAAATCTTCCCACTGGGTCATGGAATAGGCCGAATTGATCGGCGTGCCTTCGCTGCCCTGAAGGATCATGATCTGCTGCATTTCCGTGACCCAACCATCGCACATCTTCTCAAAGCGATAGCCAAGCACACCGGACGCATCAACGATCGAGCTGCCCTGTTCGGCATGGCTCAGCTTGAAGTGATATTCCGCCACATGCGGCACGATGGCATCTTCGATGCCCGTCACATTACCAGCCTGCGCGGCACAGCCACCAAGACCCAAACAAAAGATCAGCGTTCCTTTAAGGGAACGCTGACGTTGCTTAATCTCTGAAAAAAATCCAGACAACATCACTCTCCGGTGGCGCCAACTCCGACAATCCAGGGATCTTTAACCCCCTTTTTGGCAGCAAGAAGGCGCAAATCATGTGCGTGTTCTGCCGAAAGCGGCCCGACCGCAACACGAAGATACGGCTTGCCCTTGACCTCGGCATTCAAAAGGCGCGGCTGGTATTCCTTATAAAGGCCCAGCGCCCTGTTGGCACGCGCTTCATCTGCAAAGCTTGCCAATACCACATAATCACCGGGCAGCGGCGCGGCAAGGTCATCCCCTGCAAGGGCCTCCCCGTCAAGTGCTGCATCCACCGGTTTGACCACCACATCATCCCCGTCACCCATAACCGCCGGATCGACCAATGCGGCAGTAACGGTTTCCTGTGGCGCGGCAATTTCGGCTGCCGGTTCATCACTGACATAACCTGCAACGGCGGCATCCGCCTCGACCTGCGGGTCGATCGGGCCAAGGTCACTGCGATCAACGGCAACGTCTTCGACTTCGATCTGATCGCGTGCAGAGGCAACCTCAACCGCATCAACCGCATCTTCAGGCGTCTTTTTCGGGGTCAGTGGCGGCAGGTTGGTGGTGACAATCGCGTTGGATTTGAGCGCCGTCGCACTCGGGCGTGACCAGTCTTCTGCCGGGGCATTCACCGCATAGATTTCCGGGCGGGCAACGCGCAGTTCCTGTTTGATCTCAGGCTCGCCCATCACGGCAAGGGCTGCGGCCTCTTCGGCCAGGATGGTTTCGTCGTCCTTGCAGATGGTCTGTTCGAGAAGCGGGCGATGCAGCGCGCAATCGCGCTCGGCAACGAAAGAAACCGCATGGTCGGTTGTGCTTTTGCCGGTCGACACATAGCTGATCAAATCACCGGCAAGCTTTGCCACCGTCAACTCAATCGGACCACCGCACGCGCCAAGCGCCAAAGGTGCCGCCACCACAAGAATTTTTCTCAACAGGCCATCCCCCGAAGGATCGAATTTGCTTTTCCTCCGCTACAGTGGCCCAATGGCGGTTAATATTAGGTAACGATTGCCAATAGATTTCCCCAAAAGAAAACGGCCCGGAAAGCTCCGGGCCGTCTGTATCTTCAGCATTTCGGGCAAGGCCCCGAACACATCAGTCTTTTTTCGCTTTCGGCGGCAGCTGCACACGCAGGTGCAATTCTTTAAGCTGCCTGTCATCGACCTCTGCCGGCGCATTCATCATCAGATCCTGTGCCTGCTGGTTCAGCGGGAAGGCAATGACTTCGCGAATGTTCGGCTCATCAGCCAGCAACATGACGATACGGTCAACACCCGGGGCCGAACCACCGTGCGGCGGTGCGCCGAATTTGAACGCGTTGATCATGCCGCCAAAGCGGTCATCGACAACGTCCTTGCCATAACCGGCAATTTCGAACGCCTTGTACATGATGTCCGGGCGATGGTTACGAATGGCACCCGATGACAGCTCGATACCGTTACAAACGATGTCATACTGCCACGCCTTGATATCAAGCGGGTTCATGTTTTCCAACGCGTCCAGACCACCTTGGGGCATCGAGAACGGGTTGTGGCTGAATTCGATCTTGCCGTCATCGTCTTCCTCATACATCGGGAAGTCAACAATCCAGCAGAACTTGAACATGCCTTCTTCGCGCAGTTCCAGCTCGTCACAAACCTTGTCACGGACCTTACCGGCGAACTTGGCCGCGGCCAGTTCCTTGTCACAGGCAAAGAACACCGCATCGCCATTGGCAACACCGGTGATTTCCTTGATCTGTGCAATACGGCCGGCATCAAGGTTCTTGGCAATCGGGCCTTTTGCTTCGCCGTCTTCACCGTAAACGATGTAACCAAGACCAGCCGCACCTTCATCACGTGCCCAGTTGTTGAGCTTGTCAAAGAAGCTGCGCGGGCGCGATGCAGCACCGGTTGCCGGGATCGCACGCACAACCGAACCTTTTTCGATGTTCGATGCAAAGATGCCAAAGCTCGATCCGCGGAACGGCTCGGTAACGTCCGAAATGATCAGCGGGTTACGCAGGTCCGGCTTGTCGGATCCATATTTCGCCATCGATTCATCAAACGGAATGCGCGGGAACGGATACGGGGTCACATCACGACCACCGCCGAACTCGACAAAGATGTCATGCAGAACCGGCTCGATTGCGGCAAACACGTCGTCCTGGGTGGCAAAGGCCATCTCGAAGTCGAGCTGGTAAAACTCACCCGGCGAACGGTCGGCACGTGCATCTTCATCGCGGAAGCACGGTGCAATCTGGAAATATTTGTCAAAGCCCGAAACCATCAGCAGCTGCTTGAACTGCTGCGGTGCCTGCGGCAGGGCATAAAACTTGCCCGGATGCATACGCGACGGCACCAGGAAGTCACGTGCGCCTTCCGGCGAACTTGCGGTCAGGATCGGCGTCTGGATTTCAAGGAAGCCCTGCGCAGTCATTTTCTGACGCATGGCCGAAATCACCTGCGAACGCAGAACGATGTTCTTGTGCACGCTCTCGCGACGCAGATCGAGATAACGGTGACGCAGGCGAACTTCCTCGCCGTATTCGACATCGCCAAACACCGGCATCGGCAGAACTTCGGCCGAAGACTGAACCTCGATGTTCGATGCATAAACTTCGATCTCGCCGGTCGGCAAGTTGGGGTTGATGGTCTCGGCGGTACGTTTGACAACCTTGCCATCGACCGTGATCACGCTTTCAGCACGCGCTTTATCAAGCGTCTCGAACAGCGGGCTCGAAATATCGATCACGACCTGGGTGATGCCGTAATGGTCGCGCAGGTCAACGAACAGAAGGTTGCCGTGGTCACGTTTACGGTGAATCCAGCCAGACAGGCGAACTTCCGCATCGGCGTCAGTCGCGCGCAGCGCATTACAGTTATGAGAGCGAAAAGGATGCATTGTCATTCCAGGTTGCTTTGTATTTTGGGCCGCAAATTTGGCCGCAAAGGTGCATGCCAGACCCGCGCTGTCAAACAAAAAACGCACCACAACATGCCCGCCAACCAGTGATTCATGGCGCTTATGTGTGATGTTCCCCTGCCCAACCGGCGCGGTATCTCAAAATTTCAGCGGTATAAAACGCGCAGACAGGCCCTTCGTCAAGTGCCAGTAACGCAGACCAGCTAACGCACACCAGCTAATGCAGATCAGCAAGTCATTCCGCGCTGATCTTGATCGCCTGAAGATCCTTGACCTTGATAAAGTCGATCAGCCGTCCGCTGCCCGGTGTGATTTCACCCCAGTGATCAACATCGAACTCGAAATGCGCAAGCCCGCAGGTCGGGTATTTGCGCGCCATGATCTCGCGGGCCTCATTATTGCCACCGCCATACAGCGACTGGGCAAAAATCTCGATCCCCGGGTTATGGCCGATGAACATCACATGCTTGGCGTCTTCATGGGTGTGATGCAGGCTTTCAAGCAACACCCGCTCGCTGGCCATATACAGATCTTCGTTATAGATCACATCGGCATCGGTTGCGAAATCCCGCCCCAACAGACCAAGTGTCTGCACCGCGCGTGCCGCCGTCGAACACCAGATCAGGTCCGGCACCAGTTCATGCTGACGCAGATAGCGGCCCATAAAGGGCGCTGCCTTTTCACCACGACGGTTCAGTTCGCGGTCATGGTCGGCCCGACCCGGATCCGCCCAGCTTGATTTGGCATGCCGAAGCAACAACAGCGTTTTCATGTCTTCGTGTCTTAAGCAGTCGCGAACGATGATCAAACGGTGTTCTTCCATGCCATATCACACGCCGTGACGCCATTATAAAAACTGACACATAAATTTAAGAAAATTGCACCCACCCAAGCAGTTATCCTATACTCCATTTGCAACCGGGAACTGTCGCATAAGTTCAAGGACGTTCCCTCAATCCGCAGGAGGCATAGCGTGACACACGCCGCTGCAGTTCAGTCAAGCGCGATCACCATTGATTCGGAAAGCCGCTTCATTAACCGCGAATTATCGTGGCTGGCATTCAACAATCGCGTTCTTGAAGAGGCCCAAAATACCGGCCACCCGCTGCTTGAAAGACTGCGTTTCCTGTCGATTTCGGCCAGCAATCTTGATGAATTCTATATGGTTCGCGTCGCCGGCCTCGTTGGGCAGGTCCGCGCCGGCATGACCAAGGTCAGTCAGGATGGCATGAGCCCGTCCGAACAGCTGCGCGCCATTACCTTTGATGCCAACCAGTTGATGCAGGATCAGCAACGCGTCTGGCGCCAACTCAGCAGCGAGATGGAAAAACAGGGCATCTCGGTCATTGATCAGGGCGACCTGACCCAGACCGACCGCAAATGGCTGGATGGCTATTTCACGCGCGAAATCTTCCCGACTCTGACCCCGCTTGCCATTGATCCGTCGCACCCCTTCCCGTTCATTCCCAACCTTGGCTTTGCTATCGTCATGCAGCTGTTTGATCCGGCGGACGGGCATAATATGCGCGGGCTTATTCCGGTACCGCAAAAAATCGGCCGGTTCCTCCGCCTGCCGGGCCGCAATGAACGTTATCTTCCGGTCGAACAGGCGATCTTGCTCTATCTTGGCAAGCTGTTCCCGGGCTTTGATATGATCGAACACGGTTTCTTCCGCGTCATCCGGGACTCGGACGTTGAAATCGAAGAAGAAGCCGAAGATCTGGTGCGCGTTTTCAAAACCGCACTGAAACGTCGCCGTCGCGGCAGCATCATCCGCCTTAAGGTCAACGCGGCGATGCCCGAAGACCTGCTTGATTTCGTCATTGATGAACTTGATGTCGCACTGGAAGAAGTCGTCAAGGTCGATGGCCTGCTCGGCGTTGTCGATGTCAAACAGCTGATCGATTCCGATCTACATCATGACTTGCTGTTCTCGCCCTATGCCGCACGTTATCCGGAACGGGTGCGTGACTTTGGCGGCGATTGCTTTGCCGCGATCAGCAAAAAGGATCTTGTGGTTCATCACCCGTTCGAAGATTTCGACGTGGTGGTGCAGTTCCTGCTTCAGGCCGCCCGTGACCCGGATGTGGTCACCATCAAACAGACCCTGTATCGCACCTCGGAAAACAGCCCGATCGTCAAGGCGCTGATTGCCGCGGCCGAGGCAGGCAAATCCGTCACCGCCATGGTCGAACTGAAAGCCCGCTTTGACGAAGAAGCCAACCTGCGCTGGGCGGCTGACCTTGAACGTGCCGGCTGTCAGGTGGTCTATGGTTTCCTTGATTGGAAAACGCACGCCAAGGTGTCGCTGGTGGTCCGCCGTGAAACCCACGGCCTTAAGACCTACACCCACTTCGGGACCGGCAACTATCACCCGATCACGGCCAAGTTCTATACCGATATCTCGTTCTTCTCGTGCGATCCGGCACTCGGGCGCGATGCGGCCAGCATCTTTAACTTCATGACCGGCTATGCCACCCCGCGCTCGCTTGAAAAAATCGCGATTGCCCCGCATACCCTGCGCCCGACCCTGCTCACCCACATCGATCAGGAGATCGAGAACTGCAAGGCCGGCAAGCCTTCTGGCATCTGGGCCAAGATGAACAGCCTGGTCGACCCGGTGGTGATTGATGCGCTTTATCGCGCAAGTCAGGTTGGCGTTCATATCGAATTGATCGTGCGGGGTATTTGCTGCCTGCGTCCTGGGGTTCCGGGCCTGTCGGAAAACATTCGCGTCAAATCGATTGTCGGCCGGTTCCTTGAACACTCGCGCATTGTTGTCTTTGCCAACGGGGCGAAGCTTCCGTCGCGCAAGGCCAAGGCGTTTATTTCATCCGCCGACTGGATGCCGCGCAACCTGAACCGCCGTGTTGAAACCCTGGTTCCGGTTGAAAATCCGACCTGTCAGCAACAGATTGTTGAACAGATCATGATTGCCAACCTGAAAGACACTGCACAAGCATGGCATCTGCAGCCGGACGGCTCTTATGAACGCTGCGAGGCCGATGAAAACGCATTTTCGTCGCACAAGTATTTCATGACCAACCCGTCACTTTCGGGCCGCGGAAGTGCGCTGGATCAAGCCGACCCGAATGTTCCCGTGCTACAGCTTGACGACTAAAGACGACCAACAGGTGCCAACATCTTATGCTGACTGACCAACGGGCTTCCAACCGCATCGCGATCATAGATGTTGGCTCCAACTCTGTGCGGCTTGTCATTTTTGATGGCATGACCCGCGCACCGATGCCGATCTTCAATGAAAAGGTCATGTGCGGCCTTGGCCGTGACCCAGAAAACACCGGTCGCCTCAATCCCGAGGGGGTGGAGCTTGCCGTGGTTGCCATGCACCGCTTTGCCAAGCTGTTGCGTGCGATGAAAGTCACCCATGTCGATGTACTGGCCACCGCTGCTGTGCGCGCTGCCAGCGACGGCAAGGAGTTCTGTGATCGCGTGGCATCGGAAACCGGTCTTACGGTCAAGGTGATTGACGGCCTTGAAGAAGCCCGCCTGTCGGCCCTTGGCATCATTTCCGGTGATCCGATGGCATCGGGCATCATGGGCGATATCGGCGGCGGGTCGCTGGAACTGGTTTTACTTGATCAGGGCGAGATCAAAAAACGTGTCAGTCTGCCCTTGGGTGCGATGCGCCTGCATACAGTCTTTGGCTCTGACCGGGCCCGTCTGACGGCTGAAATAAATCAGCACCTTGATACGGTCGATTGGCTGGCAGAGGGCAAGGGCCAACAGCTTTATGCCGTCGGCGGCTCCTGGCGATCAATTGCCAAGCTGTTCATTGCCCAGGAAAACTACCCGATTTCGGTTGTGCATAATCTTGCCATGCCGCAATCGGAAATGGCCGAACTGACCCATATCATTTCCCAGCAAAGCCGGGTATCGCTTGAAAAGATCGGCGGTGTGTCCAAACGTCGTATCGACAGCCTGCCGCATGCGTCGCTTGTCATGAACATGCTGATGACCCGCATGCAGCCAAAGGAAGTTGTCTTTTCAGGCCACGGGCTTCGCGAAGGTTGGATGTATGAAGTCCTGCCCGAAGATCTGCGTCAACGCGACCCGGTCCTTGAAGCCTGCTTCAGCTTTGCCGAAGACGGCGAACGTTTCCATCAGCACGGCGAAGAAGTCGCCCAGTGGTGTGCGCCGATCTTTTCCGAACTGCCGGTCAATATCGAACGGCTGCGTTTGGCCGCCTGTATCATCGGTGATATCGGCTGGAACGAACATCCCGATTACCGCGCAGAACAAAGCTATAACCGCATTCTGCGCCATCCCTATATCGACCTTAATCACCATGACCGCGTGTTCCTCGCCTACACCATCGGCTCGCGCTATACCGGCAATTTCAAGGGTGATGAGGCCAGCGACCGCATCCTCAGCGACGAGGACCGCCTGACGGGCCGTTTGTTTGGCCATGTCATTCGCCTGGGCCATACGCTGTCTGGCGGGGTCGAAGGCATCCTGCCGCAAACGCAATTGCTGCTCGAAGATGGCAAGCTGATCTTGCAATTCGAAAAGCAGGCATCGGCCCTGTATGGCGAAGTCGTTGAACAGCGTCTGTCGAAACTGGCCAAGCTGATGAACCGCGAAAGTGTTGTCCGCCTCGCCGAATAGAGTTCAGACGCGCACAATCAGACCGCGCATTTTATTGACGCCCCACACCAAAACCGGCACGATTATCGATCTCTTTTCTGATCAGGAGTGCCGTGTCATGACCGACACCAAACAGCCATCCGATCACACCGCGCGTGACATCGTCGGCGCACTGGCACATATGTCGTTTCAAACGCTTTGTCAGGAAATAACCGTTCTGCCAGATACCGACGACGACATTGAAAAGCTTCGCGCTGCGGCCCGTGATGATGAGAAATCACTGATTGACCTTCTGATTGCGCTGAGGTCTGCCCGACTTGGTGACATTGCCCCCTTGTTTGCCAATCCGGACGACGATCCGGCCAATGCCAAAATCGCCGCATCCGATGTGCCCGACAACATGCTCTCATTGCTAAGTGCCCTTCGGGCGAGCACGGGCGTCCCGATCCCAGGCGAATAATGAAACCGCTCGACACCCAAGCCACGCTGCATGTCCGTTGCGGATCCGATATCCGCGATGGCCTCAAGCAGGCAGGCTTCATCGGCGATTTTCTGGAATTCTCCGATCCGTTTTGTCAGGGCCCGGTGCCCGATCTGCCGCGCGATGCCTTCATCGAAACCCGTGCGGCCTTTATTGCCGGTGCTTACGACCTGCCAAGTGATGAAGCACTTGAACGCCTCAGGCGCGAATATGACGCGCTGGGTCGCCTTGGGCAGTATGACCATGTCGTGCTCTGGTTCGAACATGACAGCTACGATCAGCTGATTCTGGCCTTTCTGATGGATGCCATCGCCACCATCCAGCCCGAAACCAACATCGACGTCATCTCCGTCAATCACCCGCCCGCGTCCGAAACCATCGACCGCTTCATCGGTCTTGGCCAACTCTCCACCGATGGTCTGATCTGGTGCTGGAACACTCAACGCCAGCCGCTTAACAGCGACATGCTTACATTTGGCAGCAAAGTCTGGAAGGCACTGCGTCAAGACACCCCGAAAGATCTCCAAACACTTGCGGAAATATCCAGCGCGCCCCTGCCCCACATGCCAGAGGCCGTCAAACGCCATCTCGCCGAACTGCCCGACCCGCAAAACGGTCTAAGCCTGACCCAAAAACTCACCCTGCAAATCATCAAGGATCACGGCCCGCTCCCGGTCGGCAAGGTCTTTGGCCACCTGATGCGAAGCGTTGATCCGCTGCCCTATCTCGGCGATCTGATGTTCTGGTCAGAAATTCAGTGGATGATGGACTGCCAGGACCCGCTCTTCACCCGCACGCCCGCCACCCCCGAAATCAACTGGGCCGAACGCACCATCTCACTCACCAACACCGGCCACGAAACCTTGGCTGGCAAACGCAATTTCCTCGATAACTTTACCGGCACCCGTTGGGTTGGCGGTATCCAGATCAATCCGTCGGATGCGGTGTAACAAACACAATTTATCGCCTGCTGTTACCCCACTCCGCGCGACGCCCGGAAAATCTCGCCTCGAAGCCACTTATGCGCGGCATTGGCGGCATTTCGCACATGCCAGTATTGGGCAAAGCCATATTCCCGGAATTCAAACGGCAGATCGAACGTGCCAAAGCCCTGCATCATGGTGCCGGAAAGGCGCGATGGCAGGGTGGCGATGATGTCAGTACCCCGGATCAGGTTGGCGACACTGGCAAAGGTCGGCACCTGAAGCACTGTGCGGCGTGATCGGCCAAGGCCACGCAGAATGTCATCGATTTCCGAACTGTCATTGGCCCCGATCATCACGCGCGCATGACTGGCCGCACAATACCGGTCCAGCATATCGGGCGGCCCGTCGTGAAATGCCGGATCATAAAAGCACCGCATCCGTTCGCGAAACAGGCCCTGGCGGGCGATATCGCCATGCTTGCCCGACTGATCAATCGTGATCGCATGATCAATCGTGCCATCGCGCAGCCATTTGACCATGCGGTCTACCCCCGGCACCGATACGACCTGAAGCCGCACATCAGCAGAACAGTTTTGCAACCGCTTCATCAGGGCCGGCAGGATCACCGCCACCTCGTAATCATTAGCACCAAGCACAAAGCGCGCAGAATGATCGGCATTATCGGGATCAAACGCCACCACCCGGGTCAGGCCGCGCATCCCCTGCAACAACCCACGCACCTGCGGCGCAATTTCATCGGCATGTGCGGTTGGCGCAACTGATCTGCCTGACCGGACAAACAACGGATCGCCAATAATCTGGCGCAACCGATCCAGCCCGTGACTGACCGTCGGTTGCCCGACATCAAGGCGGTGCGCGGCTGCTGTCACCGATCCCTCGTCATAAATCGTCAGGAACAGCCGAAGCAGGCGATAATCAAGATCCAATTCATCGATTTTCATGTATAAGTATTATCATACCCATCGAATTGATCATATGCATTATTGGGTCCAGATTTCTCCCATGAACAGGCGATGCCTGACCCCTTAACGGAGAAACTGACATGACCATCCTCATTACTGGCGCCACCGGCCAACTCGGAAGCCTTGTTGTCAAACATCTGCTCGATCGCATCCCGGCAAGCGACATCGCGGTCAGTGTCCGCAAGCCGGAAAAGGCCGCAGACCTGAGCGCCAAGGGCATTGATGTCCGCGCGGGCGATTTCAATGACCTTGCCCTGATGACCAAGGCGTTCGCCGGTATTGACACAGCCCTTATCATCTCGGCCGAGGACGACAACGCAACCCGCATCAAACAACACCGCACCGCGGTCGACGCCGCCAAGGCCGCAGGCGTCAAACACATCGTCTATACCGGTATTGTCGATCCCAAGGCGGATGCCGATTTCACCTATTCGGCCATTCACCTTGATACCGAAAATTACATCCGCCAAAGCGGTCTTGCCTTCACCATTTTGCGCAACAGCTTCTATGCCGATCTTCTGCTGGCGGGTGTGCCGCATGCGCTTGAAACCGGGGACTTTGGCGCCCCGGCCGGTGATGCCAAAATCACCTATATCCCGCGCAATGACCTGGCAGAAGCCGCCGCCGTGGTTCTTGCCAAGCCGTCTGACCACGTGAACAAGATTTATGACCTGACCGGCACCAAGGGCGTAACCCATGCCGAAATCGCAGGCTATATCGCAGACGCCACCGGCAAGCCGGTCAAATTCGTCGATCTGCCCGCCGAAATCCATACCGGCATCCTCAAAAGCCTCGGCCTGCCCGACCATCTGGTTGAGGCCCTTTCGGGCCTTTATGTCGGGGCGAAAAAAGGCGACTACGAAACTGTCAGAAACGATTTCGAAACCGTGGTGGGCCGCAAACCACAATCGGTTCAAGATTTCATCAAATCCGCACTGGCAAGCTGACCCAAACCCATTACAAACACACAAAAAACGGGCCCCGAAAGGGGCCCGGCAAGTTTTCAGGGAGGCAGCAGAAACGGACCAAATGGTCCCTGACCTTCAGGGGGTAAAGGTCAGCAGAGAAGAGACAAAAAGCACAGCAGTCGAGGTAATCGAAAAAGCGATATATTTGATAATCATGTTCAGGTTCCTTTGCGGGGGGCGGGGGAACAGGCAAGACAGCACCGGGGACGTACCATCTTGCCTGCCGGGTAGAACGCGTTTCCGCCGAACTTTCCTGTCCATTGCCGGAACCGGAACATGGCGGGGTTATCGGGACTAAAGTCCCAGGTCTGACAGCCCCGGATGATCATCCGGACGGCGGCCAAGCGGCCAATGAAACAGCCGGTCTTCAGCCGAAATCGGCTTGTCATTGATCGATGCCACGCGATGGCGCATCAGGCCGTCTTCATCAAATTCCCAGTTTTCGTTGCCATAGGCCCGAAACCAGTTGCCGCTGTCATCGCGATATTCATAGGCAAAGCGCACAGCGATGCGATTTTCGTGAAACGCCCAGAGTTCCTTGATCAAACGGTACTCCAGCTCCTTGGCCCATTTGCGGGTCAGGAATTCAACGATGTTTTCCCGGCCCTCGAAAATCTCGGCGCGGTTCCGCCAACGGCTGTCTGGCGTATAGGCCAGCGACACCTTTTCGGGATCGCGGCCGTTCCAGCCATCCTCGGCCATACGGACCTTCTGTTTGGCGGTTTCGACGTTAAAAGGCGGAAGAGGTGGCCGTGACATCATCTGATCCTTTGGTGTTTGGTCGATAAAGGAACCCCGGTCGGCGCGCAGCAACATGCGGAGGGGGGAATGCCGACCGGGGGAGTTGCCGGAAGTGGACCCTGCCTTAGGCAGCAGAGGCATTCACCACCGGGAAATCAATCGGGGTATCAAAGGCTTCGTTGAGGTAATTGGTCAGGGTATTGAGCGCGACATGGGCCACGATCTCGACCAGTTCGGCCTCGCTGTAACCGGCAAGCTTGGCGGCACTGACGTCACCCTCACTCACCTGGCCACGGTTTTTGACCAAAGCGACGGCAAAGCGCACAGCCGCATCGGCCTTCTGATCGCTCGACGTGCCATTGCGGTTTGCCGCGATCTCGGCGTCATCAAGTTTGGCGATGTTTTTACCCAGATAGGTATGCGCCGACAGGCAATAGTCACAGCCATTAAGCTGTGCGACCGCAAGGGCAATGCGTTCACGGGTCTGCGGATCAAGCGCCCCTTTGGCAAGCGCCCCATTCAGACCAAGATAGCCCTCAAGGGCCGCCGGGCTGTTTGCCGTCAGACGAAACAGGTTCGGAACCGAACCGAGCATCTTGTTCACACCTTCAAGAAGCGGCTGGGAATCTTCCGGTGCAGCATCGATCGAAGCAGGCAGGGAAATACGGGTCATTGAAACTCTCCTAAACAAGTTCGGGTTGATCAGTGTTGAAAACATATATACAGACAGGTCTGTCTACTTGTCAAATATATTTTTGGAATGACCGTTCCTGCATCTGAAACGCTTGCAATTCTGCGGCTTTCCCGCCACAAGAATACAGACCGGTCTGACTATTGGAGTAAGAAAATTGAAGTCTAAACGCGACGTTCTCGTCGATACGGCCCTGCGTCTTTTCTATACACAGGGCTTCAACGCCACCGGAATCGACAAGATTCTGGCCGAGTCCGGCGTCGCCAAAATGACGATGTACAAACACTTCAAGTCAAAGGATGAACTGATCCTGGCCGCCCTTATGCGCCGCGATGAACAATTCCGCGACTGGCTAACCGCTGAAATGCAAAAGGCATCAACCAATCCGCGCGATCAGTTGCTTGCGATGTTTGATGCGCTCGAAGAATGGTTTCATGGTCGCGCCTTCAAGGGCATGGGCTTTTCCGGCTGCGCGTTTATCAACGCCTCAAGCGAGTTCGCCAAACTTGATCACCCGGCCCACCAGATCGCCGCCGAACACAAACGCTGCGTGCTCGAACATATTGCCGATCTGTGCACAAAGGCCGGCGCGCCCGATCCCAAACAACTGGCCGAACAACTCGCCCTTCTCAAGGAAGGGGCGATTGTCACAGCCCAGGTGCGCGGCATGCCCGAATCGGCCCAAATCGCCAAAACCATGGCAACCGCCCTGCTGGATGCCGCCCTGCCCGCCTGATCGTTTGGTCAAACCGGTTCAAAAACAAAAACGGGGCCATCGGGCCCCGTTTTTTGTTCATCACGACAATAAGCTACCTAGTCCTCAAGCTCGACAAAGACCACTTCGCCGTCTTTCAGCTTGAGGCCAAGCTGGCCGTGCTTGAGACGCAGCGCGTATTGCCCGAAAAGCTCGCGCCGCCAGCCACGCATGGCCGGAACATCGGCATTGTCATCAGCCGCGATATTCTGAAGATCGTCGCTTGATGCCACCAGACGCTGGGCAACGCCCTTTTCCTCGGCACAGAGTTTAAGCAACACCTTCAGAAGCTCCACCGTCGGGCCGATCCCGGCTGGCAGTTCAATGCGTTCCTTTGGCTTCGGCCACTGATCCTGCGGGCTATCAAGGGCTGCCTTGATCGCCTCGATAATTGCCTGCCCGGGTTTGGAGGTGCCAAAGTTGCGACCAACGCCACGGGTTTTATCAAGGTCCTTGTCGGTCATCGGCTGACGGGCAGCGATATCAAGCAAGGTATCATCGCGCAAAACCCGGTTGCGCGGCAGGTTCTTGCGCTGTGCCTCGGTCTCGCGCCATTCGCCAAGCGCACGCGCCACGGCCAGGAATTTCGGGCTGTTGGATCGGGTTTTAAGCCGCTTCCATGCCTCGGCCGGATCAATCGAATAGATCGACGGATCGGTCAGGCGTTCCATTTCTTCAAACAGCCAGACCGCACGGCCATTGGCCTCAAGGCGTTCGTGAAACGCTTCATAGATCACGCGCAGATGGGTCACATCCGAAAGCGCGTAACTGATCTGCTTGGTCGAAAGTGGCCGGCGCGACCAATCGGTAAAGCGCATCGATTTATCAATGCTCTTGCGCGCCACCTTGTTGACCAGCGTCTCATAGCCGACCTGATCGCCATAGCCGAGCACCATCGCCGCCACCTGGGTGTCAAACACCGGATGGGGGACCTTGCCCGACAGATGGACGAAAATCTCGATATCCTGGCGGGCGGCGTGAAACACCTTGACCACCGCCTCGTCCTGCATCAGCTCGAACAGCGGCGTCAGGTCAATGCCCTCGGCAAGCGGATCGACCGCAGCCCCGTTATCGGACGGCTCCGGACTTGCCAGCTGCACCAGACACAGTTGCGGCCAATAGGTCGAGTCCCGCATGAATTCGGTATCGACAGTGACATATTCGAACTTGCGCAATCTTTCACAGAGACTGCGAAGTTCTTCTGTAGTTGTAATTGGTTCCATGCCGACTGCTATAGCATTGCCTGCCACAATTCGCCAGTGGCTTCGATGCAGGGCTGATCTTCGCCGTATTCGGGCAACATATACCCCAAGGCGCTCCAGAGAATAGGGTCCTGACCCTAGATAATCTCGTCCTCATCCAGAAGCGGATCGGATTGCAGATGGGTTTCGATGGCGTCCATGCGTTCCTGGACTTCTGACGGGCGCTTGATCGACGCGATATGAAACAGCGCATCCCCCTGATTGACAATCGGGTGGTTGGTCCGCCCGATGATCAATCCTTCCTCGCGCACGATGACTTCTTCGTCACGCTGCCCGAACGGATCGGATACCGCCGCGGCCACATCCCCGGCCCGGACAAACTCCCCGGCCAGTTTGAAGGTCCGCAAAATGCCGCCCGCCGGTGCGCGCAGCCAATGGCTGTTGGAGGATTTGAACGACGGCACGCGCGGTTCGCGCACGGTGCGCTGCGATGTCATGCCCAGTTTGCGCATCACGCGCAAAACACCTGACACCCCGGCACGGATCGACATTTCATCAAAACGAAGCCCCTCGCCCGCCTCAAACAGCAGGATCGGCACGCCAAGCTCGCGCGCGGCCTCACGCAGTGATCCGTCGCGCAGCGGGCTGGTCAGGATGATCGGCGCGCCAAACGCCTCGGCATATTCCATGATATTCGGGTCATCTTCATTGACCCGGATCTGCGGCAAGTTAACCCGGTGAACTGCTGCTGAATGCAGGTCGATACCGAAATCGGATCTTTCGACAATTTCATGCAAAAACAAATGTGCCAGCTGTGCGGCCAGGGATCCGCGCGAATGCCCCGGGAAGCAGCGGTTCAAATCGCGCCGGTCAGGAAGATAGCGGGTGTTGTTAAGGAACCCGAATGCATTGACCACGGGCACGGCCAGCAACGTGCCGCGCATGCCGCGCAATGCGGTTGATTTCAAAACGCGGCGGATAACCTCCACCCCGACAATCTCGTCGCCATGGACAGCGCCACTGACGAAAATCACCGGACCCGGTCGTTTGCCATGCACGACATTGACCGTCAGATTGACCGGCGTGTGGTTGGACAAAAGCGAGATCGGGATATCAACAATCTGGCGCGTGCCCGGAGCAACCTTTTTCCCAGCGATTTCAAAATCAGGGGTCTTAGGGGTTCTGGGCGCTTTGCCTTTCCCCTTGGGTGATCCGGTTTCGCTCATGGTGATATCCCTTGTTCTTATCCCTTGCCTTTGGTCCGCACCTTACCGGGTTTGAAATCTTTTTCCATAAATTCAATGATCATGCCGGCAATGTCCTTGCCGGTTGCATTCTCAATGCCTTCCAGTCCCGGTGACGAATTCACTTCCATCACCACCGGACCGTGATTGGATCGCAGGATATCAACACCACAAACATTAAGCCCCATCGCCTTGGCGGCTTCAACGGCGGTCGAGCGTTCCTGCGGGGTGATGCGGATCGCACGCGACGAGCCACCACGATGGATGTTGGACCGGAAATCACCCTCCGCCCCTTTGCGCTCCATGCTGGCAACCACCTTGCCACCAATGACAAAGCAACGGATATCGCTGTTGCCGGCTTCCTTGATGAATTCCTGCACCATGATCGCAACATTGGCGCCACGAAACGCCTCGATCACGGATTTGGCGGATTTTTCGGTTTCGCCCAGAACCACACCGATGCCCTGTGTGCCTTCCAGAAGCTTGATCACTACCGGAGCGCCCCCCACGATCGACAGAACTTCATCGGTCTTTTTCGGGTCATGGGCAAAGGCCGTCACCGGCAGGCCAATGCCACGGCGTGCCAGGATCTGCAGCGAACGCAACTTGTCGCGCGACCGGCCAATGGCAACGGACTCGTTTAACGGATAAACACCCATCATTTCAAACTGGCGCAAAACCGCCAGACCGAACTGGGTCACCGACACACCGATACGCGGGATCACCGCGTCATAACCTGTAAGCTTGTCACCGCCGTAATAGATTTCCGGTTTCAGCGACGTGATGTTCATCGACACCCTGAGCGTGTTGATGATGTCCAACTCATGTCCGCGTGCTTCGGCCGCCTCGACCAACCGTTTGTGGGAGTAAAGGTTTGGATTGCGTGCAAGCATCGCGATTTTCATAAGATGTCCCCCAAGGTCGGCAAAACGAAGTGCGACCGGTATAATACCGGTGGCTGGCGAATGCGGAATTGTCAGAAAGCAAAACGCCCCAGTCGGATGTTAGTTCCGATCTCGGGCCGTTCTTCTGCGCGTCTATCTCTGTTCCGGCTTCCCTGCAAGATAAGATTTCGATGGCAGCACCAAAAATCTTCCTGCTTTCATCGCTGTGCGGCCCAAAAGCATGGGAAAGCCCATGATTGACCGGTTTGCCAGCGATACTTCAACTTTCAATTTGTGATGCCCAACCTGGATATGGGTGGCAATCACAAACCGTTCTTCGGCATTTCCATTCGAAGAGCGAATCTCGCGCATTTCAATCAGCGGCGCCAGACAATCGATCCGCCCATGCCCGTCCCCGCGATAATGCGGCAGGGTAAATGATACAAAATCCTGCCCGTCACGCACGACTTTCTTTGGATTAAGCGCATGCAGCGATGATGTTCGGGCCCCGGTATCAACCTTGGCCTTGATCAAGGGCACGCCAAGATCAGGAAGGCCGATCCATTCCCGCCACCCCAAAACATGTCCATCGGAAATCAGGGTATCGGTCTGGCTCTTAAGCGACGGTTTTGCTTTTACGCGTTGCGGGCTCACATGCAGCTTCCGGTTATTGAATGCAATCTGTTAGGTGGTGGTGATGATAACCTGTAACAACCTGATCGGCTTACGAAATTCGTTTCGATGTTACGATTGCGTGGTCATGTCATCCATGACACTGCGCACCAGCGGCAAGGTCACCGCCCGTTTTTCGGCCAGTGCCCGACGATCAATCGCTGCCACCAATTGACTTAACGCCGCAAAGGATCGCTCGATCCTTGGCAAAACATAACTGATGATTTGCGGGCTGGCCGGGATTTGCCGGTCGGCAAACAGCTTGATCAGAAGTCCGACAATCAAATCATCATCCGGCGGGGAAATCTCGCACACCAGCGCCGCCCCCAGCCTTGATTTCAGATCGGGCAAATCAATCTGCCAGCGCGATGGCGGCTGGCTTGCGGTCAACAACAAATGGCCACCGCGCTCCTTCAGCATATTGTAAATATGGAAACAGACGGTTTCATCAAGGCCCGCGCCGGCCACAAGGTCCGCATCCTCGATCACAAGACCGGTGGCATCGCCCAGAAGCGCGTCGGGATTGATCCCGTTCAACTCCGATGCCGCGACCTGCAACGCACCGGATCTTGCCCGCCACACTTCTGCCAGATGACTTTTGCCGCATCCCTTTGGCCCATACAGGCACAAGGCCGGGGCGGGCCATTTCGGCCACTGGTCGATCCACGCCACCGCCTCGCTATTGCAATCGGCGACCATGAAATCATCACGGCCAAGTGCCGGGCGCATTTCAAGCGCCAGCGGCAATTGCTGCGGGTCGTTATCTTTGTCCGGCTTGGATGTCACCCGGGTCACAGTAAACTCAATTTGCTGATCTCGATCTCTGGGGTCTATTTCTCGGTCTCGGTCGTGGCATTGTTGCCAGCGTCCGGTCCGTGATCATAAAGCCTGCTATCGAGATACTGCCTTAAGCCATAACGTACAAGCACGCCGATCACGGCGGCCACCGGCACGGCCAGCATCACGCCAAGAAGTCCGAACACCGCACCCCCGGCAAGCAAGGCGAACATCACCCAAACCGCATGCAGCCCCACCTTGTCGCCCACAAGCTTGGGGGTCAGGAAATTGCCCTCAAGCACCTGACCGATCAAAAACACCAGCGCCACCAGGCCAAGATCAAGCCCAAAGCCAAACTGGGCCAGCGCCACACCCATGCCAACCGCAAAGCCGGCAATCATCCCGAAATAGGGTACAAAGGACACAAGCCCGGTCATCAAACCAATGACAAAGCCAAACTCAAGCCCCGCCAGCGTCAGGCCAAGCCCGTAAAACAGGCCAAGCAATATGCACACCGTCGCCTGCCCGCGGACAAACCCGGCAAGGGTTTCGTCAATCTCGCTGACACACTGGCGGATATCCTTGGCCGACCGCCTCGGCAAGTAACTGTCCACCTTGGCAACGATCTTGTCCCAGTCACGCAGCAGGTAAAACGACACCACCGGCGTAATGAACAGCAAGCTCAGGAAGTTCAAAAGTGCCAACCCGCCCGAAAGCACATTGGTCAGAACATTACCGACCCATTTAAGCGCATTGGCACTCTGTCCCTTGATCGCATCCGATACACTTTGCAGGGTCTCCGGTGCGACGCGATCAAGCACATTTTGCAAATACGGCGCGACATTGGTGCGCAACGTATCGACATAGCCCGGAAACCGTTCAAGAAAGCCTGCCAACTGGCTGCCGATCATCGGCACGACGATCAACATCACCAGAATGAACACAAGGAAGAAAAGGAACGTGATGATGCTGGTCGCAATCACCCGGCTGGCCCCGCGTTCCTCAAGCCGGTCGGCAAGTGGATCCAGGAAATAGGCAATCGCCATCCCGGCCACGAACGGCAACAGGATGCCCGAAAACAGCCAGATCAGGAAAAAGAATCCAACAACAAAGATCAGCCAGAAACGTGCTTGCTGTCGTAATGTCATTCCCCGGCCCCTGTTAAACTGTCCCTGTCCTGCAAAAGGTTTATCCGCCTAACGACAGCCCCTGCAAACGATCCGCGCCGCTTGGCTGGATGAACCAAAGTTCCCCCATCCGCGACAGGCTCAGGTTCTGCTGATTAAGCGCTGTCTGCAACTGATCGGTCGATCCGACATATTCAATCGATACCTGCACTTCGCGCGTCGACATGGCAATCACCCGGGAATTGCGCACCACCGGAAGCCCGATCAGCTTGTTCTCAATCCCCGCCCAGTCCGCAAGACCGGTAATCGGGATAAACACCATCAGGTTACCACCCGTGCTGTAATTGATCAGGTTGGCGCGTTTCCAGCCATCAGCCAGTTGCTCCTGCACCGACTTGGCGGCGCGCACCAGCGTTTCGTTCAATGTCTCGCCCGCTTGCGTCTTTTCCTGCACGCCGAAAATCTGCGGTGCGCCATTGGGTTCATAGCGGGTCACGGAAACATCAACCGTCTCGCCGCCCTCGGGCCCGCTGACCTCGGCACTGGCCACAACAGCCACATCCGCGCCATAACGCTTGGCAAGCTGGGACAGACGTTCCATCGATCCGCTTTCGGCCTGCTCGGCCGAGACGGTGCTGATATCGGTCAGATCACCAATCGGTGCCTTGATCGGCACCAGTCCCGATGTCGCGATATTGCGCGCCCAGACATCGCGCCACGGATTGGGATCATCCCACAGATTGACGAAATTATTCGTGCGATAGACCGGCACGATCATCACCGGTTTGGACTGCAATTCGGCAAATGAAATATCACGGAACCGCAAGAACCGGCGAAGCTCGTCATCCTTGAAGCGCACGGTCATGTCCGCGATATAGCGCACCGATGATGTCTTTTCGTTCGACACCCCGAAATCGCGCACCATATTGATAATCGTTGATGTATCGGGCATCGCAAGCCCGGCGCGATCTTCGGGCAGGGTCAAGCGGGCAACCACTTCTTCAAACGCCTTGCGCTGACCGATTTCAAGTGCACGCTCGCGCGCAGCAGCGGCGGTTTCGGCGCGCTCGTCAACATGAACACCGCTGACGGTGAAAATGTCCTGTGCCGCGACCGGAAAGGCCATAATGGCTGCTACCGTGGCGGCACCCGCCCACATCTTGATGTTTTTCAATGAAGTAAGCACGTATGCCTCTTTGCCCTAATCGTGTCTTGTTGCATTATTCTATAACGCTCTTTGTGGCATGTTGAACGCATTCTGCAAAGAAAACTCTGTCATGCGCAGGTGATCATTGCATATTGCCCGCGTTTGAGTATTTTCGGCCCAGCGGAAATTATCAAGCCCGCGTTTTTTATCAGCAGGATCGCGTCATCCTCTATATCTGATTAAAGGCGTCAGTAAGGCGGATTGGTCAAACAGCAGGTTCCCTGCGACCCGGACCGCAATACGACAGGTGCCCGTCGATTGGACGTCTATACGTGCTGATGAAAAACGCGGTTTTGCCGCCTTTTATTCATGCATGTTTGATGCCAGGGACCCCGAAATGACCACCTCTAACGGCCTTACCTATAAGGACTCCGGTGTCGATATCGATGCCGGGAATGACCTTGTCGAACGAATCAAACCGCTTGCAAAAG
This sequence comes from Thalassospira sp. CA1, assembly GCF_059052855.1. Taxonomy (NCBI): domain Bacteria; kingdom Pseudomonadati; phylum Pseudomonadota; class Alphaproteobacteria; order Rhodospirillales; family Thalassospiraceae; genus Thalassospira; species Thalassospira sp. CA1. The sequence goes on from NZ_JBZCIA010000010.1 coordinate 103,309, forward strand.
CAACAACCCGTTCCGGTGTTGCCGGTGGTCTTGGCGGCTTTGGCGCCCTTTTTGATCTGAAGGCTGCCGGATATAACGACCCGGTTCTGGTATCCTGCACCGATGGTGTCGGCACCAAGCTCAAAGTCGCCTTTTTGGCCGACAAGCATGACACGGTCGGCATCGACCTTGTCGCCATGAGTGTTAATGACCTCGTCGTTCAGGGCGCAGAACCGCTTCTGTTCCTCGATTACTTCGCAACCGGCAAGCTTTCGGTCGATAACGCCGCAAGTGTCGTTGGCGGCATTGCCGAGGGCTGCAAACAGGCGGGTTGTGCGCTGATCGGTGGCGAAACCGCCGAAATGCCCGGCATGTATGCCGACGGCGAATATGATCTGGCCGGTTTTGCGGTCGGTGCGGCCGAACGCGGCGAACTGCTTGATGGTTCCAACGTGGCCGAGGGCGACGTTATCCTTGGCCTCGCCTCAAGCGGCGTTCATTCCAACGGCTATTCGCTGGTGCGCAAGGTTGTCGATATGGCGGGCCTTGGCTACGGCGACGAAGCCCCGTTCGCACCGGGCAAAACCGTTGGCGAAGCCCTGCTTGAACCGACCAAGGTTTATGTCAAAAGCTGCCTGGCCGCGCACAAGGCCGGTCTGGTCAAGGCGCTTGCCCACATCACCGGTGGTGGCCTGACCGAAAACGTTCCGCGCGTTCTGCCCGAAAACCTGACCGCTGTGTTTGATGCCAGCACCTGGGAATATCTTCCGGTATTTAAATGGCTCGCCAAACAGGGCGGCATTCCGGCGACCGAAATGGCACGTACCTTTAACTGCGGCATTGGCATGTGCGTCGTTGTTCCGGCCGACAAGGCCGATGAGGCCGAAGCCATCCTGCGCGAGCACGGCGAAACCGTCAGCCAGATCGGTGTCATCGGCCCGCGTGCTGGCGATGGCCCGCAGGTCGTGATCAAAAACATGGGCCCTTCATGGGAAAAGTAAACAAGTTGAAGCTCGCCGTTCTGATTTCAGGCGGCGGGTCCAACCTGCAAGCCATCATCGATGCCTGCAAGACGCCCGACTACCCGGCCGAAATCGTGCTGGTCTTTTCCAACCAGCTTGATGCGGGCGGGCTTGAACGCGGCCGTCGTGCGGGCATCCGGTCGGAGGCCATCTCGCACAAGGGTTATCCCGGCGGACGCGAAGCCTATGACAATGCCGTCAGCACCCTGATCGAAGAAAGTGGTGCCGACCTTGTCGTTCTGGCCGGTTACCTGCGTCTGGTGAGTGAAAGCTTTGTCACCCGCTGGAAAGACAAACTGATCAACATCCACCCGTCGCTTCTGCCAAGCTTCAAGGGTCTTGGCGTGCATCAGGCCGCCCTGGATGCCGGGGTGAAATTCGCTGGCTGCACCGTGCATTACGTCGTCCCCGAAGTCGATAGCGGCCCGATCATCGCCCAGGCCGTGGTTCCGGTCCTGCCGGGCGATGATGCTGGCAAACTGGCCCAGCGTATCCTCAAACAGGAACACCGCATCTACCCGCAGGTCATCCGCTGGATCGCCGAAGGCCGGGTTTCGGTTGACGCCAAGGGCATTGTGACGGTGGCCGACGCGCCCAAGGCCGACTTTGCCGAAATCAACCCGGCGCTCGAGCCCGGATGAAAGAACCTTTGGCGCTGGCTGCGCAGGTTTCTGAACGCATAAAGGGCGGGGCATAATCATGTGCCCCGCCTTTTTCTTGGCCTGCTGCCAGATCCGCAAACCGGGGTCATAATCTTTGCGCATTCTGATGCTGTTATGGGCTTACCAAATGCCACCACCGCCACGGAAAACCGATATCATGATGCGCAAGCTCTTAGGACTGATCATCCCTCTCGCCCTTTTGGCCATGCTCGCCAGTCCTGCACTCACCAGTCCTGCACTGGCCGATTCCGATCCGGAACTGGATTCCTACAAGGCCGATATGCAAACAGGTGAAAAATCCTGGCGGGCGCAAAAATGCGCTGTCTATCAGGAAACCCGGGATGAAATGCTTGATGAAATTCCGCGCGGCGCACTCAGCCCCGAATTTGCCAAGGCCGAAGAAGACTATATCGAAAATGGCTGTGCCGGCCGCGCCTATGCCTGCCCGAAATCCAAGACGGAACTCGACTATGCCAACAAGATGTCGTTCGCGATGATGAGCCACGGGCTTTCGGGTACCTTCCTGCCCTATGGTTGCAAATCGAGCATCCAGTAACCCCTTGGGATCAAAGGTGAACCACAACAGGTGTGAAGTCGGTCAAATGTCTAACATCTATGGTTAATCTGCATCTTGCACTGCATCAACTTCGTGGATATACATTTGAACAATCCCAAAATATCCAATCCAAGGAGGCAAATTTGCAGGGTAACGATTACGAACTGACTGAAACCCATGTCAGCATCTATCACGGCTACACCAACTTCGTGAAATGGGGCACCCTCTCGATCATTGCCCTGCTGGTGTTGATGGCAATTTTCCTTCTGTGATTTGCCTGTTGCGAAAAACTAAAAGCTGCCGTTTTCCGGCAGCTTTTTTTATGCTCAAAGCGTATCTGTCTCATAGCGCACAATATTAAACCCTTCCTCCGCGCTTGGCGGGACAAAGGCCGCATTGATCTGATGGAATTGCGCGTCACTGGCTGCGAACTGATGGGTTCCGGCCCGGTTGCGCACCCGAAGACGGTTGATGCACACCGCGTCCTGCATATCAAGATAATGTAAAACATGATCGGCCCCGGCATCGTCAAGGATGCCCCGCATCCAGCGCCTGAGGCCAACTGTATTGGCCGGAAAATCCAGCACCACCGAAACACCCGCGCGCAGCACCATCGCCACATGCGGCCCCATCACGCTGCGCAATTTGTCCGATAGCCGGACATAATCCGCAACCGAGCACATCTGATCACCAAAAAGCGTCGAGAGCCATTCATCCTCGGCAATCAGAACCGTGCCGGGCTTGCGCGCCAGTTCGGCGGCAAGGGTTGATTTACCCGCAGCAATCTTGCCACACAGCAAATGAAGGGTTCCGACCTTGGTGCCGTCTTGCGGCATCAAGGATCGCTCGGCTGGTTGTAACGCTGATAGGGGCTTGGTCATTGTCATCTCCCGGATTGCACATCGCTGGTCTGGCCGGGAGACAGCCACAAAAAAAACCCGCCTCGCCGGCGGGTGGGTCTCATTTGGTCAAAACGTCGCTACCCCGCCACTCTATGAGAGGCGGTAAAAATTCGTACCGATTTCTGGGTCAAAACGTTTTCCATGCGCAAATACTGCCACACGCAACACCACCTTGTCCATCCGGTTGAACAGATGAAAACAGTCAACAACATCAAAGCAATTCACCCTTGAGTTGATTTGCGCTACCATCACCTTGTTGTCTTGCGTGATAACAGCAAACCAAACAATGGTCCCAACAACAGGGAGGAAACAATGCAAGGAAGCGATTACGACGAAGGCCTGGTGCACCACCACGAGGAAGGCTGGCACCACTGGACAAAATTCATGCTCTGGAGCGTGATCTCGATCGGGGTTCTCCTGCTGCTGATGGCCGCATTCCTGATCGACTAAACTCGCCTCAATTCCCTTTTATGCCGTAATTGAGCTGCCCGCTTTGCACGCCGCAAACGGGCAGCTTTTCTATGTTTTCACCGCAAAACATTGAAAAGAACGCCCCCCGGCCCAACCTCAAGACCTAACGCGCCACCAAATTGGAACCGCTCAAAAAACGTCTGGGGTGGAATCTATGCTCGACCGTTTTCGCATCAGCACAAGATTGATGATGGCCTTCATCACAATGGCACTCGTCACCACGCTTACCGGTGTTGCGGGCATTGTGTTCACCAAACTGCTGTCATCTGAAAGCAAAACCATCGCGGTCGATCTTGCGCCGCTGGGCGATGCCGCGATGGAAATCAAGCTCACCGCCACCAACGCCCATTTGCTGCTTGAAGAAATCATGGGCGGTGATACCTCCGAAGACATTAACGAGGTCTGGGCCCTTCTCGATGAATCGCGCTGGTACGCCACTGCGATCCTTGAAGGCGGCACCAATGACGAAGGAACCTTTGTCGCCTCCCAAAGTCCCGCTGTCCGCGCCCAGATCGAAGAGGTGCTTGTCGCCCTTGATACCCTGATCGCGGTCAGCGAACGCCGCTATGCCCGCATAGCCTCTCAGGAAGGTGTCGGCACCGGTGCAGATCAGCAATTCGACAGTCTCTATGAAAACCTGCAAACCGACCTTGGTAAGCTCCTCCCGCCGCTCCGCCAAGGTACTGATCCTGCCGCCCTTGCCGCCATCGAAAACGTTGGCGAGGCCCGCTATCGTCTGGCCAACGGCCACCTGTTTCTCGAAGAACTTCTGAGTGGTGATCCCGAACTGACCTATGACGGGGTTGCCGAAAACTTCACCGAAGCCCGCAACCGCATCACCGCGATCAATATCCCGGTGCTGTCCGATCAGACCACCAAGCTTGCCAATGATATCAACGCACTTGCCAACACCGCCAAGACGCGCGCGGACAATACCCTTGCCAATCTGAGTGCTGATGCCGAGGCCGATGTCGAATTTGATGCCAGCTTCGAACGTTTCATAAGCCTTGCCGACGCGGCTGAAGAAATCGTTCATGACGACATGGATGCCGGCCTGTCGGGCATGGAAAGGCAAATCACCCTGTCCGAAGCCACGATGATCACAGTCACCATTGTCGGCTTTGTTCTGGCCATCCTGTTTACCATCGGTGCACGCCGCGGGATTGTCTATCCGATCACGCGTCTTGCCGATGACATGGGCAAACTGGCCGGGCGCGACATCAATGTCGACATCCCCTATGTCCGTGCCCAAACCGAAATCGGCGACATGGCCCGCTCCGTTCAGGTTTTCAAGGACAATATGATTGCCTCTGACAAAATGACCGCCGAAAAGGAGCAGGAACAAAAGGCCCTTGATGCCGCCAATACCGCCCGCCTCGCATCGATCAAGAAATTCGATGGTGAAATCAGCCGCATTCTTGGCTCTGTGACCGGATCGGTCGGCACCGTCAAGGATACCTCCGACAATCTCAACGAAACCGCGGATATCAACGCCGCCATGGCAAACGACGTCAATCAGGCATCGTCGGAGGCCAACCGTAACGTCCAAACCGTTGCATCGGCGGCTGAAGAACTCAGTGCCTCGATCAATGAAATTCGTGCCCAGGTCGACCGCTCGCTTGAGATTTCCGGCAGTGCAGTTTCCCAGGCCGAACACACCAACCAGCTGGTCGAAGGTTTGGCCGTATCTGCCGCCAAGATCGGAGAGGTACTTGGGCTTATTTCCGATATTGCCGAACAGACCAACCTGCTGGCCCTTAATGCCACGATTGAGGCGGCCCGCGCAGGCGACGCTGGCAAGGGCTTTGCCGTTGTCGCATCCGAGGTCAAGAACCTCGCCAATCAAACCGGCAAGGCCACCGATGAAATCGGATCACAGATCACCGGTATTCAGGATGCCACCAAACAATCGGTCGATGCCATCAAGGGCATCACTACCGTTATTTCCGATATGAGTGAAATCGCATCATCAATTGCCGCTGCCATCGAACAACAGGGTGTCGCCACCGCCGAAATTGCCGCCCGCGTCCTTGATGCCTCGGACGCAACCAGCAAGGCGTCCGATCAGTCTGACAGCATTCAGTCCGCGGCCGAGCAAAACCGTGCACGCGCATCCGAACTGGCCAAGGCCGCCCACGAACTCGCCTCTGGGTCAAACGCGCTGCGCCAGTCGGTCGATACCTTCCTAGATGATGTGCGCCAATGATCCATCGCGTTTCGCACAATCACCAAACATTACCGTAAAACAAAAAACGCCCCGCAACTTGCGGGGCGTTTCATGCCGGAAAAACCGGTAATTCGGTATTCTTGGCTTAGCCGACGATTTCGGTCTGAGCGAAGAAATATGCAATTTCGATTGCAGCGTTTTCGAGCGAGTCCGAACCGTGGACCGAGTTCGCTTCGATGGATTCTGCAAACTGTTTGCGGATGGTGCCTTCCTCGGCATTTGCCGGGTTGGTTGCGCCCATTACTTCGCGGTACTTAACGACGGCATCTTCGCCTTCGAGAACCTGGACAACAACCGGGCCAGAGACCATGAAGTCTACCAGCTCGCCAAAGAACGAACGTTCTTTGTGAACTGCATAGAAACCTTCAGCCTGAGCGCGGGTCAAAGCGACGCGCTTCTGTGCGACAATGCGCAGGCCAGCTTCTTCGATGACGGCATTGATTTTGCCAGTCAGGTTGCGGCGCGTTGCGTCCGGCTTGATGATCGAAAGAGTGCGTTCGACAGCCATTGGTTTCACCTAAGCTTTGTAAAAATTCGTTACCCCCAAAGAGGGCCCCCAAGAAGCCCCCCGAGTACAAAGGGCCTGCGGAAGATAAAGGCGGCACCAAAGACCGCCCTTATCATCCACAGACCCGAAGGTTGGCGCTATATAAACGGGGTTGGATCGCAACGCAACACATAGTTCTACCGCTGCAAACCAGACCTGCAGCCGTTGCATTCACCCGTTTCGCCTGCAAAACGCCCCCAAAAGGCATGAAACTGCGATTTAACGCCGGTTTTGCCCGGATCTGTCATCGAAATCACACCGGCCATGACAATTTGAAGAATCCTTGCGTCAAACACGCTCCTGCCCTATTGAAAGCACAGAAATCCTTGCGATTCCCCCTAAACTGCGCCCAAAGCGCCCGCAAACCAGTTCAAGAGACCAACCGAAAATGCTGCAAATTACCGACCTCACCTATCGCATTGGCGGACGTGTCATTCTTGACCGGGTATCGCTGACCATCCCGGATGGCCACAAGGTCGGCCTGATCGGGCGCAATGGTGCGGGGAAATCGACCCTTCTCAAACTGATCTCGGGCGACCTGCCCGGCGATGGCGGCGATATTGTCCTCTCCAAACGGGCCCGCATGGGTGTGGTATCGCAAGAAGCCCCGGCAGGTTCGCGGTCGCTTCTTGAAACCGTGCTGGCGGCCGATACCGAACGCGCCGATTTGCTGGCAGAGGCCGAAACCACCACCGACCCGCACCGCATTGCCGAGGTCCATACACGCCTGGCCGATATCGAAGCTCATACCGCCGAGGCGCGTGCTGCCGCCATTTTGTCCGGCCTTGGTTTTGACGGCGATGCGCAACAACGCCCCTGTGATGATTTCTCGGGTGGCTGGCGCATGCGTGTGGCCTTGGCGGCCACCCTTTTCCTGCGCCCGGATCTGCTGTTGCTTGACGAGCCGACCAACCACCTTGATCTCGAAGCCACCATCTGGCTTGAAAACTATCTGATCAACTATCCCGGCACGATCATCCTGATCAGTCACGATCGCGATCTCTTGAACCGGGTGGTCAAATCGATTGCCCATCTGCATGACGGCACCGTGACCCTTTATGGCGGCAACTACGATAAATTCGCCAAGACGCGCCGCGAACAGATGGAACTGGCCTCCAAACATTACGAAAAGCAGATCGCCCAGCAAAAGCATCTGCAATCCTTCATCGACCGCTTCCGTGCCAAGGCCAGCAAGGCCAAGCAGGCGCAAAGCCGTGTCAAAATGCTTGAAAAAATGGGCCCGGCCATCCCGGTGGTCGAGGATCGCGGCATTTCCTTTGACTTCCCAAGCCCCAAGGAACTGCCACCGCCGCTGATCAACATCCATGATGGCGATGTCGGCTACGAAGAAGGCAAACCGATCCTGCGCAATATCAGCCTGCGCATTGATATGGATGACCGCATTGCCCTTCTGGGTGCCAATGGTAACGGTAAATCGACCCTGGCAAAGCTTCTGGCCGATCGCTTGCAGCTGATGTCGGGTGAAAAGCATTCCTCAAACAAACTGCGCATCGGCTATTTTGCCCAGCACCAGACCGACGAGCTGCGCGGCGATGAAACGCCCTATCAGCATATGGCATCCCTGATGCCCGATGTCATCGAACACAAGGTCCGCGCCCAACTCGGCCGCTTTGCCTTCGAAGGGGCGAAGGGCGACACCAAGGTCAAGGACCTCTCGGGTGGTGAAAAGGCGCGTTTGCTGTTTGCGCTGATGACGCTTGATGCCCCGCATATGCTCATCCTCGACGAGCCGACCAACCACCTTGATATCGACAGCCGCGATGCGCTTAACCACGCGCTCAACGCCTATGAGGGTGCCGTCATCATCATCAGCCACGATCCTTATCTGATCGAAGCCTGTGCGGATCGTCTGGTTCTGGTGGCGGACGGCACGGTCACATCGTTTGACGGCGACGTTGCCGAATACCGCCAGTATCTTCTCGATCGTGCGCGCATGGAACGCCGTGCCAACAAGAACGGCGGCGAAGACGGTAACGGCAACGGCAAACCCGCCAAACGCGACCGCAAGGCCGAACGCCAGCAGGCGGCTGAAAAACGCAAAGTCGCGGCCCCGATCAAACGCGAAGTCGAAAAGCTCGAAAAGCAGATGGAAAAGCTTTCCGAACGCAAAGCCGGCATCGAAGAAAAAATGGCCGACCCGACCCTCTACGAAGACGCCAACGCCCAGAAACTGGCGGACATCCAAAAGGAACTCGGCCAGATCGAAAACGAACTCGCCATGGTCGAACAGAAATGGCTCGACAAGCAGGAAGAATACGACGCGATGGTGGCGTAAGCCACCACCGCCCTCTCAAGCACGCCCCTCTCTCCCTCAAAAACCGTCATCCCCGCGAAAGCGGGGATCTCGCCCAAAAAACGCCGCTCTCCCAACTTTTTCTTCGTCATTTCCGCGCAGGCGGAAATCCATCCATGCGGTCCCCAAAAACGACAATCGTATTATCGGGAAAAGGGACTGTCTCCTTTTCTGCCCTTCTTTTCTGCCCTTTCAGCCGTGAAACTTGAGAAAAGGTCCGCAACCTTTATTCAAGCGCAAAAAACGTATATGATAAGAGTATAAACATCGGAAATGGCGGAGAACAAATGGGCACAGCACCTGAAATCACCGATAACATATTCGAACTCGTCCACAACTCTGTTCGAGTATGCCATCCCGAGGACGGGATTGATGTTGAGTTTTCAGTTTTCTCATCAGCAGAATCCTCCGTCAAAACTAACCCCAAATACTCAGAAGACCTTGGCTCTCTTTGGGTAAGGATAACGCCATCCGCTAGGGCTATTCTTACAAGCATCACGACAGAGCTTGTTGGCAACCGAGAGGCGATTGGAGCAAAAACAGATATCCAAAAGCTGGCAAAGGTCTCATCGAGAAAAATGACCCGTAAGACCAAGAGACATCCGTTAATCATAACCGCTGAAGATTTACTTGAGTTAAACTCGACAGAAGATGCGGCATAATCCAGATTACACGGCAACCACTTACCTCTCGCTGAAATGATAACCGCGGAAACGGGGACTGTCCCCTCTTCCCGTCATGCCCTTATGTATTTGAGCGGTTGAACAACAGCACCAAACCTCATGCAGTCAAAACTGGCCTCGAAAAGCTTGATCGGCGAAATAGGAGCATAAGGATTTCGTGAATTATGCGCCTAGTCTCAACCATTGTCGGCCATAAACCTCCAAACGCGACGCATTGATGAAATGACAATAACTTGATTATTGTCCCATTGAGCGGTACAATACCTCAAATTTGATGGAGCATAGCCGTGTGATTGGATCTTTTCGCGACAGGTGGCTTGAAGACTTTTTCGTCCTTGACCAGGCAGGAAAGAAAATTCCCGCCGATATCAATGCCCGATTGTTCCGAAAATTGCAGTTGATTGACGATGCCACATGCAGCAGCGATTTACGCATACCACCCAGTAACCACTTCGAAGCCTTGCAGGGCAAACTGACCGGCTATCATTCCATCCGAATCAATCGCCAATGGCGGCTGATATTTCGATGGGATGACGCCAAAGGCGAAGCAACTGATCTTTATCTCGACAATCACAGTTACCGATGAGGCCCCCCGCCATGATCATGACAGCAAGAAAACCCGTCAGCGTTGGTGAAATGCTCGTCACCGAGTTCATGGAACCGATGGAATTGACACAGACTGCCTTGGCCGAGGCCATGGGCGTTCCGCGCAAACATGTCAACGAACTGTGCAACAACCGTCGCCGGGTCACCGTTGATACCGCCCTTATTCTGGCGCGTGTTTTTGGCAACAGTGCGGAATTCTGGATCAACACCCAGACCCGCAATGATCTTTGGGAAGCCAACAATATCCCTGATCGCCGCGAGCGGATCGAACGCGCCCGCCCGGTCACCTCTCCTGTTGCGGCATAGGCCCTTCCCGCCTGCCTGAAAAACCTGGGTCCCACACTGCTCCTGACACCAGCTTGTCAGGAGCGATATGTTTTTATCCCGCCGCAAACAACCCATGATTGACTCAGTCGATTTTTTCCTCAATACTTAACCTCATGGTTAAGTATCAAGAAGCCGAACTGAACGACATTTTTGCCGCCCTCGCCGATCCGACGCGCCGGGCCCTCCTTGCCCGGCTGGAGCAAGACGAAGACGCGCTTTCGGTCAGCGAACTGGCAGAGCCGTTTGATGTGTCATTGCCAGCGGTGATGAAGCATCTCAATGTCTTGTCCGGGGCCGGGCTGATTGCCCGGCAAAAAACCGGGCGCACGGTGCGCGTCCGGCTTCAACCCGAAAAGATGGCGCACGCCATGGAATGGTTGAAGCGCTATGAACGGTTCTGGACGGATCGGCTTGATCGGCTGGCCGCCTTTGTCGAGAACGCGGCACAAAACGAGACATCGACACATCCCGCCGCCCCGCAGGATCAGGAGGACCGGTAATGCAACCGCAACCGCAACAGCCCCCGCGAAAGCAAACATCCCCGCAAGACGAAAAACCAAGTCTGACCATCCGGCGACGTATTGCCGCCCCGCCCGCAATGGTCTTTGCCGCCTGGACCGATCCGCAAAAACTTGCGCAATGGTGGGGACCGCATGACTGCCAGACGCTGGACGCCACCATTGATGCCCGCGTCGGCGGCACGTTTCGCATCCGCTTCAAGGAACCCGGACCGGATGGTGAAATTCACGATGTCAGCGGCACCTATGACGCGGTTGAAATTAACCAAAAGCTGTCCTTTAGCTGGCAATGGATCACCATGCCAGAACGCAAATCGCACGTCACACTGACCCTTGCGCCGGACGATAACGGCAAGGCCACCATCCTTGTCCTGCATCACGAACAATTCGCCGACGAGGCCGCCCGCGACGGTCACAATGGCGGCTGGAACAGCGCACTGGACAAACTCGAAACCCTCTTCGCGGCGGCCTCATAAAGCCCTTGACCTCAATCACGGTTGAGGCCCGAGCATTGCCGTGAATGGACACAGCAGTACCACCGCTGCACCATAGACTCCCGCCTGCGCGGGAGTGACGAGCATAAAGAACACCCACGGTTCCGTCATGCCCGCAAAGCCTGCCGTCACGAAGGCGGGGGGGCGGGCATCCAGACAGCACCGCAAAACAACACACAATAAAATACAAGGCGGCCCCCATACGCCACCACCAAGGAAACACAGGAACAAGACATGAGCGCCCCAAGCCACCTCGAAACTGCCGCGCAAGGCACCGACACCAAGGCGACCCACCGCGAATGGATCGGCCTTCTGGTTTTGGCCTTGCCCTGCCTTTTGATTGCCATGGACATGACCGTCCTGCATCTTGCCGTGCCCCATTTGACCGCAAGCCTCAACCCGACCAGTGACCAGTTGCTGTGGATTGTTGATATCTATGGCTTTTTCATTGCCGGATCGCTGATCACCATGGGCACGCTTGGCGACCGCATCGGGCGGCGCAAGCTTCTGATGATCGGGGCTGCCTGTTTCGGGGCGGCATCGGTTTTGGCCGCCTTTGCCAATACATCGGAAATGCTGATTTTCGCGCGCGGGGTTCTGGGTGTTGCCGGGGCAACGTTGATGCCCTCTACGCTGTCGCTGATCCGCAACATGTTTTTTAATGAAAAGGAACGCTCCTTTGCCATTGCCGCATGGATGACAACCTTCATGGTTGGCACGGCGGCCGGTCCGTTGCTCGGCGGGCTGGTGCTAAGCTATTTCTGGTGGGGGGCGGTCTTCCTGCTTAATGTGCCGGTGATGGTGCTGCTATTGCTTGCTGCACCCGTCCTTCTGCCCGAACACAGGGCGGAAAAATTCGGGCGGATCGACCTGCCAAGTGCTGCACTTTCGCTCACCTCGATCCTTGCAATCATTTACGGCGTAAAGGTTATGGCCGCCTATGGCGTTGGCACCGAAGCATTCGCCGCCGTCGCGCTTGGCCTTCTTGGCATGTGGGTGTTCATCCGCCGTCAGCGCAAACTCGACGACCCGCTGCTTGATCTTGGCCTTTTGTACCGGCGCACGATTTCGGTCCCGATTGTCATTCAGACGGCCGCGATCTTTGTCGGGATGGCCTATTTCATGTTCCTGTCCCAGTCCCTGCAACTGGTCATCGGCCTGACGCCAGTTCAGGCCGGCATGGCCATGCTGCCCGCCACCGTTTCAGGCATTGTCGGATCGCTCGGGGCCCCGGTTTTGCTGGGCCGGTTTCGCCCCGGCTCGGTCATGACGGGCGCACTTGTCCTGACCGCGTTCGGGTTTGGCCTGCTGTCCCTGCCTGGCGCGGTCGGCAGTCTTTATATTCTTGCCACCGGGGCTGCAATCTTTTCACTGGGGATCACACCGGTTGCAATGATCTGTACCGATATGGTGATCACGGCCGCCCCGACCGACCGGACCGGATCGGCTGCGGCCATGTCCGAAACCAGTGCCGAACTGGGCGGGGCATTGGGTATTGCCGTTCTGGGCAGTGTCGGCACGGCGATGTATCGCAAAGCCATGCTTGATACCGACCTCCCCGCCAATCTCACAGCCGGGGCGATTGATGCGCTCCGCAGTACGCTGGGTGGTGCCGTCCATGCGCTGGCTGACGCCCGGTCCGGCTTGGCCGGCGACGTCTTGTTACAGGCCCGCACAGCCTTCTCCGACGGCTTGCAGGTGATTTCAATCATCTGTGCGCTTCTGATGGTTTTGTCTGCGATTGGCACCGTCATCGTCTTGCGCAATGCCAAGGCAGAGACCGATGCAGGATCTGACGCCGATTCCAATGACACCCCGGATGGCGATACGGAAATCGACCCTGCCCTGCAACCGGCGGCCTGTGCGGCTGGTCGCGTCGACTAAAAACACGAGGCACGGGCACTGCGTCAATCTCGGCGGTGCCCGACACACGGGAAACATTCCCCCCCCCCGACGGAAAAGGAGAACCGATATGACCCGTCCCCAAATCGTCTCCCGCGCAGAATGGCTCGAAGCCCGCAAGGCGCACCTGAAACGTGAAAAAGACCATATGCGTGCGTGGGACCGTCTGTGTGAAGAACGCCGTGCCTTGCCTTGGGTCAAGGTCGACAAGGAGTATGAATTTGACACGCCCACCGGCAAAAAGTCGCTCGGCGATCTGTTTGACGGTCGCAGTCAAATGATCGTTTATCACTTCATGTTCGGCCCCGGCTGGCAAGAAGGCTGTGACGGCTGTTCCTTCCTTGCCGATCATTTTGACGGAGCCAATCTGCATCTGCGTCATCATGACGTGACCCTGATGGTGGTCTCGCGTGCCCCGCTGGCGGAATTCCTGCCCTTCAAGAAACGGATGAACTGGCATTTCCCGTGGGTGTCCTCGCATGGCAGCGATTTCAATTACGATTTTGATGCCTCCTTCCGCCCCGATGATGTCGAAGCGGGCAAGGCGACATACAATTTCGCGCCCTATCGCGGCAAGATGGAAGACTTGCACGGCATCAGCGTGTTTTACCGCGATCCCGACACCAACGAGATTTTCCACACCTATTCATCCTACAGCCGTGGGGGCGATCCGCTGATCGGGGCGCATGCCTTTCTTGATCTCACGCCCTTTGGCCGCAACGAAAACGGCACGATGGATTGGGTGAAGCTGCACGATCAGTATGAAGACCACAAAACAGCGGACGCATGCTGCCATTGATCAGCACAAACCCCGATAATCCATGACCCGTCGCTCTACGAAGACGCCAACGCCCAAAAACTCGCCGACATCCAAAAGGAACTCGGCCAGATCGAAAACGAACTCGCCATGGTCGAACAGAAATGGCTCGACAAGCAGGAAGAATACGACGCGATGGTCGCCTGACACCCTCGCCTCAATCTGATCAACATACAGGCCCGCAATACATGATTGCGGGCCTGTGTTGTTTCTGCCATTTGCGTAGCACTTCCCCACGGAACAAGCCCGTTGGCAACCAGTCATCAAGTCGCCAAAATTCCGCCGCAACCTTGGATTGCCGGGGTAAAGGCATTCCACGCAGGAGATGGTCATGGTTGACAACATCTATGGAACCGACGGCAATGACACGATTATCGGAACAGAACAGGACGACAGGATATATGGACGCGAGGGCGACGATTATGTCCGCGCGCTTGGCGGCAACGATCACCTGTTTGAGCTGGGGTTTGGTGATGACACGCTTGATGGCGGTGCCGGACATGACGACATCAATGGCAGTGCCGGAAACGATACGCTGTTTGGCGGGTCGGGCAATGACAAACTCAATGGCGGATCGGGTGCTGATGTGATTGATGGCGGCCCCGGTCGCGATGAAATCACCTTCGGCTTCACGCAAGCCCCCTCAGATCAAGGCGTTTACGTCAATCTCACGACCGGCATCGGGTTGGGCGGCGATGCCGAAGGCGACCGCTATAGCAATATCGAGGATATCCGCGATACGACCTATGGCGATGTGCTGATTGGCGATGACGGCAAAAACGCCTTTTATCAGGTCTACAACCGCACCGATGACGGTGACGTCATGCAGGGACAGGGCGGCGATGACACCTTCTATGCCGCGGCCAGCACCGACTTTTCCGAGGACCGCACCAATATCTTTGATGGCGGTGACGGGATTGACACCATCAGCTATATCGCCGGATGGGGCAATGATGCGCCTTATGGCGAATATGGCCCGCAACCGGTCATCAATCTTGCAACCGGCACGGGCCGCACCGGCGATCATTTCATCAACATCGAAAATGTCGATGGCAGCAATCAAAGCGACCTGATCATCGGCGATGAAGGCGACAACCGTCTTGTCGGCAATCGCGGAATGGATACGATCTATGGCCGTGACGGCGATGACGTCATTGTCGGCGAAAACATCCATGGCGAAGCCGGAAATGATACGCTCACCGGTGAATGGTATGACGTCTCGCTTTATGGCGGCGATGGGCATGATACGCTGCGCGCCGGTCCCCTTGGTGATCCGGTTTTCGGCGACAACCTTTTGTCGGGCGGGGCCGGCAATGACTGGCTCGAAGGCAATAGCGGCAATGATACCTTTGTTTTCGATGCGGAGGCCTCAAGCCGCGACCGGGTTGTCGGGTTTGAAACCGGTGACAGCGATGAAACTGGCAATCATCCCGATGCCCTGCTTCTGACAAGCGATCTTCAGGACCGCTCCGGCATCACGGATTTCGACAGCTTCCTCGATCACACCACCCAGACCGGCGATGATCTCTATGTCGATTTCAGCAATGGCGATCCGTGGACATTTGGCGTGATCATCGAAGACACCGACAAGGATGATCTGACCGCCGATCATGTCCTGTTTGCCGATGTCTAAATCGGGCGAACTCAAATCCTCATACAATTGGATTTGGGGCGCGGTCTGATCCGGACATAAAAAAGTCCCGCAGGATGCGTTTCCTGCGGGACTTTTCAATTATTTTGAATAATCGCGATGATTATTCAGGAAGTTTGAATACCGGCAGAACCGATCCTTCATACTTGGTTTCGATGAATTTGCGCACCGCATCATCGTGATAGGCTTCAACCAGCGTCTTGACCCACGGCTCGTCCTTGCGGGCGGTTTGGGTAACAATAACATTGGCATACGGGCTGTCATTGCCTTCGATCGCAATCGAATCCTTGATCGGGTTCAGGCCGGCTTCGAGCGCGTAGTTGGTGTTGATCGCCGACGCATCCAGATCATCCAGCGAACGCGGAAGCTGTGCAGCGTCAAGCTCTACAAAGCTGATATTCTTGGGGTTTTCGATGATATCAAGCGGGCTGACCACAAGACCCGCTGCCGGATCGACCTTGATCAGGCCATGGGACTGCAGGACCAGCAACGCACGACCGCCATTGGTCGGATCGTTCGGAATGCCGACTTCAGCACCGTCAGCCAGTTCATCGAGGCTTTTGATCTTGTTGGAATAAATGCCCATCGGGGTCAGGATGTTGTAGCCGACGACCGACAGCTCATACCCGCGATCCTTGATCTGGTTATCAAGATACGGCACATGCTGGAAGCTGTTGGCATCGAGATCGCCATCATCAAGCGCCTGGTTCGGGATAACATAGTCCGAGAAGCTGACCAGTTCGATGTCCAAGCCCTTGGTGGCTGCGACCTTGACGACTTCTTCCATGACTTCTTCATGCGCACCCGGGGTGACGCCGATTTTGATCGCGTCATTGGCCAGTGCCTGACCGGTGAGTGCGGATGCCAGAACGGCAGCCGCCGTCAGTTTAAGGAAAAACCGCATTGTAAAACTCCTTGATTTCATTTGGGTTTGTGCGGGAATTTGAAGAATATGAGTGATCCTCACATTCGGATTTTGTTCGATGAGATGCTCAGATGTTTCGCTTGTCGGCCTTGCGCGCCAGATAGTCGCCAAAGCTTTGCACGACCTGCACGACGACAATCAGCGTGATGACAACCGCCGCCATCACATCCGGGCGGAAACGCTGATAGCCATAACGAATGCCAAGATCACCAAGCCCACCGGCACCAACGGCCCCGACCATCGCGGAATAACCAATCAGGGTCACAGCGGTCAGGGTCAGACCGTGAATGATGCCCGGCAATGCTTCGGGCAACAGAACCTTGGTCACGACCTGTACCGGACGCGCGCCCATGGCCTGGGCGGCCTCGATCAAGCCACCATCCACTTCGCGCATCGCACCTTCGATGATCCGGGCAATAAACGGAATGGCCGCCACAGTAAGCGGCACGATGGCAGCAGACGTGCCAATTGAAGTGCCAACGACAAAGCGGGTAAACGGAATAATCGCCACCGCCAGAATGATGAACGGGACCGAGCGGGTCGCGTTGACCAGCGGACCAAAAACGCGCTGGAACCAAAGGGCTTCAAACAGCTCCCCCCGGCCAGATGTGGCGAGTAACACACCAAGCGGCAAGCCAAAGGCGGTCGCAATCGAAAGCGAGACGGCCACCATGTAAAGGGTTTCACCGGTCGCCTGCAGCAGAATGGGTGCAAGGGTAGAAAACATGACTTAGCCCTCCTGCCCGGCGGCAACGCCGCTGGTATTTGTGTTGGTTTTGGCGGTGCTGTTCGCATCCGATCCGGCCCGGAAATCCATGAATTCATCGGCCAGAAGCGATTGGGTGGTCGCGTGTTTCGGATCAGCAAAGATGCCGTCAACCGCGCCCTCTTCGACAATCACGCCAGCATCCATCACAGCCACACGGTCACACAGCGCCTTGACCACCGCCATTTCGTGGGTGATCACCACCATGGTCAGACCAAGGCGTTTGTTGATGTCCTTGAGAAGTGTGAGGATCTGACGGGTGGTTTCCGGATCAAGCGCCGAGGTCACCTCGTCACACAGCAGAACCTTGGGGTTGGACGACAGCGCACGCGCAATGCCAACACGCTGTTTCTGACCACCGGACAACTCTGCCGGATAACGATCACGTTTGTCTTCGAGCCCGACGAGCGGTAATAGCGGATCAACCGCCTTGGCGATCTCGGCCTTGGTCGCACCGGCCAGTTCAAGCGGCAGAGCGATATTATCGAACACGGTCCGCGACGACAGAAGGTTGAAATGCTGAAACACCATGCCGAGCTGACGGCGGAACAGCGGCAAGTCGCGTTTGGAAAGTGTGGTGACATCGGTGCCATCAACCGTGACCGAACCCGAGGTCGGGGTTTCAAGCAGGTTGATGCAGCGGATCAGGGTTGATTTACCCGCACCGGAGCGGCCAATAACGCCGACGATTTCGCCAGCAGCGATGTCAAGATTGATGCCGCGCAGCGCAACATGTTCGTCGCTACCACGCCGGGCTGCATAAGTTTTCTGGACGTTCGAGAGCCGGATCATGGATCCCAACCTTTCCGTAGATACAAAAAAACCGCCACGGCTTTACCGAGGCGGTCGTACATACGGAGCATATACGCCCTCTCGCTTTAGCCGCATTTTTAGCGCGCCCGCAAGCTGAGGAGCAAATCGGCGCGTTCAACACCCCTTGTCTATCTGACCCGGTGTCATTGTTCAATGGCTAAAATCATGCATTTCACGCATGGCATGTATGATTCCCAAAAATATAACACAAAAATTTTGTTTATTTAGTGCTTAATGGCCCGACATCACAAAGCCCCACCCTGTCCGTCTATCAGGGGTCAATATCAATGCGGGATTGAACAGATGGCCTTTGCCAACCGGATCAACGACCTTGCCCGAACACTGGCGCAATACCCGACTTTTGTCACAGTCATGGGCAATAAGGTGGATGTGCGCACCAAGGAGCAATTGGCGACAATGTCTGCCGAGACAGCCAAGCTCGAGGCACTGGCGGCCGAGGGAGATACCGCCATCGCAAATGGCACCTGCACGGACCCAGCGGGGCTTTCATCCCGGCTGAACTTCAACGCATCACAGATTTCATCCCTGCTGACCGCCTTTGCCGCCCAGGATTCCGAGCGCCTGAAATCGATGAGCATCATCAGCAAACAGAAATTCGACGGCTACGCAAAGAACCGTCTGGGCGCGGAAAAGCGATTTTCTGATGAGGTTTCAACACTGTTCATACAGGAAGCCAAAGCGGTCGCCGGACTGGCAAAGAGTGACAGCGGTAAACCGGATGCAAAGCCCGATACTAAGCCTGACACCAAACCCGATACACGACCGGATACATCACCAGACGGGAATTCAGACAGCAAACCGGCATCTGACCCAGCATCCGAGCCTGTTCCTGAACCGTCATTGAGTGATGTCATTGCCAATATGCCGGGTTATTTGCAGGTGGCATATCCCACGGCTGCGGGCAATTACGATCAAGTACAGCTTTCCAATCTGTGCACCAGTGCAGGCAAATCGGCCATATCACTTGGCGCACAGACCTCTGGCGGTGTGAGCGACTTTATCACGGCAAGCGTTCTTTATGGCACTGATTTGCCCAATCAGGACTGGGCAAAGACCATTTTGAACGACAGCGAAGCCGGAACCGTTGACGACCGAATGGCAATTCTGCGCAACGCCACAGAGTCCCGAATTCAGGTTCAGGTCGCATTGGCACAAGCCATTTCCCAGACCGTCACCCATCCAGAGATTTGAGGACGTCATGGCAGTTTATACAGTTCGAGTTACGGCCCCACAGGGTGACTATCCGTTCAATCAGGTGCGTGTATCACTGAGCAGTGTCAATCAGGGGCAAAGCAACCACACTTTCACATTTCAGCCAAATGCGCGTGTTCAGCAGCGCAGTTTTGTGGTTCCAAACGGTGTTTGGCGTCTCCGCGTTTCAGGGACCGGTTTTGTCCCGGTGAGTCAACAAAATATCAACATCAATGGCAATGCAACAAATGCCATCGACTTGACTGTCACCTACTATACTCTGCACACGGACCGCGACAGAGACGGCGACCTTGACGATGCCGGTGCACTTAACCAGATCACACCAAATGCCATCAGCTTCGGCCCCGATGGTCGCGGTGCAATCATCCCCGTCAATTGTAACCGTGACGGCAATAATGCAGCCGTGGGCAGAACGGATAATCAGGACAGAGTGATTAACGGCAATGCCGACCTTGCCGACGATGTTGCACGCATTCGAATTCAACGCAGAAGTTTCGGCCCGAATGTCAATCTTCCTGGCGACTGGTCGCTCCGGCTGCGGGTTGAAAGAACACTGATCGGCGATGATCCGGCGAACCGCCATTTCAGAATCTTTAACGGCGTTGCCAATAACAGCACCGAAATCATCGGCCCGGAAACCGTTCAGGAAGCCCCGATTACGACCCAGACCGTTGGGAATGCCAAAGAGTTTGGTATCGAAGCTGTTCGATTTTCCGGAGAAGGTTTTGGTCGGGGCGAAGCGGTCTTGTATCTGTTCGTTATCCAGCCCGAGGTCTCTGGCAACAACAATCCGAGTTACCTCTTTGCTGACCGTATTGTCACCGCCCGTTGGATTGGCAACCACCACCGACAAGCGGTCACACGAATGTATTTTGCCGATGCTAACAATGCCCGCTTTCAAGGCGACCTTGCCACCCCCGCAGCAGCGGAAAACCCGCCTTACCCAATCACGGTTGCCGCCCCCACCACGGCGGTCCAGACCAACGTGCCATATCTGAACGTCAATGCCTGGGGTCATTTCATTGCCGCAGGCGAAGGTGGTGTTCTTCCGGTTGTGGGCGACGATCGATGGCTGCGCGACACCTTTGTTTCCGGGCATACTGTCTGGCCCGGCAACGCCAACGATAGCGTCAAAAACCGTGATGTGTTTATGAAGACCCATCGGTGGCGTTCTTTACAAAACTGGGTCTATCAAACCCTGATCAGCGATGATGTCGGGCTTTACTATCCCGCAGCCGGCAGTGCCGACCGTGTCAATGATGGCAACTCAGGTGGCAACATTGCGGTAACGCCACCGGTCAAGAAGACACAAAACGGCGGAACGACATATTATCGATATGGCCGGATTTATTTTGGCGACAATCGTTACAGCACGGTCGATGACAGCAGTCAGGCTTTTTTCCAAGCCCAGAACATACAACCGCCGATCATTCTTGACACAGATTGGCTGGCTGTCGGGCATGTGGATGAAATGATGACGTTTTTGCCTTACAACACGCCGGTTGATCAGTTCAAGAAATGGAAGCTTTTGGTAGCCAGCCCGGCGAAAGCATATGAAATCCTGAACCAGAACCTCAATGCGCACGGCGATGCAATACTTTTGGCGAGACCACCCCAATCACCAGGCAACAACACCAATCAGTACGACGGTCTGGACTTTGGTAGTGACGCCGATGTTTCAGACGACATCACTGCTTTCCTGGGCAATGGTCAGGCAAAAACAGAATGGGAGGACCATGCCAACGGTGTTTACCGTGCTTACACTTATGAACAACTGCGTATCTGGAATCTTGATGGCGTGGAAGCCGTTATTAACCGAAACATTGATTTGCTCAAGGCTGCGTTCGATCTTGTCGACAATGATATCATCCGTGTTCCGGTCATTTTCGTGCCAGAAGTCCGCATTCCGGGAAATGCTGTATTCGGGGATCTGATTGATCAGACCCGCATGACAACTGATGGTGGGTTTAACGTTAAACCGGGTCGCCGCGGTGGGTTCCGATGTGGAGCCCTGACCGGTGATATGGTCAACATGTTTGTCGGCAATACGCACCTGATGATTCCAAAGCCGTTTGGCCCCTGGATTGAAGACAATACCCATGCCAATAACGGCTATGATCTTTTTGAGACCTATCTGGACGCGCAAATCAATGGACTGAACAACGGGCAACAACGTGTATTTATCGACGACTGGGTCGAATACCACGATCAGGCTGGCGAAATTCACTGTGGCACCAATGAACTGCGAAAACCCTTTGATGGCGCCACAGCTTTTAACGATGCCCGCTACGCCAACTGGTGGAAAGCAGTTGATGTTTGATCACTCCTGACAAGGTTAGGAAATTTGTCATGACCGCCCAAGACGATTATCAAGCAGCTCTCAAGGAAATCAAAGACCTTGAAACAAAAGCTGCCCGACGCGTTGCCGCCAGACCGGCCGCCTTTACCGTGCGCGAAATTTTCAAAAAACACGCAGGCGCAATTGCCCAACCTATGACCGACGATTTGAAAAAGGGATCTTGGAAAAAATGGGAAAGCTGGTTACTTGGCGGGGCGATTGAGTATCTTTCGACTTACGGCACTTCCACCGCCGTATCGCCGCTACGCGACATTGAAAAGGGATACCCGATCAAAGAAATCCAGCAACAGGCCAAAGACCTGGCCGATCTGCTTGCGACACTGGATGTTGCCGTTTCCGAGGCCAGAAAACTCAAAAACGTGACAGACGCCATCAGTTCGGGTGATGCGAACAAAATGGCGCAAGCCATGCTTTTGGCATTGGCGCAACTGGATCTGGATTGGCCAGTGCGGGCGTCCGACATTCAGGCGAAATTGTTCAAGCTGTCTGCTGACAGTTTTCCGGCGATCAATGAATTGGCGTCAGGCAAAGTCACCGAGGATGACGTCACCAAGGCACTGGTCGAAATTCTGTTTGCAGAATTCCTTGCGGGTTCTGGCACCACACAACCGAAACCTTAGCGACAAGGGGCCGGTAAACGCACTTGCTATCACTGGGTGAAAAGCAGCTTCAAAAAACTGCGCAGCAGCATGACCTGATCGGCGAGTTTGCGGGGTTCGTTGAGTGCCTTTGACATCACAATCCCGCCTTCAAGCACGGTTGAAATCATGTCGGCGACTTGTTCGAGGTCGACTGGCTCGGTCGTCTGATACTGGGTTGCGATATCATCAAGGATCGCGCGGAACCGGATGCGCCAGGCCAGGACCGCATGCCGGTTGAGATCGCGAACTTCCTTGTCAAACAGCCGTTCCTGATAGCAATAGACCGCAACAATGCAGCCCGGATGGCCATTGGGGAGATCTTCAAGCACCTCGGCCAGCATTTTAAGGGCTGCCAGCAACTGATGCAGCGGATCGTCGACCAGTTCGCGGGCGCGATCAAACACCTGATCGAGGATTTCGTCATCCTGTTCGATATAGCGTTGCAAAAGCGCGCGGGCGAGTTCGTTCTTGTCGGAGAAATGATAGAAAAACCCGCTTTTGGTCAGGCCGGCTTCGCAAATGATTTCCTCGATCGAGGTCGCACCGAACCCCTTTTCCAAAATCGACTGCGATGCGATTTCCAGAATGCGTTCGCGCGTGCGTTCGCCCTTGCGTTTGGGGCCACCGAACGTGTCGGTGATTGTCAGTTTTTCCATCTCAACCCTCGCTTACCCTACCGCCGGTACAGTTTTTCGTCGCCAAAGGCCGCCATGGCCGCGCCGAAAAACACCGGCCAACTCATAAGTATCTGTTTTGAATATGTTTTTGAAAATCTGAAAAACCTGACCGTGTGCCTACTAGAAGCAAAACTCAATCAGGGCGAGATTTCCGATCCGCGATTACATACCCCCGCGGTAGAAATTTTGAAACCCAAAACTGAAATTTGGACCCATGAGCACAGGCAATCTGCCCCTTCCGCACCACGGAAAGGCAAAATTCATCACCGATGGTGGTCTCGAGACCACGCTGATCTTTCATGACGGGATTGATCTTCCGCATTTTGCATCCTTTGACCTTTTGAAAACGGATGCGGGCTGCGCGCGTATCACCGCCTATTACGAACGTTATCTTGAACTGGCCAAACAGGCCCAAGCCGGATTTATCCTTGAAAGCCCGACATGGCGCGCCAATCGCGACTGGGGGGCCCGGATCGGCTATGACGAGGATGACCTGGCCGCCATCAACCGCAAGGCCGTTGCCCTGATGGCAGAGCTTCGTGATCGTTATCATTCGGATGCCACCCCCTGCCTGATCAGCGGCAATATCGGACCGCGCGGTGACGGGTATGTGCCGTCAGACCGGATGACAATCAATCAGGCGCGCGCCTATCACGCCCCGCAGATCGTGACCTTTGCCAAGGCGGGTGTCGATATGGTGTCGGTCGTGACCATCAACTATCCCGAGGAAGCCATCGGCATCGCCCTTGCCTGCCGGGATGTTGATATTCCTTGCGTCATTTCGTTCACGGTTGAAACCGATGGCAACCTGCCCAGCGGCGAGACGATCCGTGATGCGATTGCCATGGTTGATGCCGAAACCGGGGCTTACCCAGCCTATTACATGATCAATTGCGCCCACCCGGATCATTTCCGCGACCGACTGGAAGAAAGCGGTGACTGGAAAACGCGCATTTGTGGTGTGCGGGCCAATGCATCGCGCCAAAGCCACGCCGAACTTGATGCCAGCACGCATCTTGATGATGGCGATCCGGAAGAACTGGGGCAGCTTTATCACGATCTGGTTGATCTGTTGCCCAATCTGGCGGTGATTGGCGGTTGTTGCGGTACAGACCATCGCCATGTTGCGGCCATGACCAAACATGCCCTGCCGCGCCTTTTGGCAGCAGGCGCCTAAGAACCAAACACGAAAACCCCAAAAAAAACAGGATACGAGCAATGATTGCAGAACCCGTACTGGAACGGGCGGCACATAAGGGTGCCGCCCATCCAAGCCACCCGCGACAAGTCACGAGCTTTGTCAGGGCGACCAAATCAGATGCCGATGCGATGGCCCAGCTGATCAATATCGCCGGTGAAGGTTTGCCAGTCTATTTGTGGCAAGACATGGCAGAAGGCAGCGAGACGGCCTTTGATGTCGGTCGCAGACGCGCACAACGTGATGAAGGCGGCTTTTCATATCGCAACACCACCCTTGCGGTCCGTCATGGTGAAACCGTTGCGGCACTTGTCGATTATGCCCAACCCGACCAGCCAGAGCCGTTTGACCCGGCGGATATCCCGGCGATATTCGTACCGATCCTTGAGCTTGAAAATCTGGCACCGGGAAGCTGGTACATCAATGTTCTTGCCGTCTTTCCGGCCCACCGCGATCAGGGGATTGGATCGGCATTGCTTGCACGGGCCGAGGCCAATGCCCGGCATGCCGGTAAAAAGACCGTCAGCCTGATCGCATCGGATGGCAATCCCGACGCCATTCGCCTTTACCAACGCCAAGGCTTTGTGGCCTGTGCCCAACGTCCTATGGTCAAGGAAGGTTGGGAAAATCATGGTCAGAACTGGGTGTTATTGATCAAGGAAATCTGAACGGAACCGTGAAACGACAAAGGCCGGAAGCACTCAGCTTTCGGCCTTTTTCTCCCACGCCCCTTGCGGGGTTTGCTGCCAGTAGGACAGCTTGTGCCCGGCGTCTTTCCAGTCTTTCCAGCGCGTGCGGGCCTCGGCCACCGCATCGTGATCGCGATCATCAAAAAGCATGATGACGCGTTCATAATCGCCGACCTTGTCGCTCATGGCGCGGTCGGTCAGGAACAGGAACTGGGCATTGTTGGGATTTTCATCCTCGGCCGTCAGCCAGACCGGCTGCATTTCGGCATCGCCGTCGGATTTGGATCCGTGGGGCAACCAGCTTGCAGGGTCATAGGTCCAAAGCAGGGTATTGATGGCCTCGACCCGTTCTTCGACACCGGTCATCACCACAGCACGCTTTTCGCGCTCCAGCGTTTTGGAGAGCAGCGTGGGCAAGGCCCGTTCCAGCGGCATGCTGGTGAGATGGTAAAACCAGATATCAGCCATAGCCAATTGAGTATCGCGAAAGCAAAAACGGGGCAAGATGATCATCACCCTGCCCCGTCTTTTATTCAGTTATGCGTTCCTGAAATCAGGACTCGTAGTTATCGGCGACAAAGCGATCAAGCAGGCGCACGCCAAAGCCGGTGCCGCCTTTTGGCACGACTTCCTTGTCCGCGGTTGACCAGGCCATGGCGGCGATATCAAGATGCGCCCACGGACGATCCTTGGTGATAAAGCGTTTGAGGAACTGGGCGGCGGTGATCGAACCGGCCGGACGACCGCCGACATTTTTCATGTCGGCAATGTCGGATTTAAGCTGCTTGTCATAGGCTGGCGACAGCGGCAAGCGCCAGACGCCTTCGTCAACCGAAAGACCGGCTGTGGTGATCTGGGTCGCCAGATCATCATTGTTGGAAAACAGACCGGCATTTTCATGTCCAAGCGCAATGATGACAGCACCCGTGAGCGTCGCAAGATCAACGATCAGACGCGGATCGTATTTTTCCTGCACATAGGTCAGCGCATCACACAGAACCAAGCGGCCTTCGGCGTCGGTATTGATGACTTCGATCGTCTGACCGGACATCGAGGTCACAACATCGCCCGGACGCTGTGCGGTTGAGGACGGCATGTTTTCAACAAGGCCAAGCACCGCAACCACGTTGCATTTCGCCTTACGACCGGCGAGTGCCTTCATCAGGCCCGATACCACACCGGCACCGCCCATATCCCACTTCATGTCTTCCATGCCGGCAGCCGGTTTGATCGAAATACCGCCGGTATCAAAGGTCACACCCTTGCCCACGAAGGCAATCGGCGCGTCCTTTTTCTTGCCACCGTTCCAGCGCATGACGACCATGGCCGGTTTGCGGGCAGAACCCATGGCAACACCCAAAAGCGCGCCCATGCCGAGCTTCTTCATTTCCTTTTCGTCAAGGACGTCAATCTCGACACCCAGTTTTTCAAGGGCAGAGACTTCCTTGGCGAAGCTTTCCGGATAAAGAATGTTGGCCGGTTCAGACACCAGATCGCGGGTGAAGAACACGCCTTCGACGACCTTTTTGGCGGACTCAAACTGTTTCTTGGCGTCCTTGTGATCGCGGGTGGCGATATCAAAGGCCTTGAGGACCGGCTTGTCTTCCTTGGTCTCGGTCGTGCGGTATTTATCGAAACGATAATCGCGCAGCATCGCACCGGTTGCGAAATCACAGGCGAGGTTTTCCATATCAAACAGAACGGAAAGTTCTTTCTCGCCGGTAGAAAGCGCACGGGCGGTGACGGAGCCACCAAGTTTCTGGGCGGCAATCACGTCAAATTCGGCTTCCTTGCCGATCCCGAAAATGATCACGCGCGACAGATCGACATTGGCCGGTGCAAGGACCTGCAGGCTTTGGCCGGATTTGCCCTTGAAGGTCGACGCCTTGATCGCCTTGGTGATCGCACCCCCGGTTGCCTCATCAAGTGCGACGGCACTGGGCATCAGATCGGCACCCTCGGTCGCAAAGGCGATAACGGCACCGGTTTTCGGAATGGCGAGATCGGAAAACGTGATCTTCATGGTGAACAGGACTCCTGTCATGTTTCGGGGCGCAGTCCTTGATCAAGCAACTGCAAAGAAATTGATGCTCCTAATCTAGCGCGTTAAACGCGGTTGAAAAGGCTTATCGTTCAAAAAGGTGCGGGATTTCACGCAAAGGCAACACCAGCCCGCCAAAACGCCATCCCAACGAATTGCGCAACATCAAGGCGCGATCAGGTTTGATCGCTACTATGACGCATTCCAACATTCTGGAGGTATGTCATGGCTGGCAGAACCGCGCCGATTTCGATTACCGAACCACACAGGGCCACTCATCCGTTCTGGACGGGGGCTTTCCGCCCGCTTTTCCTGCTGGCCGGGGTGCTGGCCATTGTGGCTGTTGTCTGGTGGGTGGCGGGTTTTGTGCATGGCATTGCGACCCCCAGTCTGGGAACAGGGTCATGGTGGCATGCCCATGAAATGATTTTCGGGTTTGGCGGGGCGGCCATCGGGGGATTTTTGCTGACCGCGATCGCCAACTGGACAAGTCGCCCACCGATTTCCGGGGGCATGTTAATGGCGTTAACCACAAGCTGGCTGATCGGGCGGCTGGCGATTGGTTTTGGCGAGACTCTTGACCCGGCTCTGACGATTGCCGGGGCGCTTATTTATTTCATCTTTTTGCTGGCCCTTGGTGTGCGGGAACTGGTGGCTGCCCGCAATTACCGCAATATGCGGGTTCTGGCCGTCATTTCCGTGATCGCGCTGTTTGATGGACTGTTTGTTACGGCCTGCCTTGATGTCATCACCCTTGATCCGGTCCTGCTGTATCAAACGGCGATTTTGACGATCATCTTGCTGATCGGGTTGATCGGCGGGCGGGTCATCCCGGCCTTTACACGTAACTGGATGCAACGCGAACAGATCAATGCCCCGATGCCTGCCATGTTTGGCCGGTTTGACATGGTCTGTCTGGCAAGCATTGCGCTTGGCATCGTTGCCGTGATCCTTGATCCGACGGGGATGATTGCCGGTTCTGTGTTGCTGTTTGCCGGGATTGCACATGCCATCCGTTTGATGCGATGGCGCGGTGTGCACAGCTGGCGCGAACCCATCGTGATCATGCTGCATCTTGGCTATTTCTGGGTGCCTGCCGGGCTTGTCCTGCTGGGCGTTGCGATCCTTTGGCCCGATGTGATGAGCAGCCGTGATGCCCTGCATGCGCTTACCGGCGGGGCGATGAGTTGCATGATTATTGCCATTGCCGGGCGGGCCGCCCTTGGCCATACCGGGCGTGAAGTGCGGGCAGGATGGGCCTTGAACAGTGCGTTTGGGCTTATCTGGGTTTCGACCGTATTGCGCGTCATGGTCGGCTTTGCCGGATCGGGCTATGTCACCATTCTGGCGATTGCGACCTTGATGTGGATTGGCGGGTGGTTGGCGTTTTTGATGGGTTATGCGCCGGTGTTGCTGGGACCAAGTCAAAAGAAAACGCGCGGCATTCCGGTCCGGTAAAGCAGGGCGACCTAGCCAAAATCAAACAGCGAAAGCGACGGGTTGGATTTAATGTATTCGACTTCGTCGTTTTCGACATCACCCGTGGAATGCCAGCCGTGGCTTTCGTAAAAGCCGTGCGCGCGGTTTTCCGGATTGGCCCCGGTGGTGAGTGAGATGTCATTACATCCCTTGGCAAACAGCCAGTCTTCGGCGGTGCGCAGCAATGCCGCCCCCACCCCGCGGCCTTCAAATTCCGGATCGACAAACAGCGCCCAAAGCGTTGCTTCCTTGGGGATGGCAATGGCGAAGCCTGCGGCAGAGCCATCAAGATCGGCAAGCCAGATGCCGTATCCCTGCTCCAGCCACTTGCCAAAGGCAGCCTTGGTAATGCCGCGTTCGGCCAGTTCGGAGGGGGAAAGATGGTTTTCACGCACGCGGCTTCGGATGGCAAAAATTGCCCCTACATCGCCCAAACGGGCTTTGCGAATTTTCATCCCCGCCACTACGTGTGCTTTCTTTCCAACCGCGTCAAACTGTGCGGCAATTTAGCGATATGACGCCCCAGTGCCAGTAAAAAATGCCAGCAAAAACATCCAACCGCACACTTATTGTCCGAGATAATCCGCATCGGTCACGGGCTCCAACCAATCGACCGGGGAGCCATTGAGCTTTTCCTGAATGGCGATATGGGTCATGGCGGTTTCGGGACCGGCCCCGTGCCAGTGTTTTTCACCCGGTTCAAACCAGACGACATCGCCCGGGCGGATTTCCTCAATCGGGCCGCCTTCGCGCTGCGCACGGCCAAAGCCGGCGGTCACGATGATGGTCTGGCCCAGCGGATGCGTATGCCATGTGGTGCGTGCGCCGGGCTCGAACGTCACATTGGCGGCGGCCACACGGGCGGGATCAGCGGCACTGATGATCGGTTCAATGCGAACCTGTCCGGTGAAATATTCCGGGGATCCGACCGTTGAGGCCTGTGATCCGGCGCGTTTGATATCCATGTCGTTCTCCCTCTGGAATTATGCTGAAGCCTTATTGGTTCTGACTGCTCAGTTGCCAGCCATCAAGCGGACCGGTTGACGTTTCGGGCCCCATGTTCCGGGTTGTGCCTGAAACACACCGGCACAATGTGTACCACAGCTTTTACACGCGCCATGGGCATCAAGGTTCCAGTCTGACAACTGATACCAGTCACGGCCAATCAGGATATCACCGCAGCCGTGGCAAAAGGTGCTGCTGTGGCTTTTGTCATGGACGTTGCCGACATAGGCATAGCGAATGCCGTTTTCCATGGCGATCCTGCGCGCCCGCACCAGTGTTTCGGGCGGGGTGCGCGGGGTATCCATCATTTTCCAGTCGGGATGAAAGGCTGAAAAATGCATCGGCACATCGGGGCCGAGTTCACTCTGCACCCACTGGGTCATTTCGTGGAATTCCGCGTCACCATCATTTTCGCCGGGAATGACAAGGTTGGTCAGCTCCATCCAGACCCCGGTTTCGTGGCGCAGATATTTAAGCGTTTCCAGCACGTCATCCAGATGGGCGGAGCACAGCTGATGATAAAAGCGATCCGTAAAGCCCTTCAGATCGACATTGGCGGCATCTATGTGGCGAAAGAACTCCTCGCGGGCCTTATCGCCAATATAGCCCGCCGTGACCGCCACAGTACGCAGGCCCATTTCACGGCAGGCAATGGCAACATCGACGGCATATTCAAGAAAGATCACCGGATCATTATAGGTAAAGGCGACTGCCGAGCAGCCATGCGCCTTGGCGGTTTTGGCGATCATTTCCGGGGTAGCGAGCGAGGAGAGCTTGTCCATCTCGCGCGCTTTGGAGATTTCGTAATTCTGACAGAACTTGCAGGTCAGATTACAGCCCGCCGTGCCGAACGACAGGATCGGCGTGCCGGGCAGGAAATGATTGAGCGGCTTTTTTTCGATCGGATCGATGCAAAAGCCCGAGGATCGACCCCACGTCGTCAGCACCATCTGATCGCCTTGGCGGGCCCGGACAAAACACAATCCGCGCTGCCCGTCATTCAGCTTGCAAAAGCGCGGGCAGACGTCGCACTGAATGCGACCATCGTCGAGATGGTGCCAGTAACGGGCCGGGACGGTGTCGGTCTTGATTGCGGGATCAGTCATCAGCTTTTTCCCAATGCAAAGCTTCCTCTTTGAAAATCTAGTCCTGATCGCTATCTTTTTCAAAGGAAGTCATGCGATTGGAGCGCCAATGACCATCATCCGCCCGCCTGCTGTTGCCGGGACGTTTTATCCGGCCGATGCCGATCTCTTGCGCAGCGAGATTGACGGGCTGATGGATGCGGCCTTGCATTCGGATGCTGTGTCGGGGGATGCCTCGCCCAAGGCGATCATTGTGCCGCATGCGGGATTGATGTTTTCAGGTGCGATTGCGGCCCTTGGCTTTGCCACCGTGCGCGCGCTGAAGGATTCCATCAAACGCATCGTGATTATTGGCCCGGCGCATCGCATGGCGTTTCAGGGGATTGCGCTGGCGCGCGCCGATCAGTTTGCCACACCACTTGGTACTATGCGCTGTGACCTGCCGGCGCTGCAAAAGGCATTGGCGTTGCCGCATGTTCAGATGCTTGATGACGCACATACGCTTGAGCACGGGCTTGAGATTGAATTGCCGTTTATCCAGCGCCTGTTTGGCGAGAATGCTGATATCGGCATTGTGCCACTTCTGGTCAGCCGGTGCAGCCCGCGTCAGGTGCATGAGGTGATCGAGAAGCTTTGGGGCGGGCCGGAAACCCTGATCGTGATTTCATCGGATATGTCACATTTCCATGATTATGACACGGCCCAACGCATGGATAACCGCACGCGGACGATGATCGAGAATTTCGATGCCGAGAATATTGATACAAACGATGCCTGCGGCGCGTTGCCCGTCGCCGGGATGCTGATTGCGGCGCGCAATCGCGGTATGAAGATCAAGACGCTGGGCATGCGCAATTCCGGCGATGTGACGGGCGATAAATCGCGTGTGGTCGGCTATGGCGCTTGGGCGGTTTATGACGCGAAGGCCGCGAATATGCAGGGCGACGGCGAGGACGGTTTTGCCAAGGCGACAGAACATCTGATCAAGACGCATGGGGCAAAGATGCTGGGCCTGTGTCGGCAATCGATCCTGCATGGGATCGAGACCGGGGCGCCGTTGCAGGTTTCCCCAAGCCAGTTTGACCCAGCGCTTTCCGCCCCGGGGGCCTGTTTTGTCACGCTTAAGAAAGCCGGACAGTTGCGGGGCTGCATCGGGTCGATCATGGCCCATGCACCGCTTGCCACCGATCTGTGCGAAAATGCGTTCAAGGCAGCGTTTCGGGATCCGCGCTTTGCCGGGCTCGGCCGCGATGAGATCAATGATGATCTGGAGCTTTCGATTTCGGTGCTGTCGCCACCGGCGCCGTTGCCGTTTGACAGCGAGGCCGATTTGATCGGCAAACTGACACCGTTCGAGGACGGGATTATTTTGTCTGACGGCAACCGGCGGGGCTTGTTCCTGCCGCAGGTTTGGGATCAGTTGCCCGATCCGAAAGATTTTCTGACGCAGCTTAAGCGCAAGGCGGGACTGCCCATGGATCACTGGTCGGCCAATATGCGGGCCGAGCGGTTTATCACACGCGGGATATCGTCACGCGATATCCAGGCAAGCGGGTTCTGGTTCGCCCGCTGAGAGGTCTTTGACCGCCACGGAAAAGCGGAATTTTGATTTCGCCACCGCGCCGAGGCGTTCATAAAACCGGATGGCCCCCGTGTTCCAATCGGGTGTTTGCCATTCCATCCAGCCAAGATCATGATCGGCGGCATAGCGCGCAGCAGCCTTCATCAGCATGCCCCCGATCCCGTCCCCGCGGCACGTTGGCGCCAGATACAAACAATCCATATGCAGATAGTCCGCGGCGTTCCATGTCGAGAACTCGCGCGCGGCGGACAGATAGCCGATCAAATCGCCCGCCCGATCGGCAACGAGGATAAGGGCCCGCGCAGCATCGCCAAAGATATGTTTTGGCAATGCGGAACGCAGGTGAGCACGGTCAACGGTTGCACGTTCATAGGCCGCATGATCGGCGATCAGATTGATCAGCGCATCCAGATCGCCGGGCTGAACCGGCCTTATGACAGTGTCGTGTGGCACGCGGGTTTACCTTTTCGTCCATCGGCAAAATGGAAATACCCCGCCGGATGGGATCACCGGCGGGGCATCATCATCAATCCTTGCCGGTCACAAGGCTGAAGCCCTCGTCGATCCAGCCGGTGATGCCGCCGATCATCAGTTTGACCGGAAGACCAAGGGCCGAAAGACGACAGGCCGCCTTGTTAGCACCATTGCAATGCGGACCAGCGCAATAGACAACAAAGGTCTTGCCGGTCGGGTATTCTGCCATGCGGCGTTCGGTCATCTTGCCATGCGGCAGGTTCAAGGCACCTTCGATATGGCCGCTTTCATAAAGGGCCGGCGAGCGCACATCGAGGAGAATGAAATCATCCGCACCCGCCTGAAGCGATGCATGGGTATCCCAGCAATCGGTTTCAAACGCCAACAAGGCGTCGAAATGCGCACGCGCAATGTGGGACGGGGCTGGCGGGACTTCGTTAATGTAGCTGGTCATGTTCGATCTCCATCAAATTGATGACGCCGATATTAGGCCTTGCCCGAATTTGCAAAAGTGACCAAAATGCCATTATTCAGTAATTTTTCGCCAAAGTGACGACGAATGCCCCAAAGCCCCCGACATGCCGGTACCCAGCCGCACGAACCCAATCATCATGTGCCCAATCATCATGTGGTGGTTCTGGCCTATGACGGGCTTTGCACTTTTGAGTTCGGCATCGCGCTTGAGATCTTTTCCCTGCCGCGGCCGGAGTTTGATTTCCCGTGGTATCGGTGCTCCATCGCCGGGGTTGATCCGCATATTCGCGCCATGGGGGGCTTTTCTGTCGCGGTTGATGCCGGGATGGAGCTTTTGGATGAGGCGGACACCATCATCATTCCGGGCTGGCGCGGGGCGGATGCCGTGCCCGAACCGGCATTGCGCGACGCCATTTTAAAGGCACATGCGCGCGGATGCCGGATCGTCACGATCTGTTCGGGGGTGTTTGTTCTGGCCCATGCCGGGATTTTGCAAAATGGACGGGCCACGACACACTGGCGCTATATCGATAAATTCCGCGCGATGTTCCCGGAAACCGAAATTGTCGATGATGTGCTTTATGTTGATCACGACAACATCATTACGTCTGCTGGCAGCAGTGCGGGGATTGATGCCTGCCTGCATGTTATCCGGTCCGACCATGGCGCGCAGGTGACCAATACCGTGGCCAGACGGCTTGTCATGCCGCCGCATCGCGATGGCGGCCAGGCGCAATATGTCGAGGCCCCTATTCAGGAACGCCCCGGCAAATCGATTGCGGCGGTTTTGGATTGGGCGCGGGAGAACCTTGATCAGCCGATTGAAATCAATGACCTTTCACGGCAATCGGGTTTGAGCCAACGCACTTTCCTGCGTCGGTTCCGCGATGGTACCGGCCTGTCGCCACTGAAATGGTTGCGCCGGGAACGTATTATCCGGTCGATGAAACTGCTTGAGGAAACCGACCTTGCGCTGGTCGACATTGCAGAGCAATGCGGGTTTCAATCGCTTGAGACATTTCGCATCGCCTTTCGCGATATCGCCGGAACGCCGCCTGCGAGCTATCGCAACCGTTTCAAGCTGCGACAATCGGCTTGACCGTAACATCATAAAAAGAAGGGTCGCTGCCCCGCCTGAAACGTAAAGCAGGCCTTGCAATGGATCACACGTCCCCACATATGCGCGCAAAGCGGTTTGTCCCGTGTGGGGCTTTATCGAAGAATATCCGCCCGCACGGCTTTTGGAACCAACAGGATTAAAGATGATGGCAAGCAGCACACAGATTGACACGCGCTACGCCGACTTCATTCACGAAGTCGGCGAATGGGAAGGCGTCTGGGCGCTTTATCATAATGGCTGGTTGCTGCAAACAACCGCGACCGGCGAGAAATACTGCCCGATCTTTGCTACCCGCGAAGAGGCACAAAGCTTTGCCGCCAGCATCCAGAGCGACCATGTCCCAAGTGCGATCACGCTGGTTGAACTGACCGAAAGCGTGATGATGCAGTGGCGCGCCGAAGAGGTCATGGCCGGCATCTGCCCGACCCCGGCCAAACCCGCCATAGTGGTCACCCTTGATCAGCTAAGCGATGATATCATGGCAGCCCTTAAGGACGTCATGGACGAACGGTTTGGCACGCAGAGCTGAAAACACGTAAGCGTTACAAGGCCGGACTGGACGTTGCGGGCAAAATTCCCTATTCCCGTGGGATAGTTGATTTTTACCCCGAGAAACGAGATTGCCATGACCGTTGCCCTGCCCGCCAATGCCGATGCCCTTGAAAACGGACTGATTGAAATCGCCCGCAAGGCGGGGGCAGCGATGATGGAAATCTATCAGACCGATTTCGAAGTCCGGTCCAAGGATGATGCCAGCCCGGTGACCGAGGCCGACGAAGCAGCCGAGGCCGTTATCCTGCCGGGTCTTCGCGCCCTTACCCCCGATATCAAAATCGTATCCGAGGAAAGTGCCGCCAAGGGCGATGTGCCCGATGTGAACGGGGATACTGATTTCTTCTGGCTGGTTGATCCGCTCGATGGCACCAAGGAATTCATCAAACGCAATGGCGAGTTCACGGTCAATGTGGCCCTGATTGCCAAGGGAAAACCGGTTCTGGGCGTGGTTTATGCCCCGGCAATCGACAAGCTTTATTACGGTGGCCCGGATGGTGCGAAACTGATCGAAGGCGACGTTGCCCCCAAAACCACCGCGATTTCGGTCCGCGACATGCCCGAGGACGGCGTTGTCGTTGTCGGATCACGCTCACACGGCGATCCCGAGGCGATGAAGGCGTTTCTGGGCGATCTGGCCGTCAAGGAACTGCGCCCGGCGGGAAGCTCGCTCAAGCTTTGTCTGGTCGCGGCCGGTGAAGCCGATCTTTATCCCCGCCTTGGCCCGACCATGGAATGGGATATCGGGGCGGGTCATGCGGTTCTGCTTGCAGCCGGCGGCGTGGTTGAAAATATGGACGGATCAGGATTCGTTTATGGCAAGGCCGATTTCCGCAACCCGTTCTTTATCGCGCGCAGCCCATCTGTGCCGGTCAAGTACGAGAACTGATCCTTCGCAAAGCGGGATCAAAAGCGAATTACAAAGCCGCATCAAAAGCTTGCCGATCCCGCGCTGCAACAGTGATCAGACCGGCATTTTTCAGGAAAGCTTGAAACTGCTCCACCCCGCAGTTTTCTTGACTTTCAGGACGTTTTGCGCTATCCATTCCTTATCGCCACACAGAGTGTAGGTGACGTAAATAGCCGCCGGAATCACGGCGACGCGGTCCGATTTCACCACCGCGGGGCGAAACCGGGCTAGAGCGTAAATTGGAGCCGCCATTTTCATGGCGGCTCTGCGCTTTTTGGGGTGGTGTTTAATTGCCAAAGCCCTGTAGCTAGTTCTGACGGCGCAGCATCAAAAGCCCGATCGACAGCCCCGCAGCACCCAACACCAAAACAGGCAAGGCCCAGCTTCCGACCATCACCAGAAGCGATGTCCCCGCCGACGGGCCGACAATTGCGCCCAGCGTATAGCTTTGCGAAACAATCACCAGCACGCCGACCTGATATCCCTGCCCGCGCCCGCTGGCGGCAATCAGGACAGCAGCGGTGTAAAGCCCGGCGACAGCAACGCCCAGCATGAACTGGATGGACGCGGCAATCACGCCATATCCGGCCAATGCCATTGGCACAGCCCCGATCAAAAGCAGCCCGAAACACAGAGAGGCCAGTTTGGTTGACCCGGCCTTGTCAGAGATATAACCCACCAGCGGCTGACACACGGTTCCACCGAAGACAAATACCGCTGCCATCCACAAACCGGCGTCGGCAAGCCCGGTATCGCGTTGTGCCTGCAGGGGTAAAACGGACAAAAAGCAGATTTCAACGAAGCCTGCGACCAGGGCGATGACCACCAGATCCCAGTTATCCATCCAGCGCCGCAGTGCGGCCCCGGCCCCCTTGCCGGTGGACGCCATTTCGATAGTTGGCAGGAAAAACGCACAGACAAGCGCAATCACGCCTGCCAACACCGCCAGACCTGACATGGCAAAGGCATCATCACCCAACCAGCCGATCAGGATGGGGCCAAGAACGATCCCCAGCCCCATCAGGGTTTCGTGAAAACCGACAACACGACCGACCTTGTCACGCGGTGCCAGTTGCACAATCAGCCCGTCACAGATCACCCAGCGCAGGATCAGGCCGACACCGGCAAACAGTGTTGCCGGCAGAACCCAAACCGATTGCGGCGCATACATCAAAACCGCAATCAAAAGACAGAATGACGCGCTGCTGATCAAAAGCGGGATCACGGGATGGGTTTTGCGAAGGATGGCGGCGACAAAAAATCCGCCAACCAGATCGGCAATCCAGTACAGCGACAGCATCATGCCGCCATGTTGTTCGCCCAGCCCCGCATTGGTCAGCGCCAGCGGCAACAAGGTATCAATCACCCCGATCTGGATCACTTGCGACACAAAGGAGGCAAGATTGACCAAGGACAGCGACATCGCCGTTGCCGGCGGGATTGATGTTGATTTTAAAAACAGTCTGGCTGGCATGAAAGGCCCTCCTTGCGATGCATGGCACCGTTCGGGGACCTGACACGGGTGTCTGGCGACAGGTCGAAAATCGGATTTGCAGGCCTTGACACTCACCAAGTGCGAACCGCGTTTTTGTCGCAGTTCTTCCTGTCGGTGGCCACGTTAATTCGAAGCAGCAGAGCTTTCAATCCACATTCGCGCAATTTGCGGTTGTCGATGTTGCAGCTTGTCATTCGGGGTCATCATCGCTAGGTATCTCATAGCGCTATATTTTTCATGGAATGCTTGATGTCCCCGGCTTTGACCATCCGTCCCTATTCCGAAGGTGCCCTTAGTCAGGCGGCAGCGAAGCTGCGCGCCGGTGAGTTGGTGGCCTTTCCGACCGAGACGGTTTACGGGCTGGGCGCGGACGCAACCAATGCCGATGCGGTGGCGGGGATTTATGCCGCCAAGAAACGCCCAAGCTTTAATCCGCTGATCAGCCATTTCCCTGACCGCGATGCGGCAGCCAAGCACGCGGTGTTTGATGCGCGGGCCGATAAGCTGGCCGCGGCATTTTGGCCGGGTGCGTTGACACTGGTTCTGCCGCGCCAAGCAGATAGTGATGTTTGTGATCTGGTGACCGCAGGTCTTCCCAGCATTGCCGTACGCGTTCCGGCCCATCCGATGGCGCGCGAATTGTTGCGCGCGGTAGGTCGCCCGGTCGCCGCCCCGTCCGCCAACCGGTCTGGCAAGATCAGCCCAACCACCGCCGCCCATGTTGCGCAGTCGCTGGGCAATGCGATTGGCATGATTTTGGATGGTGGGCCGTGTGGTGTCGGGCTTGAAAGCACGGTGATCGACCTGACCACGGATCGGGTGGTGATGCTGCGCCCCGGTGGGGTGACGGCCGATCAGGTTTCGGAATTGCTGGGTACGGATGTTGTCATGGCGGAAAGCGATGACACCGCACCCAAAAGCCCCGGCATGATGACCAGCCATTATGCGCCGGGCCTGCCGGTGCGGCTTGACGCCACCACCGCCGATCCGGCGAAATATGGCCATGAGGTCCTGCTCGGCTTTGGCGATTGCAATACCAAGGGATTTGATGCGGTGTTATGGCTCTCGAAATCGGGCAATGATATCGAAGCCGCCGCCAACCTGTTTGCCAAGCTGCATGAAGCCGATCAGAGCCACTTTACCGGGATTGCGATTGCACCAATTCCCGATAAGGGACTGGGCATTGCGATCAACGACCGCCTGAAACGCGCGAGCGCCCCGCGCGCGCCGCATGATGCCACGTAAAGGAACAGCGCCATGTCGTTCCTGCCAGAAGCCGCACTTGATGAATTAAAGGACCTGCTGGGCCCCAAAGGTTTCAGCATGGAAAGCGACGTTCTGGCCGCCCACAATGCAGAGGCACGCGGCAAGTTTGAAGGCCATGCCGAGATCATCCTGTTTCCGGCCAGTACCGAGGAAGTCGCCAAGGCGGTTGCCATTTGTGCCGCACATGACATCGCGATTGTGCCACAGGGTGGCAATACCGGGCGGTGCGGCGGTGCGGTTGCCGATAGTAAACAGGTCCTGATCAACCTTAAGCGCATGAACCGCGTGATCGAGATTGACGAGCGTGATTTTACCGCCACCGTTGAAGCCGGTGCGATCCTGCAAACCATTCAGGAAGCCGCCGAGAAGCACGATTTGCTTTTCCCGCTTTCGCTGGGTGCCGAGGGCACATGCCAGATCGGTGGCAACCTTGCGACCAATGCCGGGGGATTGAACGTTATTCGCTATGGCAATGCGCGTGATTTGTGCCTTGGGCTTGAGGTCGTATTGCCCGATGGCACGGTTTGGAACGGGTTGTCCAAGCTTCGCAAGGACAATACCGGTTATGACCTGCGCGATCTGTTTATCGGTGCGGAAGGCACGCTTGGCATTATCACCAAGGCGACGCTAAAACTTTTTGCCCAGCCAAAACACATCGCCACCGCCTGGATTGCCGTGCCGTCGCCGGAATGTGCGATTGACTTGCTTGCACTTGCGCGCCGCCATACCGGCGATGCGATTGCGGCGTTTGAGCTGATCAGCAGTTTTGCCCATGATCTGTCGGTGACGTATCTTAAGGGCCTGACGCGGCCGCTTGCGACCAAGACGAACTGGCATGTCTTGATCGAGCTGACATCGTCGCGCCCGAAGGATGATCTGGAAACACTTCTGGTCGATTTGTTGGCGCAGGCGGTGGAGATCGGGCTTGCGACGGATGCGACCCTTGCCCAGTCCGAGGCCCAGCGCAAAAACCTGTGGGCGATCCGCGAAGGCATCCCCGAGGCACAAGGATATGAAGGCGGATCGATCAAGCATGATGTATCTGTGCCGGTTTCAAAGGTTGCCGAGCTTTTGAAACGCGGCATGGCGAGTGCGGATGCGCTGATACCCGGTATTCGTCCCTGCCCGTTTGGCCATGTCGGCGATGGCAATATCCATTTCAATTTCACCCAGCCCGCGACCATGGACAAGCAAGCCTATCTTGCGCAGTGGGAAAGCCTGAACAGCGTCATTCACGACATTGTTGCCGAGCTTGGCGGATCGATCAGTGCGGAGCACGGCATCGGGCAGCTTAAGCGCGAAGAGCTGGCGCATTATGCCAGTGTGGAAAAACTGAAATTGCTGCACGCGATCAAGGCGGCAATTGATCCAGATGGCAGGCTTAATCCGGGCAAGGTTGTATAATCGCCGCCGACGACGCGCCCGCACCTGCGTCCCCCGCCTTAAAGATGGAAGACCGCCCCATGTTCTCTGTCGAGACCTATGCCCCGCTTGATCACGCCAAACCGATTGCCGAGGATGTCTGGATCTTTGATGGTCCGGTGATCGGGTTTCAGTATGCCGGGTTTAAACTGCCCTTCCCGACCCGGATGACGGTTATCCGACTTCAAAGCGGCAAACTGTTTGTCCATTCGCCGATCCGGCTCAATGAAACGCTTAAGGCCGAGGTCGATGCGCTGGGCGAGGTTGCCTATCTGATTGCGCCGAACACCATCCATTATGCCGGTGTGCCCGATTGGCAAAAGGCCTATCCGGATGCAAAGGCGTTTTGCGCACCCGGTGTGATCAAACGCGCCAAGTCGGTCGGGATTACGGTCAATTTTGATGCGGAACTTGCCGATACGCCGGAGTCTGAGTGGGCCGGTGAGATCGAACAGGTGTTGGTGCGGGGCAGTTATTTGAACGAGGCGGTGTTTTTCCATCCCGCGTCCAAAACCCTGATCCTGACCGACCTGATCGAGAATTTCGAAGCGCCTAAAATCAAAAGCCCGATCTGGCGGTTTATGGTCAGGCTGTTTGGCACCATGGACCCGCATGGCAGCACGCCACGCGACATGCGCCTGACCTTTGCCGGATACAAGGACAGAGTGCGCAAGGCAGTCCACACCATGATTGGCTGGGCGCCCGACTATGTCGTTCTGGCGCATGGGCGCTGTTATGACACCAATGCGGTGGCGGAGCTTAAACGCGCCTTTTCCTGGGTTCTGAAGTAACCGGAAGTCTGATTTTACTGCCGAAGGGCCATGATCCCCGCACCGACAATCAGGACAATACCGACGAGCGACAAGGCATCGGGGGTTTCGGCAAAGAAGACCACACCCCAGACAAACGAAAACCCGACATAGGCAAAATCAAATGTGCCGATCATGGCGGGCGGTCCGTTTTGATAGGCAATGGCCGCCCCGATGCTGCCGAT
Source organism: Thalassospira sp. CA1 (assembly GCF_059052855.1). NCBI lineage: Bacteria > Pseudomonadati > Pseudomonadota > Alphaproteobacteria > Rhodospirillales > Thalassospiraceae > Thalassospira > Thalassospira sp. CA1. The sequence goes on from NZ_JBZCIA010000010.1 coordinate 144,187, forward strand.
CAGGATAGAGGCCGCCAGGATCGCCATGGTGCCCAAACCGGTCAGGGTCATGGTGGCCCAGGGGGCAAGAAGGAAGCCATCGCGCATGTCATCAGACAGCAGGCTGATCACCAGCGCAGTAATGCCCCCGACCGCGACAAAGGCGATGTTCAGCGCAAGCGAGAGCTTGATCGGATGTTCGTCCCGGCATTTGGTGCGGGTCAAGATCATCGCCACCGCATACAGCATGGCCGCAAACAGCGGCAACAATGCATAACCATTAAAGTTTCCGGCATCCGGACGCAGAATAAACAACACCCCCGCAAAGCCGATGATGACGGCAAGCCAGCCGGTTTTACTGATTTTGCTGCGGGTCGTGATGGCGCTAAACAGCGTGATGAAAATAGGCAGGGTATAATAGGTTGCCGCCGCCACAGACAGGGTCAGATGCGGCAAGGACAGATAATAGCAAACCCACATCACAACCAGTAAAAGGCTGCGCAAGGTGGTCCAGCCAAAAGCATGGCCAAGGCGCAAGGCCGACGGGACACGAATTGCCAGATAGCCCAACAGAAAGGGAATGGCGATTGCCGATCTGATGACGAATATTTGCCAGATGACGAACTGGCTGCTCGATTGCTTGATCAGCGCATCGCCCAGTGACAGGGCGAAAACGGTAAATATGATCGTCCCGACAGCAAGTGGGACACGATCACGATGCGGGGTGGCGGCGTTGGCAGTCGCTTTCATAACATCCTGCGTGGTGGCGCGTGGTGGCACATGGTGGCGCGTGCAAAGCGGTTAAAGCCCGATACATGACCCTAACACCATTGCGCGGCAAAGATGAACCCCGGAGGTCGCGCAGAAGGTTAGATGTAAAAAAAGGCGCCCCGGTCGGGACGCCCTTTAACGTAAGTACGCGGCAAGGATTACTCGGCCGGGCCTGCCCACGGGGTCATGGCATTGAGTTTGTCCTGGCGGCGTTCGTCGCCGGACTTGCCCCAGTCGCCACCGAAGGCGGCTTCTTCCCATGAGCCGTAGCTCGGGTTCGGGAGCATGAACCAGCGTTCGCCCCAGTAATTACCGTACTTTTCCATGACTTCGAGACGTTCAGCGATTGAGCCATCGATTTCGTCGGTGAAGTCACCGAAATTGTCACCGAACTGCATGATCACGCGGTAATCTTCAGCGACAGCCGCCCGGCGCGGGGTTTTGTTCGAGCCCCATTCTTCGACTTCACCACGCAGCATGACATGCTTTTCATCCGCATAGGGGAAGCCATATTTCTTGAGGTTTTCGATGGTAGGTTCTTCTTCCGGGGCCTTGCGGTTCGAGACATAGAAGACTTCAACACCGCGTGCCGCCGCGGCCTTGGTGAATTCCAGCGCGCCCGGGGTCGGGGTGGAAATCATGTCATGCACAAACGCCGCCCAGGTTTTTGAGCTGTAATGGGTTTTGTCGGTGACAACCCATGCCTGATAGGCGGAGTTATCCAGAACGGTTTCATCCACGTCCAGAATGACCGCTGGCGGCTTGGTCATATAGTTGCCGTCCTGCTCGAGTGCTGCGGTCCAGCTGTGATCGCCAATGGCGGCATCCAGCAAACGGGTTGCACCGGCATAGACCGACATGGCGGTCGTTTTGTATTCGACCGATGTCTGCAGCCAAAGCGTGCCGTTCAGGCCGTCATTCTGTTCCGGCTCTGCCTGTGCGCCGAATGCGCAAAGCGCACTGGTCGCAACAATGGCAGCAACGCCAAATGATTTTGCGATAAAGGTCATGTGTAGTCTCCCTGTTGATTTCCCGACGCATTGCGTCTGACCATGCAGTCAGGATTTCATAACCATGCCACCGCAGTGCGATAAAGAAAAAGCCTTTTTCCAGAATCAATTGGAAAAAGGCTTTTGCAATCGGTTTAACAAAGCCGCCAACGCCTTGGAGCACACTCTGTTTCAGGCGGTTGGGCGCTTTTCAAACGTGGCAAACCCGTCTTCGAGGGCCGGTTCTTCGTGAATGCGATCAACGCGCGCATGGGTCGGGCCTTCATGGCAGGCGGTGATCATGGATTGCACCACCTTGGCCGGACCGCAAAAGACCGCCTCGACCGAGCCATCATTGCGATTGCGCACCCAGCCGGTCAGATCGCGTTTGCGGGCTTCTTCGACGGTCCAGGCGCGATACCACACACCCTGCACCCGGCCTTCGATCCGGGCGTGGACGGCGATGTTGCCATCCCCCGTTGACGGGTCGGGGCTTGTATCGGTCATGATCGGGCCTCCTCCCTTGTCGATGGTTTTATCCTGGGCTTATTTCGCGCCGGGAATCTTGGCATGCAGGTGGGCGGTGTCCTGAAACTTCTGTTTCTGCTCATACGATGCCGGGGCCTGATGGCTATCCTTCCAGGCGTCATAGGTCATGCCATAGACGACTTCGCGCGCCCCATCATAATCCATGGCGACACCGCGTTCGCGGGCAGCGGCCAGATACCATTTGGCGAGGCAATTGCGGCAGAACCCGGCAAGGTTCATCAGATCGATATTCTGAACATCCTTGCGATCTTGAAGGTGCATGACAAGGCCACGAAAGGCAGCGGCTTCGAGTTCGAGCTTGGTTTGCGGATCAAGATCGGCAGCCGGGCCGTTGGCCAAAACGGCCTCGGTGGACATTTCAGAACCGGCGCAATCAGACATGTTCCATACTCCCGCTGGTCTTTTGGTTTTCGAGTTTTTCGATGATCCCGGGCACGTGGGCAATGCTTTCGGCCGTGATGACCTTGTCATTGTCGATCTCGGTCTGATCGACCATTTCATGGACCCAGGTGATTTCATAGGGAATGTGGATTGCGGTCGCGCCGCACGCAAGGACCGGCAGGATATCGGATTTCATCGAGTTGCCGATCATGATCGCCTCTTCGGGTTCGACGCCATAGCGGCCAAAGATGTTGCGATAGGTCAGCGGGTCCTTTTCCGAGACAATCTCGATCCCGTCAAACAGGTCCTCGAACCCGGAGCGATCAATCTTGAGCTGCTGGGCGATCAGATCGCCCTTGGTGATCAGGACTACCTTGTAATTCGGGTGCTTGGCATATTGCTTGAGCACTTCCTCGGCCCCGTCAATGATCCGGGTGGGCGCACGCAGCATGGATTTGCCGGTTTCGGCCAGTTTGTGGATGTCCTCGGCGCTGATTTTGCGATCAGACAATTCGATCGCGGTTTCAATCATCGACAGGGTAAAGCCCGTCACGCCATAGCCATAGATGGAAAGGTTGGCCAACTCGGCCTGATAGAGACGATCATCAACCTGTTCGGGATCAACATAATGTCCCAGCATTTCGCGAAGCTGCACATGGGCTTGGCGGAAAAGTGGCTCGTTGTGCCACAGGGTATCGTCGCCATCAAAAGCAATCAGCTTGTACATTCTTAAGCCTCGTTTCTTGTTATTGGATGGCCGCAGGCACGTTCAATGCGTTGGCAGTCAACCTCGATGTTCACAGGGTATTACGGCCTCAATTCACGACCATATGGCAGTGCAAACGCCTCGTAAAGCCCCGTTATCTGTATTTAATATGCGTGAAACGGATCGGAAAGGCCTTGAAAACACAAGTGTTTGAACTGGTTAGGGTTCAAACCCAAAAAAGGCGCCATCCGAAAACCCGGACAGCGCCTTGATCAAGCATCACCCCAGAGGGATCGGGTGGCTTATTCGTCTTTTTCGAACTCGATGATGATGGCATCGACCGAGAGGTTTGCGCCCTGTTCGGCGTGGATCTTTTTGACCACGCCCTTGCTTTCGCATTTAAGGACGTTTTCCATTTTCATGGCCTCAAGGATGCAGAGCTCCTCGCCCGGCTGGACGGTCTGGCCTTCCTCGACCGAGACCTTGACGAGCAAGCCCGGCATTGGCGAGAGCAGGAAGTTCGACATGTCTGGCGGGGCCTTGAACGGCATCAGTTTTTGCAATTCCGCGACGCGTGGCAGCATGACCTTGAAGTGGCGCTGTATGCCGTTGGCGGCGAGTTTGTACCCCACCCCTTCGATGTCGATCTGCACACAGACCGGCGCACCGTCGATTTCACCGACAAACAGCGGATCGCCGATCTTCCAGTCCGAGACCACGCCATAGCTGCGATCCCCGATGGCGACAATGTAATCGCCGTTAACACCATCGAACTCGATATCGAACGGGGTATGTTCATCCCCGCAAACCGCGACCCAGCTTTCGGCGATTTCAAGCGGATGGTCACTGACCTGGCCGGTGATGCCGGCATTGCGTTCAGCGTGGCGTTGATTGATGTAGGCCGCGACCACGATCAGGGTTGCCGGATCGTCATTGGGCAGATCATCGGCCGAGAAACCGTCAGGATATTCTTCGGCGATGAAGTTGGTGGTGATGTTGCCATCCTGGAAGCGTTTGTTGGCCATGACGGCTGCCAGGAACGGGATGTTGTGCGAAATGCCGCGAATATAATAGGCATCAAGCGCACGACGCATTTCCCCAATCGCCTGATCGCGGTTTTCACCATAGGTGATCAGTTTCGCGACCATCGGGTCATAGAACATCGAAATCTCGCCGCCTTCATAGACGCCGGTATCAACACGTACGGTGTCTGATTCCGCAGGCGGTTGATAGCGCACCAGACGCCCGGTGGACGGCAGGAATTCGCGGAAGGGATCCTCGGCATAGACGCGGGTTTCCATGGCCCAGCCGGTGAGTTTGACGTCGTCCTGTTTGAGCGTCAGTTTCTCGCCATCGGCGATCTTGATCATCCATTCGACAAGGTCCTGACCGGTTACGAGTTCGGTCACCGGATGTTCGACCTGAAGACGGGTGTTCATTTCAAGGAAGTAGAAATTCTTGTCCTTATCGACGATGAATTCCACGGTGCCTGCCGAGCAGTAATCCACCGCGCGCGCCAGTGCCACGGCCTGTTCGCCCATGGCCTTGCGGGTGGCGGGATCGATAAACGGTGACGGGGCTTCTTCGACGACCTTTTGATGGCGGCGCTGGATGGAGCATTCGCGCTCGCCAAGATAGATCGCGTTGCCGTGCTTATCCGCCAGCACCTGAATTTCGATATGGCGCGGTTCCTCGACGAATTTTTCGACAAAGACACGGTCATCACCAAAGGAGCTTGCGGCTTCTGACGTGGCACGTTCGAAGCCTTCGCGGCATTCGGCATCATTGCGCGCAATACGCATGCCCTTGCCGCCGCCACCAGCAGATGCCTTGAGCATCACCGGATAGCCGATCTCGTTGGCGATCTTGATCGCCTCGGCGGTGTCCTTGATGACGCCCATATAGCCCGGCACGGTCGAAACACCGGCGTCTGCCGCGATTTTCTTGGACGTGATCTTGTCGCCCATGGCGGCAATCGCACCATTCGGCGGGCCGATGAAGGCAATACCGGCGGCATCAAGCGCCTTGGCAAAGGCCTGATTTTCCGAGAGGAATCCATAGCCGGGATGGACAGCCTCGGCACCGGTGGATTTGCAGGCCTCGATGATGTTTTCAATAATCAGATAGGACTGGTTGGATGGCGCCGGACCGATGCGAACGGCTTCGTCGGCCATCTGGACATGAAGGGCGGCCTTGTCGGCATCGGAATAGACCGCAACGGTCTTGATGCCCATTTTGCGGGCTGATTTGATCACACGGCAGGCGATTTCACCGCGGTTGGCAATCAGGATCTTGCTGAACATTTTTCTGTCTCCCAATTTGTCTTACAGCGGAATGTTGCCGTGTTTCTTTTCAGGGTTCTTGATGTCCTTGTTGCGCAGCATGCCAAGCGCCTTGCAGACGCGGCGGCGTGTGCCATGCGGCATGATGACATCATCAATGAACCCCTTGCGGCCCGCGACAAACGGGTTGGCGAATTTTTCGCGGTATTCTTCGGTGCGGGCTTCGATCTTTGCCGGATTATCCATATCCGCGCGGAAGATGATTTCCACCGCCCCTTTTGGCCCCATCACTGCAATTTCGGCGGTGGGCCAGGCATAGTTAACATCCCCGCGCAGATGTTTCGATGACATCACGTCATAGGCGCCGCCATAGGCCTTACGGGTAATGACGGTGACCTTGGGCACGGTGGCCTCGGCATAGGCATAGAGCAGTTTGGCACCATGTTTGATGATGCCGCCATATTCCTGTGCGGTGCCCGGCATGAAGCCCGGCACATCGACAAAGGTGACAATCGGAATATTGTAGGCATCGCAGAAACGCACGAAGCGCGCGGCCTTTTTGGAACTGTCGATATCAAGGCAGCCGGCCAGAACCATCGGCTGATTGGCAACCACTCCAACCGTGCGGCCATCCATGCGCGCCATGCCGATAATGATGTTTTTGGCGTAGTCGGCCTGAATTTCAAAGAAGTCGCCCTCGTCAACGATCTTGGTGATCAGTTCCTTCATGTCATAGGGCATGTTGGGGTTTTCTGGCACCAGGGTATCGAGCGAGAAGTCATCACGGTTGATCGGATCTTCGCAGAGGCGTGCGGGCGGATCTTCCTTGTTGCACAGTGGCAGGAAGTCCATGAAACGGCGGGTCTGAAGCAGCAGGTCGACATCATTGTCAAAGGCAAGATCAGCCACACCCGACACACTGGTGTGGGTGGATGCACCGCCCAGCTGTTCGTGGGTGACTTCTTCGTGGGTGACGGTTTTGACCACGTCCGGACCGGTCACGAACATGTAAGAGCTGTCCTTGACCATGAAGATGAAGTCGGTCATGGCCGGGCTGTAAACAGCACCACCGGCACATGGCCCCATGATCAGCGAGATTTGCGGGATGACGCCGGATGCCTCGACATTGCGCTGGAAGACATCGGCATAGCCAGCCAAGCTTTCAACACCTTCCTGAATACGCGCCCCGCCCGAATCATTCAGCCCGATCACCGGTGCGCCGACCTTCATCGCCTGATCCATGATCTTGGCGATCTTGCGCGCATGCGCACCCGAAAGGGCGCCACCGAAAACGGTGAAATCCTGTGAGAAAACAAACACCAGACGGCCGTTGATCGTGCCATGCCCGGTGACAACACCGTCGCCGGGAATGCGGTTTTCGGTCATGCCGAAATCAACGCAATCATGTTCGACAAACATGTCCCATTCTTCGAAGGAGCCTTCATCCAGCAGCACATCAAGGCGTTCACGCGCGGTGAGCTTGCCCTTGGCATGCTGATTATCAATGCGGCGCTGGCCGCCGCCCATGGCAGCTTCGGCGCGCTTCGCTTCGAGTTTGGCGACAATATCCTGCATGTTGCGTTTTCCTTGCTGTGGTCGGCCTTCTGGCACTTTTCGGCCCGGTATGCGCGTCTGGAGAATGAAATAGCATTATTCGGTACTGGAATGCCAATTATTTTTGCTGTTCTGACAGAGCTCCAGAATAGTCCCTAAACGCCTGATTTCCCTAACGTCATTTCGATATATCCGCGCAGGCTGAACTAAAGTCTAGAGCAGCATATCCGCCCGACTTATCCGCCCGTCCCTGCCACTGGATCATTTTAATGCGCAAGACGTTGGCATTATGGTGCACACTGCAATCGTCCCTGATCCGGGGCACCCAGAACACGTACACCAACATACCTTTATCGCCTTCGTCACCACAATCGATTGAGCCCATGTTTAAATTCAGCCCGCGCAATCCGGAAAAAACCGGCGACGACCGCCCTGCCAGCTCCCTATGGGGGTATGTCTGGCGGATGAGTGGCTGGCATCAGGTTGTAGTGTGCAGCCTTGCTGTGCTGGTCGCCGCCCTTGGCATTGCACCGATCGAGCTGCAACGCCGGATTGTCGATAACGCCATCACGCCACAGGACTTCGATCTTTTGATCACGCTGGCCGCCCTTTATCTGGGGCTGATTATCGTCCATGGCGGGATCAAGTTCGTGCTTCGGATTTACGAAGGGTGGCTCAGTGAAAGTGCGATCCAGTATAACCGCAAGCACTTAACGCGCCTGCACGCCCACAACGAGGCCGGCAGCCAGGATGAAAGCAACGGGCGTGCGGTTTCGATTATCGGGTCCGAGATCGAAAAGCTTGGCGGGTTTGTGGGCGATGGCCTGTCACAGCCGGTGGTCAATAGCGGCATGCTGATCTTTGGCTTGGGTTACATGATCAGTGTCGAGCCGATGATTGGCCTGATTGGGGTGATCGCCCTGATCCCGCAGGTTGCCCTTGTCCCGGTCATTCAGAAACGCATCAATGCGCTTATTGAAGCACGGGTTGAGAAGATGCGCGATGTCAGTGACGAACTTTCGGAAATGTCGACCGACAAGGATGATGACGAACAGCTTCGCCCGATCAATAAGGGCATCACCGCATTGTTTGACAACCGCATGCAGCTTTTTGTTTTGAAGTTCGGCATGAAGTCGCTGATCAATCTGTTGAATGCGCTGGCGCCGATTTGCGTGCTGTTTGTTGGCGGTTACCTTGTGATTCAGGGCCAGACATCGGTCGGTATTATCGTTGCGTTTATTTCAGGGTTTGATCGGATGTCATCGCCGATGCGTGAATTGCTGTCCTATTACCGGGTGGCAGCACAGGCAGCCGTACAGCACAAGATGATCGCGAAGTGGATGCAGTAACCCTGCAAACGACCGCCAACCTTACCTAGCCATCATGGCTTTGCGGGTTCAGGGCGTATCGGCCACACAGTTCCCGATCAAGGGCACCGCATTCGTTGCAGCCGCCTTCGACATAGAAGCAAAAACGATTACGCCCGCAATTCTTGGCGCGATAAAGCGCCTTGTCGGCATCGCGATAGATTGAGTCTGGCGTTCCGTTCTGATCGGCACAGGTCGAGATGCCGATGCTGATGCCAACATGGACTTCGTTGCCATCAATGATCAGGGGACGTGACACTTCCTCGATAATCCGTTGGGCCGGAATGGCGGCATCGCGGACATCATCCATCAATGGCAGAACCACGGCGAACTCATCGCCACCAAGACGGGCGACGACATCGGCTTCGCGGCAATTGCGCTTGATGATTTCGGCCACTTCGACCAGAAGCTTGTCCCCGACCGGATGGCCAAACGTGTCATTCACTTGCTTGAAACGATCAAGATCAAGCAGCAGCAAAACGATGCTTTTTTCAAAGCGCCGGTTGATCTGAATGATCTGCGACAGCATTGAATTGAACTGATAACGATTGGAAAGACCGGTCAATTGATCGGTCTGGGCAAGCCTGCGAATTTCGGCTTCAACCGCCTTGGTCGGTGTGATATCGGCATGGGTGCCCGACATGCGCAGCGGATTGCCATCCGCATCCCATTCCACGACCTTGCCGCGATCAAGAACCCATACCCAACTGCCGTCCTTGTGGCGCATCCGGCATTCGCACTGATAGTGATCGGTCTCCCCCCGGAAGGTGCTTTGCAAGGCGGCCTCGGACTTTGCGAGGTCTTCTGGATGGCAATATGCCAACCATGTGTCGATGCTTACGGGACCAAGTTCGTCGAGCGTGTAACCGATGATTTCGGCCCAGCGTTCGTTAAACCGGGTTTCGCCGGTCTGAACGTTCCATTCCCATGTACCCGCACTGGTGCCCCAGATGATTTCATCAAGACGCTGGCGTTCCTCGGCCAGTTTGCGGTTGGCATCCTTGAGCATGCGTTCGTAATGTTCGCGCTCGGTAATATCGACATTGGTGGTGTGAATGTATTTGCGTTCATGCAGCTCTATCAGGCCGGCATGTACCTGCATCTTGCGGATTTCGCCATTCCCCAGGCGATGCTGAACGACAAACGACAACGCCCCATGTTCGAGAACCGCACTGACATGCCTGTGCATGGACGGCGCGCCATCAACATCAAGGTCCGGGATCGTCCGACCAACAAGACCGCCATCCGCAAAACCATAAAGTTCTTCTGCTGCGCGACTGGCATCAACAATCCGGCCATCTGTCGGATCGACCAGAATGTTGACCGCAGTTGTGTTGCTAAACATCTGGCGATACAGCAGTTCACGTTCGCGGAAGGCGACCTCGGCCTGTTTGACATCGTTAATATCGGCGAATGAAACGATGACGCCGTCAAAGGTGCCAGTCTGTTCATTATGCAGGGGTTCTGCATTGACCCGGATCCAGGCAAATTCGCCATTGGGGCGATTGACCCCCAGCACGACACCATATTCGCGTTCACCGGTTGCAAGGACCCTTTTGCCGGGAAGCTCATCGCGGGTCAGTGGCACACCATCTTCGCGCACAAAGGTGCACGGCGTTTCGGGTACGGTCTTTCGGCAAAGTTCGTCGCCCGTGAGACCAAGAATCTCAAGCGCAGTATTATTGAACTCCACCACTTTACCGGCGGCGTCATAGACAACCACCCCCTCGGCAAGGGAGTTAAGAAGGCGCTTGTGCAGATTGCCGCCCTTTTGCAGCGTGTGACTGGTGCCATCCGATGACGACAAGGTTTGCGCCGCGTCAAGGCGGGTCAAGCATCCCGACGTCACAACATCGCCATTGGCCAACTCGTGGACCGTTGCGCAATCTTCGACCGTGATCCAATTGCCATCTTTATTGCGCAGGCGGAAGGTTAGCCGCCGGTTGGCATCATTTTTCGTCTGTTGATTGCGGTGCTGCGCGAATATCGCGGCATCATCGGGATGAAGCAAGGACGCCCAACCCTGTGTGCGATCAAAGTCGCTGTCGGCGGGGTCGTAGCCAAGCAGTTCAAAAACGCCTGCGCCGAAATAGTTCCGTGACGGGGTGTTGCGGAAAAACTCATAGAGAACCGGCGCCGCACCGGCAGCGCAAGCGTCAGTTCCTGTCTGTTTGGTCAAGTTTACCGACAAATTCATCCCGTCGCCGTACTGGCGTCTCCTGCAGGAAACCAAAATAACCGATACCAATGTATAGGTATCGTTTTATACCTATTGAAAATTGATGCAAAGCAGATTCTGCAGCGAAGACGCGAAATCGTTTCCCCGATCGAGCTAACTTATTGAACTGAAGCCCCGGATCGACAATCCCTTCAAAAGCAGAACACCGATAAACAAGGCGCTGGCATGCACAGGAAACAGGCATAAAAAAAGGAGCAGCTACCTGCTCCTTTGTATGGGTCATGGTGTTTGCGTGGCCCGTTGCGGGTTAGCCCAGCAGCTCCAGATAACGTCCGGCGGCCAAGAACTCTGCCCGGTGACGGTCGAGACGGGCGATGGCCTCGGCATCGTCGCCCCACTTTTCCATGGCATAGCCCTCGTCAAGGATCGAGGCCTCAAACGCGGTTGTGGTGTCAAGCTTGCGGTTCATCACGGCAAGACCGATGATCACGGAACCTGAAATCGTCGTCAGACTGTGCAGGGCTGTCAGGTAATAGTCGTCAAAACCTTCGACATGATCCTGCAAACGCAGCAATGCATGATCATCCTGGGTGATCGGCATCACACCTTCGGTGACCGTCAGCACCACCCCCAGATCGTTCTTTGACCAATCGAGAAGCGGTTGCCATGTCTTGGCCTGACGTTCGATCAGGTCTTCTGGGAACGATGCGCGATAGCACAGCAAATCCGATCGGCCATAGCCGGTCAGCTCGGCAATCACCGCATCGCGGTTGGGACGCACCCGGTCAATCGCGGTCGCGGCAAGCTGCATGATCGGCATGGTGGAAGGCTGGACTTTTTCGCCCTGCGCATCCCATTCCGCCGCGATTTCACGCGCAAGGACTTCGGATGGCAGCAAAAAGTCCGCCTTGGCCGGGGTTTTCACCGCACGACCATCAAGAAGCACGCGCCAGCCGGCTCCGGTTTCATCGGCGCCCGCATCGGCCTTTTTATAGAAACGTTTGATCGATTGTGTAAGCATGACCGCCATATGCCCAAAAGCAGCAGATTGCGCAAGTGATTTGCCACATAATTTGCCAGATAAAGAACGCCAATTGAGCGATTATCAAGAATTTCTGTATAATTTTTGATCAAATTGCCCCATTGACCAAATAATAAACACCCTTACTCTGCTGGGCGAAGGTTACAAAACCGCGACAAAGCGGGCGCATAGGCGACATGGCATGACCATTGCTAAGTGCGCATTGGATTTATCAGGTGGCTGGATTGTTTCATCGATCCGCATTCAGGAGGCTTCTTTAGACATGACCACGTTTACGAACCGACTTTTGGGGGCTGCTATCGGGGCGGCTGTTGCCCTTGGCGCGCATGCGGCCCTGGCAGATATGGCGATCAAATTCTCGCTCGACTGGAAATACGAAGGTCCGGCGGCACCGTATCTTCTGGCCAAGAAGAACGGCTATTTCGAAGAAGAAGGCCTTGATGTCACGATTGACTCGGGCAACGGTTCGGTCGGTGCGATCACCCGTGTTGCCAGCGGCGCCTATGACCTTTCGCTTGCTGACATCAACTCGCTGGTGGAATTCAACGCATCCAACCCGGATCGCGCCATGAAGTCGATCTTCATGGTCTATGATCGCCCGCCATTTGCGCTGTTCATGCTGAAAAGTTCCGGCATTACCAAGCCGGAAGATCTGGTTGGCAAAACCCTTGGCGCCCCGGTCTTTGATGCATCACGCAAACTGTATCCGGCATTTGCATCGGCCACCGGTCTCGACCTTGATGCTGTGACCTGGGAAAGCATGGATCCGCCGCTGCGTGAGCCGATGCTGGTGCGTGGCGATGTGGATGCGATTTCCGGTCACTATTTCACCTCGATCCTGAACCTGCAGGCACAGGGTGTTGCCAAGGATGACCTGACCGTCTTTATGTATAAAGACTTTGGTATGGACTTCTATGGCAACGGCATTCTGGCATCGCCAGACATGATGGAAAACCACCCGGAAGAAGTTAAAGGCTTCCTGCGTGGTGTGGTCAAAGGTTGGGCGGCGGCGATTGCCGATCCGCAGTCTGCAATTGACGCCCTTAAGGAAGTTGATCCGCTGATCAACCCGGATCTTGAGCTGCAGCGCTTGCAGATGGCGATTGATGAAAACGTCGTTACCCCGGCAACCCTTGAAGAAGGCATGGGCCTTGTCAAAGCCGACCGCATGGCCAAGGCCATCGATCAGGTTGCCCTGGCTTTCGGGTTTGAGAACAAGCCGTCTGTTGATGACATCTATACCGATGAATTCATGCCGTCTGCTGAAGACCGCATGCTGAAGTAATCACCTTATGAAGCGGGGCAGTCAGATTTTCTGACTGCCCCGTTTTCCATGACAGAGAAACAAGAATACGAACAGGCCAAGCAGGGGGAATAACTGCAGTGTCCAAAAGCTTCGTCGAACTCAACGACGTCAAACTTCGCTATAGCGAAGGCGATGAACTGGCGCTTGAAACCACCAATATGAAGATCGACAAGGGCGAGTTTATTGCCGTTGTCGGCCCATCGGGCTGTGGCAAGTCATCCTTGCTGAAACTGGTTTCCGGCCTGATGCCGCCATCTGAGGGCAATGTCATTGTCGATGGCAAGGAAGTTTCAGGACCGCTCAAGATTGTTGGCATGGCGTTTCAGAACCCGACCCTTTTGCCATGGCGAACGACCCTTGATAACGTTCTGTTGCCGATGGAAATCGTCAAGCCGCACCGCAACCGCCTGCGCAAACATCGCGCGGAATATGAAGAACGCGCGCGCAAGCTTTTGGCGACCGTCGGGCTTGAAGGCCACGAAGACAAATACCCGTGGGAATTGTCGGGGGGCATGCAGCAGCGTGCGTCGCTTTGCCGGTCATTGATCCACGAGCCGGATCTTTTGATGCTTGACGAGCCGTTTGGTGCGCTGGATGCCTTCACCCGTGAAGAGCTTTGGGACATCTTGCAGAACCTTTGGATGATCAAGCCGTTTACGGTTATTCTGGTCACCCATGATTTGCGTGAGGCGGCCTATCTTGCCGATACCATTTATGTCATGTCCAAACGCCCGGGCAAGATCCTGGTGGAGCGTGAAAACACCCTGCCCCGCCCGCGCGATCAGGAAACCACCTTTACCCAGCCTTTCACCGATCTTGTCCACGAATTGCGCAGTCACATTCGTGACGTGCGAGAAGCATAAGGAAGGGCGGGAAAAGTCATGAAAAAGAAATTGAACCTTCGCAAAGCAACGCCGTGGCTGAGTGCCATCGGGCTTTTCGTGCTGTGGGAATTGATTGTGCGGATTTTCAACATTCCGCCCTATGTCCTGCCGACCCCGTCTGAAAGCATCATTGTCGGCTGGCAGTTCCATGAAGCGATCTGGATGCATGCCTATCACACGCTTTATACCACACTGGCGGGCTTTGCCATTGCAGTGGTGTTCGGGGTTGTGCTGGGCGCGCTGGTCGGATCAAGCCGGGCGATTTATGACGCGGCCAACCCGCTTTTGGTTGGGTTTAACTCTGTCCCGAAAGTGGCCCTTGTCCCGGTTCTGGTGATGTGGTTTGGCATCGGCACGGTGCCGGCGATCATCACAGCATTTTTGATTTCGTTCTTCCCGATTGTGGTCAACGTTGCCACCGGCCTTGCGACCCTGGAACCGGAGTTGCGCGATGTGTTGCGGTCACTTGGCGCGACACGGCGTGACATCCTGATCAAGGTCGGATTCCCGCGGGCGATGCCGTATTTCTTTGCGTCCCTTAAGGTTGCGATCACGCTGGCCTTTGTCGGCTCGGTGATTTCGGAAACTGTCGCGTCGAACGTGGGTGTTGGCTATTTGATGTTGTCGGCTTCGTCAAAATTCAACATGCCGCTGGTGTTTGCCGGATTGCTGGTGATCGCGGTGATGGGCATTGCGATGTACGAGATCTTTAACGTCATCGAACGCCGGTCGACCAAATGGGCAAACCGCGGAAATCCAACGAATTAAGCCCGCAGAACCCAATCATCAGACAAATAAAAAGGCCGGGGAAAACCCGGCCTTTTTCATCGTACCATTGGCGATGAGATGATTAGCTGAGATGTTCGTCAAAGAAGGCCATGGTGCGTTCCCAGGCCAGCATGGCATCTTCGCCGTCATAGCGCCCGCCGGTCGGGTTGGCAAAGGCGTGATCGGCGTCATACCAGAAGAATTGGTAATCGGTCTTGCCAGCAATACGCAGCGATTCTTCGAAGCCTTCGACCATTTCCTTGTTGATGTTTTTATCAAGGGTGCCGAAATGGCCCATGATCGGCGCATTGAGCGTTGCGACCTGTTCCGGGGTCTTTTTGACGTTACCGTAATAAATCACGGCTGCGTCAATATTGGTGGCAAGTGCGGTGTTCAGCGACCAGCCACCGCCAAAGCACCAACCGACCGAACCAACCTTGCCGGTTGAGTCCTTGTGACCGCGCAGGAATTCGACCGAGGCCTGCAATTTGCGGGTCGCAACCGCCGGATCCATCGACGACATCAGGGAACGCGCCCCATCCGGCGTGGTGGCAGGCGGTTTGCCATAAAGATCAACCGCAAGGGCGATATAGCCCTGCTTGGCATATTCGGCCGCCACTGCACGGATATGATCATTAAGTCCCCACCATTCATGGATCAGAATGACCGTGGGTGCAGGCAGGGTTGCCGGCATGGCGACTTCGGCGACCATTTGATCGCCTTCTGGCGTGGTGATGGTCACTTTATCAAGTCCGTGCCCGGCCGCATGGGCCAGCATCGGGTCGGCAAGAATAACTGCCAAAGGCAGGGCAACTGCGCCCTTCAGAAACAGTCGGCGTTCTTCATCGGTTGCCTTGGGCGGCGGACCGAGATGTTCGTGGGAGCCACATCCGTCTAGCGTACACATGTTCTAGCCTCCTCTGATTCCTGTTTTCGGGTTTTCCCGTATCACCATCATTTGCGACGGCACGCCCGGTTGGCAAATGACATTCCTGTCATCTGGCCTGTCATCTAGCCTGTCAGCTACATTCAGACGCGACCGCATTTCATTCAGGTTTGTTTACGGTGCCAATCGCAACAAGGATCATGATAACACAGCGTTCGGCCCCTTAACTGCTGCTTGCACCAATGGACGCCACCTGATTAAAAGGGGCACCCAACAGCCACAACCCGCCAGATGGAGAAGACATGCGCGATATTGAAACGGTTTTGTTCGACCTTGGCGGCGTTCTTGTCGACTGGGATCCGCGTTATCTTTATCGCAAGATTTTCAAGGACGATGCGGAGATGGAGCGTTTTCTGGCCGAGGTTTGCCATCCGCACTGGAACCATCTGCATGATCAGGGGATGCTGAGCTTTGCCAATTCCATCCCTGATCTTCAGCACCGCTATCCGCAGCATCATGACGAGATCGCCGCATGGCAGGAACGCTGGCCGGAGATGCTAAAAGGCGCGATTGATCGCACCTTCGGGATTCTTGAAGACCTTAAAAAACGCAAAAAGGTCCGCCTGTTTGCCCTGACCAACTGGTCGGCAGAAACATGGCCGCATGCGTTGGAACGGTTTGAGTTCCTTGATCACTTCGAAGACATTCTGGTGTCTGGCCAGGAAAAACTCGCCAAGCCCGATCCGCGGATTTTTGATCTGGCGATTGCGCGCTTCAAGCTTAACCCGCGCGAAACCCTGTTTATCGATGACAGCGAACGCAATATTCAGCAGGCGCGCGAACTGGGCTTTATCACCCACTGGTTCCGCGACCCGGTCAAATTGCAGCGTGAATTGATCGAGTATCAGCTGTACTGATCAGCGCTTTTGGCGCAGGTAATTGCCAAAGCATTCGCCAAAGGCAAATTCCCAGCCCTTGAGGTAGCCTTCGCGAAGGGCTGGCGCGATTTGGCCGACATTTTCCCATGCCTTGTGCTCCAACCGGATGACACAGCGACCAAACTCGTTGAGGTCAAAGGACACCTCAACGAGGGTAAAGTCGCCGGCATTCCAGCCCGGATGCCAGGTAAAGGACACATGTTCGCCCGGTTGCCAGCTTCTTACCCGCCCCCACGGGATATCATCCTGCCCCTTGGCGCGTTCGATGATTTCACCGCCGACCCCGTCATTGAATTCGACCGTGATGCAGTCCTTTTTCGAGATCGAATGGGTATCAGTCGGCCACCAGTCGCCAAAGCCCGCAGTAAAGGCCTTGAAGGCATCTTCGGGATCGACGGCCAGGGTCAGCTCAAAGCGGATCGGGGCAAGGTCGGGATTCTTAAGCGGCGTCACGGTCAATTTCCCAAATCGTATCAAGGGCAGCGGTCAGTTCGTCAAAGTGACTGATCACTGCGTGCGCACCTGATTTATGCAGTGTATCGACATCATGATAGCCCCAATCAACGCCAATGGCGATCATGCCAGCCGCCCGGCCCATTTCGATATCATAGCTGGTATCGCCAACAATCACCGCATTGGGCGCATCCACTCCGGTTTCTTCAAGGGCTGCCATCAGCATGGCAGGATTGGGCTTTGACGGGTGATTGTCACAGGTCTGAAGGGTGACAAAGCGGCCTTCAAGTTCGTTGCGCGCCAGCACCGCATCAAGGCCACGACGGGCCTTACCGGTTGCCACACCGCTTAGCCATTTGCGGCCATCGATTTCCATCAGAACTTCGTGCACACCGGGGAACAGCGGCTCGTGGAAATCGGGGGTCTGGCGCAGGGTGAAGAAGGCGGTTTTATAGGCGGCTGTCACGGCTGCGATGATGTCCTCATCCACCCGCGCCGGGCTTGCCAGCTTTGTGATGGCTTCGGGCAGGCTCAGACCAATGATGGTGCGCGTGTTTTCAAGTCCCGGGCAATCCAGACCGTGCTGCGCAAAGGCATGATCCATGCAATGCGCAATGGCGTGCTGGCTGTCGACAAGGGTGCCGTCGCAATCAAAAATCACAAGTCTAAGCGGGTCAGTGGTCATAAAGGGTCTTTCATCAAAAGTTTGGCATCCCGAATTTTGGAACGCGGAGACTAATCGAAAGCGTTTCAAAGATCGAGTCTCCCGCGGTTGTATTGCCGTGCATTTTTTGTGCTGTGCGGGAAGCAACAGAAACCACAAGTGAATTTTGTATTACTGTCTAAGCGGTGCAATGCGCGCTACAATTGAATTCTGGCCCACAGGGCCCTGCCCGACAGAGGCAGGCTCTCTGCGACAGGAGGCAGATCATGCTTACACTTCGCGACTGCATCGATTTCAGCGACCTCACCGAGGAGGAAGTGCTGGCTATTGCCGAGTGCGAGCATATTCCATTGGTCACCGCCCTTGAGGAGGGTGAGTGCATGGTGCATACCAAAAACGGCCGCAAACAGCTTGCCGTGATGATCAAGGGCCAGGCCGAAATGTGTGAACGCATGGGTAATACGGTTCATGCCCAACATCTGAACCGGGTCTATGACGCCTTCATGAAACGTTTCGACAGCAAAAATACCTAGTACAGACTGTGTCCCAACGCCGTTTGATCAGGAGGACGAAAAAGCCGACGCAATGCGTCGGCTTTTCGGTGTCTGGTGCTGTTTGGGAAGCACCCTATTTCTTGCGTGCACGCGACGGCTTTGCCTTTGGCTTGGGCTTTTCTTCCTTTTCGCGGTGAATTTCCGGGGTCAGGAATTTGGTCGGCGTTTTCGGATCGAAGTTCAGCTTTTTGAGCGTTTCGGCGAAATGTTCCGGCACGGGTGCCTCGATCACGACGCGATGGCCGGTGACCGGGTGCGGGAAATCAATCGCGCGCGCATGCAGATGCATCTGATTGGACATGCCATCAATAAACGCCTTGGGTCCACCATATTTGCCGTCGCCGAGGATCGGGCATTCGATGGCCTCGCAATGGACGCGCAACTGGTGCGTACGACCGGTCAGCGGTGACAGGGCAAGCCATGCGGCCTTGCGCCCGGCGCGGTGAAGCTGACGGAAAACAGACTGTGCCGATTTACCGAGCTTTTCGTCGATGACCATTTTCTCCCCGCCTTTGCCAGCGATTTTGGCAAGCGGGGCATCAATCATGCCTTCGCGTTCCGCAGGCGCACCGGTGACAATCGCCCAGTAGAGCTTGCGGGTCGATTTATCCTTGAACGCCTTGGTCAGCGCATGGGCCGCGGATGCCGAGCGGGCCAGCAACAGCACACCGCTGGTGTCCTTATCCAGACGGTGGACCAGCTTCGGGCGTTCTTTGCTATCAAGCTTCAGCGCATCAAGCATGCCATCGACATGAACATTGGTGTTGGTCCCGCCCTGCACGGCAAGGCCGGCGGGCTTGTTGATCGCCAGAACCAACTCATCATAGAAAATAACGGAATCGCGCAGTGCCTGCAGCTCTGCCTCGGTCGCATCGGACTTGGCGGGGCCGGCCTGTTTGCGTTGCTGGACTTCAGACGGGTTATAGCCCGAACCATCTTCGGCCCATGGGCCTGTACCGCCACCAGACATAACCGGCACGGGTGGTACACGGATTTCCTGGCCCGGCTCAACACGCTGATTGGCCTTGGCACGTTTGCCATCGACACGGATCTGACCGCCACGCAGGAATTTCTGGACCTGACCAAATGTGAATTCGGGACAGTTGCGCTTAAACCAGCGATCGAGCCGAATGTCGGCCTCGTCTGCCTTGACCTTGCGCAGAGTGACACCACTCATTGCAGAATACCCCTTACCAGCGCGATTGCGCCAAACAATGCCGAAATACCGACCACCACGGAAACACCAACATAAAGGGCGGCAAGCCCCATATTGCCCCGTTCATACAAGGTCGCGACATCCAGCGAGAACGTCGAAAAAGTTGTAAACGCCCCCAGAAAACCGGTCACAAGGAGTGCGCGCGTTTCCAGCCCCATGGATAGTTTCAGGGCGGAAACCTCGATCAGCACCCCCATCAGGAACGAACCGACGACATTGACCGTCAAGGTTCCCCAGGGAAATCCAGTGCCCATCACAGAACCCATCATGACGGAAACACTGTGACGCGCAACGGCACCAATGGCACCGCCCAAGGCAATGGATGCGATTAACAACGGTGAAAATTGCATGGCGCGGAACCTATTCCCTCAGTCCTGAAATGTCACGTGTGAATACGGCATGGGCCCATGCCAGCCAAGGGTATCAAACACCATGGCCGACGGATGATCAATCGCGTTGGCCTTGGCGGTTTATCCCGGTTTATTGATTTTGTCCCATGCGGGCTTCGACATCGGCAAGCCAGGCCCGTGTGCGTTTTTCATTTTGCCCGAAATCATCGCGACCATAGACCGATTGGGCGAACAAACAGAAAGCCACATCATTGCCGGTTTCCTGCAGGATCAACTCGATCTCGACCCAGTCGGGAAAACGAAATACTGCTGAGCGTGCCAGGAAATAAAGGCGACCGGCCTTGCCACCCGAAACATCGGTCATCAACGTCATGCCGTGATCCGGGGCGGTTTCGATCAAGACTTCGGTCAGCGTCGCGACCGATGCCGCAAAAGACGGACTTCGCATGGCGCGATCACTGTCAGGCAGCCGGTCGGCCGGACATGCAAGGAAGAAATTCGGCACATTCGGAAGGTTGGCATCACGCCCGAAGGTCATATTGGGGGGATCGCCAGCAGGCAACATATGATCCATCAGCCCGGTAAAACGGACCGTTACGAAAATGCCTGCCAGTACCAGCAGTCCCCAGATTGCAACCATCGCCAGCCGTTTCAATGACACCACCTGCCCTTTTGCGAACTCCGATACATTAACCACAAAAGGTTAAGAATCAAAATGCCCGAACGGGAGGGAACCGTCGGGCATTTCGGGAAACACGCCCGTCAATCAGCAAACCAAGGGGGGGGGATATGGAAATTCGCTGATCGGCGGGAATGTATCGGAGTTTTTGAACCGGGATGCTTAGGCAGCGGCCGGAAGCTTGGCCGCTTCGACATTGGCAATGGCCTTGGCCATGGCTTCTTCGGCGTTAACACCAAAGCCAGACGCTTCGACGACTTCGACATCGGTGATGCCGATAAAGGCCAGAACCTGTTTGAGGTACGGGGTCGCGAAATCAGCCGGGCTATTAACCGGAACGCCACCGGTTGCGGCAACGATGTAGGCTTTTTTGCCTTCGACCAGACCAACCGGGCCATTTTCGGTGTAATTGAAGGTCACACCAACGCGGGCAATCAGATCAACCCAAGCCTTAAGGGTCGAGGGGATGGAGAAGTTGTACATCGGCGCACCGATGACAAGAACATCAGCATCCATAATCTCGGCCACCATCTTGTCAGAAGCGGCGATCACTTTTTTCTGAGCTTCCGAACGGTTTTCAGCCGGGGTGTAATAGGCACCGACGGTTTCGCCGGTGATCGCTGAAACGACTGCCTCGTTGGTGTCGCGTTCGATAACGGTTGCCGAAGAATCAGCGGCCTTGATACGGTCGATCAGTTTGAGGGCGATCTGGCGGGAGTTCGAGTTCTCACCATTCACAGATGCGCTAACATGCAGAACTTTAGTCATTTTCAGTCTCCGAGTCCGGGTTTGTTTGTTGCCCTGAACTTACGCCTGCCAAACCGATCTGTTTAGCCAGAGACTCTTCACCAGATTGTTTCCATTTTGGAACCTAACACGCCCTACGCTAGTTATTGTCGCGCTTCTTTTGACGTTCTGCGCGCAGGCGGTCGAAATATTCGACGCGTTTTTTAAGATCGCGTTCAAAGCCGCGTTCAACCGGCTCGTAGAAATTCTGCCGCCGCATGCCGTCGGGGAAGTAGTTCTGGCCGGAAAAGCCATCTTCCTGATCATGGTCATAGGCATAGCCGGTGCCATAGCCGATATCCTTCATCAGTTTGGTCGGCGCATTGAGGATATGGGCGGGCGGCATCAGCGACCCGGTATCGCGCGCGATCTTGAGCGACTTTTTATAAGCCGCATAACCGGCGTTGGATTTCGGCGCGAGGGCGAGATAAATCACCGCCTGTGCCAGGGCCAATTCGCCTTCGGGACTGCCAAGGCGTTCGTATGATTCCCACGCGCCGATGCAGAATTGCTGGGCCTGCGGATCGGCAAGGCCAATATCCTCGACCGCCATGCGGGTCAGTCGGCGGGCGACGAATTTGGGATCTTCGCCGCCGGCCAGCATCCGGTTAAACCAATACAACGCTGCATCCGGGTCGGAACCCCGGATGGATTTATGCAGCGCACTGATCAGGTTGTAATGACTGTCATCGCCCTTGTCATAGATCGGCATGCGCTTTTGCACGGTGCGGGCAAGCTCCGCCACGCCAAGCGGGCCGTCATCTTCGCTGGGCGGCAGGGAAAAGAGCTCCTCTGCCAGGTTCAGGCAATAGCGCCCGTCGCCATCGGCCATGGCACGCAGGGTTTCGCGTGCCTCGGGTGTTACGGGCAGATCAAAGCCCATTTCCTTTTCGGCCCGCACCAGCAGTTCTTCAAGGCCCTGATCATCAAGACGCTTGAGCACCAGTACCTGACACCGCGAAAGAAGTGCTGCGTTGAGCTCAAAAGACGGGTTTTCTGTGGTCGCGCCGATCAGTGTGATGGTGCCGTCTTCAACATAGGGCAAAAAGCTGTCTTGCTGGGCCTTGTTGAAACGGTGGATTTCATCAATGAACAGCAATGTCGCCCCACCGGTGGAACGCCGCGCACGGGCACGTTCAAACACCTTGCGCAGATCCGCCACCCCGGAAAAGATCGCCGAGAGTGGTTCAAACGCCATATCGGCGACATCGGCCATCAGGCGGGCCAGTGTCGTTTTGCCACAACCCGGCGGCCCCCACAGCACGACCGAGGGCACCCGGCCGGTCTTGATCATGCGGGTGATCGGCCCGTCATCGCCAAACAGGTGCCCCTGGCCAACCACCTCATCGAGTTTGGCGGGGCGCAGTCTGTCGGCCAAAGGGCGCGTGACCTGACTTTCAAACAGGGAAACCATGCTGGAACAATACGATGTTGGTTTTTGGGGCGTCTTGACCGGAAAGTAACACGCAGATGACATTGATGACAGACGAAACATCGTCGATTGACGCTGGCATATGTGCGGCATAGCTTTCAGGCTTGTTTCCATCCAAGCAACAAAAAGAATACGTTCGTGACGCTTGTTTTTGCCTGCCTGCCCGACCCTGACTGTCGGTACCTGCCATGACGTCGACTTCGCACGGCACGCCCGCCAAATTGCCGATTGTGATCGGGTTGGGCACGGGACAGACCCTTGCATTTGGCACCACGCTGTATCTGCCGGCCATTCTGGCCGAGCCGATGGCAATTGAACTTGGCATTCCACCCGGTTGGGCGTTTGGCGCCTTTTCACTTGCGCTGGTGTTTGCAGCGTTACTCGGACCGAAGGCCGGGGCGCGGATTGATCAGTTTGGCGGGCGCACGGTACTGGCGGTGTCCAGCCTGATCTTTGCCGCGGGTCTTGCGATGCTGGGTACGGCCGATAGCCTGACCATGATGTGTATAGCGTGGTGCGTCATTGGTGTTGGCATGTCGATGGGGCTTTATGAGTCGGCCTTTGCCACGCTGAGCTGGATTTATGGCCATGATGCGCGGGGGCCAATTACCGGCATTACCCTGATTGCCGGTTTTGCCAGCACGATCTGCTGGCCGATTACCGCCGGGATCGAGGCCGAGTTTGACTGGCGCACGGCGTGCTATTTCTGGGCGGTGATGCATATCGTGCTGGGCTTGCCGCTTAATCTGTTTCTGATCCCGCGCACCAAGGGCGACGCGGCGACCACAGCAGAAGACAACAAGAGCAAGCCCGTCCCTGCCCCGGCCAAGCTATCGCGTTCGGATATCTTCAACATGCCGATGATCCTGCTGGCGATTGTGTTTGCCGCCAGCTGGTTTACCGCTACGGCCATGGCAGCCAATTTACCGCGCCTGTTACAAATTTCGGGGATGGATGCGACGGGTGCGCTGATTGCGGCGTCGCTGGTGGGGCCGGCACAGGTTGCGGGCCGCTTGGCCGAGTTCGGGTTGCTGAAAAAGATGCATCCGCTGATTTCGTCACGGCTTTCGGCCCTGACCCATCCGGTCGGGGCGGTGTTGCTTTTGGTCTTTGGCGGACCGGTCGGGATGCTGTTTACCTGCCTGCACGGGATCGGCAATGGCATTCTGACCATCGCCAAGGGCACGTTGCCATTGGCGACCTTTGGTCCGGTTGGTTATGGCGCCCGGCAAGGTTATATCATGGCCCCATCACGCTTTGCACAGGCGGCTGCCCCGTTTGTCTTCGGCCTTTTGATTGATGATTACGGGCAGTATGCGATTCTACTGACCATCGTGCTTGGCCTTGTGACCTTTGCCGCCCTGATGATGTTGCGTCATCGTCCCGTGCCCGGTAATGCCGACTGAACAAGATACAAAAAGGCGCGCACCACACAGATCCGCGCCTTTGTTTTGGGTATCAGACCTGAGGGTTACAGGGTGAAATCACCGGTCAGGACTTTGCCATCGCGTTTGACGGAAATCATCCAGTCGCGGCTGCGTTCACCGGCACGGACGACTTCCTTAAAGCGCGCGACGGTATCAATCGGCTGCCCATTGACCTCGACAATATAGTCACCAGCCTGAAGACGCGTGCGACGTGCGAGGCTATCGCGGGCAACAGCAAGGATCATTACACCTTCGCTCAGCGTATCGATGCCCAGTTCATCGGCCAGTGCCGGGTTCATATTGGCGATCTTGGTGCCGCTAAACGGGTTGCGGCCATCAATGATGCTTTCATCGCGGGCGGGAATTTCGGGTGCGACTTCCAGCGGCATGGCAAGGATGGTTTCGGCCCCGCGCCGCAGGACTGACAGCTTTGCCTCACCATTTAGCTCAAGCGTTGCGATACGGAATTTAAGCTCGTTCGGGTTATCAACCGCCAGGCCATTGACCGCGATGACAACATCACCCGATTGCAGGCCGCCGCGCTCAGCCGGGCTTCCGGCACGAACCTTGTTGATCAGAACACCATGCGGGCGATCCAGTTCAAGCGAGGCCGCCAGATCGGCCGTCACCGACTGCCCGGCTGCACCCAGCCAGGGGCGACGCAAATCTCCACTGATCAGACCGCGCATCACCACCTTGACCATATTGGCCGGAACCGCAAAGCCGATGCCGTTCGACCCACCGGACTTGGTAAAGATCGCCGAGTTGACGCCAATCAGGTTGCCATCAATATCGACCAATGCCCCGCCGGAGTTGCCCGGGTTAATCGCCGCATCCGTCTGGATGAAGGATTGATAATCCTGCCCGGTGACACCGGCGCGCGCCAGTGCCGAAACAATGCCACTGGTCACGGTTTGCCCGACACCAAACGGGTTGCCGATGGCAAGAACAAGGTCGCCAACCTCAACCGCATCCGAATCGCCAAACGGAATGGCCGGCAGTTCGTTATCAACCCCGCGTAGTTTGAGGACGGCAAGATCGGTGCGTTCGTCCGAGCCGACCAGATCGGCATCAAATTCGCGGTTGTCATGCAAGACGACGCGGATCTCGCTGGCGCCATCGATCACGTGATGGTTGGTGACCACCGTGCCATTGCCCGAAACAATCACACCGGAACCGAGCGAACGTTCAACACGCTGGCGCGGGGCGCCAAAGGCACCGCCGAAACGATCACCAAAGAACTGCTTGAAGAACGGGTCATTGAAGAACGGCGTGCGCTGGCGTTGTTCGACGACCTTCTTGGTGTAGATGTTGACAACCGCCGGGGCCGTTTGTTTGACCAATGGCGAAAGCGACATCTTGATGTCCGCCTGGCTTGACGGCAAACGCCGGTCCAGGGTGGCTTCATCGCTTTGGGCATGGGCCAGATTGCCTGTGCTGGAAATCGTCGTCAGTCCGATTATGGCAAAGGCGACAATCTTTGAAATCCATCTTGCCTGCACGTCACACTCTCTCTGTTGGTTTGCTTGTTCGCGGTCTTGTGACCGACAAAGACTTGTCATCAATTAGGGAAACTAGACCTTACGCGCAACCTTGTCGGAAATATGAACTTTATGTCATTTAGCCAAAAGAAAACGGGCGACACCAGATGGCATCGCCCGTTTCTGTTTCTTAAAGGCCGAAGCGTTGCTTATTCAGCAGCTGCTTCTTCGCCTTCGCCCTCTGCTTCGAGGCGAGCACGGTCTTCCGCGCCTTTTGCATCGGCGTTGCGATCGACAAGTTCAATCACAGCAACCGGAGCCGCATCGCCATAACGGAAGCCAGCCTTGAGAACACGGGTGTAACCACCAGCGCGCTCTTTGTAGCGGTCAGCGATTTCGCCGAACAGCTTGGCAACGACTTTGTCATCACGCAGGATCGAAATGGCCTGACGGCGTGCATGCAGGTCGCCCCGCTTGCCCAGCGTAATCAGTTTTTCGACATACGGGCGAAGATCCTTGGCCTTCGGAAGAGTGGTTTTGATCTGCTCGTGGGTGAGCAGTGAAACTGCCATGTTGGCAAACATCGCCTTACGATGGGACGAAGTACGATTAAGCTTACGGCCTTGCATACCGTGACGCATGGTAACTCTCCTTAATAGCCTGGCTTCGCTCACGAAACCGATTGTAAAACCGCGCCGCCACCCTGATCACTTTTACACAAAGGCCAGGTTATGCACGTGCGGTGTGGGCAACAAGCCCGCCGGATGCCCAAACAACTGGGGTCCCCGGTTTGGAACACGAATGTTCCGATCTCGGCCCGAAGGCCGAAGACCCGTTCTTAGAACGGATCTTCGAACTTGCGAGCAAGTTCTTCGATGTTTTCCGGCGGCCAACCGCCGACTTCCATACCCAGATGCAGACCCATCTGAGCCAGTACATCCTTGATTTCGTTCAGCGACTTCCGGCCGAAGTTCGGCGTACGGAGCATTTCTGCTTCGGTCTTCTGAACAAGATCACCGATATAGATGATGTTGTCGTTCTTCAGGCAGTTAGCCGAACGTACCGATAGCTCAAGCTCGTCAACCTTACGCAGAAGGTTACGGTTGAACGGCAGTTCGTCTTCTTTCTTCTCTTCGACAACCGCTTCCGGCTCTTCGAAGTTGACGAACAGCGACAGCTGGTCCTGAAGGATACGGGCAGCAAGCGCAACCGAATCTTCCGGGGTCAGTGCACCGTTGGTTTCAACGGTCAACGACAGCTTGTCAAAGTCGGTATCCTGACCAACACGGGTGTTTTCCACCTTGTAGGCCACTTTACGGATCGGGCTGAAGATCGCATCGATCGGAATAAGACCAATCGGCGCGTCCGACGAGCTGTGCGAGCTGGCTGCAACATAGCCTTTACCGTTATCAACGGTGAATTCGATGTTGAGCGTAGCACCATCGTCAAGATGGCAAAGCTCGAGATCCGGGTTAAGGATTTCGATATCCGCACCGGTTTCGATCTGACCTGCGGTGACGGCACCAGGGCCAGTCGCCTTCAGAGCCATTTTCTTCGGACCTTCAGCATGCATACGCACGCCCATGGTCTTGATGTTCAGGATGATGTCGGTGACATCTTCACGCACACCCGGGATCGACGAAAATTCGTGCAATACACCATCGATCTGGATCGCGGTAACTGCCGAACCCTGGAGCGACGACAGCAGAATGCGACGCAGCGCGTTACCCAGAGTCTGACCAAAACCGCGCTCCAGCGGTTCTGCCACGATCGTACCAATACGGCTGGCATCAGTACCCGGAGTAACATCAAGCTTCGTCGGCTTAATCAGTTCCTGCCAGTTCTTTTGAATCACGAGACCCACCTTCGCAACTGGAGCCTATGGAAAGGAGGGCAATAAACTTGCCCCCACGAGAAACGCGAAGAGGCCCGGTCATCCCGGGCCCAAACGCGGGGTCGTCCGCAAGGATCGACGCGATTAGACGCGACGACGTTTACGCGGACGGCAACCGTTATGCGGAATCGGCGTTACGTCTTTGATCGACGTAATGGTGAAACCGACAGCCTGAAGCGCACGCAGTGCAGATTCACGTCCCGAACCCGGGCCTTTAACCTGTACTTCGAGGGTTTTCATACCGTGTTCAGCAGCTTTTTTACCTGCGTCTTCGGCAGCCATCTGTGCAGCATACGGAGTCGATTTACGCGAACCGCGGAAACCCATACCACCAGCGGTCGACCAGGAAATGGTATTTCCCTGTACGTCGGTGATGGTGATCATGGTGTTGTTGAAGGTCGCGTTTACGTGCGCGATACCGTTCGTAATGTTCTTGCGCTCGCGGCGACGCACGCGAGTCTGAGGAGTCTTCGCCATTGTCGTTCCCCTACCTTACTTCTTCTTGCCAGCAATCGGCTTAGCCGGGCCCTTACGGGTGCGAGCGTTGGTGTGGGTACGCTGACCGCGTACCGGGAGACCGCGACGATGACGCAGGCCGCGATAGCTGCCCAGGTCCATCAGACGTTTAATGTTCATTGCGGTTTCACGACGGAGGTCGCCTTCGACGGTGTAATCAGCGTCGATGACTTCACGAACCTTCAGAACCTGGTCATCAGAAAGCTGATGCACGCGGGTTGCGGATTCGATGCCAACCTTGGCGCAAATTTCTTTGGCTTTAGCCGGGCCAATACCGGTGATGTAGGTAAGCGCAATCACGACACGCTTAGCGGTCGGGATGTTTACGCCAGCAATACGAGCCACTATGTGAACTCCTGTTTCCTGTTAACAAACCCAGGGGCAGATCCGGTAGGGTAGGACGCTGCAAAAGCGGGCCAGCATTACTGCCAACCCGCCAGCAAAAAAACGCCCTGCCCGGGAAATTACCCCAGGATGGCTTCAATCTCGCGCGTAACTTGGTCGATTTCAGCCATCCCGTCAACTGTTTTCAGCTTACCGACCTTTTCATAGTAAGGAATGATCGGTGCTGTCTGCTTGTGATAAGCTTCCAGTCGCGAAGTGACCGTCTCGGCATTGTCGTCCGCACGGCGTTTAAATTCGGTGCTGCCACATACGTCACAGACACCTTCCTTGGCGGGTTTCTGGAACTCGTCGTGATAGCCCTGCCCGCATTTCGCGCAGGTATAGCGACCAACAATACGGGCCACCAGTGCTGCATCGTCAACACGCAGTTCAATCACATAGTCAAGTGCCAGTCCCTTGGATTCCAGCATCTCGTCCAGGGCTTCTGCCTGGGCGGTGGTGCGTGGGAACCCGTCCAGAATGAAACCACCCTTGGTATCATCCTGGTCAAGTCGTTCGGAAATCAGACCGATCATCAGATCGTCGGATACGAGCTGGCCCGCATCCATGACTTCCTTTGCCTTCTGCCCCAGTTCCGTGCCAGCAGCAACCGCCGCGCGGAGCATGTCGCCCGTCGAGAGCTGGATCATGCCGCGTCCTGTTTCAAGACGCTTGGCCTGGGTACCTTTCCCTGCGCCGGGAGGGCCAAGAAGGATAATGTTCATCGTCTTCCCCCTGAATGCGGTGGTCGCTTGTTAGCGGCGGCGACCACGCAGTTTGGATTTCTTGATCAGGCCTTCATACTGATGAGCCAGCATATGAGACTGAATCTGCGCAACGGTATCCATGGTTACCGTGACAACGATCAGGAGGCTAGTCCCACCAAAGTAGAAGGGAACAGACCATTCCGCGATCAGCAGTTCCGGCAGGATACAGACGAATGCGAGATACGCTGCACCGATCACCGTCAGACGGGTCAGAATGAAATCCAGATAGTTGGCTGTATTTTTACCCGGACGAATGCCCGGAATAAAGCCACCATGTTTCTTCAGGTTGTCTGCCGTATCTTCCGGGTTGAACACAACCGCGGTGTAGAAGAAGGCAAAGAAGACGATCAAACCGATATAAAGCGCAATATAAAGCGGCTGACCACGGCCAAGCAGTGCAGTTGCAGTCGTCAACCAGGCCGGAGCATCAACACCGGTGGTGAACTGGGCAACCGACAGCGGCATGAGCAGCAGCGAGCTTGCGAAGATCGGCGGAATAACACCGGCAGTGTTGATCTTGAGCGGCAGGTGCGAGCTCTGACCTTCCATGACCTTCATGCCGACCTGGCGTTTCGGGTACTGGATCAGAACGCGGCGCTGTGCACGTTCAACAAAGACGATGAAGGCGATAACCGCGATTGCCAGAACGATGATTGCAACGATAACCAGTGCAGAGATCGCACCGGTACGACCCAGTTCAAGGGTACCTGCAATCGCGCTTGGCAGACCGGCAACAATACCGGCAAAGATGATCAGCGAAATACCGTTACCAATGCCGCGCTGGGTGATCTGTTCACCAAGCCACATCAGGAACATGGTGCCACCAACAAGGGTGATCACAGCGGTAATGCGGAAGAACATGCCCGGATCCGGAACAGCAGCACCGGAAGAACCGGTCATGCTTTCAAGACCAACAGCAATGCCCCATGCCTGCACCGTTGCGATCAGCACCGTCAGATAGCGGGTATATTGATTAATCTTTTTACGACCCTGCTCGCCTTCCTTCTTGAGTTGCTCAAGCGTTGGCGAAACAGTCGTCATCAACTGAATAATAATCGAGGCCGAGATGTACGGCATGATATTCAGCGCGAAGATCGTCATACGACCCAGCGCACCACCGGCGAACATGTCAAACATGCCCAGAACGCCACCCGCATTCTGACGGAAAATGTCAGCAAGAATAGACGGGTCGACACCAGGAACCGGAATATAGGTTCCAAGACGGTAAACAATAAGCGCGCCCAAAGTGAACCAGATACGCTTTTTAAGCTCGGTTGACTTTGAAAAAGCGGACCAATTCAGGTTCGCGGCAAGCTGCTCGGCGGCCGATGCCATGCACTCATCTCCCAATACACATAAACTGGAGGGTCCGGTCCCGTGTACTGGAACCGGACCCTCTCGAAGTCAATTTAGGCTTATTCTGCGGATTCTGCAGCAGCGACCGGAGCAAGAACCTTGACCGAACCACCAGCTTTCTCGACAGCTTCAACAGCTGCTTTGGAAGCACCGGAGATTTCGATGTTCAGTTTCGCTTTCAGTTCGCCTTTGGCAAGAAGACGCAGACCGTCTTTCTGCGGACGAGCCAGACCTTTTTCCGCAAGAACAGCGACGGTGACATTTGCACCTTCTTCAAGAACGCCGTTATCAACAGCAGTCTGAAGGGTACCAAGGTTCACAACGCCGAACTGTTTCTTGAACGGGTTTTTGAAGCCGCGTTTCGGAAGACGGCGATAGATAGGCATCTGCCCACCTTCGAAGCCATTGATGGCTACACCCGAACGGGACTTCTGACCCTTCTGACCTGCGCCAGAAGTTTTGCCTTTGCCCGAACCGATGCCGCGACCGACGCGGGTGCGCGCCTTGCGGGCACCCGGGTTATCGGCGAGTTCGTTGAGTTTCATCGTTCAACACCTTTTCGATCTGGGGTCAATCAAGCCTCGTCCACACGGACGAGGTGTTTGACCTTTGCGATCATACCGCGAACAGCCGGAGTATCTTCCAGCTCACGAGTCCGGTGCAGTTTGTTCAGGCCAAGACCAACAAGGGTCTGGCGCTGATCAGCCGGACGTCCGATCGGCGAACCCGTCTGGGTAACGCGTACGGTCGCTTTTTTCTTAGCAGCCATATCGAATTACTCCTTTTCGAGAACGGCGGCAGCAGCCGAACCGCTATCGCGACGGGCAACGACGTCACCGACTTTCAGGCCACGCTTAGCAGCGACCTGACGCGGGGAAGCACCGTTGACCAGAGCGTCAAGGGTTGCGCGGATCACGTTGTGCGGGTTGTTCGAACCGGTGCATTTGGACACAACGTCCTGAACGCCCATGGTTTCGAAAACCGCACGCATCGCACCGCCTGCGATGATACCGGTACCAGCCGGAGCGGAGCGAAGGATAACCTTGCCTGCACCGAAATGGCCCTGCGTATCATGGTGAAGGGTACGGCCTTCACGCAGCGGAACGCGGATCATGTTACGTTTAGCAGCTTCGGTGGCCTTACGGATCGCTTCCGGAACTTCACGGGCTTTACCCGTGCCGTATCCGACGCGACCGCGCTGGTCACCGACAACTACCATTGCGGAGAAAGCAAAGCGACGGCCACCCTTAACGACTTTCGCGACGCGGTTGATACCAACCAGCTTGTCGACGAGTTCGTTTTCTTCACGGGCTTTCGGCGCCTGCTGCTGTTGATTCTGGTTACGTGCCATGGTCGTGCTCCTTAGAAGTCCAGACCGCCCTCACGGGCGGCATCGGCCAGAGCTTTCACCCGGCCATGGAACAGATACCCGCCACGATCGAAAACGACCGTTTTCACACCAGCTTTGACTGCGCGCTCGGCAATTGCCTTGCCAACCAGAGCAGCGGCGTCGGCATTGCTGCCTTTCGCCTTCAGATCTTTCTCCATCGTCGAGGCAGCCACCAGGGTGGTGCCTTTGACGTCGTCGATGATCTGAGCATAGATGTGGGCGTTCGAACGGTGCACGCTGAGGCGCGGGCGACCGGCCGCTTTCTGGCGGATCGCAAAACGAACGCGACGCTTGCGGCGTTCGAATAGGCTTCTCACGTTTTTCATCGTGCCTGTCCTTACTTCTTCTTGCCTTCTTTGCGCAAGATATACTCGCCTTCGTAGCGGACACCCTTGCCTTTGTAAGGCTCCGGACCGCGCCAGCCGCGTGCATTCGCAGCGAACTGACCAACGAGTTGTTTATCTGCGCCAGAAATGGCGACGAGGGTCGGCTTTTCAGCAACGACGTTAAGACCCGCAGGGATCTCCATTTCTACGTCATGTGAGAAGCCAAGCTGCAGAACCAGGTTTTTGCCCTGAACCTGCGCACGGTAACCAACACCGGTGATTTCCAGTTTCTTGGTGAACCCTTCCGAAACCCCGGTAACGAGGTTCGCGATATTGGCACGGGTGGTACCCCAAAGGGCACGAGCGCGCTTGCTATCGTTTTTAGGTTTCACGAAGATCTGGTTATCTTCCTGAGTGACGGATACGTCCGAGGTCAAAGCCAGGTTAAGCTCACCGAGCTTGCCTTTTGCGCTGATCTGCTCTTCGGTCAAGGTGATGGTAACGCCGTTAGGCACGACCACCGGGTTTTTTCCTACTCGCGACATCGTTGGCCCTCCTTAGAATACCTTGCAGAGGATTTCGCCGCCGACATTCTGCTCGCGAGCCTCCTGATCCGATAGAACCCCTCGCGGAGTGGACAGGACTGCGATGCCCAGACCGTTATATACCTTCGGAAGATCTTTGATCTTCGAATATACACGACGACCCGGGGTCGAGACGCGGTCGATCTGCTTAATCACGCCATCACCCTCAAAATATTTGAGTTCGATGGTGATTTCGCTGACGCCCTTGCGAATTTCATTAACATTGTAACCGCGGATATAACCTTCGCGCTGGAGAACATCCAGCACACCGGTACGCAGTTTCGAAGCCGGCGAAACGACGCTGGATTTACCAACGCGCTGGCCGTTACGGATACGCGTGAGCATATCACCGACTGGATCAGTCATCGACATGTGATGTCCTCCTTACCAGCTCGACTTCACCATGCCCGGGATCTGACCACGTGAAGCAAGTTCACGAAGCGCGATACGGGACAGGCGGAATTTGCGATAGACACCACGCGGACGACCGGTGATCTGGCAGCGAATACGCTGACGGATACGAGCCGAGTTACGCGGCAGCTGGGCGAGTTTCATCACAGCAACGATACGATCCTCAGGGGTCGTCTCGCGATTTGCGATAACCGCTTTAAGGGCGGCACGCTTGGCAGAATATTTTTTAGCCAGGCGTTCACGTTTGAGTTCACGCTCTACAGCGCTTTTCTTGGCCATGGGCCAACCTCCGTTAGTTTCCGAACGGAAGATCAAAGCCCTTAAGAAGGGCGAGAGCTTCATCGTCGGACTTAGCCGTGGTACAAATGATGATATCCATCCCGCGAACAGAGTCGACTTTGTCGTACTCTACCTCAGGAAAGACGAACTGTTCTTTCAAGCCCATGGCAAAGTTGCCACGACCATCGAAAGATTTTTTGTTCAGGCCGCGGAAGTCACGAACGCGCGGCAGCGCGATGGTGACCAGGCGGTCCAAGAACTCAAACATACGGTCGCGACGCAAGGTCACTTTACAACCGATGTTCATACCTTCACGCAGCTTGAAAGCCGCAACGGACTTTTTCGCCTTGGTGAAGACAGGCTTCTGACCGGTGATAGCAGCGAGATCCGCAGCAGCACCTTCCAGCTTCTTACGATCCTGGGTGGCGTCGCCGACACCCATGTTGATCACGATTTTCTCGAGGCGCGGAATCTCCATGGTGTTCTCGTAGGAGAACTCCTTCTGGAGTGCGTCACGCACCACTTCTTTGTAATGTTCGCGCAGGCGCGTCATTTTTCCGTCCCTCAGTTGTCGATGACTTCGCCGCTGAGCTTCGCTACGCGAACCTTGCGACCATCATCGAGGGTCTTGAAACCGACGCGGGTCGGCTTGTTTTCTTTCGGGTCAACAATCGCGACGTTGGAAACAGCAATTTTTGCTTCCTTTTCGACGATGCCACCAGCATCAGCACCGGTCGGGCGCTGGTGACGTTTCACCAGGTTAATGCCCGAAACCAGAACTTTGTTCTCGGTCGGGAAAGCGGCGAGAACTTCGCCGGTTTTCCCTTTGTCTTTACCCGTCAGAACAACGACGCGATCGCCCTTTTTAATCTTGGCAGCCATTACAGCACCTCCGGAGCGAGCGAAATGATCTTCATGTAACCTTTAGAACGAAGTTCACGGGTTACCGGGCCAAAAATACGCGTGCCGATCGGCTCGCCGTTCGCATTAATGAGAACGGCAGCGTTGCGGTCAAAGCGGATCGCCGAGCCATCGGCACGACGAATTTCCTTTGCGGTGCGAACGATGACAGCTTTGTGAACTGCACCCTTCTTTACGCGACCGCGCGGAATGGCTTCCTTGACGGAAACCACGATAACATCACCAACGTTGGCGGTTTTGCGCTTCGAGCCGCCCAGCACCTTGATGCACTGGACGCGGCGAGCGCCGCTGTTGTCGGCGACGTCCAGATTGGACTGCATCTGGATCATGGGTTTACCCCTTGACTATGATTGGGCTGAGGACTCACTCCTCGACCACTACTTCCCAAGACTTCAACTTCGAGATCGGTTTGCATTCGCGAATGCGAACAACGTCACCCGTTTTGAAGCGGTTCTCTTCATCGTGCGCGTGGAATTTCTTCGACTTACGCACGTACTTTTTATACAGCGGGTGCATGACCTGGCGCTCCACTCGGACCACCACGGTCTTGTCGTTTTTGGTCGAAACGACTGTCCCCTGCAATACACGCCTCGGCATGTGTGTCTACTCCTCTGCGTGTCCAGTTAGGCCGCGGTTGCACCCTTCTCGTTACCGAGAAGGGTTTTAATGCGGGCAATATCACGACGGACCTGGCGGACCCGCGCAGTGTTCTCGAACTGCCCAGAAGCCTGCTGGAAACGCATATTGAACGATTCCTTACGCAGGTCCAGAAGCAGCTGCTTCAGTTCGTCAGCGCTTTTAGCGCGGAGATCAGCAATTTTCATCACTAATTACTCCCCTTCACCAAGACGGGTGACAAACTTGGTCTTGATCGGCAATTTTGCCGCTGCCAGCTCGAAAGCTCGGCGTGCAAGATCCAACGGAACACCGTCGAGTTCAAACATGATCCGACCCGGTTTAACGCGTGCCGCCCAATATTCAGGCGAGCCTTTACCTTTACCCTGACGGACTTCGGCAGGCTTCTGCGAGACCGGGAGATCCGGGAAAACGCGAATCCACACACGGCCTTGACGGCGCATGTGGCGGGTGATCGCGCGGCGAGCCGCTTCGATCTGACGCGCCGTTATACGCTCCGGCTCCATGGCTTTCAAGCCATAAGCGCCGAAATTAAGTTCGGTACCACCCTTGGCTTCGCCTTTGAGGCGGCCTTTGTGGGCTTTACGGAACTTTGTACGTTTCGGAGAAAGCATATCGGGATCTCCTTACTTACGACCGGAACCAGCCGACTCGAGAGCGCGACGCTCAGAAGCCAACGGATCATGTGCCATGATTTCGCCCTTGAAGATCCAGACCTTCAGACCGCAAACACCATAGGTGGTGTGTGCTTCGGAAGTGCCATAATCAACGTCCGCACGCAGGGTATGCAGCGGAACGCGACCTTCACGGTACCATTCGGTACGGGCGATTTCAGCGCCACCAAGACGACCAGCAGCATTAATACGAATGCCACCGGCACCGAGACGCATTGCGTTCTGAACCGAGCGCTTCATAGCGCGACGGAACGAAACACGGCGCTCAAGCTGCTGGGCGATGTTGTCAGCGACCAGCTTGGCATCGAGTTCCGGCTTGCGGATCTCGATGATGTTAACCTGCACTTCGGCATTTGCCAGTTTCTGCAGATCGTTCTTGAGCTTCTCGATGTCCTGGCCTTTTTTCCCGATCACAACGCCCGGACGAGCGGTGTGGATCGAAATGCGGGCTTTCTTCGCCGGACGTTCGATAATCACCTTCGATACACCCGCCTGTTTCAGACGGTCGAAGATGAAATTGCGGATCGCGAGATCTTCGTGAAGAAGACCAGCGAAATCGGCCTTGTTGGCGTACCAGCGGGAGTCCCAGGTACGGTTAATGCCAACGCGCAGACCGATCGGATTAATTTTCTGACCCATTACTCGGCCTCCTCACGTTCGCAAACGACGATGCGCATGTTGGAGAACGGCTTAATGATTTTGCCAACACGACCGCGTGCACGGGCGCGCCAGCGCTTCATTACGAAGGCCTTACCAACAGATGCCTCTTTAATATAGAGACGGTCAACATCGAGCTGATGGTTGTTTTCGGCATTAGCAATTGCCGATTCCAGCAGCTTTTTGACGTCCTGCGAAATGCGTTTATTGGAGAAGGTCAGTTCTGCCAAAGCAGCTTCTGCCTTCATACCACGAATCGACTCGGCGACGAGGTTGAGCTTACGCGGGGAAATGCGTACTGCCCGGAGCGAAGCCGCGGCCTCGTTATCCGCCAGCCGACGGATGTCAGCTTTCTTACCCATCGTTACTTCCTCTTCGCCTTTTTGTCGGCCGCGTGACCATAGTAGGTACGGGTCGGCGAGAATTCACCGAACTTGTGACCAATCATATCTTCGGTCACGAGCACCGGCAGGAATTTCTGGCCATTGTAAACCCCAAAGGTGAGGCCTACGAATTGCGGCAAAATCGTCGAACGCCGCGACCAGGTCTTAATTACCTCATTCCGGCCTGAGGCACGGACAGTATCGGCTTTCTTAAGAAGGTATCCGTCAACAAACGGACCCTTCCAAACGGAACGCGCCATAGTCTAGCCTCCTCCGTTAGCTCTTGTGACGACGGCGCATGATGAGCGCGTCGGTCTTTTTGTTCGAGCGGGTACGTTTGCCCTTGGTAGGCTTGCCCCACGGCGTAACCGGGTGACGACCACCCGACGTACGACCTTCACCACCACCATGCGGGTGATCGATCGGGTTCATGGCAACGCCACGAACCGAAGGACGCTTGCCAAGCCAGCGATTACGGCCGGCTTTACCAAGGTTCGAGTTCTGATGGTCCGGGTTGGACACGGCACCGATGGTAGCCATGCATTCACCACGAACCAAACGTACCTCACCGGAGGACAGCTTAAGCTGGGCGTAACCCTGGTCCTTACCAACAAGCTGTACATACGAGCCTGCTGAACGTGCGACCTGACCACCTTTACCGGCTTTCAGTTCGACGTTATGGACAATGGTACCGACCGGAATGTTCTTCAGCGGTGCGGCGTTACCCGGCTTAATGTCTACGCGTTCAGCGGCAACAATGTTGTCGCCGACAGCGAGACGCTGCGGTGCGAGGATGTAGGCCAGCTCGTCGTCGGAATAGCGAACCAGTGCGATAAACGCGGTACGGTTCGGATCATATTCCAAACGCTCGACGGTACCGACGACGTCAAACTTGGTACGTTTGAAGTCGATGAGACGGTAACGACGTTTGTGACCACCACCAATACGGCGGGCGGTGATACGACCAGTGTTGTTACGGCCACCTTTCTTGCGAAGACCTTCGGTCAACGCTTTGATCGGCTTGCCCTTGTGGAGATCAGAACGATCCACGAGAACCAGCTGACGGCGACCAGGAGAGGTTGGTTTAAACTTCTTCAAAGCCATTGTCTTAGATTCCCGTAGTCACATCGATGGACTGGCCCTCTTCGAGGGTCACCATCGCTTTCTTGAAATCGCTCCGACGACCGGAAATACCGCGAAAACGCTTGGTCTTTCCTTTTACCACAGAGGTATTGACCGCCTTGACCTTCACCCCGAACAGACCTTCCACAGCAGCCTTGATCTCCGGCTTGGTGGCGTCGATCGCAACTTTGAACGCAACTGCGTTGTGTTCAGAAATCAGCGTCGACTTTTCAGTGATATGCGGGGCGCGGATGACTTCGTACATCCGCTCTTTGCTGATGATCGTCATTTGAGACGTGCCTCCAACGCTTCGACCGCACCCTTGGTCAGCACCAGGGTGTCACGGCGCAGGATGTCATAGACGTTAGCACCAATCTGTGGGAGCACATCAACCTGCGGGATGTTGCGCGCTGCGCGTGCAAAACCTTCGTTGACCTGCGCACCGTCGATGATCAGTGCAGACTTCCAGCCGAGTTTATTGAAAACTGCGACCAGATTCTTGGTTTTGGCGTCCGAGAATTCCGCATTATCAAGAACGATAAGCTTACCGTCTTTTGCCTTAGCCGACAGAGCGGTTTTCAGCGCGAGTTTACGGAACTTCTTGGTCAGATCGTGTGCGTGGTCGCGAACGCGCGGACCGTGCACGGTACCACCACCACGGAACTGTGCGGCTTTACGGGAACCGTGACGTGCACCGCCACTACCCTTCTGACGCACGAATTTTTTCGTGGTTGCGGAAACTTCGGACTTTTCCTTTACCTTGTGGGTACCGGCACGGCGTTTTGCCAGCTGCCAGTTCACCATGCGGTGCAGGACGTCACGACGTACTTCCAGACCAAAGATGTCTTCTGCAAGATCAATCTTACCGGACTTGGAAGCGTCAAGTTTGAGAATGTCGAGCTTCATGATGCTTATTCCTTATCCTCGGCGACAGCTTCTTCAGCGGCCGGGGCAGCACCCTTGAGCGCGGCCGGGAACGGCAGACCTTCCGGTGCAGCACGCTTCACGGCATCCTTGACAAGGACATAGGCACCCTTGTGACCCGGAACGGCACCATGCACCAGGATCAGGCCTTTGTCGGCGTCCGAAGACACGACTTTAAGGGACTGAACGGTTACACGTGCGGCACCGAGGTGACCAGCCATCTTCTTACCTTTGAAGACGCGGCCCGGGTCCTGGCACTGACCGGTGGAACCATGCGAACGGTGCGATACAGACACACCGTGCGACGCACGCAGACCACCGAAGTTGTGACGCTTCATCGCACCGGCAAAACCTTTACCGATGGACGTGCCGATTACGTCAACGTACTGGCCTTCGACGAAATGGGTTGCAGCAAGTTCTGCACCAACTTCGATCAGGCCATCTTCGCTCACGCGGAATTCAGCAAGTTTGGCTTTCGGCTCAACCTTGGCTTTGGCGAAGTGGCCACGCATCGGCTTGGATACGTTTTTCACTTTCGCTTTGCCATAACCAAGCTGAACAGCGACGTAGCCGTCTGTGTCGTTGGTACGGTTGGCGACAACCTGAAGATCTTCGACCTTCAGAACGGTTACAGGAAGGTGGGAACCGTCGTCGTTGAAGACGCGGGTCATACCGACCTTCTGGGTAATAAGTCCACTACGCATTGCGGCTTACTCCCGATTAAAGTTTGATCTCGACATCGACACCGGACGCAAGGTCGAGCTTCATAAGAGCATCGACGGTTTGCGGGGTCGGGTCGACAATGTCGAGAAGACGCTTGTGCGTACGGATTTCAAGCTGTTCGCGTGACTTTTTGTTCACGTGCGGAGACCGCAGAACAGTGTACTTTTCGATGCGGGTCGGCAGCGGAATCGGGCCGCGGACCTCTGCGCCAGTGCGCTTCGCCGTATTGACGATCTCACGCGTGGACTGATCCAGCACGCGATGGTCAAACGCCTTGAGGCGAATGCGAATGTTCTGACTATCCATGTAATTATGTACCGGAGCCCTCAAAAGGACACCGGCCCCTCAACTGGAGTTGACGATTGCCGCAAAAGTGTTGGGGGGGGGGGTTGAAGGACAACCCTCCCCCACAAACAAAAGAAAAAAAAAGCCTCTGGGCTTTGTCCCCACACCCCCCCCCCCACGCCGACCCCCCC
>NZ_JBZCIA010000011.1:0-127497 GCF_059052855.1 Thalassospira sp. CA1
GACCGAAGCCCCGAACCGCTCAGTCCGCGTCGCCGTCTCGTTGGCGCCGCACCCCGTCGGTGGAGGCGGGTTATAGGCCCCACTCCCAAAACTGTCAAACCCTTTTTTGAGAAAAAACGTCAGAAAAAGACATTTTTGTAAAAAGGGTCAAAACTGGCCGGAACCGGGGGAATTCACCCTTCATCCCGTGGTTGAAAAACCGTGGTTAAACATGGATCAGATCGGTCGACATGCCCGTCATTCCATATAGTCGATTTGCCACATCAGAAGCCGTCGTTTGCCCATATCAAGAACAGCCAGAGAGCGACACATATATATATGTCATATCGCGCACTTGATCGGCGGCCCTGTGAACTGGATTTCATTTTGTTTTCGGCTGCCATGTTCTTGCCACTGTGGGCTGGCACATGATCGCCGCCCATCGTGACCAAGGCAGCAGGATTCCCTCAACGGTTCGTAAAGGAAATCGCGCCATTATGTCGGGACGGGTTCCACTTTTACCTGCGGCAATTCGCATTTCACATCGCCAAATCTTTTATGTATAAGGTTCTTGGCGATGTTGCCAACAAGAGCGACGGCCCGGGTGAACTGACAAATGGCTTTTAGGGGAGTTCTGCGGCAATGGCCGGAAGAGACTTGGTTTCTATTGCGAGCGTGATGGTAATTCTGGGGGGAACAACCGGATATCTGCTATCTGATCATTATTCGAACGCCTCGGATACTGCCCTGTCTGCCAGCGCTGCAGAGAGCCATGTTATGGGGGGTGACGCCGACGTCACCGAAACCGCCAGTATCCCGGATCTTGAACCACGCCGCGAGACGGTTGTCCTTGAAAAGGGATCCAACCTGATGGCGACACTGACCGCCACAGGCCTTGAGCGGACATCTGCCTATAACGCGATAGAAGCCCTGCGCGATGTTTTTAATCCGCGCAAGCTGCGTGCCGGTCAGGAATTCGACCTTGTTTATGCTGCTGACGGGCAGGACGATATCGAACTTCTGGACCAGATGAGCTTCCAGCCGGACCCGGAAACCATTGTTTCGGTTTCGCGCACTGATGACGGCTATCAGGCATCCTCGGACAAAATCGAACTGACACCTTCGCGCAATGTTGCGTCGGGCACGATCGAGCAAAGCCTGTTTCTGGCAGCGGAACGCAACGGTGTTCCGATCCCGGTTCTGATGGAACTGATCGAACTTTATTCCTATGAAGTCGACTTCCAGCGTGACATTCAGCCGGGCGACAGTTTTGAGATCATGTATCAGGAACTGAAAAACGATGCCGGTGAACGCGTACGCTATGGCGATGTGCTTTATGCCAGCATGACACTGAGCGGTCATGAGGTTCGGCTTTATTCCTATACCGACAGCAACGGCGAAACCGACTTCTATAACCAGAAGGGTGAATCTTATCGCCGCGCGCTGATGCGCACACCGATCAACGGCGCACGTCTGTCATCGGGTTATGGCAAACGCAAGCACCCGATTCTTGGCTACACCAAGATGCATAAGGGGATCGACTTCGCAGCCCCGACCGGCACACCGATCTTTGCCGCCGGTAACGGGACGATTGCCAAGATTGGCCGCAATGGCGGTTATGGAAATTACATCCAGATCCGCCACAATGATTCCTATGCCACCGCCTATGCCCATATGAATGGCTTTGCCAAAGGCCTGAAGCAGGGATCACGGGTCAAGCAGGGCGATATCATCGGCTATGTTGGCACAACCGGCCGCTCCACCGGTCCGCACCTGCATTACGAGATCCTGCAAAACAACGCACAGGTCAACCCGATCCGCGTGAAGATGCCAAGCGGCAAGACGCTTAAGGGTGAAGAGCTTGATCGCTTCCTTGCGGATTCTGATGTGTTGCGCAAACAGTATGCTGAACTGTCAATCGGCAACCGCAAGATCGCCAGCGCCGAATAAGACCCCGATTGGTCC
Organism: Thalassospira sp. CA1; assembly: GCF_059052855.1. Taxonomy (NCBI): domain Bacteria; kingdom Pseudomonadati; phylum Pseudomonadota; class Alphaproteobacteria; order Rhodospirillales; family Thalassospiraceae; genus Thalassospira; species Thalassospira sp. CA1. Next base: position 1,945 of record NZ_JBZCIA010000011.1, read on the forward strand.
AAAATAAAAAACCCGCCCTTGTGGCGGGTTTTTTGTTTCTTCGACACCGAGACCAATGCCTGCACTGTTAAAGCTTAGGCCCAAAGTTTTGGGTCGGGAGAATGTGGCGATAAAGAAAGCCGATAGAGAACCACTATACAGCACGCTTTGGCTTTAACCTGAGATCAAGCTGCGTCGCGTTCAAACTGCAGCTTGGCCAAGCGCCCGTAAAGCGGGGAGCTTTCGAGCAGTTCCTGATGCGTCCCGACTGCTACCAGCTTGCCATCATCAATCACAGCAATCCGGTCTGCATGCAGAACCGTTGCCAAACGATGCGCAATCACAAGCGTGGTGCGTTCTTTCATGATGGTTTCAAGTGCCTTTTGAACAACCTGTTCACTTTCGGCATCCAGCGCACTGGTGGCTTCATCCAGAAGCAGGATGGCCGGATTGCGCAGGATCGCGCGCGCAATCGCAATGCGTTGACGCTGACCGCCCGACAGGCGAACCCCCTTTTCACCCAGGAAGGTATTAAAGCCATCCGGCAACCGGTCAAGGAACTCGCTGGCGTGCGCAGCGTCAGCAGCCGCACGCACATCGGCATCACTTGCCCCCGGACGGCCATAGCGGATGTTGTCCCACGCACTGGCGGCAAAGATCACCGGATCCTGTGCGACAAGACCAATGCGTTCGCGCACGGCGACCGGATCGGCCGTCTTGATATCAATCCCGTCAACCTTGATCACACCACTTGCCGGATCATAGAAACGTAGCAACAGCTGGAACACCGTGGTCTTGCCTGCCCCCGAAGGACCAACAAGTGCAACCGTTTCGCCCGGCTTGACCGACAGGCTAAGCCCCTCAAGGGCCGAGCGGTCCGGGCGTGCTGGGTAATGGAAGGTGACGTTTTCGAAACTGACATGCCCCTGATGGGGTACTGGCAACGCGACGGGGTTTTCCGGCGCCTTGATTTCAGGTTCAGTCGACAGCAACGCAACAAGGCGTTCCGCAGCACCAGCCGCGCGTTGCAAATCACCGATCACTTCACTGATGGCGCCAACGGAACCGGCAACCACCACGGCATAGAAGACAAAGGCCGAAAGCTCCCCCGCCGAGATCGTGCCATCAAGCACATCATGACCACCAATCCACAGGATGGTGCCAACCGCACCAAACACCATGACGATAACAATCGCGGTCAGAAGGGCGCGGGCAGAAATACGCGCGACCGCTGTTCTGAAGGCCCCTTCGACATGGCCGCTAAAACGTTGGCTTTCGATTTCTTCGTGTGTGTAGGCCTGCACGGTGCGCAGCGCATTGAGCGTTTCTTCGGAAAAGGCGCTGACGTCGGCGACCCGATCTTGGGACTCGCGCGACAAACGCCGCACGCGCCGACCATAGCCGACAATCGGAATGACAACCAACGGCACAACCAACAAGACAAGGGCTGTGAGCTTGGGACTGGTGATGGCCAACATCGTCAGACCACCGACAAACATCAAGGCATTGCGAAGGGCGATCGAGACGCTTGAGCCAATGACGGCCTGAAGCAATGTGGTGTCGGTCGTCAGACGCGAAAGAACTTCACCGGTTCTTGTGACTTCAAAGAAGGCTGAGTCCAGTCGGATGATATGGCGGTAGACGGCGGAGCGGATATCGGCAACCACGCGTTCCCCGATCCAGGAAACCAGGAAGAAACGCATATAGCTTGCGCCTGCCAGCAACAGGGTTACTGCAAACAGAACGAACAATGCCCGATCCAGCAGCGAGCCGTCACCTTCGGCAAAGCCTTCGTCAACCAGCATGCGCAGGCCATTGCCAAGCGCAAGTACGGTGCCAGATGCTGTCACCAGTGCGATCAGCGCGCCGAACAGCTGCAAACGGTATTTTGTGACGAACGGGACAATGGCACGGAGCGACGAGAGGTTCCGGCTGGTTTCACGATCGGTAAGTTTTGCAGAAGAAGTCGGTGTACGCGCCAAGGCACTTTATTCCGTATGCAGTGGTAACCACGCGGCCGATATGAAGAGATCAGCCAAGATCAAGCTTGTTCCCGGTTTTGACAGCGAGATCAGCCGAAAGCTGATCATGGAGCGTGGTCGAGCCGCGGGTCGAGGTCCAGGTTTCGTTGTCTTCATCAAAGTCATAGTGGCTTGCCCCACTGACTGGCGAAGAAAGCCAGACCTGCCGGTTCGGACCATGCTTGTTGATGATGAATTGCTCGCCCGAATCGAGTTCGATGGTCAGGATGCCGGACTGCAGATCAACATCAAGGTCATCGCCCAAGGCATCATCAATAACATCAGACAGCGTTTCGATGGTTTCGTCTGCAAGCTGATGGAAGCGGGTTTCCTCAAGGGCCACAGTCATATTCTCCGTCTATCATCGGGGTCCAATGCCCCGGCAAGGCGACAATCAATTGTTGGCGCACCATACTATATAAAGAGGCCTGTGCAAGTATGCATAAGCACGGGTGCGAGAAAAGCTTGAAACATGGGTCAACCACTGTTAAACGACCGCCTGATCGCTACTGCACTCCCCTCATTTGGCGTTAATCGGATAATTACCGGTTACAGGGGTTGCGCGAGCCGATTTTTTACACTATACACCGCGCTTCAAATTCCGGAGTGATAGGCGATGAAAAAAGATATCCATCCCGATTACCATGAGATCACCGTTCAGATGACTGACGGCAGCACCTTCACCACGCAGTCGACCTGGGGCAATCCGGGCGATGTGTTGAAGCTCGACATCGATCCGAAAAGCCACCCGGCTTGGACTGGTGTTCACCGTCTTCTGGACAGCGGCGGGCAGCTTGCTAAGTTCAAAAAGCGCTTCGCTGGTTTCAATATCGGCAACTAAGCAAAGAACACGCTTCTGTGTTCTGTGGGATCAGCGCCCGTCGCATCTTCTTGATGCCGCGGGCGTTTTTCTTTGTCTAAACCCTGAATTTGCATAGCTGCCGACGGTAAAAAGCTGTGGTTGGAACAACTCTTGGCTGTTATTGAGCATATCTGATGGTGATTTCGGCATTTTTTTGCCATAATCCCATTCGTTAGGATAAGGCGGCACCGATTCTGCTGCCCTGTTCTGCTTGCACGCATGATCAGGCTCTTAGATGAATCAAGTGACAGCACGTAACCAGGTTAGCTATGAGGTCTATGTTAAAGACCGTTCAGGCCGGTGGCAGATCCACGGTCACTTTACTGGTGCGCAAAGAAAGCAGGCAGAAGAAGAAGCCAAACAGATCGAGCGCGCAAATCACGTTTCGGGCGTGAAAGTCATTCGCGAGGTTTACGACCACGCAACCAACAGCTCTGACGAATATGTGATTTACGAAACGCGCGGTCAGGGCAGATTGGAAAACACCAACCCACAGGCAAAACCAAATCGATCAGCCCCGCCCAAGGCCGATGCGCAGCGTCCTGCCCCCGCACCAATGATACCAAAGGCAGATACATCTGCCGACAAGCCCAACGATGCGGCACCTGCGAGCGAAAAGAAACCCGCAGCTGTTCGCCCGTCTGCATCAGTTGCAGAAAGCCAGACCCTTATTGGTCTTGGCCTTAAGATGATGGTCGCCTTTTGTGTTGCAATTGCGGTTGGCCTTGCCACCATGTTGCTTGCGGCCAAGGGGCTTGAATTCCTGCCGGGAATGGGGCTCAAGATCAGTCAGGGCTTTTATGACAAAGCCAACTTCCTGTCCTTCACCGTTGGTTTTTTGGCCAGCGTCGTACCGATGCTGATGGCGCTGACCAAAAAGTTCAAGGGACGTGCCCGCAGATCTTCGATGGCGTCTTTTCGTTCGACAGGGTCGAAAACGGCCCGCGCTGGCAATCGCCCGGGCGTCGCACAGGGATCTGGTTCGGATGTGCGCCGCAAGTCAGCTGCGGAAATGGCGGCCGAAATGGCCCGTGAGGATGGTGACACGGACGTAGAGGTCGCAGAAGACGCGCAGGACGACACACCGGCAGAGGCCGCACCGGAGCCGATTGACGATACGCCGGAAAAACCATTGGTCGAAACACGCGAAATGCGGGCGACGCGCGAACAGATGCGCGACTTCATCACCGGATCGATCGAAGCCATTCAGCGTAAAGTGACGTCGCTTGATGCCTATCACAAGTTTGGCGTGAACCTTTATGTCGCCGGGGCCTGTGACGCATGCAGTGAAAAACACGCACTGGATCAAAAAGACGGGCGCGTCATTTTACAGGATTGCATTTCGGCAATGGGCGCGAACAAAAGCATGGCCGAGACATTCTGCAAGAATGTCGACGACTATATTCTTGAGCCGAAATACAAGGATATGTATGGCGCGGGCCGCCAGTCGATGGACGCCTATATCAAAGATGAAAAGAGCATCACGTCATCGGTTGCCAAAGCAATCAATGACTGGAGCGACAAGCCCGCAGCAGGCCCACAAGGTGCCGGTGGCAAGAAGCTTCATGCCCTGATGTTTACCGACATCGTCAATTCCACAGCCAAAACCCAGGAATTGGGGGATCATGGCGCGCAGCAGATGGTGCATATCCATAACCAGATCGTGCGCACGGCCCTGATCAACAATTATGGCAAGGAAGTAAAGCATATGGGCGACGGCATCATGGCCGTGTTCCCATCCTCGGCGAGTTCGGTAGAAGCCGCCATTGAAATCCAGAAAAACATGGCATCCCACAATGCCAGCCAGGATTTGAAATTCCAGATCCGCATCGGCATCAATGCCGGTGAAGCCATTGCCGAGGAAAACGACCTGTTTGGCAGTGTGGTGCAGCTTGCCGCACGTGTCTGTGCGCAAGCTGGCGGTGACGAAACGCTGGTTTCGGAAAACGTCAAGAATACCTATAGCGGCAGTCGCGCAAGCTTTGTCTCGCAAGGCACACGCCAGATGAAGGGCTTTACCGACCCGATTGAGGTCTTTCAGGTTCAAGCCCGCAGCTGAGCTGCCCCTCTTCTATATCCCGTGATCACCAGAATGCGCTATGCGCGGTTATCAACCAACCGCGCCGCAACCAGTCCTGGGCAAAAACGATGTTCGGGTAAGGCTGCAGTCTATTAGCCGTTGCAGCGCGCGGCGACCTGCAATTCCATACGGGCGGTACGCATATAAAGTGAATGGGCGCGCCCCATCAGGTCGAGAAGCCCGGGCGAGAGGAAACCATATTCCTCGTGCGGATTGACTGTACAGACCCGAAGATCGACCATCAGATCATCGATATCGACAGCCTCTTCCCAGGGGATTTCCCCCGCTTCAACAGCGCGCACGGCAAGAAGCCACGCCATTGCCCGTATCAATCGCGTGGTCATGCGCATCTCTTCGACGCATTGTGCAACGGCTTCGCGACTGCCCTGTTTCTTGCTTTGGCCTCGATGGGCGGAAAGGTAATTCCGTGCCTCTATCAGCAGTGTAAAGGCTTCATCGTAGGTACGCGAAAAATGAACAACCGAGAAATTGCTTTGATACGACGCCGCCTTTGACGTCGGGGGATGCTCGTGAGTCATCCTGAATATATTGGGAAGGTTTTGAGCGGCTTCAAGACGGGAATTGCGCAAATAGAAAGACCGCCCACTTTCGGGGCGGTCTCACCTCAACCTGCTAAACTTGCCGGACTTTTTTTGGTTTTGTTTTTGTTGTGTGCGAACTTTAGCCAGCGCTTAAGAGGCGGTCAAGGCTATTCATGGCACAAATGTGACAATACGTATTAACCCGTACCTTTTTGCAGATTAATACGCACACACAGATGCGCGCTGCCTTATTTGGCAGGCCGCTAAGTCGCTAAAAATCAATCACAAAGAAAAAGAACCGCCCAAAAAAGGGCGGCTCAGTTTAACAGGGAGGCATCGAAACATCACGTTCGACAAGAGAGCCATCAGATGACCCTCTATTCCACATATAAGACGGCAAGTTTAATTTTCAATTAACCGCAGGTTTAAAAAAACCATCCTCACGTCTAGTAATCGAACATGCCGCTCCGAAGCATCCAGATGGGGGTCAGCTCTTGAACAATGCTTCTGCACCCTCGGTCACACATTTGCGGTGTTCGAGCGTCTCATCCACATGTTTAATTTCACGCTCCAGCGCGGCGCGATAGTCTTTCAGACCGGTGACCGACATTCCTTCAAGATTGCGCGGCAAGCCAAATTCACCCGATTTGAGAACAGCAAACTCTTCTTCGTCCACAATCATCCTCCATTATTCCCTGTCAGGTCAGGGGCATTGAATTTCCTTCATGTCCTAGATAGGTATAAAACGCAGTTTTCGCCAACGAGGTCCCGATGTCCAATCCAGAATTTCCCGAAAAGATGAAAGCCGTCGAGATCACGAAAGACACCGACACCCCTGCCCTTGTGCTGGGTGATGTCGCGGTGCCGGACCATGGCCCGGATGATGTCTTGGTGCGGGTTGCGGCAAGTGGGGTGAATAGACCGGACCTGATGCAAGTTGCCGGCATGTATCCGCCCCCGCCCGGTGCGTCAGAAATCCCGGGCCTTGAATTGTCGGGCGAAATTGTTGCCGTTGGATCAAACGCCACTGACTGGAAATGCGGGGATAAGGTTTGCGCACTGGTTACCGGCGGCGGCTATGCCCAATATGCCGCAGTGCCCGCGGCGCAATGCCTGCCGGTGCCCAAAGGCATGTCGATGATAGCTGCCGCCGGGGTTCCGGAAACCTTTTTCACGGTCTGGCACAACGTCTTTGACAAAGCACAGCTGAAGGCGGGCGAGACATTTCTGGTGCATGGTGGCACATCGGGGATCGGCACCACCGCCATCCAGCTTGCCAAGGCATTTGGCGCCAAGGTGATTGCCACCGCAGGATCGGATGAAAAATGTCAGGCATGCCGTGACCTGGGGGCGGATGTCGCGATCAACTACAAAACCCAGGACTTTGTCGAAGAAGTCAAAGCCGCAACCGATGGCAAAGGCGCAGATGTTATTCTGGATATGGTCGCAGGCGACTATGTTAGCCGGAATTTCAAGGCTGCTGCCTTTGAAGCGCGCATTCTGATCATTGCCTTTTTGCGCGGACCAAAAGCGGAAACCAACTTTACCCCGCTGTTGCTCAAACGTCTGACGCTGATGGGATCAACCCTGCGTGCGCAGCCAGTTGCCAACAAAGGCGCAATTGCCAATTCGTTGCGCGAAAAAGCCTGGCCGCTTCTGGAATCCGGTCAAGTTGCGCCCGTAATTTACAAGACCTTCCCGCTTGAACAGGCATCGGAGGCACATGCCACATTGAAGGGTGGCGCGCACATCGGAAAAGTGATACTGGAAGTCGACTGATCGCGTATGGACGAAGGTCTGATAAGTTTTATCTGACCGATCCAAGGCAACATTGCTATGCTTGCGGTCCTGAAAGAAATATTCTTTTCAGAACGCCGCAACAGATTGTTGCATTTACCCGCACATTGATCGAAAAGAACGCAATGGCGGATCCGATGATGCGCAGCAACCCCCGCGGTTGACCTTGCTGCATTGCCGGACCACCTAAAGAGATTATATTCTGGGGCAGACATTCCCGCGCTTTTTGGGCCTTATACCCATCGCCGGTCTCCAGAGAGAAAGAAGGAAACAGGAGGAAATATGGCACAGCCCCTCATGCCCAAAGCAACCGCTGTATGGCTTATCGACAATACCGGCTTGTCGTTCCGGCAGATTGCTGCCTTTACCGAACTTCATGAGCTTGAAATTCAGGCCATCGCAGACGGCGACGTCGGCCAGGGTATCGTTGGCCTTGATCCGGTTGCCAATGGTCAGCTGACCAAAGAAGAAATCGCGCGTTGCGAGAAAGACCCGCGCGAATTCCTGAAAATGGCGAAATCCGACCTGCCGCGCCCGCGCGCGCAGTCGAAGGGTGCACGCTATACCCCGGTTTCCAAACGCCAGGACCGCCCGAATGCGATTGCATGGCTTCTCAAACACCATCCGGAACTTTCCGATGCGCAGGTTTGCAAGCTGATCGGCACCACCAAGGACACCATCGGCAAGATCCGTGATCGTTCGCACTGGAACTCGGCCAACCTGACGCCGCGCAACCCGGTCACCATGGGCCTTTGCACCGAGCTTGACCTTGAAAAACAGGTCGTGATTGCCCGTTCGAAGAACCCGGAAAAGATCGCCAAGGATGTCGAGCCGGATCCGCTGCCCGAAGAACTCCAGATCAATCCGGAACCGGATTATCCCGGCAAGAAAAAGGACGAGAAGAAAGACGAGCCGAAAACTTCCGATTACATGGAAGCGGCCGAAAACCTCTTCAAATCCTGATCGAATTTCAAAGGCCGCCCGTTGGGCGGCCTTTTTCGTTGGGGTTTACGCCCTGCTTGCGTAAGGTTTGTTTCATAGTATTGCCGTGAAACGGTAACGCAACCGACATGGTCCCGACATACCATTCGGCTGCTTTTCAAATGAACAACACCGAAGACACGTTTCCATGCAAAAACGCCCAACCGAACGCCAGGCAGGCATTGTCGAACTTGTCCGTGCAGATGGCTTTCGCACCATCGAACAACTTGCAGAACGCTTTGACGTTACCCCGCAAACCATTCGGCGCGACGTGAATGCGCTGTGTGATGAGGGCTTGCTCCGCCGTCGCCACGGCGGTGTTGAACCCGCCCTTGAGCATGAAAACATCGCCTATCGGGCGCGCAAGGTTCTGAATGTCAATGACAAGCGCAAGATCGCGGCCCTGGTGGCGCGCGAAATTCCCAACGGGGCGTCGCTGTTCTTTTCGATTGGTACCACCCCGGAACTTGTTGCCAATGCGCTGTTGCAACATCGCGATCTTCGGATTTTCACCAATAACCTCAATGTCGCCTATGTCGCGGCCACCAATGACAGCTTTGAGGTGACCCTGATTGGCGGGCGCCTGCGCAACCGTGACCGCGATGTTCTGGGTCCCGAGGTCGAGGCGTTCTTTAACAGCTACAAGGTTGATTTCGGCATCTTTGGCGTCGGCGGGATTGATCCGGATGGCAGCCTTCTTGATTTCGATGAACAGGAAGTCCGCGCCCGATCCGCCATCCTGAAAAATGCCCGGAAATCCTATCTGGTTGCCGATCACACAAAGTTTGGACGCAACGCCGTTGTGCGCGGCGGCTCCATCCGAGATGTCAGTGCGTTCTTCACCGATTGCCCGCCCCCGGATCATATCGCTGAAATGATCACGACGGCTGGTGTCGCGCTTCACGCGCCGGAGCCGGATGCGGATTTTCCAACCTTCTTCATTTCAGACGAAGACTGACCGGTTTACGGAACAGTTTTGCGCCCGTCAGCGGCTGCTTTAAGGCTGTTGCAGACAGCCTGCAGCCCCGGTGTCAGAGTTTTGTCGCGACGCATGATGAGAGCAAGTTCGCGCACGAGTGGCGGTGATAACGGGCGGGTCTTGATGGGAAATTGGGTTCGATCTGGTCTTGCACCCATTTCGGGCAGGATCGTCGCACCGATGCCTGCCCCGACAAGTTCCCTGATCGCCTCCACACTGCCGAGTTCCATGACCGAACGGCCATTAACCCCGGATTTGCGCAACCAATCATCGACCAATGTGCGCGTCAACCCGCCGCGTTCATAAAGCACCAGCGGCATCGCTTCCAGATCGACAGGGCGAATAACATCCCCGACATCGGCATCCGCGTGAAAGATTGCGACAAACGGATCTGTCATGATCGGCGTTACCGAAAGGCTGCGCCCACTGCATGGCATGGTCACAAGGCCGATATCGAGCTTGTTATCCTCAATCGCACGAACGATATCGCCAGCATTGCCAGTGCGAACCATGATTTCGAGTTTTGGGAAGCTGCGTTGAAGCTTTTCCAGAATTGCCGGCAGGAAATAGATACAGGCCGTCGCCCCGGTTCCGATCCGCACGCGACCGGCTGCACCACTTGAAAATCCGGCCACGGCGTCCTCGGCCGCGCGCACAGATGCATCAATGTCGCTGATATGGGCCAAAAGGGCCAATCCCGCCGGTGTGGCTTCGGCACGTTTGCCAACGCGTTCAATCAATTTGACACCCATGCGGGTTTCAAGCTGACGCACCTGTTGGCTGATGGCAGGCTGACTGAGATTAAGCTTATCGGCTGCGGCAGAAAAACTTCCCAGTGCCACAACATCGGCAAAGGCGTGAAGCTGATCAAGGTTAAGTGCACGCATACCAAACCTTTCCTTATGCTGTGCATAATTTATCAAAGCTAAACTTATGATGTATTTGGGCGTAATGTCAGCTCAAACATCATCATGCCGGATAAAAAACATGCCTTCGAACACCGCAGCCCAAGACGATGCCACAGCCCTGTTACCAAACATCACCATCCGCGACGCCACGCGTGACGACATCCCGGCCATCACGGCGATTTATCGCCACCATGTTCTGCATGGCACGGCATCGTTTGAGGAAACGGCACCTGACGAGGCCGAAATAGCCAATCGGTTCGCCGCCATTCGCGATAAAGGCCTGCCCTATCTTGTTGCGATCCGCAGCAATACTATTGTGGGTTATTGCTACGCTGGCCCCTATCGCCCACGCACGGCCTATCGCCATACGGTCGAAAATTCGATCTATGTGGCCCATGATTGTGTTGGCCAGGGGGTTGGCAGCCTTCTGATGGCGGCCCTGATTAAACGGTGTGAAGAAGGCCCGTGGCGCCAAATGGTTGCCGTGATCGGGGATAGTGCGAACCAGGCGTCGATCAGCCTGCATCAACGCCATGGCTTTGAAATGGTCGGTACCTTCAAAAAGGTCGGCTACAAGTTTGACCGCTGGCTTGACTCGGTCCTGATGCAACGGCCGCTTGGCGACAACAGCCCGATCATTCCCAAAACTTGATCCTAAAAAAAGCACCCGCTTTTGAAAGCAAAAGCGGGTGCAAGGATGCTCCGTTAAGTTGGGAGCGGGAGTTTGCATCTGTGATGGACGGGTCTATCTATTTTGCATAACCGATTTCTTTGAGGACCTCGGCGATTTCGGGAAGGATTGCCGGATCATCGATCGTTGCCGGGGTGTTGTAGCTTTCACCATCGGCGATGGAACGCATGGTCTTGCGCAGGATCTTGCCCGATCGGGTCTTGGGCAGGCGTTCGACCACAGTTGCCTTCTTGAATGCCGCCACCGGTCCAATCTGATCACGGACCATGGCAACGACTTCGGCCAAGATCGCGTCATGCGGGCGGGTGACCCCAGACTTCAACACGACAAAGCCCAGCGGCAATTGCCCCTTAAGATCATCATGCACACCAATGACCGCGCATTCGGCAACATCGGGATGGCTTGAAAGGACCTCTTCCATGCCCCCGGTCGACAGGCGGTGCCCGGCAACGTTGATGATGTCATCAGTGCGCGACATGACGTAGATGTAGCCGTCTTCGTCAATAAAGCCGGCATCCCCCGTGGCATAAAAGCCTGGGAACTCTTCAAGATAGGATGACTTGAACCGGTCATCATTCTGCCAAAGGGTCGGAAGCGTCCCCGGTGGCAGCGGCAATTTGGCGGCAAGCGCACCAATCTGACCGCGTTCAAGCGGCTTTCCGGCCTCGTCCAGAACCTGCACATCCCAACCGCAGGCCGCCACTGTCGGCGAACCGTACTTGATCGGAAGCAATTCAATCCCGCGCGGGTTGGCGCAGATAGACCAGCCGGTCTCGGTCTGCCACCAGTGGTCAATCACCGGAACGCCAAGGCTGTTTTCCGCCCATTGCAGGGTATCGGGATCAGAACGTTCACCCGCCAGATACAGCGCCTTAAGGCTGCCAAGGTCGTATTTTGCCATATGAGCGGCCTTGGGGTCATCGCGTTTGATCGCACGGAATGCCGTCGGTGCCGTAAACAGCACCTTGACCTTGTGTTGGGAAATGACCCGCCAGAACGCACCGGCATCCGGCGTTCCGACCGGTTTGCCTTCATACATCACCGTCGTGCAACCAGCCAGAAGCGGCGCGTAAACGATATAGGAATGGCCAACCACCCAGCCAACGTCAGACGCTGCCCAGTAGACATCACCGGCATCAACATCATAGATGTTCTTCATCGACCAGTTGAGGGCCACCATATGCCCGCCATTGTCGCGAACAACGCCCTTGGGCTGGCCGGTCGTGCCGGACGTGTAAAGGATGTAAAGCGGATCGGTGGCATCAACCGGGACACAGTCAGACGGTGCTGCCTTGGCACATTCGACTTCCCAGTCGTAATCACGGCCATCCATCAGCAACGCATCGCTTTGTGGCCGCTGGAACAGAATGACGCTTTCGGGCTTGTGATCCGCCATGGCAATGGCTTTATCGAGCAGCGGTTTATATTCAATGACGCGCGATCCTTCGATGCCGCAGCTTGCGGTCAGGATCAATTTTGGTTTGGCGTCATTGATACGGGTCGCCAGTTCGTTGGACGCAAAACCGCCAAATACAACAGAATGGATCGCGCCGATCCGCGCACAGGCCAGCATCGCCATCGCGGCCTGCGGGATCATCGGCATATAGATGATCACCCGATCGCCCTTGGTCACACCGCGCGCATGCAGTGCTCCTGCAAGGCGGGCAACATCGTCGCGCAGATGGGAATAGGTGAATGTCTGAACCGTGTTGGTGACGGGGCTGTCATAAATCAGGGCCGCCTGATCCCCACGGCCATTTTCGATGTGACGATCCAGTGCGTTATAGCAGGTATTGACCTTGCCACCGACAAACCAGCGGTAAAACGGCGCGTTACTGTCATCGAGAACGCGATCCCATTTCTTGTACCAGGAAATGTTTTCAGCAGCTTCTGCCCAAAAGCCTTCCTTGTCGGCGATCGAACGTTCGTAGATTTCCTGATAGCGACCGGTCATTGGTGAAATACCCTCCCGCGGCGTTTGGTCTGGCGTCGAATTCGGACGCATGCGGAGCTATATGCTCGTAAATCGGCATCATAATACCGATTTAATTTGCACATACCCCTTAGACATTGGTAGCGCCCTGTAATCCTTGGTTTCTGCGGATTACAATTACTCAAAACAGACACGCGATTGATCCCCTCAGTAAGGGCGTTCGTATCTGTTTGCAGCGATATGATGAATGTGGGAAGTTGCCCGTGATTTTGAAGTGCAGACATAAAGTTGCCGCCTCAAGCGTGGGCGTTAAGATGAGGCGGCAAAAGCAAGAGTTAGGAAATCTTTGAGGTCGTCAAACCGTTCGCATGGGGGATCGCGTGTTCTTGATCACGCGTTTGGCCATGCCACAACGGCTAATGGGTTATTCGGTTTATCTCGTCCTTGATTTCAAGCTTGCGGCGTTTAATGTCTGCAACAACGGAATCGTTGGGCGCCGGGCGGCGCGTCTCGAGGTGGAGTTCCTGCTCTAGTGCAGCATGTTTGGCAGTTAGAGCTTCGATATGGCTTTGAACGCTCATTCGCCTACTCCTTATATCTGACATTGCCCACAACAAGATGGTATTAATTTCGTAACATGATTTCCAGTGTTTCGATCAGAAACGTGAACAAGAACACAGCCCGGCAAGGATTGGCATGACGCAAAAAGATCGACTTATCATTGGCATAACCGGCGCATCGGGTGTGATTTACGGCATACGTTTTTTACAGTTGCTGAAAAATACGCCAATCGAGACTCATCTGGTTCTTTCCAAAGCAGCCGAGCGCACGATCGCCTATGAGACCGATTTTAAAATCCGCGAAATCAAGGAGATGGCTGACGTTGTCCATGACAATGCCGACATCGGTGCATCGATTGCGTCGGGTTCTTTTCGCGCCCGCGGTATGATCATTGCCCCCTGCTCGATGAAGTCTCTGGCCGAGGTCGCAAGCGGAGTCGCAGATAATCTGATCGCGCGTGCCGCCGATGTGATCCTTAAGGAGCGTAAGCGTCTTGTCCTGATGGCGCGCGAAACACCGCTTCATGCCGGCCATATTCGCAATATGGCGCTTGCCACAGAAAACGGCGCAATCATTGCCCCGCCGGTCCCGGCATTCTATGCCCGGCCACAATCCCTTGATGAAATGGTGACCCAAAGCTGCGGACGCATTCTTGATCTGTTTGAGATTGATCTGCCCGAAACCGCCCGCTGGGGCGATACCGAGGCCGCCAATCCAATCCCGGTCACCGGCAAACCCAAAACACGCGAATAGAATAACCCGCCGCTAGGCGATCCCCATTATCCGGGTCAGGTCGCCAAGCACCTTGTCACAAGCCTGCTGATCCAACGCAAACCGGTTGGGGGACAAATAGGCGTGGGCTGCGGCCATTGGATCGTCACTGGGCACGGTTTCAACCGCGTCGCACAGGATGTGCTGCTCAATCCGTTCGGCCTGCAATTCGTCTGATTTGACCTTCTGGCGCAATTCCTGTGCACTGGCACGCGGATCATCGCGCAGGTATCGCCTTGTCTGGCGCAGTGGCTTGATCACGTTTTCGCGCCAGTCACGCACAGATGCCTCAAGTGCTGAAATGCTCAGCGGTGCCACCCCCTTTTGGCCCAGAAAGAACATAAAAAGCAGCATGTTCACATCAAGGTCACAGCGTTCCTGAAGATCCAGACACATCTTGGCGACGCCATCGCGACCGTACATCGCGACCGTAAAGGCCCAGACTTCTTCCTGATCCATTCCCAACCTGCTGTGTTTTTATTGGATATCAAACGGTTTTGGCCGTTCTGGCGACTTTCGGCGGATGCCCCATATAGGCGCCAAGCCCCTTGGCAGTCGAAACCATCGTGCCTTGGGTATCAACAAGCCGAGGGCCGACAATAACATCTTCCATCGCAACATCGACGACTTTGCGTTGCTGCCAGGCGCAGACACGATCAAATTTCTTTTCTGCGATCAAATCCACCGCATGCACGCCAAAGGCCGATGCAATCACACGGTCACGCGGCGATGGTGTGCCGCCGCGCTGGACATGCCCCAAAACCGTCACACGGGTTTCCCAACCGGTGCGTGCGCCAAGCTCATCGGCAAGCCAATGACCGATGCCGCCATAACGGACCTTCTGGCCATCATCGCCAAGGGTTACCGCCGATCCGTCATCACGTTTGACCGCCTCGGCAACGATCACCAGCGCATGGTTGCGGCCGCTTTTGCGGATATTGAGGCAATGCTGGCTAAGCTCATCCAGGTCATAATCCATTTCCGGGATCAGGATGACATCCGCCCCGCCCGCAACCCCAGCAAACAGGGCAATATGCCCGGCATCACGGCCCATGACCTCAAGGATCATGATCCGTTCATGGGATGCCGCGGTTGGTTGCAAACGATCAAGGGCGTCGGTTGCGACATTCACCGCCGTGGTAAAGCCGATGGAATATTCCGTCTGGGCAAGGTCGTTATCAACCGTCTTGGGGATCCCCACCAGATTGATACCGCCCATCTTGGCCAAACGATGCAGGATCGCCATGCTGCCATCGCCGCCAATGCCAATCAGCGCATCAAGGCCAAGCTTGTGATAGCCTTCAATGACTTCGCTTGATCGGTCGGCAAAGCTGCCATCAGGCATCGGATAATGGAACGGATCGCCCTTGTTCACCGTGCCAAGGATCGTACCGCCAAGGCGCAGCAACCCGTCACTATTGACCTGATCATTAAGGTCAATGGCCTGGGGCGGGTCCTGCATCAGGCCATGGGTTCCCTGACGAATACCGACAACATCCCAGCCATAGCCAAGAACCGCACGGCGGACCACCGCAAGAATAACCGCGTTCAATCCGGCGCAATCACCGCCACTGGTCAAAACTCCGATGCGCATTTGTTTCCTTCCCGATCGTGGCAAATTTGTTTTACAGGGTGGTACAAATCATATGGGTTGCCAACATGATATCTGGTATTATCACTGTCCCCTCGCATTGGTTATTAAGCTGGATCAAAAATGGACGAAATCAATCAGATCGAGATTGAAAAGAGACTTCTTTCGCTCCGCGAGGAACACCGTGATCTGGACGTCGCCATCGAACAAATGGTTCAGGCCCCCCATCATGATCAACTGCGTCTTGGCCGGATGAAAAAGCGCAAATTGGCCCTGAAGGACGAAATCCTTTATATCGAGTCGCAGCTGGTCCCAGACATTATCGCCTGATTTACCGTCGGCCACGTCAAAATCTGCCTGATGTAAAATGGGAAGTAATCAGATGCCCTGCGGAATGCGATCCAGCCGGGCCAGATACATTTCCTTGTGCGCACGCAATGCCGCATCTGTCGCCTTCAGGGCCGAGGCCGGCGTATCGCCGCTTTGCGCGTGGTAAAGCCCGAATACCGGCACAACCGGGATCGGTTTGCCCTTGTGAGTATAGGGATGTTGATCAAGCCATCTGGTGATGGCGTCAACGCGTTGCCAGACATCTTCCTCGTCAACATTGTACATCAGGGCCGCAAAGTCATTGCAGCCGAGATATCCCAGATGATGCGGCGCCATGATGAAGTCGGCCATGATGCGCCGGACATAGTTAAACAGGCCGTCTTTGCAGTCCTGCCCGTGAAGTTGCAGGATGTCGTCAAGATTGGCCAGTTCGCACATCAAAACCATGCGGCTTGTCCGATCCGCACCAACCAGTGACATTTCGTTTTCAAGGATCTGCATGAAGGCCGGCCGACTGATCGCCCCGGTAAAGGGATCGCGGCCCTCATTGCGGGCCAGATGAGCCTGTCGTTGCTTCAGTTCATTGAGATTTTCGGTCAGGCCATTGATGCGCACCATCAGACGACCAATCGCCTGTTCTACCGCAGGTGTAACCTGCTGATCCGGAATACCTAGAACGTTTGCGATATCGGGGGTGTGATAGGGTGTCTTGTCGACCGGATCCGGTATGGCGTCGGTGTCGATATCAACCTGATGGTCCTGATTTGGCGCACGACGACGGCCCGCATCCTTGCCATATGCAAGAATCCCGTAAGGGCTTGATGGATATCGTCCATCCCCGCCCCCCATAGAGGGTGTCATTGATCCTGGTCTTGTGACTTTCATGTCTGACCTTCGCGTGCTACCTGCACAGTTATATAAGGCAATGGTAAATAATAGATCAAAAACGCAATTAATTCACCAAGATTTTCAATCCTGAGTGACATTGGCTGCGATTTGCCATTACTTCATGAATTTCTTAATAAGGTCAACATCATATACAAGGCTTTTCCCGATAAGACAATCCCGCAAGCAAGCTTGCATGATAGAACTTGCTGCATATAATGCGGGCCTTCATGAAACCGCCCGAAACGGAGCCGCCACTATGAGCGATCAAACCCCGGTCATCGGCATTATCATGGGAAGCCAGTCAGACTGGGAAACCATGAAAAATGCAGCAGATGTCCTTGATGCGTTGAACGTCGCGTACGAGACCAAGATCGTCTCCGCCCATCGCACGCCTGATCGCCTGTATGACTATGCCAAAACGGCAAAGTCGCGCGGCCTTAAGGTCATTATCGCCGGTGCCGGCGGGGCGGCTCACCTTCCGGGCATGGCAGCGGCCATGACCCCGCTTCCGGTTTTGGGTGTTCCGGTTCAAAGCCGTACCCTTAAGGGCCTTGATAGCCTGCTGTCCATTGTTCAGATGCCGGGCGGCGTTCCGGTTGGAACCCTTGCCATTGGTTCTGCCGGTGCCAAGAATGCCGGTCTTATGGCGGCCGAAATCATGGCGCTTATGGATGATGGCCTTGCAGCCCGCCTTGATGACTGGCGCGCAGCCCAGACCGCATCGGTCGCAGACGAGCCGGTCGACCCGGCACCCTGATCTCCTGATCTGAAAAAGGCGCCCCCGACGGGGCGCGTTTTTGTTTGATTGCACCAGATTTGACGATTGCCCGACAGATGGGCGAGTTTTGATCGAGGAATACATGACGGATTTCGACACGCGCATCATCGCCCCGGGCAGCACCATTGGCATTATGGGCAACGGTCAGCTTGGCCGTATGGCAGCCTTTTGTGCGGCGGAGCTTGGCTATAAGGTCCATGTATTTGGCCCCGGCGCCGATAGCCCGACCGAACAGGTCTGCGCCAAGGCAACTGTTGCCGATTACAGCGACCTTGATGCGCTGCGCGCCTTTGCCGAGGATGTCGATGTTGTGACGTTTGAATTTGAAAACGTCCCGCATGACAGCGTCAAACTGCTGGCCGATATTGTGCCGGTCCGTCCGGGCTGGAAATGCCTGCACATTTCGCAAAACCGCCTGCGCGAAAAAACCTTCTGCAATGATCATGGCATTGGTACTGCACCGTTTGAGGCGGTTCGATCCCTTGCTGATCTCGAGGCCGCCGTTGCCAAGCTTGGCCGTCCATCGGTTCTGAAAACCACCGAACTGGGTTATGACGGCAAGGGTCAGGTCAAGATTGCCGCTGATACCGACCTTGCCGAAGCTTGGTCTGAAATGGGCGGGGCCGAGGCGATCCTTGAAGGCTTCATCTCGTTCGAGCGCGAGATTTCCGTGATCGTTGCCCGTGGCGTAAAAGGCGACACCGCCTGTTTCTGCCCGGTTGAGAACGTGCATACCAATCACATCCTTGATGTCACCGTTGCCCCGGCAGAAATCGCAGACGACCTTTCGAAAAAGGCCGAAGACATCGCGATCAGGCTGGTCAGCGCGATGGAATTTGTCGGGCTTCTGGCGGTTGAAATGTTTGTCACGACCGATGGTGACATTTTGGTCAATGAAGTCGCCCCGCGTCCGCACAATTCAGGTCACTGGACGATTGATGCCTGCATCACCAGTCAGTTCGAACAGTTCATCCGGGCTGTTTGCGGCCTGCCGCTGGGCGACCCGGCCCATCATTCCAAGGCCCGCATGAAGAACCTTTTGGGTGATGACATCAATGACTGGCAGGCAATTTTGACCGAGCCGAATGCCAAACTGCACCTTTACGGCAAGGCCGAAGCAAAGCCCGGCCGCAAGATGGGCCATGTGACCTGGGTTCTGCCGAAATAAGGTAAACTTGACCACCGACCAAAACAAGAAGAAGCCCCGGATGCCAAGCGTGTCCGGGGCTTTTTCGTATGTGATTCATAACGTTACACAAAGCATTACCCGACTGGCATTTTATGCCCAGTTGATTGGCATCCGGTTTGCTGTTGAAGGGGCAGGAAACTCTTTACGGATGACATGTGATGAAAAAACTTCTGATCATTCTTTCACTGACCCTTGGCCTGATCGCTGTTGAAAGCCGCACGAACCAAGCCACGGCCACACCGGGGGCCGCAGGATTCCCGGATGTGATCGAAGGCGACAAGCTGCGCTTTGGCAATCTGATTGTCGAATTGTTTGGCATTCGCGCGCCAAAACCCGGCATGATCTGCCGGGCCGGTTCGGTCGAATTCCAGTGTGGTGCAGCGGCTGCCCAGGCACTTGATCGCATCATTGAAAACTATGCGATCAAATGTCAGCAGGTCTCGGACGTTCAACTGTTCCCGATGCTGACCGAATGCCAGATGGGTCAGGTCGATCTGAACCGCCTGATCCTGCGCGCCGGGTGGGCGATGGTCGATATGGTCAGCTGCGACACCCATCCGAGCTGCACCACCTATCTGCGTGATCAGCAGTTCGCCAAGGACAACAAAAAGGGCATCTGGATGGGCACCCCGCCGTCCGAACTGGTCGCCCTTGCTGCCAAGCCGGCAAAATATGACCTTCAGGAAGCCGATGACGCCAACGCGCTTAAGACCCTGATTGAGGATGAGCTTGAACCACAGCGCCCGGAAAACCCGATCGAGATTGATCTGGCGTCTGAAATGGAAGAAGCCAACAAACCTGACATGACGCTTCTAAGCTTCCTGACCAATACCTTCTGATCAGGCCGCATCACTGCGTTCGCAAAAGTTTCCTTCCCTCAAAACTCAAAACGCCACCGGCACAATGCGCGGTGGCGTTTTTGTTTTTCATCGGGCTTTTTGACGGCCTTTGTATCAGCCACCAAACTGGCGGCGCATCCGGCCCGGTGTCGGCATGCAGCGCGCAATCTTTGCCCCCATTTTGAAGGGTGCTGCGGCAAACTTGCCAGCCTTGCCAATCTTGGCGGTGATTTTCGGGATCTGCATGACATTGCCAATCCGGCGATCCAGGAATGCCCAGCTATCGGCATGGCCTTCGGACGTGTCATCCAGCCAATAGGCAAGGGTTGATCCATAGACACCAGCCAGCAACATGCGTTTGGTGTACCAGTTATGATCGGTCGAGGTATCACCGGCCGCCACCCACATCGCATCCACCGTCCCATGGGTCAGTTTCAGACCAAGGGCGGCATTTTGCGGCAGGGTCATGAAGGCAAGGGCCGCACGCACGGTGTCCTTTTGCCCCTCGAGCAGCTCAAGACGGGTCTTGACCGCCGTTGCGATGCGGTCACGAATTTTCAGGTTCTCAAGGCCCTTTTCATCAAGGGCGGCGATCATCTTGCGATCGGTCATCTCGACATAGGTAACGATGGCCTGACGAATGCCATTGGGAAGCAACCGATCCACCTCGCCCGGTGCAAGATCAAGGTCTTCTGCCCCCGCATGAAGTGCCTGTTTGGTCCAGCCATCAAACGGCACATGTTCAAGGGCTGCCTCGACCAGTGCTTCGCGCTGGGCTTGCAGACGGGTCATGCTTTCAGTAACAGACATTCAGGCCTCCTCGTCATCAGATGCTGCGTCAGTTGTCGCCGACTGTCTAAAGTTAGTCTCGGGCGGGTTTTCGCGCAATTCCTCGTTAAAACCAAGCAACGACATATCTTCCATACGTTCGGGATACATCACCCCGATCAAATGATCATATTCGTGCTGAACCACGCGGGCATGGAAACCACCGGCGGTGCGTTCAACACTTTCGCCCTTCTCATTTAACCCGCGGTAACGGATTTTGTTCCATCGCGGCACCACCCCCTGAAGGCCCGGGATCGACAAACACCCTTCCCAGCCATCAACGATTTCATCGCCAATCGGCTCGATTTCCGGGTTGATCAGGACACTTAAGGGCACCTCGCCATCGTCGGGATCATCGCTTTTGCGAAGTGCGGGCACGTAATAGACCATGATCGCCAAGGACTGAAATACCTGTGGTGCCGCAAGGCCAACGCCCCCGGCATCCTTCATGGTGTCCTTCATATCAGCGATCAGGCGCTGAATTTCTGGATCAAGCGGGTCTTCGACACGGTCTGCAACGCGGCGCAGTACCGGGTGGCCCATCCGGGCAATTTTAAGGATCGACATGGCCCTATATCCAACCAAAAACGACCGGCTGTAAAGTCCTAATGCCCGGCCCTAGTGTCCCGCAAAGACCAGAGTCTGGATCGGCCAGATCAATGCCTGCACGCGCAACAGGACCGCATGCACCGCACCGACTGTTTGCACCATGTGCAAAAACAGCCACCGCCCTGTTCCGATATCAGGATCTTCAAGCTGATCATGGGTGTTGGTATAGGCATTGGCGACACATTTACTGCCAAGTGGCACATCACGGATCGTTTCCGGATAAAGCGGCACCATCTTGGCAAGGAAGGTGCCCGGCCTTGCGCGATCAGTGATATCAAGCAACTGGTCCGTTGGCCGGAATTGGCCGGCGGCAATGACCGGCTGCACGTCGGTCACCACCATCGGGATGATTTCAAACGGCAATGACGCACAGGTGACCTCGGTAATCACACCAGGCTTGACCACCTGTGTTGCGATCTGGGCAAAGCCCGCCTGATAGATCGTCTCCCCGTCCTTTTCCGGGATCAGGATTCCCGCCGGACGCAGAACCGGGCTAACATAATCACCAACCTGCAGGGCAAATTGCTGGATCTTTCCGGCCACACCGGCACGCACCACAGTTTTGGAAAGCTCCGCCTCTGCCGACCTTAACGCTGCTTGCGCATTGGCAAGCTGCGCCGGAAGCAGGCTTTGAAGTTTGGTTTCAATCACCGTCATGCTTGCAAGGGCGGCGTTCAGCCCGCCTTGCCGGGTTGTCAGCGATACTTCCAGGCGTTCGACCTCGCGGCGTGATACCGCATTGTTCCCGCGCGACAAAAGATCGGCTTTGACTTCAAGCTCGTCACGCACCTGATTATAGGCCCCACGTGCCTGTTCAACATTGCCCTCGGCGACGGCAAGGTCGGCACGGGTGACATCCATCTGGGCGCGGATTTCGGCAATGCGTTGCTCGGCCATGGCGACGGCTTCGCGTTCAACCCGGTTATCAATGCGAAACAGCGGATCACCGCCCGCGACGACCTGATCGTTATCGACATAAATCTCGACCACGCGCCCGCCCTTTTCCGGCAGGATCGTCACGGTTCTGAAAAATGACGACACATTCATGGTCGATGGATGGAAATAGAAAATAGTCGCAATAAGCGTGATCGTCAGGATCGCACAGCCAACAATGCCGTAGCGCAGCTCATACCAGACGGAAAACAGGGTGATTTCCTTACCAATCCTCTTGCCTTGCTTAAATCTGCGGAACAGGTAATCGGGCAGAATGGTAAAGATCGAACACAGAAGAAGCTCAAACATCTTTTGAGGCCTCCTGCGCCATCAAATTGCTCGGCGGGTCCGAGTCGTCTATCGCCCCCTTTTTCCGCGCCATTGCCCGGACAGACTGGGCAATCGACTGGATCGGGGAATAGAAATCGGGCACCTGAACCACCGCAATCACAAGCGCAGCCAGCCAAAAAAGGTTATTGTGGGTAAACAGCGCCAACAGCGTCAGGATGCTGATCAGCTGGATTTGCGTGTGATTGGCGTGATGCGCCATCCGTTCAGGCAGTGCATGCAAACTGAGATACAGCGCGCCAAGCCCGAAGACGGCAAACACCACAAACCAGGCGATAATGGTAAACAAGACATCCGTCTCGCCGGGTGCGGTAACAAAAAACGGTGCATGGGCAATGGCCGTTTCGCGCAGACTGCTTTCCATCTTTGATTCTCCGAGTTGCTGGCAAATCTTGCCCGGAAAACCGGGAAAACCAGCCACCCAACCTGATTGCATTGAGGAAGTATCTGTTGTTTTCTCAATGCATTATATCAACTTTTGATAAAATTTTAGACAACTTTATAACCAAAGGTATAAATGATCTACAAATTGCAAGACGGCAGACCTACCCGGACGTTTTGCGATTGCCCGGCCAATAAACGCCAAAGGCGAACATCCCGTTACCTCTTTTCTTTTTGGCTGGTTTGCACTATATACAGGCCACGGTCAGTGTGACCGTAAATCCAACCGGGGGGCATTCCGCTACTCCGGGTGTTTTTGTTTTTTTGAAAGGAGCGTGGTTTCCGTGCAGGTAATCGTTCGCGACAACAATGTCGATCAGGCTCTGAAAGCGCTTAAGAAAAAGATGCAGCGCGAGGGCATTTTCCGTGAGATGAAACTCCGTCGCCACTTTGAAAAGCCGTCGGAGAAGAAAGCTCGCGAAGGGGCGGAAGCAATCCGTCGTGCCCGCAAGCTGGAGCGTAAGCGCATCGAGCGCGAAGGCTTCTAGTCTTTTTCACTTTCGGGGTATCTCGAACGTGACTGTACGATCGAATTTAGTTCTCTAAATTCGGACCCGTGCGCCAAGCCCGCCTCGGAGCAATCCGGGCGGGTTTGGTTTTTCAAGGGTCCTAATTCCCCGATACCCACGCACGGATGTCATCCATCACTGTGGGCTCATAGCCAATCGGATCTGGCATCGGCTCAGACCGCACAATGATGCCCGACTGGGTGCGATAAACGGTATAAAGCGTGTCTTGCTTGATATCGGTAAAGGTCGAACTGCCATATTCGGCATCGACCAGGAAATTCCATTCCGCCAGATAATTCATCAGATCAAGCGCATCGCCCTGCCCCAGATCGTAGGCCATCTTCGGCTTAGTATTTTCATCATTGATATCGCGATAGCGGCCCTCAAAACGCACCAGCTTATAGCGCGCATCCATGCCCATCACATTGGCCCAGGGTTTCAGCTTGATGAATTCGGCATCAATCCGCCACTGGTCACCATAAATCTCAAAGATGCCGACATCCCCGCCTTCGCCCGCTGCCAGATGGGCCTCGAACAGATTGTCTTCAAGCGGCTCGAAATACATCTTGGCAATCGGCTCCTCGGCCGTCAGCCGGACATAGGTCAGGATCGTCAGCCCCATGGACGCCACCAGCGCCACAGAAAGCACAACCACCAAAAGCAGAGAAACCCTTACCAACCGAAACATTAAACCAATCCCAAATCAACACAGACGACCATAAAAGAAAAAACTAAAACAACAATTCAACCCATGATAGAATTTTGCGACTCTACAAGCAGGGAGACTTCAATGGATCGCGAACTATCTGATGCCCTAAATAAGCACGTTCAAATTGTAGCAAAACTGGATTTCGATTTACAAAAAAGGAAAATGGTTGAGGTTCAAGGTTGGACACAAGAAGCTGTCGATATAATGGAAAATGAGTATCGGAAGTTTCTAGCACTGTCTGCGGCTTTAGAATTTGTGAAAAGCCAATTAGTTATCGTACCAAACCGAACGATCGACCTTTTCTGGCATGCTCACATCATGGATACAGAAAAGTATCACAAGGATTGTACATCCGTATTCGGCCATTATTTCCATCACTTTCCATACTTTGGGATGCAAGATGAAGCCGACACCCAACAATGGCTGCACGCATCTCATAGCACATCAGATTTGTGGAGAGAGGCTTTTGGAGAAGCCCTATACGGCGAAAACACCAATGAAGATGCTTATGAAACTGACAAGCAGTGGGCAGCAGATATTTCTGCCTCTATAGTCAGTTCAACACTCAGCGGCCCTAAACGCTGCAAAAGGACAAATTGCAAACCTCAAAAGTGTAAATGAGCAATACTTTGAGTAAAATCTAAAAAGGCGGCCCCATAGGAGCCGCCTTTTGTCGTTTCAAACCTTATGGTCTGATCAGTTATCCAGATGCATGACGATTTCTTCGCACATCTTTTTGGCATCGCCGAACAACATCATGGTGTTGTCCTTGAAGAACAGTTCGTTCTGGATGCCAGCGTAACCGGCTGACATGCCGCGTTTGACGAACAGGACCGTTTTGGCCTTTTCGACTTCAAGGATCGGCATGCCGAAGATCGGGCTTGCCGGGTCGGTTTTGGCGGCCGGGTTGGTGATGTCATTGGCACCAATCACGAAGGCAACGTCAGCCGATCCGAAATCACGGTTGATTTCTTCCATTTCCAAGACGTCGTCATAAGGCACGCTGGCCTCGGCCAGAAGCACGTTCATGTGACCCGGCATACGTCCGGCCACCGGATGGATGGCGTAGCGGACTTTGACACCCTCGGCTTTGAGGATATCAGCCATTTCACGCAGCGCATGCTGTGCCTGTGCCACGGCCATGCCATAGCCCGGCACGATGATGACGCTCGATGCATTCTTCATGATGAAGGATGCATCATCGGCCGATCCGGATTTGACCGAACGATCGCCATCGCCGCCTGCCCCGGCGGCTGCTTCGCCCTCTGCGCCAAAGCCGCCAAAGATGACATTGAAGATCGAGCGGTTCATGCCCTTGCACATGATGTAGGACAGGATCGCACCCGACGCGCCGACAAGCGCCCCGGTAATGATCAGCGCACTGTTCTGAAGCGTAAAGCCGATGCCGCATGCCGCCCAACCCGAATACGAGTTCAGCATGGAGACAACGACCGGCATGTCTGCCCCGCCAATCGGAATGATCAGCGTAACCCCCAGAACAAGGGCGAGTGCCACAAGGATCCAGAAGGCGGTATGGCTTTCGGTCACCACAAGGATGACGCCAAAGACAACAATGGCAATCCCGATGGCAAGGTTAAGCATATGCTGCCCCTTGAACCGGACAGGCGTGCCCGAAACGATGCCCTGCAATTTACCGAACGCAATCAAGGATCCCGTGAAGGTGATCGCACCAATCGCAACGCCAAGGCCCATTTCAATCAGGCTGGCCGCACCGATATTGCCCGCCGTTCCGATGCCATAGGCACCCGGCGAATAAAGTGCTGCACCGGCGACAAACACCGCCGCCAGACCGACAAGCGAGTGGAAGGCCGCAACAAGTTGTGGCAGGGCAGTCATCTGGATCTTGAGCGCGATGACGGTACCGATGGCACCACCGATCAGAATACCGACGATGATGGTTGTGTATGACAGCACAGCCGGGCTTGCCAGCGTGGTAAAGATGGCGATTGCCATACCCACCATGCCAAGGATGTTCCCGGTACGGGCCGATTCAGGTGACGAAAGTCCGCGCAACGAAAGAATGAAGCAGACCGAGGCCACCAGATACAGGAAAGCCGATAGGTTTTCCGACATTGTGTGTTCCCCCTACTTCTTTTTCTTGAACATATGCAGCATGCGCTGGGCGACGATAAAGCCACCGAAAATGTTGACCGAGGCCAACACCACCGCAATGAAGCCCATCATCTTGGAGAAGTTCATCTCCACCGGGCCTGCTGCAAGAAGCGCACCGACGATAATCACCGACGAAATGGCGTTGGTCACAGCCATCAGGGGTGAATGAAGGGCCGGGGTAACTTTCCACACGACGTAATAGCCAACAAAGCAGGCCAAGACGAAAACGGTCAGGCCAAGAACCGTCGGGCTGACGCCTGATCCCTGTACCGCGACCGCGGCCGTGCCTGCGGCATCGGACGCGCCACTTGCCAGACTGTCGGCAAGCTTTGCGGCCTTTTCCGCAAGGCCAAGGGCGGCATCGCGGAGTTCATTTGCATTCTGGGCTACGGATTGATCAGCCATTTGCGACCTCCTCCCCGCCGAATTTCGGATGAACGACCTTTCCATCATGGGTCAGGCGCGTCTCGGCGATGATCTGGTCCTCGCCATTAAACGACAGCGTGCCTTTGTCCTTATCGACGGAAAGGGTGATGAAGTTCAAAAGGTTCTTGGCATACATCGCCGTTGCATCAGTTGCGACGGAACTGGTGATGTTGGCAGGACCAATCAGCTTGACGCCATTATCGGTCATCACCGTTTCACCAAGTTTCACACCGGCAACGTTGCCACCGCGCTCAGCCGCCAGGTCAATAATGACCGAGCCCGGCTTCATGCCCGCCACCATATCGGCGGTGACGATTTCCGGTGCCGGACGGCCGGGAATAAGGGCCGTAGTAATGACGATGTCGGTCTTGGTCAGAACCTCTTTCAGCTTTTCAGCCTGTTTCTTTTTGTAGTCGTCCGACATTTCCTTGGCATAGCCACCGGAAGTTTCGGCATCAGACGCCGTGTCGTCTTCGACTTCAATAAAGGTCCCGCCAAGCGACTGAACCTGTTCTTTCACCGCCGGGCGCACATCAAATGCCGATACAACGGCACCAAGGCGCTTGGCAGTTGCGATCGCCTGAAGGCCGGCAACACCGGCCCCGACCACGACAACCCGTGCAGGTGCAAGTGTGCCCGCCGCCGTCATCATCATCGGATAGATGCGGCCAAATTCATGGGCGGCATCCAGAACGGCGCGATAGCCCGCAAGGTTGGATTGCGAGGACAGCACATCCATCGACTGTGCGCGTGAAATACGCGGCATCAGTTCCATCGAATAGCCATCAACACCGGCCTTTGCCATCGCCTCGATCAGGTCTTTGCGATCATAGGGCTCAAGCAGGGCCACAACTGCGGCCCCCTTTTTATAGGCGGTTAATTCGTTGGTTTTGCCGTCAATGACAGGTGGGCGCACCTTGAAGATGACATCAGCATCCTTCACGGTGGTTTTCATTGTTTTGGCAATGGTTGCACCAGCATCGACAAAGCGATCATCCGGTATGGCGGCGTCTATTCCGGCGCCAGCCTCGATTGCAACGTCAAACCCCAGAGCCTTAAGCTTTTTCACGGTCTCTGGCGTGACGGCAACGCGCTTTTCCCCGGGCCATATTTCCTTTGGAACGGCCAGTTTCATCGCGTTTGACCTCCTTCCCTAAATGATTGGTCAGTTTGACAATCCGTCTTCATTCAATGCAACCGGTTCCAGAACGTCATTTCGCGCTCCTTTTGGACCGATCACCGGGCAACCCTTGTCCAGTTCAAGTCATCCGGGCCAGCACACCTACACCTAAAGCGGCCCGAAAAAGAAAAAGGCGGTTCTTCAGCAATCGCAGAAGAAACCGCCCACTTTCCCACCACGCATTACAAGGCAAAAAACCTTGCTGACATATCAGGTCCCACCCGCCATTGGTGCTCAGGACAAACAATCAATGACGCCCTGCATGTCTGCGTTGAAAGCAAGATGCGATTTCTGATCGGCAACCACAATCCGAAAAACCGACAAAAAAGCACTTTAACTTTAAATCAGTTAATATATCGAAAAATCCATTATGTGCGGAAATTCGCACATTTCATTTCCATTATGGAACAGGTCCTGATCCGGATCGTCACACAATAGAACGTTGATTTTTGGCAGTTTCCCCTGTTTTCGCCTCACGTTGTAAGTGAATATTATCTTACAAATAAACGCCCAAGTCTTCATTTATTCCCAAATGGGCACGCAATAGGGAACGTTGCAAACGCAAAAAGGTTCGCAAAAATATTCTCAATTTTTGGGAAACCAAACCGGATCAGACATCAAAAATCGAATTTTCCGTCGCGCAATTTGCCCAAACGGGCGCTCGACTCTGCATTGAAAACCCGACTCGCTTGGGTCCGGATATGTTGGTGAATGCGACGACTTGCACGCCTTATCAGTCTGGGCGTTCCAGCCCGATCTGGGCCAGCGCATCTTTTTGACGGGCTTCAAGTTTTGCCACGTCAAAATCGCCGACAAGATCGTTAAACAGGCGATACCAATTCACCTCTGCATCAAGACGCAGGAACACCGCGCCAAGTCCGACCGCCGCGCGGTCAACCAGAACGAATTCGCGGGGTGGTTTGACGCCGCCGACACGGCGCAATTCCTGATGCACCTTGCCTGCGACCTCTGCGCCATAGGCGACAGAGTTGGTTTCGCCCATCTTGCGTTCGCGGTCATCCAGGATCGGGCCATACACAAAGCTGGCCCAGATATTAAGCACATCAATCAGTTCGCGTGATGGGTTTTCAAAGCCCCAGTTTTCGTAAGCTGACACGGCCTTTTCCTCGTCCTCGTCACGCAGTGCTTCATAAAGTGTAATCACCGCTCTTACGAAGTCGGGCTTGAAGATACGGATACAGCCGAAATCTAGAAGATTGACCGACCGATCATCCCGCAGGGTGTAATTGCCCAGATGCGGATCGCCATGGATCACCCCATAACGGTAAAACGGCACATACCAGGCACGAAACATATTAAGCGCCACCTGGTTGCGCGCATCCTGATCAGGATCGCTTTCAAGGAAGTGTTTGAATTTCTGCCCGGTTTGCCAGGTCATGGTCAAAAGCCGCTTAGTGGTCAGTTCATCGAACGGTTCGGGCACATGAACACACGCCTCATCGGCCAGCATATGGCGATAAAGGCGCATATGCTTGGCTTCACGCTCATAGTCGAGTTCTTCGCGCAGGCGGGCGGTCAGTTCTTCCTGAATGTTTTGCGCATCAATCGCACTGTCATAGCGCTTATAGATCGCAAAGGCTGCGCGCAGCTGCTTAAGGTCGGCCTCAACCGTTGCCGACATATCCGGGTATTGCAGCTTACACGCAACATCCCGCCCATCGGGCAGGGTCGCCTTGTGCACCTGCCCCAGTGACGCCGCCGCCACGGCATCGTGGCTGAAATCGGTGAAGTTCGACTGCCACCCGGCTCCCAGTTCGCTTCGCATGCGGCGTTTGACAAACAGCCAGCCCATGCTGGGCGCATCTGCCTGAAGTTCGGCGAGGGCCTGGGTATATTCCTTGGGCAGGGCATCGGGGATGGTCGACAGGATCTGCGCGACCTTCATCAACGGGCCCTTGAGCCCGCCAAGGGCCGAGGTCAGTTCGGCGGCATATTTGGCGTGATCAATCTCGCCGCCGAACATTTTTCCCGTGGCAAGGCGCGCGGCCAGTTTACTGGCCGATGCGCCCACCCGTGCATAACGACGAACCCGCCCGCCAAACCTGTTTTCCTCGTTTGCGGCGGTATAATCATCGTCGTTATCACTCATATAAGGAAAGCTCCTCCAGCTCGTCGATCATGCGTTTGATCATATTAAGGCCCCGCTGCCAGAAGGCCGGGTCCGATGCATCAAGTCCGAACGGTGCCAGAAGTTCCTTGTGCCGTTTGGTGCCCCCGGCTTTCAGCATATCGAGATACTTCTGCTGGAAGCCGTCTTCGGCACCCTGATAAACGTCATAAAGCGAGTTCACCAGGCAATCGCCAAAGGCATAGGCATAGACATAGAACGGCGAATGGATGAAGTGCGGAATATAAGACCAGTAGTACTTGTATTCATCTTCATAGCGGATGGCATCGCCCAGGCTTTCATGCTGTACGGCAATCCAGATCTCGCAGATCTCATCAACGGTCAATTCACCTTCGCGGCGCTTTTCATGCACGCGTTTTTCAAATTCAAAGAACGCGATCTGACGCACGACGGTGTTGAGCATATCCTCAACCTTGCCGGCCAGCATGATGCGCTTCATCTTCGGATCGCTTTCCGAACGCAGCATCGACTGGAAGGTCAGCATTTCACCAAACACCGATGCAGTCTCCGCAAGCGTCAGCGGCGTATCAGACAGGAAATAGCCCTGCTCTGCCGCCAGCACCTGATGCACACCATGGCCAAGCTCATGGGCAAGCGTCATCACATCGCGGGTTTTGCCGTGATAGTTCAGCAGCAAATACGGATGTGCTGACGGCACAGTCGGATGGGCAAAGGCGCCCGATGACTTGCCCGCACGCGGCGGCACATCGATCCACGGGTTATCAAAGAATTTCTGACCGACTTCTGCCAGTTCCGGGGAGAATTCACCATAGGCCTTAAGAACGGTCGAACGCGCGGTATCCCAGTCAATCTGACGATCATCATCATCGGGCAGCGGCGCGTTACGATCCCAGTAATCAAGCTGATCGACACCGAACCACTTCGCCTTCAGGCGGTAATAGCGATGCGACAGATCGGCGTGGCTGTTTTTAACGGCAGTGTTCAGCGCATCGACAACTTCGTCCTCGACCTGGTTGGACAGGTTGCGCGACGATACCGGGGTTGGGAATTTACGCAGGCGATCATCAATTTCCTTGTCCTTGGCAAGGGTATTGGTGATGTGCGCCAGAAGCTTGATGTTCTTGCCCAGAACGTCGCCGATGGATTTCGCGGCCTTCTTACGGTCGTCAACCTTGCTTGAAGACAGCATGTTGGCGGCATCTGACATGGTCAGCTCTTCGCCATCAATCGGGAAGCGGAGCTCTGCCATGGTCTGATCAAACAAACGCACCCATGCGGCTGATCCGGCAACGCGGCGTTCATGCAGGACCTGCTCGACCTCGTCCGACAGCTGATGCGGGCGGAAGGCACGGTTTTCATCAAGCCACGGGCGATAACGACGAAGCGCTTCGCTTTGTTCGTATTTCGCATCGAGCGATGCTTCTTCGATCCGGTTGATTTCAAGACCAAAGAACAGCGACAGGCTGGAAATGCCGGTCATTTCTTCCTGAACGAACTGATAGAACTGGCCAATGGCTGCGTCCGAGCTATCCCCGGCATATTTAAGCTGGGCAAACGAGCCGATCTTACCGCAAATCTCGCTGATGGCTTCGTATTCGACAATGGCGGCTGCCAGTTCATCGCCCGACAGGTCATTGAGTTTGCCCTGATAGCTTTTCTGGAACGCCTGAGAGCGGCTTTTGGCATCATCAAGATCGCGCCGAATGTTCGGGTCTTTCAGATCGTTATAGAGATCGGTCAGATCCCAGGTCGGCAAATTCTTGTTGATCGCGTTCATTTGTCCTCCAGACAGTCTCTTTGATCATCCTGACCCGATATATAGCCTGTCAAAGCCATAGCACCAGACCTGTTCACAAATACGGTTTCAAATTGCTGGGTCGATCATATCGTTCCTTGCACCATCGACAACCGCAAAGCCATATCCAGCCCAAACAAACTGCAATTTGCAGTACACTTGCGCCGGAACAAGGCATTGCAACGCACGTTGCTGTGATATCGGTGACAATTCGGACTTTAAAATGTCATTTTCAGGCTGCGCAATTGTGCAATCCCTGATAACAAATTCATCTTGGAACGTTCGTTTATTCCAATCTGCGCGACCGTTGTGCAGGTATAAGGTTTAGTGCAACGTCCCCATCAGGGCAGCACAAAGATTGCCCGTTCCCGGGATCAAAAAGTGAGGCAAGGAAACGTCATGACGAGTTTGCAGGATTATGCCGACTGGCAAAACTTGCCGACCATGTTTTTCGACAAGGCGAAGAAACATGGCGATAAGCCGTTTCTTTGGACCAAGGACCCCGAGGGCAAGGAATTTGTCCCCACCACCTGGCAAGAGGCTGCCGATCAGGTCCGGGCCCTTGCACGTGCCCTTTATGACATTGGCGTGCGTCCCGGTGACCGGGTCTTGCTGGTGTCGGAAAACCGCACCGAATGGGGCATAGCCGATCTTGCCATCATGTGCGTTGGCGCAATGACCGTTCCCGCCTACACCACCAATACCGAGCGCGACCATCTGCACGCGATCGAGGACAGTGGTGCGGCGATTGCCATTATCTCGACCAAGAAACTTGCCCAGCCCTTCCTGCACGCCGCCCTTGATAGCGGTCGCTGCCGCCATGCGATCATGATGGAAGAATGGGGACAAAGCTTTGTTGGTGACATCACTATTTCACGCTGGGACGATCTGATTGCCAAGGGGCGCGGCCTGACCCATGACGTTGATGCCTGGATTTCAACGATCAAGCGCGATGATCTTGCCTGTCTGATTTATACATCCGGCACGGGCGGATCGCCCAAGGGCGTGATGCTAAGCCATGGGGCGATCCTGTCGAACTGCATGGGCGCGTTTGACATCATCGAAACCCTTGGCATTGACGAGGAAATCTTCCTGTCCTTCCTACCGCTGTCGCATTCCTATGAACATACTGCGGGGCTTTATTTCCCGATCAGTATTGATGCCCAGATCTATTACGCCGAGGGGCTTGATAAACTGGCCGCCAACCTGGCCGAAGTCCGCCCGACCATCATGACGGCTGTGCCGCGCCTGTATGAAATGCTTTATCAGCGCATCAGCCGCATGGTCGAAAAGGAAGGCGGCATCAAGCAAAAGCTGTTTAACCTGACCCTGCGTCTGGGGCGCAAGAATTACGAAGGCGAACGGCTTAACCTGCTTGAAAAGCTTCAGAACTTTGCCTGCGAGCTGCTTCTGCGTCGCAAGCTGCGCCAGCGTTTTGGCGGCCGGATCAAGGCAATGGTATCGGGCGGCGGACCGCTGAATTATGAACTGGGTGTTCTGTTCGTGTCTTGCGGCATTCGCATTCTTCAGGGCTATGGCCAGACCGAATTTGCCCCGGTGGTTTCGTGCAACCGTGCTGAAAACAACAAACTGCGCACAGTCGGCCCGCCGATGGTCGGCGCGGAAGTCAAAATCGCCGAAGATGGTGAAATCCTGCTGCGCGGCGAAAGCATGATGAAGGGCTACTGGAACCTGCCCGACGTGACGGCTGCCGCCATCATTGATGGCTGGCTGCATACCGGTGACATCGGCAAGTTCGATGAACAGGGCAGCCTGATGATCACCGATCGCAAGAAGGATATCATCGTCAATTCCGGAGGCGACAACATCTCGCCGCAGCGGATCGAAGGCCTGATGACGCTCGAGACCGAGATTTCACAAGCCATGGTCTATGGCGATGACAAACCCTATCTGGTGGCGGTTGTCTGGCCGGACGAAGACTTCATGCGCGAATTTGCCCGCGATAACGGGCTATCGAATGATATTGAAGCCCTTGGCAAAAACGACGAATTCCGCAAAGTCATCCGCACTGCGATTGATCACGTCAATCAACGCCTGTCGACCATTGAAAAGGTACGCAGCTTCATGTTTGCCGAAGCAGCCTTTACCATCGACAACGAAATGCTGACGCCTTCGATGAAAATCCGTCGCCATAAAATCCGCGAAGCCTATGCCAAGCAGCTTGATGGCCTTTATCAGCGTAAGCGCAGCGGCCAATAAACGCCAAACGACAGACCAGATTGACGATGACCCGCCCCAAAGAAATCAAACAAACCCTTACCCTAGTCCGGGGTCTTCCCGGATCAGGCAAATCGACACTGGCCAAAAATCTGTGTCAGGCGACCGGTGCGGTCCATCTGGAAGCCGACATGTTCATGGTCGATCATGAAGGGTTTTACGAGTTTGACGGCACCCGCCTGTCGCAAACCCACGCCCGCTGCGAAGCCGAATGCCATAACGCCCTGTCGGAGGGATATGACGTTGTTGTGTCCAACACCTTCACCCGTTTCTGGGAAATGAAGGCCTATATCGACATGGCCGAAAAGCACGACATTCTGTTGCAGATTGTCGAATGCCATGGCCGTTTCGGCAGCATCCATATGGTACCCGACGAAACCCTTGCAGATATGCGCGATCGCTGGGAACCGTTGCCGGAAAAATACCGCTAGGGGTGCCCCCTAGTTTACGGTTGAGAAGACCTTTTTCAGGATATCGGTGGTCCATCGCGTCGGGTCGCTTCGAATATCGGCTTCCTGCACAGCGATATAATGGAACAAACCATCCA
This sequence comes from Thalassospira sp. CA1, assembly GCF_059052855.1. Taxonomy (NCBI): domain Bacteria; kingdom Pseudomonadati; phylum Pseudomonadota; class Alphaproteobacteria; order Rhodospirillales; family Thalassospiraceae; genus Thalassospira; species Thalassospira sp. CA1. The sequence continues at coordinate 36,471 of NZ_JBZCIA010000011.1, forward strand.
TCGCCTTGGCAGTTGCGTGATCGGTTAGCGATGCTTTTAGATCCGGCACAAACGGCAGTTGGTCATATTGTCCAAGCATCTGATCATAAAGCGATAACGCCCCGGTGTCTGACAACGCATCCGTAATCATTGGCCGCAAACGTCCTTCGATATCAGTGCCCGATACACGGCGCAGATACTGGGTCGCGGCATCATCCGGGCCCTGCAATATGCCCTTAGCATCGGCGACCGTCATCTGGCGCACCGCATTAACCAGAATATCGCCGGCATCCTGCATGGTCTGTTCGGCCGCACGGTTCATGCGCAGTTCGATTTCATCGGCATAGCTGCCAAGCCCCGCCGCGCTTAACAATTTCTGCGCGGTCTGAACTTCGTCGGGCAATGGAATATGCGCAACCGGATCGGCGTTAAAACCATCAACCGCACCAAGTTGGTCGGTGACCAGTTCCACACCCATATCAAGCGCCTGTTTCAGGCCCTGCTCGACCGTGTCGGATGAAAGCGCGGAAACGCCAGAACCAGAACCACCAGACGTGCTTCCCGACCCCGATGAGTTCATCGCATCGCCAAGGGCCTCTTTGGCCTTGTCAAAGAACGACTGGGCATTTGCGGGAACGATTGCACCGGCAGCCATAACACCCATGACAAGTGCCACTGCACCGGTTTTAAAAAGGAAATTGGAATTGCGTTTGCGCATCTGCGGCCCTGCGGTTTTTGATAGTTGTGTATCAGCAAACGAGACAATGGCCAAAAAACATGGCCCGAAAAAGACAAAACCCCGGTTAACCAACCGGGGTTTTGCATGTGAGGTATCAGGCGACCTTATTCAACAACCTCGACCTTTTTACCATTAAGCAAAAGGTCGTTGGCTTCGGTCGAAACCGGAACAGTGTCGCCATCCTTGATCCCGCCTTCGAGGATCTGCATCGCCAACGGGTTCTGCAGATAACGCTGGATCACGCGTTTGAGCGGACGGGCCCCGTAAACCGGGTCATAGCCTTTTTCAGCCAACCAATCCTTCGCGGCATCATCAAGTTTCAAGGTGATCTTGCGATCAACCAGCAACTTATCAAGGCGACCAAGCTGGATATCGACAATCTTGCTCATCTGATCGCGATGCAAACGATGGAACAGGATGGTTTCATCCAGTCGGTTGAGGAATTCCGGACGGAACGATGCCCGAACGATTTCCATGACCTGGGCCCGGACTTCGCCGCTGTCATGACCCGGTTCCTGATTCGCAAGGATTTCCCCGCCCAGGTTCGAGGTCAGAATAATCAGCGTGTTGCGGAAATCCACAACCCGGCCCTGTCCATCGGTCAGGCGACCTTCATCAAGAACCTGCAGCAGGACGTTGAACACATCGGGATGTGCCTTTTCGACCTCGTCAAACAGGACAACCTGATATGGACGACGACGTACCGCCTCGGTCAGCGAACCGCCTTCCTCATAGCCGACATAGCCCGGAGGCGCACCGATCAGGCGGGCCACCGCATGCTTTTCCATGAATTCGGACATATCAATCCGCACCATGGCCTGTTCATCATCAAACAGGAACTGGGCAAGGGCCTTGGTCAGCTCGGTTTTACCGACACCCGTAGGACCAAGGAACAGGAACGAACCGATCGGTCGGTTTGGATCCTGCAGGCCTGCACGTGCACGGCGCACCGCGTTCGAGATTGATCGAACGGCATCATCCTGACCGACAACCCGTTTGCGCAGCGTGTCTTCCATTTCAAGAAGCTTTTCACGCTCACCCTCGAGCATCTTGTCGACCGGAATACCGGTCCAGCGCGAAACCACGGACGCGATGTGCTTTTCGGTGACCGCTTCTTCCTTGATGCCACGCGACGGATCGTTTTCCGCCTTTTCAAGCAGCGCCTGAAGGGCCGGGATTTCTTCGTATTGAAGCTGCCCGGCGCGATCAAGCTTGCCATCGCGCATCGCACGTTCAAGTTCACCACGCGCCTGATCAAGCTGTTCCTTGATGTGGGTCGAAGCGGCAAGTTCCTTCTTCTGGGCTTCCCACTTCGCGGTCAGCTCAGCCGATTTGCCTTCCAGCTCGGCCAGTTCCTTTTCCAGACGACCAAGACGATCCTTGGATGCGCTATCCTGCTCTTTCTTGAGCGCTTCACGCTCGATCTTGAGCTGGATGATCCGGCGATCCAGTTCGTCGATTTCCTCTGGCTTGGAGTCAAGCTCCATGCGCAGACGCGACGATGCTTCGTCCATCAAATCGATCGCCTTGTCAGGCAGGAACCGATCCGTGATGTAACGGTTCGAAAGCGTAGCGGCCGCGACCAGTGCGGCATCGGCAATACGAACCCCGTGATGAAGCTCGTACTTGTCCTTGATCCCGCGCAGGATCGATACCGTGTCGGAAACCGACGGCTCGCTAACAAATACCGGCTGGAAACGACGGGCAAGGGCCGCGTCCTTTTCAATATGCTTACGGTATTCATCCAAAGTCGTCGCACCCACACAGTGCAACTCACCTCGGGCCAAGGCCGGTTTCAAAAGGTTCGATGCATCCATCGATCCTTCGGCCTTACCAGCCCCGACAAGGGTGTGCAATTCGTCAATGAACAGGACGACCTGACCGGCCTCTGATTCAATCTCGCTCAGGACCGCTTTCAGGCGTTCTTCAAATTCACCACGGAATTTCGCACCGGCAATCAAAGCACCAAGGTCAAGCGACAGAAGTTTCTTGTCCTTAAGCGTTTCGGGAACGTCACCCTTGACGATACGCAGTGCCAGACCTTCGGCAATTGCGGTTTTACCAACCCCGGGCTCACCGATCAGAACCGGGTTGTTCTTGGTCCGGCGTGACAGAACCTGCACCGCACGACGGATTTCCTCATCACGGCCAATGACCGGATCAAGTTTACCTTCGCGCGCCGCCTCGGTCAGGTCACGGGCATATTTCTTAAGCGCGTCATACTGGTTTTCGGCACCCGCACTATCGGCCGTGCGGCCCTTGCGGATGTCATTGATCGCACCGTTCAGCGCCTGTGCAGTAACACCGGCATCGGCCAAGACCTTGCCCGCGGTTGATTTCGGATCAAGTGCAATGGTCAGAAGCAGCCGTTCAGCCGTGACAAAGCTGTCACCGGCTTTTTTGGCGACTTCCTGTGCCTGATCGATCAGGCGGGCAAATTCAGATGAAAGATAAATCTGACCATTGCCGCCGGAAACCTTTGGCAATTTCGCCAGTTCCTGCGCGCACCGTTCCTGGGCAAGCTTGGGCTTGCCGCCGGATGCCTTGATCAGATTGGCTGCCAGACCTTCTTCGTCGTCAAGCAGCACCTTAAGCAGATGAATCGGGACAAATTGCTGATGGTTTTCACGCAACGCAAGCGATTGCGCTGACTGCAGAAAGCCTTTTGACCGATCCGTAAAGTTTTCAAATTCCATTCCTGTCACTCCTTGAGTCAACAGTATTCAAACGATGTGGACCTTCTTGGAAGCGTCCACGGCATTGGTGTCATTACCGAATTCTAAAATTATAGATTATTTCGACAGCGACAACATTGATATGTCTCAGTCTAGCGTGTTTGCAACCATATACCCCTACAAAAGTTGCAAGAATTATTTGTGCACCGCAGCACAACTTTCTGTCATTATTCTAGATATCATATGAGGATACTGAACTAAGGACATTGCTTGCCAGTCCCTTCGGGGGTTGCCCTTGGCAAAACAACGTTCTAACGTCGCCCGAATAAACAAACCAGACATGCCATTCGTCCCGTTTTTCCGGCATGCCAAAGCGCCATACAGGAATAGTGATCATGACGATCGAACTCAAAGCCATCAAAAGATACCCGGTCAAGGGAATGCGCGGTGTTGACCTTAAACAGGCAAAAATCAGCGCACACCACATGATTACCGATGATCGTCGCTTTGTCATTGCAACCCAATCATCTGTCGGACAGGAAGGTGTTCACGAATGGGCCCGCAAAAGCAACTTCCTGCAATTGGTCAACACGCCCAAGCTGGCTGAAATCGGCACCGAATATGACGACGCCACCTGCACCCTGACCATCCTTCGAAATGGCCGCGCCATCTGCAAAGGCAAGCTGGACGATAGCATGGGCCGCACCGTGGTTGAGGATTTCCTCAAGGCGTTTCTGAAAAACGAGATCGCCGGCACGCCCAAGATCTATTCAGTTCCCGATACGAATTTCGGCGACATGAAAGAACCTTACATATCGCTGCTGAACCTGGCATCGATCCGTGATTTTGGTTCGCGCATCGTGCAAAGCGAAATCGATCCGATGCGTTTTCGCGGCAACCTGTTGATCGACGGGCTGGAGCCGTGGAAAGAGCTTGAATGGAACGAAGACAAAATCATCAAGATCAATGATTTGTCGTTCCGCGTCGTCCATCCGATCACGCGCTGCAAGGCAACAAGCGTTAATCCCGACACAGCGATTTCCGACATCAACGTGCCACTGATGCTGCGCAAAGGGGTAAACCACCTTTATATGGGGATTTACATCGAAGCGCTTGAAGACGGCATGATCACACCGGGTGACAAGCTGACCGTGACCGTCGCCTAAGGGCCGTTATCAGTTGCCAGAATTGAATGTCGGGGCGTGTACGGCGATGCCCTTGAACATCTCATCGTGATACCAATCAATGCGGTGCGCACGAATGGGCGGGCATCCCTTGCGGAACAATATCTGTTCTTCCTTGGGGAAGCGCGCCACTTCGGCGGATCGCAGGATGGGTTGATTATCCTGAGACCGTAAATGCACCGGGCGGCTGGTATCCTTGCCACCACCGGTGTCATCAAATTTCGACATTGCTGTCAGGCCCGAAACCCAGTCCAGGTTAAACGCCCCTTCCTGGCTCAGAACCGAAATAGCGTCCACCCGGCCGACGACATTTTCCCAGTTCAGGCAGACATCCATCAGGCCGCTGACACCAGAGAACCCCGGCCAGACGATCATCCCCTCGCCATATCCGCCGCCCAGAAGCCGCTCGAACAACGGCATCCGGCCAACATTTTCGATCCCATCCAACAAGACCAGGAATTCCGGATCGCCCGACTTCCAGCCACGCTGATTAAGCAGGTTCATCATGCCTGTCAGCATCACGCGGCTAAAGGATGGCTGAACTTCCGGGTTATCACCGCCAAGCTGACCAACGATAAAGATCGAAACCGGGCCACTGGTGATGTCTTCAAGTGTGAAGCTGCTTTTGCTGACCAGACGTGCGATTTGCGGATTGTCGAATTCTTCGGTGGCGGCACGGCAGGCTTCGATAATCTTCATCCGCTGATCTTCGGTCATATCAAGGATATTCAGCGCGACTTCGGATATGCGGCCATCCGCAGACTCAATCCCCATCAGTTCTTCAAGGGTTTTGTAGAACCGGTGCGATGGCATGATCAGGTTGCGACGTACCTCGGCAAGGTTGCGGTCTTCCTTGGCGCTGCGCTGGATCGTGTAAACGATAAAGCCCTGCAACAACGTCCGTGCAATACGGACTTCCTGTTCGTCGAGTTCCTTGACAAATACCGGCGCCAAAAGCGTATCGGCGATAAAGCCGGTATCGGTGATCATTCCTTCCCCCTGCTGGCGGATGAAATCGAACGGGTTGAACTGCTGGGTTTCGACGCCGGTTTGTTTGTGCGGATCAATGACAATCAGTCTTTGTCCAAGCTTGGTGCGGCGATCATGAATGGCGCGAAAGATGCTGCCATGGCGCTCATAAACAAACAGATTGCCGGTATGCAAAAGCGCGTTTGGCTCTGCCGAGGCGCGATAAAACTCTTCGGGTTTGGTTGAAAAGGTAATCACCCGCTTAAGGCCCTTGGCCCCGATCAGGCGCTTGTCATCCCCCCAACGCCCCAGAACGAAGGACGGATTGCTTTCAAGCAGCTTGCGACCATTAAGGTCTTCAACAGTGGCCCACGCACCCTCGCCACGACCACCAGACCCTTTTCCGCCCAGTTTCTTCTTTTGCGATTTGGACGATGATGATGGCTTCATTCGGTTCAGGATGATGACAACCAGCGGAATGAACATCGGGACGATGAAACAGACAGCCCCCAAAAGGGCCAACTCGTAATCACCATTAAACAGCCCAAGGGCGATAACCATACCGCCAAGAGCCCACAGCAAAACCATGACGACCCGAAATAAGCCAGTCCCCATCTATCACTCCCCACGAATGCGCCTGCACCGTGAAAAGATGCCGGTTCTTTTATCCCGATCTTGCTTCCACGGTTTTATTGATGATTTGTCCCTGCACCCGCGCGAAAAATAATCGAAGGTTGCACGGGATGTTCAATTATATGCTTATACAGTTTTACGCCCCTTAAAGCACTGAGTCTTTGGGGGAATGCGCGGTTTTACACATGGTACAAACGACAACACCCCTGCAAGCGATGTGCTTGCAGGGGTGTTTGTCATGTTGAAAGACCGCCTCGGGTCAGATCAGGCCGAAACCGGCTCGGATCCTTCATCAGAGGTGGCACCTTCTTCTTCATCGCGACCAGCTGCGCGGCTACGACCGCGGCGGGCGGTCGGATGGCGACCACGGGTACGTGCGGTACCGCTTGCGGCACGGCGCGGTTTTTTCTCACCGTCTTCGCCCTGCTCGGCAGTGTCGGTTCTATCGGCACTTGCCGGTGCATCATCACCAGATGCTTCTGCCGGTGCGCTTTCCTCTGCGCTGGCGTCATCATCTGATTTCCGCGGGCGACCACGGCCCGGACCACGTGCATCCGAACGACGCGCACGCGGGGCGCGTTTCGGACGGCCACCATCATCATCCGATGTTTCAGCAGAAGTATTTTCTGCCTCTACCGGGGTGTTGTCGTCGCCATTGTTTGACGCATTTTCTGCGTTTTCGTTGGCGTCACCCTGTTGATCATCGTTCTGATTTGACTGGCCATCATTGCGGTCGTCACGGCCACGATTGTTGCGCTGACGATTGTTGTCACCACCACGTTCCTCACGGCGCTGGTTTTCCCATTCCTGGGCAGCCTGAAGGATGCGGTGGTAATGTTCCGCGTGCTGATAGAAGTTTTCCGCAAGAACCGGATCGTCGGTGCAATCCTTCGCAAGGGAAATGTATTTTTCATAGACCTGTTGGGCGTTACCGCGTACGCGGCCGTCCGGTCCATTACTGTCAAAATTCTGAAATTTTGGATTTACTGGACGTTTATTCGACTGTTGCCGTCCGCGCGGACGTTTATTGTTATTTCTCATATCAACATGACTTTGGTGTTGAAGGACAATCCGGTAGCATCATCGGCTCCGGAACCACTCCGTCTGAAAAACATATTTCCCGCTAAACAGCGCCGATCACGGCATTATTTTTACAAACCTGCCGGGAACCTTGAAAGGAACGGAGATTGTCGACTGTTTACAGGGGAACACGGCGCTTTCATAAGCGCGTTGGGCACCCGGCCCGTTCGATTCAACCTATATGGCTTGACGGGTTATTCCAACTGTTTTTTTCACTCGCCTGCGCTTTTTTTACATCACAGGTGCGGAAATATCAGATTACGCAACGTCCGACGGAACAACGGGTTTTCTTTGCCGCAACGCAGCGGACAATTCCGCCAAGGTCTTCGCGATACTCCACCCCGACAAAACCGGCCTCAACCAGCATCTGTCCGACATCGTTTTCCTGCCCGCGACCGATTTCAAAGATGACGAAACCGCCGGGCTTTGCCAGATCAAACGCAACACGCGACAAAACACGATAGGCCGCCAAGCCATCCCCCTCATCTGTCAGGGCAAGACGGGGATCAAACTTTTGCACCTCCGGCGACAGGGTCGTCATCTCGTCGGAGGTGATGTAGGGCGGGTTTGACATCACAAGGTCAAATCCCTCTTCCCGGTCTTTGTCATCAAGGGCACTGTCCCAATCCGAGACGCGAAACTCGACGCTATCATCAAGCTCAAGCAGCTTGGCATTTTCACGTGCACAGGCCACGGCACCAGCGCTTAGATCAAGTCCGATACCCGTCGCGCCTGGCAGATCGCCAATCGCGGACAACAACAAACACCCCGTCCCGGTGCCGAAATCAACAATGCGCGGCGCATCTGCGTCCTCAAGGAAATCAATCGCCCATTCGACAAGTGTTTCACTGTCCGGGCGGGGCTCAAGCGTTTCGGATGACAGCTTGAAAGTATGGCGCCAGAAATCACGTTCGCCCAAGATACGACCAACCGGTTCATGCCCGACGCGGCGCGCAATCATCGCCCGAAAAGTTTCCACCTTGTCATCAGGTACAATGTCTTCGGGCCATGCACTGATCCGGCCCCCATCAACACCCGCGGCCCGTGCCAAAAGAATACGCGCATCCATCCGCGCGTTTTCAATACCGGCATCGGTTAAGGCCGCGACGGCCTCAGCCATCAGGCTGCCAAGGGTCGATGAGGTGTCAGAAGGCATGATCAACTTTCAATTTCGGCAAGCTTCTGGGCCTGCTCTTCGGCGATCAGGGCATCAATCATTTCATCAACTGCCGGGCCGCCGGCAATGAAATCATCCAGGCGATAAAGTGTGAGGTTAATGCGATGATCGGACACGCGCCCTTGCGGGAAGTTATAGGTACGAATGCGCTCCGAACGGTCGCCTGATCCGACCTGTGATTTACGGTCAGCCGCGCGTTCGCTGTCCTTACTTTCGCGTTCCTGATCATAAAGACGCGACATCAGCATCTTCATGGCTTTTTCTTTGTTCTTGTGCTGCGACTTTGCTTCCTGACTGGCGGCAACCACACCGGTCGGAATATGGGTAATGCGCACCGCACTATCGGTGGTGTTGACGTGCTGACCACCCGCACCCTGTGAACGATAGGTATCAATACGCAGATCCTTGGGATCAATCTTGATATCGACTTCTTCGGCCTCTGGCAGCACAGCCACGGTCGCGGCCGATGTATGAATACGCCCGCCACCTTCGGTCACCGGCACACGTTGAACACGATGCACGCCACTTTCAAATTTCAGGCGGGCAAACACATCCGTCCCCGATACGTTGACGATGACTTCCTTGAAACCGCCAAGGTCGTTTTCGCTGGCGTCCATCTGTTCGAATTTCCAGCCGCGGCCTTCGGCGTAACGCTGATACATGCGATACAAATCGGCGGCAAACAGGGCGGCTTCTTCCCCGCCAGTACCGGCGCGAATTTCAAGGATGGCGTTCTTGGTGTCAGCCGTATCTTTCGGGATCAGCATCAGTTTCATCTGACGCTCTGCCTCGGGCAGCTTATCCTGAATGTCGTATTTTTCGGCTTCGGCCATTTCGCGCATATCGCGATCGCTTGCCGGATCGGCCAGGATTTCCTCGGCTTCTTCCAGATCGTTCAGAAGCTTTTTATACGCTTCGATCGCTTCGACCACCGGGGCCAATTCTGCATGTTCGCGCGACAGCTTTGAAAAGCCATCCCCATCAAGCTCTCCGCTTGAGAGAAGCGAATTGAGTTCGTCGAACCGGCGTGTAACGCCTTCGAGTTTCCCAAGGTCCAAACTCACTCTTTATTCTCCTGTTCAGGGTCGCTTGGCACGTCATCGCGGCCAAGCGGCTTGTCTTCAAGTTCAAACAGGCGCGACAACAGTTTCTGGGCCTTGACCCATTCCACGGTGCCCGCACCGTCTGTTGTCGTCGCCAAATCTTTCAATGCCTGTGTCGGCGTATGCAAAAGGCGATTGATCAAAAGCCTTGTCGCCTTTTCCGCATCCCCATGACTTTCGGCCAGCGCATCTGCGCGTACCGCTTCAAACCGTTTGCGCAGATCGGCGATTGCTGGCACGGCTGCGCGCTGGGCACGGTCACGGACAAAATTATCAATTTCCGCTTCGATCAATGCCCAGGCTTGATCCGCCTTTTCTTCACGGCCGCCGCGCCCTTCGGCGGCGATCTTTTCCAGATCCTCGATCCGGTAAAAGAAAACCTCGTCAATCTCGTCGACCTGCGGATCAATATCCCCCGGCACGGCCGTATCAATCATCAGAACCGGGCGGAACCGGCGACGTTTGACCGCCGCCATCGCACGATCCTTGTCGATCATGTAACGCCGCGATCCGCCTGCGGTCAGAACGAGGTCCGCCTCGGCCAAAAGCCGATCCAGATCATCGATTTCCGACCAGTGGCAATCCAGCCTGCGCGCCACCAGACGCGCACGGGCTGCCAGCCGATCCGTCACCAGAATGCGTCCGATACCCCGTTCGGCCAGCGATGCGGCGATCAGTTCCCCCATGTCGCCGGCCCCCGCCAGAAGCAAGGTACAGTCGCCAAGGTCACCATGCAGGTCGCGCGCAACCGATTGCGCGGCGGCAGCAATTGATACAGCCCCCTGCCCGATCCCGGTCTGATTGCGGACCTTTTTGGCAATGGCGTAGGCCGTCTGATAAACCAGCTCCAACTCGCGCCCGACCAGATCATGCTTGCGCGCGATCCGGTGTGCGTCCTTGACCTGACCAAATACTTCGGGTTCGCCGATCACCAGACTGTCGAGTGACGCCGCAACGGCAAACATATGGCGAAGCGCATCCCGGCCAGACCGGATGTAAAGCTCGGTCGCAAGCTGATCACGATCCAGATCCGCCCACAGCGACATCAGATCAATCAGGCGTTCACGCCCGCGTTCGGCCTCGGACGCCAAAAGATGAACTTCGGTACGATTGCAGGTCGAAACTACAACCGCCTGACCCAAACGGGCCTGTTCAATGGCGGCCAAGAACTGAGGGAGACGGGCTTCTTCAATGAAAAGACGGTCGCGGGTATCCTCGCTTGAGCGCCGATGATTGGTGCCGATCACCATCAGGCGATCCAGCGGCCAATCCCCGGCATCCTCATGCGAAATCGCGTCCGTCACACCATTCTCACTTTTTGCCGATCACATCAGCCAGTTGATCAAGCGCCACTTCCTGCTGCTCGCCACTGTCAAGGTCGCGCAACTGGGCCACACCCTTGGCAAGTTCTTCATCCCCGAGGATAACAGCCTTGCAGGCATTGGCCTTGTCCGCGCGCTTCATGCGCTTTTTCATGTTGCCGGAATAGCCAAGCTCGACCGCAACACCCGCTTCGCGCAAGGTCTGGGCAAGGGTGCGACATTTGGCCTCGGCCGCGTCCCCCATCGGGATCAGCGCCACGGGGCGTGCACCCGCCGGGGCTTCGCCCACCATCAATGCCAGGCGCTCAACACCAGCGGCCCAGCCAACCCCGGCCGTCTGCGGACCACCCATGGTCGAAATCAGCCCGTCATAACGGCCACCGGCCATGACAGTACCCTGCGCACCAAGGGTGTTGGTGGTGAACTCGAAACAGGTGTGGCAGTAATAATCAAGACCACGCACCAAACGCGGGTTCAGCTCGTAATTGATGCCGATATCGCCAAGCCCCTCGGTCAGGCCCTTGAAGAATTCCTTGGAATGCTCGTTAAGGTATTCGGCAAACAGCGGCGCATTGGCCACCAGTTCGCGATCGCCTTCGTCCTTGGAATCAAGGATACGCAACGGGTTCTTTTCAAGGCGCGAACGGCTGTCTTCCGACAGCTTGTCAAAATGGCCCTTGAAGTAATCAACCAGCACATCGCGATAAGCCGCACGGCTTTCCGGGTCACCAAGGGTGTTAAGCTCAAGCGTGATGCTGTCCCAAAGACCAAGGGCCTTTAGGATATGCGCGCCATAGCCGATCATTTCGATATCGCCCGCGACCTGTTCGACGCCAAGCAGTTCGGCACCGATCTGGTGGAACTGGCGCTGACGGCCTTTCTGCGGGCGTTCATACCGGAACATCGGGCCATAATAGCTGACCTTGACCGGTGACATCTGCTGCATGCCATTGGAAATATAGGCACGCGCAATACCCGCGGTTCCTTCGGGACGCAGCGTGATCTGTTCGCCGCCGCGATCCTCAAAGGTGTACATTTCCTTGGTCACGACGTCGGACGTGTCGCCAAGGGTGCGTGCAAACACCTCGGTAAATTCGAAGATCGGCGTGGTCATGCGATGGTAGCCATACAACTCGCCGATTTCGCGTGCGGTATTCGCGATGTAATCCTGCAGACGGTTCTGTTCCGGCAGAAGGTCGTGCGTGCCACGGACGGGTTGAAGCGATGCCACTTTGGGTCTCCGATCTAACTTGAATTCCAGATATTTGCGCGAAACATCAATCTGCGCAAACACATGCGAACATGAAAATAGCTTTCCGCCGGTGTGGCGGAAAGCCAAAAGTACTCAATAAAGCTTTGCTACTCCGCCGCGGTTTTCTTGGCGGCTTCTTCGGCTTCGATCTTGGCGGCACGTTCTTCGACCAGTTCGACGATATGGTCGACCATCTTTTCCGTACTGATATTGTGATCCGGGCGGCCGGAAATATACATCTTGTGGTTCCCACCACCGCCACCGGTAAGCCCGATATCGGTTTCACGCGCTTCGCCGGGACCATTGACGATACAGCCAATGATCGACAGCGAAATCGGGGTGGAAATATGGGCAAGGCGCTTTTCAAGCTCTGCCACGGTTTCAACCACGTTAAAGCCCTGACGCGCGCAGGACGGGCAGGAAATGATCTGAACGCCACGGGTCCGCAGACCAAGCGATTTCAGAATATCAAAACCAACATGGATTTCCTCAACCGGGTCGGCAGATAGCGACACGCGCAAGGTATCACCAATACCGGCCCACAGCAGGTTGCCCATGCCAATCGATGATTTCACCGTACCACCGCGCAGACCGCCGGCCTCGGTAATGCCAAGATGCAGCGGATAGTCACATGCCTCGGCCAGGCCGTAATAGGCGGCAACAGCAAGGAATACGTCCGATGCCTTGACCGAGATTTTGAATTCGCGGAAATCCTGATCTTCAAGGATTTTGGCGTGGTTCAACGCACTTTCGACCATCGCCTCTGGGCACGGTTCGCCGTAACGTTCCAGCAGTTCCTTTTCAAGCGACCCGGCATTCACACCGATACGCATCGAACAGCCATGATCCTTGGCGGCCTTGACAACTTCACGCACACGCTCGGTCGACCCGATATTGCCCGGGTTGATCCGAAGGCATGCGGCGCCAGCTTCGGCGGCCTCGATCGCGCGTTTGTAATGGAAATGGATGTCCGCCACGATCGGGACATGCACCTGTTTGATGATGTCTTTCAGAGCTGCGGTTGATTCCTGATCCGGGCAGGACACACGAACGATATCCGCACCTGCTTCTTCCAGTCGATGGATCTGCGCAACGGTCGCGTTCACATCGGTGGTCAGGGTATTGGTCATCGACTGCACCGAGATCGGTGCATCCCCGCCAACTTCCACGTCACCGACACGGATTTTGCGGCTTTGACGGCGTTCAATATCGCGATATGGGCGGACGCTCATTTCCGGTTCCAAAATGTTTTAGATGTCTTGGGGGTGTATATAGCTTATCAAACGCGGTTTAGAAACCGTTGGCTAACAGATTTTCCGCCAGATTTCGCATAGCTGTCACGAAAAAGGCGACCCGTTCGGATCGCCTTTCGCATTTTGTCTGTTTTCATCGCCCGCAGGCGTTGGCCAAACCTATTGAACGGTTGGTTCTTCTGCCTGGGTCAGATCACCGACATCAAGCGAGAAGTCCGAAATCACCGCGCCGTATTCCCCGACCGGCTGGGCTTCGGAACCATCGATGCTATAGGTCAGGGCACCGGCATTGCCGACTTCAAGTTTCAAACCGTCACGATTCGGAACCATATAGGTATCACCGGCTGTCAGCATCCGGGTCAGCAGAACATTGCCATCTGCCTCGCGAATACGAACCCAGCTGGTTTCCACCGCCGAAATGGTGACACGGCTATCAACATTGACCGCGCCAAATACGCGTGCGCCACCGGCCTCGTCAACTTCGGGTGCCGCGGGAACCGATGCAACTTCCGCTGCCGGTGCAGCCGGCGTTTCTGCGGCTGGTGCCTCTGCGACTTCGGCTTCAACCGGTGCCTGTTCGGTGGTGGTTACCACTTCGTTGGCAACGGGTGCAGCTTCCTGCGCCGGGGCTTCTGCGACTTCCTCGGTAACAACTGGCGCTTCTGCCGGTTCTTCGGTTGCTTCTGCGACTTCGGCTACGGGTTCAGATGCGGGTTCTGCGACCGGGGCCTCGGAAACGGTGGTTTCTTCAACCGGTGCTTCCATGTTGCCGGCACTTTCCGGTGCAGAGGCAACTGGTACCTCCTGATCGGCAATGACCGGTGCAGGCGTTGTGATTTCTGCCTCGGCGGCCTGTGCATCTGCGGCGTTTTCAAGATTACGCGGCGCTGAATCCTGGCTTGCCGTTGTCGAGTAGCTTGCAAGTCGCTCTGGCAATGGATCAACCAGATCGGCAATGGTTTTGCCCTGGCTCGACAGGTAGTACCATCCGCCATAAGCACCAAGACCAAGCATAACCGCGATCAGCAATACCGCCCCACCGGGTACACGGCTTTCCTGTACGGGTTTTGGGAAGGACAGTTCACTACGCACGGCCGGCGCATTGCTTTCTGCGCGGAAGCGACGTGCGATCTCTGCACCGTCCAGTCCAAGATGTTCGGCGTATGCCTTTACGAAGCCAAGGCCATACGGACCATTCGGCAATGCCGCATAGTCGCTGCTTTCAATGGCTTCGATGTAAATTTTGCGAATACGAAGCATGCGGCAAACGTCTTCGACTGTTTGCCCCAAACCAACGCGGGCCGCCTTCAAAAGGCTCCCGACCTCGGTATAACCACCGATCTGGTCTTTATGTTCGTCCATCACACTGTCATTTGCAGACGAATCCCCGGACAAAGGCCTGAAACGAAGGCGTTCTCGGGTTTCGTCATCCAAATGATCTTCCTTTCGCTTTTTGATCGCCAACTGCGCACCCCCACGTTACGATCTAGCAATAAAACTAGCAGATATCCCCACCAAAAGCGATTGTTTTTAAAGTTTTACACCGTGATCTATTGCGAAAGCCTTAAGACGCGAACGCAATGATCTGGTCGGATTATCCATTATCGTCAGAATATAACTCTCGACTTCAGACTTACACATGCTTCTGACCATTTCCTTGACCGGACCAACAGAGGCAGGCGCCATCGACAAGCGTTTAATTCCCAAACCGATAAGGGCCATCGCCTCAAGCGGACGTCCCGCCATTTCACCACAGATGGTCAGGCGAACGTCCTTTTGATCGCACAATGTCACCAACTGGCGCATGAACGCGAACACACTTGGCGACAGCGTGTCATACCGACCCTCGATCCTCGGATTGCCGCGGTCAGCAGCAAACATGAACTGCAACAGATCATTCGTCCCAACCGAGAGGAAATCAACCCGTTGCAGCAAGGCCGGAGCCTGCCAGATCAGGGCGGGAACTTCAAGCATGGCTCCGACTTCGACCTTGCGCGGGATAAATCCGCGTACGGCTTCACGTTTGAGCTGCTCGTCAAGAACCGCCTTTGCCTGATCAAATTCAGCAACTTCGGCGATCATCGGGAACATGACATAAAGGTCGCGGTCATGCCCGGCCCGGATCAGTGCGCGCAACTGATGCACAAGCACCGCCGGACGATCCAGTGTGATCCGGATCGATCGCCAACCCATCGCCGGATTCTCTTCTGTCATATCCTCCCAATAGGGCAGCAATTTGTCACCGCCCACATCAAGAGTCCTGAAAACCACTGGCCGGCCTTCAGCCTGTTCGAAAATACGATCATAAAGCCGGGTCTGATCGGTAATGTCGGGCATGGCGGATCGCACCATGAACGGAATTTCCGTCCGATAGAGGCCAATCCCGTCCGCCCCGCTTTCAATCACATGCGGGACATCAATCAGAAGCCCGGCATTGACGTTAAGTGAAATCTCCGCCCCGTCGGTCGTTTCGGCCGGAAGATCACGCATCTGGGCGTAAAGCGCTTTTCGTTCTGCCCGGGCGCGCAACGCGCCGTCAATCACCGCACGGACGTCTTCGCTTGGCCGAACGAAAAGCTGGCTGTTGTCTGAATCGACAATCAGCGGATCACCGGCCTCGACCTTATCAAGCACACCCTTAACGCCGCCC
The DNA here is from genome assembly GCF_059052855.1 of Thalassospira sp. CA1. Lineage (NCBI taxonomy): Bacteria > Pseudomonadati > Pseudomonadota > Alphaproteobacteria > Rhodospirillales > Thalassospiraceae > Thalassospira > Thalassospira sp. CA1. The sequence goes on from NZ_JBZCIA010000011.1 coordinate 52,487, forward strand.
AGCACCGGGATATCAAGTGCGCGCGCAACGATTGCAACGTGCGAGGTGTGCGAGCCTTCTTCAAGGGCAAGACCACGCAGACGGGTATGATCATAATCAAGAAGTTCTGCCGGGCCGATATTGCGCGCCACCAGAATGATATCATCGGGCAGATCGCCAAAGGCCGGGGATTGATACTGCCCCGAAAGATGTTGCAACAGCCGGTTGGCCAGATCTTCAAGATCGTGCAACCGTTCGCGCAAATAGGGGTCGGTGACCTGCGCCATGCGCGCACGGGTATCGTCATGCACCTTCTGAACCGCGGCCTCGGCCGTCAGGCCGGTATGGACGGCTTCGGTGATACGGTTCAGCCAGCCGGTATCCTGGGCAATCATCCGATAGGCTTCAAGGATATCGCCCGGGTCATCGCCTTCATCCATGCCGTTGATGCCCGAAACAGCTTCCAGCATCTTATCAAGATGGTTCTGAAGACCATGCATGGCTTCGCGCAGGCGCGTTAGTTCTTCTTCCGGGTCATCAGAAACCATGCGGTCAATGACGATGCGCGGTTCGTGCAAAACGGCAATGCCCTTGCCAATCCCCGGTGCCAGACGCGCCCCGCCCAGACGCAGCGGCAACAACGCAATACCGTCCGCCGGGATCAATTCCTCACGGCTGACAAGTTCGCCACCGGCGACCATTTCGGCCAGCACCATGGCGACGTTTTCAAGGGCTTCCTGTTCGTCCTCGGAATAAAGCCGCTCTGTCCGGTTCTGCACGGCAAGCACGCCGATGATGCGGCCACCCCGCAGGATCGGCACACCGATCATCGAATGATAGATTTCCTCGCCGGTTTCCGGACGATAGGCAAAGTTCGGATGGCCTTGCGCGTCCTTGAGGTTAAGCGGACGCGCATGTGCGGCGACAAAACCGACAATCCCCTCGCCCACGCGAAGGCGGGTCAAGTGAACCGCTTCCTTGGACAGACCACAGGTCGCAAACAATTCCAGCACTTCGCCCGCACGCATCACATAGACCGAGCACACCTCTGCCACCATATCAGCAGCAATGATGGTCACGATCTGTCCGAGGCGTTCTTCAGCAGTCCCCGGTCCAGCCATGACGTCGCGCACACGCTTTAGAAGGCGTCGCGGACCTGTGACTGCGGCGGACGGAATGCTCATTTGACTTAGCTGTCTCTCTTAACCAGGGATTGAACGGCCTGTTCGACCAACTCTTCGAGGATTTCGGAAACCGGTTGTTCTTTCTTTACCATACCAACCGACTGTCCTGCCATAACCGATCCGCTTTCGACGTCACCATCGATCACGGCACGGCGCAGGGCACCCGCCCAGAAATGTTCAATTTCAAGCTGTGCAGCGCCTTGGTCAAGTTCGCCTGCGCGGAACTTTTCAATCACGGCACGCTGGGTATTGCGGAATTCTTCGGTGCCCTTGTTGGCCAGCGCGCGTACCGGAATGACCGGGAAACGGTCATCAAGCTGCACGGTGGTTACCGCGTCGCGCGCACTTGCACGGATAAAGGCCTTTTTGAAGTCAGGGTGCGCAATGCATTCCTCTGCACATACAAGGCGCGTGCCGATCTGAACACCCGATGCCCCTTGCTCAAGCAAACCGGTAATCGCTTCACCGCGACCAATCCCCCCGGCGCAGAAAACCGGAATGTCGGAAACTTCCGGCAGGATTTCCTGTGCCAGAACCGTCAGCGATACCGGGCCGACATGGCCACCCGCTTCGCTGCCCTCGATCACCAGCGCATCAGCACCCGAGCGGATCAGTTTCTTGGCCAGAACCAGTGCCGGGGCAAAGCAGATGACCTTGGCAAATTCCTTGGCCTGCTTGATCGAGTTTGATGACGGCAGGCCGCCGGCCAGAACCACATGACCAACACTGTGTTCACGGCACACTTCGATCAGTTCATTGAGCTGCGGGTGCATGGTGATCAGGTTAACGCCAAACGGCTTATTGGTCATTTCCTTGGTGGCGGCGATTTCAGCCGACAACAGATCCGGGGTCATCGACCCGCAGGCAATCACACCAAAACCACCCGCATTGGAGACCGCCGAAACAAGGTGACGCTCTGAAACCCAGGACATGGCGCCGGCCATAATGGCGTAGTCGGTGCCAAGGAATTCCTTGCCCGATGCCCACAGGTTTTCCAGGCGCGCCCGTGCGGCGTCAATTTTCGGATCACTCATATTCTCTGTACCCCAAAGCAGAAACGCAGGAGACCAGTGGTCTCCTGCCATTTCATTACAAAGGCTGAAACACACTGCTCCAGCTAGTATGTATTATTACAGGTAATTTAACAGCGGCTTAATCGCCAAACTGTTGAACTTACTCGGCATCCAGACCGTATGCCGTGTGCAACGCACGAACGGCAAGTTCGGTATATTCCTCGGCGATCAGAACACTGACCTTGATTTCCGAGGTCGAGATGACCTGAATGTTGATGCCTTTTTCCGCAAGGGTTTCAAACATCTTGCGCGCGACACCGACATGGGAACGCATACCCACACCAATGATCGACACCTTGGTCACATCAGAGGTGCTGAGCAGTTCCTGATAGGCGATCTTGTCTTTGTTCTTTTCGATCACCTGAAGCGCACGCTGGAATTCACCACGCGGAACGGTAAAGGTCATGTCCGTGCTTTTGCCGTCTTCTGAGACGTTCTGCACGATCATGTCGACATTGATATTGGCATCAGCCAGCGGGCTGAAGATTGAAGCGGCAATACCCGGCTTGTCCGCAACTTTCACCAAGGTGATCTTGGCTTCATCACGGCTATAGGCAATTCCGCTGACGACTTCCTGTTCCACGATCTCGTCCTCGTCTACAACAAGTGTTCCTTCTGCATCACTAAAGGTAGAACGGACCTGCACCCGGACGCGATGGTTCATTGCCATCTCGACAGAACGGGTTTGCAGAACCTTTGCACCAAGGGATGCGAGTTCCAGCATTTCTTCGTAAGTAATCTTTTCGATCTTGCGCGCCTTGGGCACAATGCGCGGATCGGTGGTGTAAACACCGTCGACATCGGTATAGATGTCGCAACGATCTGCGTTAAGTGCCGCGGCAAGGGCGACCGCCGACGTATCCGATCCACCACGCCCAAGGGTGGTGATGCGGTTATCGGGTGCGATCCCCTGGAAACCGGCCACGCAAACGACTTCGCCGCCATTCATGCGCTTATCAAGCTCGGTGGTGTCGATTTCCTTGATGCGGGCCTTGGCATGTGCACCGTCGGTCTTGATCGGGATCTGCCAGCCAAGCCAGGAACGAGCAGGCACATCCATGCTTTGCAGCGCCATCGCCAGCAAACCGACAGTCACCTGTTCGCCCGACGATACGATCACGTCATATTCACGTGCATCATACATCGGCGAAACTTCCTGCGCCCAGCCAACCAGTTCGTTGGTCTTGCCCGACATCGCGGACACGACAACAGCAACCTGATTGCCGGCATCGACCTCGGATTTCACCCGGCGCGCGACATTCTTGATTTTCTCAACATCGGCGACCGAAGTGCCGCCAAATTTCATGACAATACGGGCCATGAAGTATCCCCGCTATGCTCGCCGTCCATCGGCTGTCCGAACGTGACGGCATGTGATCCGGTCCCGGCCCAGGTGAGCATGCCGAATTTGCGGCGCTTCCCCTGATCCAAGCGGCGTAATCAATACTGCCATAATCCCCGCGAAACAAGCGTCAAGGATGCCGATAAATTGCGTGAGAGCAATTTTTTTGACCTGAAAATGTCCCAAACCGTCCGAATGCGGCAAATTGCATCGCATATCATGCGAAAATTACCCAATAACCCTGATGATATGCATCATCTGAACATGGCTGCCTTGCTTTGAATTTCTGCCAGATCGCCGCCATCGCACCGTCATTTGACAGGTGAGTATTGCCTTGCCGTGCGCGCACGCGTAAACAGGGCGTCATACAGCAACGTTGTTTTACGCCTTCGGAGCCACACCATGTCGGACGCATCCGCCCCCACCAGCCGCACTGCCAATGCCGATGAAATCGCACGTTTTTCTGCGATGTCTGAAAAATGGTGGGATCCAAATGGTGTGATGAAGCCGCTGCACAAATTCAATCCGGTGCGCCTGCAGATCCTGCGCGATAATATCTGTGCGCATCTTGGCCGCGATCCGGAAACAATTGAGCCGCTTAAAGGCATCGAAATCATCGATATCGGCTGCGGGGCTGGTTTGCTGTCCGAGCCGCTTGCGCGCATGGGCGCAAAGATGACCTCGATCGACGCGTCTGAAAGCAATATCGAAGTCGCCAAAATCCATGCGGCGCAATCCGGCCTTGAAATCGACTATCGCTGCGCAACGCCGGAAATGCTGGCCGATGAGGGCAAGCAGTTTGATATCGTGCTGAACATGGAAGTCATCGAACATGTCGATGACCCGCAATTCTTCATGCAGGCCTGTGCATCGGTGCTCAAACCGGGTGGCTTGATGTTTGTCGCGACACTGAACCGCACGATCAAGTCACTGGCACTGGCCAAGATCGGCGCGGAATACGTTCTGCGCTGGCTGCCTGCGGGTACCCATGACTGGCGCAAATTTGTCAAACCATCTGAAATGTCGGGCTATCTGCGTGGTGCCGGTCTGGACCTTCAAGATATCACCGGGGTGGCTTACAACCCGTTCAACGACACATGGTCGCCCGCCCCGCGTGATCTTGATGTGAATTACATGGTGATTGCCCGAAAGCCTGACTGATCTTCTTTGATCGCGTCAGTTCTTTTTGGTTCCGTCATCCCACGGCAACGCCATGACATCGATGCCTTCATCGACCAGTTCGGCTGTTTCCTTAAGTGATGCCTGACCATAGATGCCACGCTTTTCGGTTTCGCCGTAATGGATTTTGCGGGCTTCTTCGGCAAACTTGTTGCCGACATTTTCGCAGTTGCTTTCGACCTGTTTGCGAATTTCGGCAATTGCGGCCTGGGTCGCTTCGGCGATTGCCTTTTGCTGTTGTTTTTCAGCAGCGACTTCTTTTTGGCGTGACGTGCGCAAACGCGGTGCCATCAGGGCCTTGCCAACATTTGACGTCCCACACACCGGGCAGGACAAATCCCCGCTGGCGGCCTGCGCGTCATATGTTGCGCCGTCCTTGAACCAACCTTCGAATTCGTGATCATGTTCGCATTTAAGCTGAAATAGAATCATGATGGTACGTGTATAAGCCAAACCAGTAGCAAAACGATAACACTATCAGATACAGATCATATGGCGCGCATCGGCCGGGATCGCCAGCCCGCGGGCGCCACACTCAATAACCAAGATTTACAAAAATGTCATCCCAATTGCCATCAAACTGGGTCACTCAGCACTGTCCCACGCCAAACCCTACCCCCAATCGCGCGCTTGATCTTGCGTGCGGCAAGGGACGGCACAGCTTCTGGCTGGCGGATCAGGGTTGGCAGGTGACGGCAATTGATCGCGACCTTTCACAAACCGATACCGATACGAACCATGCAATCACTTGGATCGAAGCCGACCTTGAAACCGGCAGCTGGTCATTGGGCGATAAACAGTTCGATCTGATTGTTGTTGCCAATTACCTGCATCGGCCGCTGTTTGAATATCTGCGCAACGCCGTCCGACCGGGCGGCACCCTGATTTATGAAACGTTCATGGTCGGGAACGAGGCATATGGCCGTCCGCGATCACCGGATTTCCTGCTGCGCACCGATGAATTGGCAGATACGTTTGCCGACTGGACGATCACAGCCCATCAGCAAGGACCGATCACAGCGAAACCGGGTGATGAAATTACAGCGATAAAACAATCTATTGTGGCGCAAAAGCCTGAATGAGGCTGATTAGCTGAACGGCATGGATGATTGAAACAAATCCGTAACATATTGTTTTTGCAAAAAGAAACACAACTTTCATAATTAAAACGTGTCGTTTCTGGCATCTTCCCTGCTGCTGTTTCAGGCATAGGCGTTAAGAGAGAAAAGCCATGAACGATAAATACGAAATCATCGAAGATAGCGACGACATCCCGTCCAACCCGACCAACAATCCGTGCATCGACGATCTGATCAATGCACGCTTTTCCCGCCGCGGCTTTTTCAAAGGCCTGATGGCGACGTCGGCAGTTGTGGGCGCAGGCATTGCGACCAGAGGCGTTGCCAAGGCGCAGTCACCTTCGACCCTGACCTTCAAATCCATCCCGCAGAAAATCACCGAAACCCACGCAGTTGCTGATGGCTATGACGCCAGCGTCCTGATCCGTTGGGGCGACAAGGTTGTCGCCGATGCACCGGCATTCGTTCCGGGTCAGGTCGATGCCAACGCGCAGAACAAGCAGTTCGGTTATAACTGCGACTATGTCGGCTATATGCCGCTTCCGGTTGGTTCGCAGAATTCCGACCATGGCCTGCTGTGCGTCAGCCACGAATACACCAATGCCGAACTGATGTGGTCGGGCCTTAAGGACGCGATGGATGCATCCGAAGAACAGGCACTCCATGAAATTGCTGCCCACGGTCATTCGGTCATCGAAGTCAAGAAAACCGGTGGCAAATGGCAAGTTGTTGACGGGTCCGATTATGCCCGCCGCATTTCCCCGATCGACACCGAAATGCAGATTACCGGCCCGGCTGCTGGTCATGACCGCCTTAAAACCAACACCGATCCCACCGGCACCCGTGTTATCGGGACGCTGAACAACTGTGCGGGTGGCAAAACCCCGTGGGGCACGGTTCTGATCGCCGAAGAAAACTTCAACGGATACTTTGGCGGCGATATCGCCAAAACCAGCGAAGAACGCAACTACAAGCGTCTGGGCATCAGCCAGGACAGCTGGTACTCGTGGGTTAAATATTTCGACCGCTTCAATGTTGAAAAAGACCCGAACGAGCCGAACAAATTTGGCTGGATGGTTGAAATCGATCCGTACGATCCGACCTCGATGCCGAAAAAGCGCACCGCCCTTGGCCGCTTCAAGCACGAAGGTGCCACCGTCATCATCAACAAGGACAACTCCGTTGTTGCCTATTCCGGTGATGATCAGCGCTTTGACTATCTCTACAAATTCATTGCGGCAAACAAATACAATCCGAATGATCGCGCCGCGAACATGGACCTTCTGGAAAACGGCACGCTCTTTGTCGCCCAGTTCCACGAAGATGGCAGCCTTGACTGGATGCCGCTGATCTTTGGCGAAGGCCCGCTGACCGCTGAAAACGACTTCCACAGCCAGGCTGATGTTCTGATCGAAGCACGCCGTGCGGCCGACCTTCTGGGCGCAACCCAGATGGACCGCCCGGAAGACGTCGAACCGAACCCGGTCAACGGCAAGGTCTATGTCATGCTGACCAACAACTCCAAGCGCAAGGAAGGTAACGCAGCAAACCCGCGTGCGGCCAACCCGCATGGTCACGTGCTGGAACTCACCCCTCCGGGTGGTCGCGGCAAGGATGCCGATCACACCGCTTCGCGCTTTACCTGGGACATCATGATTGCTGCGGGTAACCCGGCGGTTGCAGATGACAAGGCGGTTTACCATCCGGCGGCAGAATCTTGGGTTTCCTGCCCGGACAACATGGCAATCGACCATCGTGGTCGTCTGTGGATTTCAACTGACGGCGCACCGAAGTCCGACATTCCTGATGGCATGCACGCCACCGATGTCGATGGTCCGGGCCGTGCGCTGACCAAATTCTTCTTTGCGTGCCCGGTTGGTGCGGAAATGTGCGGTCCGGAATTCACCCCGGATGGAAAGACGCTGTTCCTTGCCGTTCAGCACCCGGCAGACGGTTCATCCTATGACGCGCCAAGCACCCGCTGGCCGGACTTCCAGGCAGCAATGCCGCCGCGTCCGTCGGTTGTGGCTGTGACCAAAAATGACGGCGGTGAAATCGCGGGCTAACCGCCTGCTTCACTGTCCTGAAATGCAAAACGCACCGGCCAGTTTGCCGGTGCGTTTTTGTTTGTCTGCGCGCCACCAATATTACTTGATCGGGGCTGCCATATCATAGGTGCCGTCATTATCTGAAATCGCCATCCAGCTTTTGTCCGACGCGGACTTGCTTTCAAGGTCGGTCCAGTTGCCTTTGGCCGCACTGATGTTGCCTGAAATATCTTCGTTCCAGAAACCAACGACGGCCGGCGTTATATTCAGATAAAGTTTCCCGTCGACAATCCGCCACAGGTTCGGGTTGGCCGGCACTTTGCCGCCCTTTACAACCCCGTATGCACAATGCCCATCAAAGGCCGGCGCGTATTTCGCCGGATCGGCCAGAAACATGTCGCGGTTTTCCTCGGACGCAAATGCCCAGGTCGCGCCGTTATATTCGGCGGTAATGTCGGCCCGGCCCGGAACGGCATGGGGCTGCATCATGCCGACATCCTTTTGCGGCAAGTTGAAATAAGCCACCGCGTCATAGCCACTGATCGCAAAGCCAGTTTCATCGACATATTGCTCGCCCGCAAGGGCGGCACCCGAAAGGCTAAAAACAAATGCCGTACCGATCAAAAACTTTTTGAACATCATCCCTGTTCCTCCGTTTGAAAATCCCTGATGAACCGAGTTTGCCCGGGAAGGGCTTCAAAGCGAAATGACGTTGCGACACTGTTTCGTGAGATCGCGTGAGCCTGTGAAAAACCGCTCAACGCTTCCTATATCAATCAAAGAGAATTACCCCTTGACCTCAACTATAGTTGAGGAATTACCAAGAAGGGAAACCGGAAAACAGACACACCAAAACAAGGATAAGCCATGACTGCTGCATTTCTCGAACACGTGAATTTTACGGTCGCCGATCCGGCGAAAACCGCCCAGAACCTGCATAACTGGTTTGGCTGGCACACCCGCTGGCATGGGGAAGCCATCCATGGCGGGCTGTCCTATCATGTTGGCAACGACACAAGTTATGTCGCGATCTATGCCCTTGGCACACCAAAGGACGGCCAGGAAAACTCCTATGCCACCATCGGCGGGCTGAACCATATCGGGATTGTCGTCGATGACCTTGATGCGACCGAGGCAAAGATCAAGGCCGACGGCATTGAAACCTTCAACCATGCCGATTACGAACCCGGCCGCCGGTTCTATTTCCGGGACGAAAACAACATCGAATTCGAAGTGGTCAGTTACGCCTGACCACTTCGATCAAAGATGACTAGCAGGGTTTATATTCCCGATCATTGCCAAGTGATGGCACCATCCGGCGGATTTCATCAACGCGCGTCAGATCAATCTCGGCGGTGATGAAACCCGGATCGGTGCCACCATCGGCCAAAACCTGTCCCCACGGATCAATGATCAGGGAATGACCAAATGTCTGGCGGTCGCCCGGATGATCACCGCACTGGGCCGCCGCAATCACAAAGCATCCGTTTTCAATCGCACGCGCCTTCAAAAGCGTATGCCAGTGCGCCTGCCCGGTGGTGCGGGTAAAGGCCGCCGGGATGCTGAGGATCTTTGCCCCCGCCTTGGCGTAATCGCGAAACAGATGCGGGAACCGCACGTCATAACAGATCGATATTCCGACCTTGCCAAACTCGGTGTCGGCCAGTCGGGCCGCATTGCCGGGACGGAATGTTTTGCTTTCGCGGTAACTTTCGCCATTGGCCAGATCGACGTCAAACATGTGGATCTTGTCATAGGACGTGATGACCTTGCCATCCGGACCAATCACAAAACACCGGTTCGCAACACGGTCTTCATCCGGCACTTTGACATGCAGCGATCCGACAATCAGCGTTGATCTCAGTTCTTCGGCCAGGTCGCAAAAGAAAACCAGACCGGGATGCTCATTCTCGGGAAAGGCAGCGGCACGGACATTTTCGCCGCCAAACGACATCATCGACACGTTTTCAGGAAAGGCGATCAATCTGGCCCCGGCCGCATGGGCATCGCGGGCATAGGTTGCCGCCCGTGCAAGGTTATCAGACATCACATCGCGCGAATTGACCTGCACGCAGGCCGCAATGAAACGGGTCATGACGCAGTCTCCTTTTTATCATTATCCGTCTTCATGATGCGTCTCATCCCAGCCTGCCGCAATAGACAATTGGGATAGCGCAGCCGCGAACAAGGCCCGCAAAAAGACCCGCGCCTTAACGCACACATTGCTCATTTCCGCATCAACAACCGACATCACGCACATCCCAAATTCGGTCTTTTCATCCTCAAAATTAGTGTATACAGTATTCCGTACACCTAACGAGGATCGAAGATGGAACCTCTTTCCGGCCGAAAAAGTCTGACTGACGAAGTGCATGACCGTTTGGTTGATGCCTTGTGTTCCGGTGCTCTCCCTCCCGGGACACCTTTGCGTCAGGAAGCTATTGCCGAGGAACTCAATGTCTCGCGGCAACCAGTGTTGCAAGCTCTGGGGTTGCTGCGTCGTGACGGACTGGTCGAACCGATGGGACGGCGCGGATATCGCGTTGCGCCTGTCGACAGCGACCTTGTCCGTCACGTTTATGACCTGAGAGAAGCATTTGACGGGCTTGCGGCCCGCCTTGCTGCTGAAACCAAGGCACCGGATCGGGAACCGGCTTTGCGGGCTGCCATTATACAGGGACACCACGCTCTGGGCAGCGGCGACACCGCAAACCTTGTTGCAGCCGACGTCGCATTCCATCAAACGATCTACCGTTTGTCGGGTAACCCCCTGTTGCCCGAAGCATCAGCCGCAGTTTGGCTTCAGATCAGACGCGTGATGCATGCCTACCTGCAGATCGGGTACCCCCGTGATCCGATCTGGACGGAACATCAGGCCATCGCCGATGCAATCTGTGTCGGCGATGGTCCTCTTGCCGAAAAACTGGCGCGCGATCATGGCCGCAATGCACGTGATCGCCTGATTTCCCGAATGGAAAAGCCAAGCTGACCTTCCCCTCGCTGCCACCAACAGCCCGCCTTTTCGTCGCCCTTCGCACCAACAATCCCCATCGACTTCAAAAAATCTGCCAATGACCCGTCCGCGTTGCCAAAGGCAGAACCATATAAGAACGACAAGTTTCCTGTCTGGGAGGAACGCCAATGAACCTTGATACAAAGCTCCGCAAACGGGCTGATGAAGGCAATCCCGTCCGGGTTGGCATTATCGGTGCTGGCAAGTTCGGATCGATGTTTTTAAGTCAGGCCGGCCATCATCCGGGCTATCACGTTTTGGGTATTGCCGATCTTAGCATTGATCGTACCAAGGCCGCCCTGCGCCGTGTTGGATGGTCGGATGACCAGTTTGCCGCAAAGGACGCTGCATCGGCCTATCGCGACGGCACCACATGGCTGACCGAAGATGCCGACGCCCTGATTGCTGCCGACGGGCTTGAAGTCATCATTGATGCCACCGGAAGCCCCGCGGCCGGTATACGCTTTGCGCTTAAGGCCATCGAACATGGCCGTCATATCGTCATGGTCAATGTCGAGGCCGATGTGCTTGCCGGACCGCTGCTTGCCAAACGCGCCGAGGCCGCAGGCCTTGTCTATTCCATGGCCTACGGCGATCAACCGGCGCTGATTTCGGAAATGGTTGATTGGGCACGCGCGATTGGCCTGCCGGTAACGTGTGCTGGCAAGGGCACCAAATATCTTCCGATCTATCACCATGTCACGCCCGATGATGTCTGGCATCACTATGGCCTGACACCCGAACAGGCACAGGCCGGCGGCATGAACCCGCAAATTTTCAACAGCTTCCTGGACGGCACCAAATCGGCCATTGAAATGGCGGCCGTGTCCAATGCCTGTGATCTTGTGCCACAGGATTGCGGATTGCAGTTCCCGGCCTGTGGCGTTGACGATTTGCCCCGCCTGCTTTGCCCGCGTGAAAGTGGTGGCATATTGGATCGCAAAGGCACGGTCGAGGTGGTTTCAAGCCTTGAACGTGACACCCGTCCTGTGTTCCGCGATCTGCGCTGGGGCGTTTATGTGACCTTTGAGGCCCCCAGCGAATATGTTGCGCGCTGCTTTAACGAATATGGCCTTCTGACCGATCCAAGCGGACAATACTCCACCATGTACAAGCCCTATCACCTGATCGGGTTGGAACTTGGCATTTCGGTGGCCTCAGCCGCCCTGCGCGGGGAGGCCACCGGAACATCACGCGCATGGTCGGGCGATGCGGTTGCCACCGCCAAACGTGATCTTAAACCCGGTGAAATGCTGGATGGCGAAGGCGGCTATACGGTTTACGGTAAACTGATGCCTGCCCTGACGTCAAAGTCGCGCAATGCCCTTCCGATCGGGCTTGCGCACCATTTGAAAATCAAGCGCACCGTCGCGATGGACCAAACCCTGACCTGGGACGATGTCGAATTTGATGCCAAGGACCCGGCGATTGCCTTCCGCAAGGAAATGGAAGCCACCTTCGGCTAAGATTGCAATCATCAGACAAATAAAAACCCCGGCCAAACTGGCCGGGGTTTTGTATGACAATTGCCGTTAATCAGCTAATTGGCGATCAGGCAGACAGCTTGGCTTCGAGCTTGTCGGCAGCTTCCAGCGCCATCAGCTCGTCACAGCCGCCAATATGTTCGTCATTGATGAAGATCTGCGGCACGGTATGACGGCCATTGGCACGGTCCATCATTTCCTTTTTGCGACGCGGTTCCATCATCACATCGATCAGCTGGTATTTGGCACCCTTTTCCTCAAGCAGCTTGCGCGCACGCTTGCAATACGGGCACCATTCGGTGGCATAGACTTCAACTTTTGCCATGAGGCAGTCATCCTTTCTTTGGCAACCGATCATCGCGAATGCCCCGGATTATCGGGTCCACTGCGTCTGATACGGTGCGGAATTTCAGTCCGATGACGGCTATATAACAGAAATCTTGCAGCGCGTCATCGCACGACACGTGCAACGGTGATCACAGATACGTGCATAACGCCTGATTGCTTTAACGCCCGAACACAGGCATTGGCCGTCGCCCCGGTGGTCAGAACATCGTCAACCAACACCACCCGCGCCCCGGCAAGATTGCGTTTCTCAGCGCGGACTTCATCGACAACAAATGCCCCGCCAACTTCGCGTTTGCGCGAAGACGGGCCAAGCCCGCCAAGGCTTCTTGTATTGCGCTGCCGCCCCAAAACCAGCCCGTCCCAAGGCACGCCTGTCATCTGCGAAAGCTTTGCCGCTAAAAGGCCCGACTGGTTATAGCGCCGTTTCAAAAGCCGTCTTCGATGCAAGGGCACCGGCACGATCAGATCGGCCTGATCCCAGATCCCCCTGCCCGCCTGATAGACCCAGCGCGCAAGAAGCGGCGTCAGATCACCGCGATCCGCATGCTTGAACCGCAACAGGTATTCGCGGCTGTGATCGTCATACACCAGTGCCGCCCGTGCCTGATCAAAGGCCGGTTTCTTTTGCAGGCAATTGCCACACAAAATCTGTCCGCTTTCATCAGGATCACCGCCGATGTTAGCGCTATCATCAAGTTCGAACGGATAGCCGCAACAAGCACATTGCGGGGCCGTGATAAACCTTAAACCCGCCCAACACGCGGCACAGACCGCATGGGTGGTATCGGTCACATCGCCACAGCCCCCGCACCGCGGTGGTAAAATGGCGTTAACGCCCATGGTTGCGACGGTGCGGACCCATTCGATCATCTGCGATGCTACCCACGATCACCTTAAGGAAAAGGCAGCATAGCACACGCAGGGATTGAATTAGCCAAAATCAAATAACGGATTTTTCCGTAAGGTATCCGCCGCCAGATCAATAAAGGCCCGGACCTTTGCCGGGGCATGGCGGCCTTCGGGATGGACTAGATGGATTGGCACCGGATCGGGATCATATTCGCCAAGCACGGCCACCAATCGCCCGTCCGCAAGATAGGGGGCCGCCTGATAGGACAGCATGCGCACAATCCCCCAACCATCAAGGGCGGTATTTCGTGCGGCCTCAATCGAATTGGTTTGCCATCTGGCATCCGGGGAAAAGCCGATCTTGCGCCCGCCATCCGGGGATCTGAATTGCCAATCAAGCCGCGCGGACGATCCGGTGGTGGCAATGAGGCGATGGGCACCAAGATCAACGGGTGTTTGCGGCGCTCCAAACCTCGCAACGTAACCCGATGATGCGCAAAGGATCTGGCTGACCTCTCCGACCCGGACGGCAGTTAATGATGAGTCGGCAAGATCACCGATGCGCACCGCAAGGTCGATGCCCTCCTCGACAATATTGACGATGCGATCAAACAGCAAAAGACGTGCACGCATGTCGGGATATTCATCCAGATACGCGCCAACAATCGGGGCGACATGCATCTGGCCGAACTGAACCGGTGCGGTGATGGTCAGCATCCCGCTTGGTTTGGCATAGGCCCCGCCGGCGGCGGCCTCGACCTCTTTAAGGTCGGCGAGCAATCTTTTGCAGTCTGCATAATACCGTGCACCGGCCTCTGTCACCGTGACCGAACGGGTTGTGCGCGTCAGAAGGCGTGCGCCTGTTACATCCTCCAGATACGCGACCGCGCGGGTCACGGCAGGTGGACTTTGACGCAATGTGCGGGCAGCGGCGGCGAAGCTGCGCGCCTCTACCACATGCACAAACACATTCATTGCTTCGAAACGGTCCATCTTGCGCCATATGATTATTCCACTTATCGGAATACTAAATTTCCAATAAACGGAATTCCATCATTAAATAGAAATAATCACAATATCCTCCGTTTTCGCCCCATGCGAACCAGTAACTCGGAGGATGTTTCATGAAATTGTATTATTTCGCGCTGTCGGGACACGCCCATCGCGCACACCTTTTCCTTAGCCTGCTTGGCATTGATCACGAACTGGTTCATGTCGACATGGTCAATGGCGAACATAAATCCCCGGAATTCCTTGAACTGAACCCGTTCGGGCAGGTTCCCGTGCTTGAAGATGGCGACCTTGTCATCGCGGATTCCATCGCAATCATGGTCTATGCCGCCAGAAAGGCCGGTGCGACCAGCTGGCTCCCCGAAGATGCAGCGGATCTGGCACAGGTTCAGCGATGGCTTTCGGTTGCAGCGGGTGAAATTGCCTACGGCCCGTGTGCGGCACGTCTGTTGACGTTGTTTGGCGCCAAGTTTGATGCAAACGATGTTATTGCCCGTGCGCATGGCGTTCTGAAACTGATCGATGATCGCCTGTCAAACCGCGAATGGATTGCGCTTGATCATCCGACCGCCGCCGATATCGCACTTTACAGCTACATCGCCAACGCCCCCGAAGGCAATGTCGAGCTTAGCACCTACACGCATGTCCTTGCTTGGCTCAAACGTATTGAAGCACTGCCGGGCTTTGTCCCGTTTGAAACGTCGTCGGTCGGTCTTCGGGCGGCTTCGTGACGATATGGGCCGGTCGTTGATCCCTGCGCGTAGCGTGCAAGAACTCAAAGCACCGGCCCCACCGGATTTGCCCCGCCTCGATACCGTCTTTCCTATGGACAGGAGCACGAGATGAACACGGCCAACACCTCAACATCCACACCAGTGATGCCGCCAAAAGACAGTGAGGCCTGGCACCAAGGTGAAATCGAGATGCAGGAACGCGTCGGTGTCCGTCAACAAATGGCGGATGTCGGCAAACGTGTTCTGCGTGATCACCTGATCGATCAACATCGCCAGTTTTATCCGCAACTGCCCTTTGCCGTGTTCGGAACTGTCGACGAGAACGATGATGTCTGGGCGACATTGCGCGCCAATCATCCCGGGTTCCTGTCGGCATCTGATCCCTATCACCTGTCCGTCAACTTGCCGCGCGACGCCGATGACCCGGCCGATGCCGGGATGGGCGACGGCAAGCCGATTGGCATGATCGGCATCGAATTGCATACGCGCCGCCGCAACCGGTTGAATGGGCGCATTACCGCACAGACTGATACGAAATTTGACATTCGGGTCGGGCACAGCTTTGGCAATTGCCCGCAATATATCCGCCTGCGTGATTTCGAATTTGTCCGCGCCCCGATGTCTGCGCCGACATCCAAACCCGAAATATCCGGCAAACTTGATGACCGGGCGCGAAACCTGATTGCTAAGGCCGATACCTTTTTCGTTGCGACCTATGTTGATCGTGACGGCGGGCATCGCGAAGTTGATGCATCCCATCGTGGCGGCAAACCGGGCTTTGTTCATGTTGATGCCGATGGCACGCTGACAATTCCTGACTTCGCCGGAAACCAGTTTTTCAATACGCTGGGCAATATCCTGTGCAATCCCAAGGCAGGGCTTGTCTTTACCGATTTTGCGACCGGTGATGTCTTGCAAATTACCGGTGACGCAGAAGTCATCACCGAAGGCCCGGAAATCAGTGCTTTCAAAGGTGCCGAACGGCTGTGGCGTGTTTTTCCGCGCAAAACAGTCTGGCGGGCATCGGTATTGCCAATTCGCTGGCGCCCGCAGGAAGAAGGCATGTCCCCCAACAGCCTTCTGACCGGGGACTGGGAAAGTGCCGAGAAGAAGCTCGCCGCGATGAGCGCCGCGCAACAATGGCGCTCGTTCAAAGTGGTGCGGATTACAGAAGAAAACCATCTGATCAAATCCTTCCACCTCGAACCGGCTGATCAGGGTGGTGTGGTGTCATTCAACCCCGGTCAGCATTTGCCAATCCGGGTGAATGTGGCGGGCCATGACAAACCGTTGATCCGAACCTATACACTTTCAAGCGCACCGTCAGATGCGCACTATCGGATCAGTGTCAAACGCGAAGGCGTCGTATCCGGCCATCTTCATGACAACTTGAATGTTGGCGATACCCTTGAGGCACGCGCCCCTGCTGGTGATTTTTCCCTGCTGCCGGATATCAAACGGCCGATGGTTTTGATGGCAGGCGGGATTGGCATCACGCCCATGATGTCGATGATGCGCCATGCGGTTTACGAGGGATTGCGCACACGCAATTTCCGCCAGATCTGGCTGTTTTATGCAGCGCGGAGCCTTGCTGACCGTGCCTTTGATGCGGAAATTATCGAACTGGTCAAAGCCGCCCAGGGCAATATCCGGATCATCCGGGTTCTTGGTGATCCCGATGGTGCAACACCGCGCAAGGATTACGAAGCAGCGGGTTATATCGACATGAACCTATTGCGGGCCGTTTTGCCGTTTGATGATTTTGACTTCTACCTGTGCGGCCCGCCGCCCTTCATGCAAGGCCTTTATGACGGGCTGCGCGGGCTGAACATCGCCGACAAACGCATTCACGCAGAGGCATTTGGCCCCGCGTCATTAACCCGCAGCCGGGACAGCGATGACGACGTTCCCGAATTGCCTCGCGCAAGCAGCAAGCCCACCAAGGTCGTGTTTGCCCAATCGAACCGGTCGGCCGTCTGGCAACCGGATGCAAACAAGACGTTGCTCGAACTGGCCGAGGATGCCGGTCTCACGCCTGAGGCAAGTTGTCGGGGTGGGAATTGCGGCACATGTCGCACCAAAATCACCCAGGGCAGCGTGACCTATAAAAACCGGCCCAGCGCAAAAGTCGGCCCGGACGAAGCCTTGATCTGTTGCGCTGTCCCTGCCGAACCGGAAGATGGCGAACCAACGCCACTGGTTCTGTCGATATAGGCTGAATGGATTTCAGGTTCTTCGATTGCAAGGGCGGGATCAAAGCTCTATCTAGATCGTAACTTTTACAACGATTTTAGCCGGAGCTTCCCGCCCCATGGCCGATCCGATCACCGTCTTTGATCGAGACATCCTGAAACTGCGCCGCGACCGCGCGGCGACCAAGGCGCAGGATTATAATTTCCTGTTTGCCGAAACCGCCGAACGCCTTGCCGATCGCCTTGATGACACCACCCGTAAATTCCCGCTGGCGGTCGATCTTGGCTGCCATAGCGGTGAGCTGGGCCAGATCATCGGCACCCGCGGCGGCATTGAAACGCTGTATCAAAGTGACATTTCGCGGGGCTATGCCAAGGCCGCACAGGCCAAGAACGGCAAAGGCACGCTGGTGGCCGACGAGGAATTCCTGCCCTTTGCCGAAGGATCGCTTGATCTGATCCTGTCCAACCTGTCGCTTCACTGGGTCAATGACCTGCCCGGCATGTTGCTTCAGGCGCGTCGTGCGTTGAAACCCGATGGGCTGTTTCTGGCCTGCTTGCTGGGTGGTGAGACGCTTAAGGACTTGCGCGAAGCTCTGATGACGGCGGAGGCCGAGGAAGAAGGCGGCGTATCCCCGCGCGTTTCACCGTTCGTCGACGTCAAGGATGCCGGGGCGCTTTTGCAGCGCAGCGGCTTTGCCCTGCCGGTGGTCGATGCCGATGATATCTATATCGACTATCCCGATGCGCTGAAACTGATGCGCGATCTGTCAGGGATGGGTGAAAGCAACCTGATTGCCAAACGATCCAAAAAGTTCACCAAACGCAGCACCCTTGCGCGGGCGGCAGCAATTTATCACGAACGCCATGCGCGTACTGATGGCCGCATCCATGCCAAGTTTCAGGTGATATATCTGACCGCCTGGGCCCCGGATGAAAGCCAGCCCAAACCGCTGCGCCGTGGGACGGGTCAGGTCAGCCTTGTTGATTTCCTCGGTGATGACGCGAAAAAGCAATAAAGCCGGATCAAGCCGGGATCACTTCCCGGCTGAAACCATCTCGCGGATTTTGGTCGCCTTTTCAAAGTGGTCAAGTTCGTGGGTTTTGATCCACCAGGTTGCGGCCTCCATCAGTGTTTCCGGGTCATCATTGCGATTGGCAAAGAACGCATAGAAGGACAGCCCAACTTCCGGCCCCTTTTGCGCGATTTTCCGATCGCAAACGGCAATGATTTTATCGCGCAGGCTTTGACGCATGATGGCTCCGCTAAAGGGTTGAGGCTGCAAGGGGTTGATGTATGACCTGTTTGCCGCGAAATTGGCAGTCTGATAACGCCCGTCACACGACAGTTTCTGTCAGGATAGAATTCCCGAAAGGTCGACATGCAACTTCCCCAACCGCTGATCCACGGCAAGCTGATCAAACGTTACAAACGGTTTCTCGCCGATGTCGAACTTGATAATGGCGAAGTGATTACCGCCCATTGCGCCAATCCGGGCGGGATGATCGGACTGAAGGAGCCGGGCATTGATGTCTGGCTGTCGCAATCAGACAATCCCGAACGCAAACTGAAATATAGCTGGGAGCTTTGCCAGATCGGCGATGCGTGGGTCGGCATCAATACCGCGCACCCGAATGCCATTGTCGAAGAAGCAATCCTTGCCGGGAAAATTCCCGAACTGGCGGGCTATGAAAGCCTCAAGCGCGAGGTCAAATACGGCAAGAATTCCCGTATTGATATCCTGCTATCCGATCCTGAGCTCGGGCTTTGTTACGTCGAGGTCAAGAACGTTCACCTCAAACGCGACGAAGACGTTCCAGGTTTTGCCGAATTCCCCGATGCCGTCACCGCACGCGGGGCAAAGCATCTGGATGAAATGGCCGATATGGTTGCCGACGGCCACCGGGCGGTGATGTTTTATCTGATCCAGCGCACCGATTGTGACCGCTTTACCTTGGCCACCGACATTGACCCGCATTACGGTGAACGGTTCAAGGCAGCCCGCGCGAACGGGGTTGAGGCGATTGCCTATGATTGTTCGATTGATACCAGTGCGGTGACGGTGCGCGACACATTACCGATCACCGGCTTATAAGCATCAAACCCCGCGCATATCAGCCAATCCTTGCCAATTCTGGCCGGTGGCTTTATGTCATTGGGCTATACATCGAATATAGATATTGCCGAGTTTAAGGAGATTTTCGGGTGGCGAACGGAACAGTCAAAATTCACGGCCCCGAAGCTTTTGAAGGCATGCGCGCCGCTGGCAAGCTGGCAGCAGAAGTGCTTGATATGATTACCCCGCACGTGGTTCCGGGTGTCACCACCGGTGAGCTTGATCGCCTGTGCGATGAATATATCCGCGATCATAATGCGATCTCGGCCTGCCTTGGATATCGCGGTTTTCCGAAATCGACCTGCACGTCGATCAACCATGTGGTCTGCCATGGTATTCCGGGCGACAAGAAACTCGCCAATGGCGACATCATGAATATTGATGTCACCGTGATCCTTGATGGCTGGTATGGCGATACGTCGCGCATGTATATCGCTGGCACGCCCAAAGTCATGGCGCAGCGTCTGGTGGATGTGACCTATGAGGCGCTTTGGCGCGGAATCAATGCCGTCAAGCCGGGCGCAACCCTTGGCGATATCGGCCATGCCATCCAGTCCTATGCCGAAAGTGAACGTTTTTCGGTGGTGCGTGATTTCTGTGGTCACGGGCTTGGTCAGGTATTCCACGATGCACCAAATATTCTGCATTACGGCAAGCCAGGCGAAGGTATGGTGCTTGAGCCCGGCATGATCTTTACGATTGAGCCGATGATCAATCAGGGAACCTATGCGTGTAAAATTTTGCCCGATGGCTGGACAGCCGTGACGCGAGACCGCAAACTGTCTGCACAGTTTGAACATTCGCTCGGCGTGACGGATGACGGGTTTGAAATCTTTACCCGATCCCCGGCCGGTCTGGAAAAGCCGCCTTACGATCTCAGCAAAGCTGCCGAGTAACGGGCACCTAACAAGGGGAAGCAGATTTGAGCGAAAAACAGGATCGCAAAGCTGCTTCCACTCCTGCCCAAAAAACCTCATCAGAAATCGATGATGGCACGCGGGTCTTTTTCGATCAGGCCCGGACAGTGCATGCATCGGGCACGCTTGGCGCATCCGGCACCGACGCAGTGGACGCCGAAAAATCCAAATCCGCAAAACCCCATTATCACGGGCATCGCCAACGGCTGCGCGATCGGTTTATCAAGGGGGGGGCCACCGCCCTTGCCGATTACGAGTTGCTTGAACTGATGCTGTGCATGGCGATGCCGCGTGGGGATGTCAAACCACTGGCAAAATCGCTGATCGCGCAATTTGGCAGCTTTGCCAGTGTCCTGGCCGCCCGCCCCGAAGACCTCAAAACCGCCAAGGGACTTGGCGAAGCCGGGATTGCCGCGATCAAGATTGCCGAGGCAAGTGCCCTACATCTATCACGTGAACGGGCCATGGAATTGCCGGTTATCGCCAGCTGGGAACAGCTGATTGATTATTGCCGGGCCCGGATCGGGCACCTTAAGAACGAGGAACTGCATCTGCTGTTTCTTGATCGCAAGAACCGGCTGATTGCCGATGAATGCCATCAACGCGGTACCGTCGATCACACACCGGTTTACCCGCGCGAAGTCATCAAGCGTGCGCTTGAACTGCATGCCTCGGCCCTCATTCTGGTGCATAACCATCCAAGCGGCGATGCCACCCCGTCAAAGGGTGACATCGACATGACCCGCAAGATTGTTGATGCCGCCAAGGCGATGGACATCACCGTTCATGATCACATCATCATCAGCCGGGCGGGATATAATTCCTTTAAGACGCTTGGCCTGATATAGCTGCCACCCCTGATCCATTTCCCACCATGAGATAACCATGCCCCATATCGGTTTGTTCGCCCTTGTCGTGCGCGACTATGACGAAGCCATCGCATTTTACACCGAAAAAGTCGGCTTTGAGTTGATTGAAGATACCGACATGGGCTGTGGGAAACGGTGGGTGGTGGTCTCCCCGAAGGGAGCTCGTGAAACACGTGTTTTGCTGGCGAAGGCAGGCAATGACGACCAAGTCAGCGCGATTGGCAATCAAACCGGCGGTCGCGTTGGCTTTTTCCTGAACACAGATGACTTTGAGCGCGATCACAAACGCATGGTTGATGCAGGGGTTCATTTTCTTGAAGCTCCCCGCGATGAGCCCTATGGCATGGTCGCCGTGTTCGAGGACCTCTATGGCAACAAATGGGATTTGCTGCAACTGAAGGTATCAGGGTGAAACTGGCTGCTATCCCGATACCCGCCACCGATCAGGAACGAAATCGCGCCAAAAGGTAACGGACCGGCAGTTGGTTGCAATAGTGGGGGATGCCGGTCCGTCTCGTCGGCAAAGCCTGATTGCTTACCGACAAGTTCGAGGTAAGATGATGACAGGGAGACGGTTCAGGGTCAGAAGGTGTAGACCAGCACCAGACCAGCACTGAGCACATAGTCCTCATCAATGATCGGACTGTCGGTATATTCATCAAGCAGGAATTTAACGTCAGTGGTCCCGACGACGGCAAAACTTTCGGTCACCGGATAGGTCACACTGAAATCAAGATGCGGGATAAAGGTGGCGTCGGGGGAATAGAAGCCACGATCACTGCGCACTTCATTGCGACGTACGCCGACGTTGTAATCAACCAGGTCTTCGCTTTGCCAGGTCACACCACCGCCGACATTGAAGCTGAACTTTTCGTATTCGGTTGGGAGGTAATAAGCAACATCCACCTCATGCCCGCCATGAGCATTGTTGAGATCAGTCTGATAGCTTGCCTGAAGCTCGCCGTGCCAAACACGCAACGATCCGCCGATACCGGCCTCGTATGCCATATCGCGTTTTTCAAGCCCGCTCAGATAGCTTGAGTCACCCGGGTCAAACGGCTCCATCCGAAGGCCACCGATGATCGAAACGCTGGCAAAGTCATTCATCCAGACTTTGGCATCAATGCCGTCAATACCAATACGAAGACGTTCGGCATCATAGGCCAATACCGGAAGCGCGTCTAAATCTGTACTATCGGCCCCGCGATAGGGATTGCTGCTGATCTGGCCGAAGGCACCGATCTGCCAATTGCCACCAAGCCAGGGTTTAAGTGGGTCTTCGGTCTGCGGATTTACCTGTTCGCGGATAATTTCCCTTTGTCCAGGCGTTGCAGTCTGGGCGTGTGCGCTGCTGGCAAGCATGATGATGATGGCTGCCGTACAGATGCCAAGTCCGCCCAGCACCATTGCATCCCCCAAACGACGAGAACAAAAATGCGATACCATAATGTCTAAACATCCCAATTATGTTGTTGATGTCGCGACATTGCCCGAGCGTACGAAGGAAGGCGTCCGGTTTTATAGCCTTGTACCTACAATCCGCACCAAACAGGTACGAATGCGCATTCATACGCCCTAACTATCTGATTTTGCGAAATTGTTCTGACGATAGTTACTTGGTGTATGACCGGTGATTTTCTTGAAAGCCTGATTGAAGGTCGATTTCGAATTGAAGCCGACCTCAGTTGCGATATCGAGGATCGTGCGATTTGGTTCCTCGATCAGCAGGCGAGAAGCCTCGTCAACCCGGACTTCATTAACGAAATCAAAGAAGCTTTTGCCCAGATGCTGGTTCAAGACAAAGGAAAGCTGATTGGGCGTTGCCCCGACAGCAGAAGCCAGTTTCGGCATGGTGAGCAATGGATCAAGCATCACTTCACGGTCTGCGACGATCCTTGCAAGGCGGGTGCGAATACGGGCGATGCCGGGATCATCAACAATTGCACGCAACATCGGGGTCTGTTGGGCGTCGGTCCCTTGGCCGGTTTCCTGACGTTCAGGCAGATTGTCCTGGGCGCCGTCTTCGGTTTCCGCTTGCACAAAGATCGCCGGGTTCTGGGCGATAACCTGGCACATGCGGAAGAACACAACCACAAACCCCACCTTGACACCAAGCGACAGCCATTCCGCGTGAAAGACAAACAGATCCAGCAAATTGGTCAGGGTGAAGACCGTAAACAACACAGTCATCCCGACAAGAAGCTCGATAATCCAGCGACGCATTCGTTCACTGTCGGCCTGGAGTTGCCAATTGGCTTGTCGCAAATAACGCCGCGCGAGCCGCCATATCCCGGCCATGTAACCGACAAACGACACGCAAAACAGGATGACAATTGCCAGGAGCACCAAATTGGCAAGCCCTTGCGATGAAAACGCAATCTGCAACCCGACATCACGCACATGATCCTGATTGGCGACCATCCGCGTGCTTTTTAGGTAAACCATAAGCCCGATCGCTGCGGTCACCGGGATTAATACCAGAAAATGCCGATAGGGCCGGGAAACCGGGCTGCCGGAAACTTCCCGAAAATACAAATATATCGACGGTATAAAGGCAAAAAAGAAAGGCGCAAAAACCGGCACAAGATACAGGTTCACAATCGGACTGATGAACGGGTCGAACGTATCGTCGATAAAACTCATACCGACCGAAAACCCGAACACCATGAGCCAGCGATTGGCGCGAAAAGAACGCTTTCCTTCGTCCATCAACAGGACAATCAGGAAAATCGCCTGCGATACGCCAAGAACCGAAACGATCAAAAAAAGAATGTCGAATGTTTCAATCATTCCTGCGCCTTCAGTGGCGGTTTCTGTTGGTGGGATATGCTTGGCCGAGCAGAACGCAAGGGCCGCAACGAACTCTACGGAAATACGCGACTATCAGGCACGCTGCAACCAAGACTTACTTGAAGGGCCTCAGCAAGATGGATGCAGGCACTTCGATCCAAACAGCCCGATTTATGCAATATCGCCTTGATCGCACTATTCTTCACGCACTTATTTTCACCCATATTCTTGATAGGTTCCACGCGTTCGTAAAATCACGATCAGATCGCCACAAGGCCTGCAAAAGAGTTCGCTGTCCAATATCTGCTGTTTTCAAACCCGTCCTGTGACCACCATATGGGCCGGGTTTCTTGCGATTCGGTCGCATCTTGTGATGTGCGAGACGGTCGAATGGGAACGATGCCAGCGCAGATCACCACTTTTGCGCGATCATCCACCGAAACCATACCGTCCTGACGGTTTTCGGACGATTGGTGTTAAGAATGCCAAACACCGTAATAAATTCGACACAATTCGTAATGTGCACAACAATTAACGATTGAAAACGTTTTCCCGCGCAAGCATTAATCTATCTGCCCCGTTGTGTAGAATCTGCCTTGCAGTAAGCGCATACCCGGATCAGTATTTTCACGTACGTACTTTCTGGGAGGTACGTAACGAAAAATCAAAATGACAAGGGAGACATTTTAGATGTCAGACAACGCGATGACTGCAAAAGGTCTCGTGAACGGGTTGCTAAAATCCTCACGTGCTTTTGTATTGGGTACCGCCTTGATTGCCGGTTCGATGACGATGTTGTCGACCAGCCATGCGCAGGCCGAAAAGATCCTGCGAATTGGTAACGACGGCGAACCGCAGTCAATGGATCCGCATTTCATCTCTACCGTTCAGACCAGCCGCATCTCCGATGATATGTCGCTGGGTCTTCTGACATATGGCCCGGATGGCCAACCGGTTCCCGGTGCAGCCGAAAGCTGGACCGTTTCCGAAGACGGGATGACTTACACCTTCAAAATCCGCGACCATAACTGGTCGGATGGTACCCCGGTTACGGCGCAGGACTTTATCGCCGGCTGGGAACGTCTTCTTGATCCGGCACTGGGCGCGGAATACGCATCCCTGCTTTACATCATCGAAGGCGCTGAGGAAGTTAACACTGGCAAGGATGGCGCGAAACTCGCAGCCAAGGCTATTGATGACCATACCCTCGAAGTTAAACTGACCGCACCTGCGCCCTATTTCCTGGCGCAGCTGACCCACCAGACCGCCTTCGCCATTCCACGTCATGTCGTTGAAAAATATGGCAAGGATTGGGTAAAGCCGGAAAATATCGTTGTGAACGGCGCTTATAAACTTGTCGAATGGGTGCCAAACGTTCACACCAAACTGGTCAAGAACGAAGAATTCTATGACGCTGCAAACGTTCCGATCGACGAGGTGATCTATTACACCTACGAAGATCGCACGGCGATGCAGAACCGTTTCCGTGCCGAAGAACTGGACGTTGCGCGCGACATCGCATCCGAACAGATTTCCTGGCTGCGTGACAATTTGGCCGACAGCCTGCGCATCGCGCCCTATGCCGGGATTTATTACTACGCCGTGCGTAGCGACAAAGAGAAATTCCAGGATCCGAACGTCCGCAAGGCACTGTCGCTTGCGATCAACCGCGAAGCAATCACCGACGCGGTTCTGAAAACCGGCGAACTTCCGGCTTATTCCTTTGTTCCGCCGGGAACCGGTAACTATACCGAGCCTGCATATGTTTCATGGAAAGACCTTTCGTATGGTGACAAGGTTGCCGAAGCCAAGAAACTGATGAAAGCAGCCGGTTATACTGCTGAAAACCCGCTTAAATTCACGCTGCGTTACAACACATCTGAAAACCACAAACGCATTGCGATTGCGGTTCAGAACATGTGGAAACAGATCGGCGTCGATGCAGAGCTGTTTAACACCGAAGGTAAAATCCACTATGCCGACCTGAAAGTCGGTGACTTTGAAGTCGCCCGTGCTGGCTGGATTGCCGATTACAACGACGCGCAGAACTTCCTGTTCCTCGGCGAGGAACGCACCGGCCCGCTGAACTATGCAGCATTTGATAACCCGCGCTACAACGAATTGATGCTGGCCGCCGAGAATGAAGGCGACCTGAAAAAGCGTGCAGAACTGATGCATAGCGCAGAAGCCATCATGATGGAGGCACAGCCCTACATCCCGATTTACTACTATGTCTCGAAACAGCTGGTCTCACCAAAGATCAAGGGCTGGATCGATAATGCCCCGGATCGTCACCTGACCCGCTGGCTCGACATCGCCGAGTAAATCCTGCCTTCGTGTCGCAGGCTGTGTGGTGTTCCTCCCGCCCGCAGCCTGTGACCACCCCGACGGGGATGAGAGAAAATGTTATCTTACGCCATTCGGCGCCTGCTGATCGCGATCCCGACATTGTTCATCGTGATCACAGTCGCCTTCTTCATGATGCGTATCGCACCGGGCGGCCCGTTCGATCAGGAACGCGCATTGCCGCCGGAAATCGAAAAGAACATCAAGGCTGCCTATGACCTTGATAAGCCGCTGGTCGAACAATACGCGATCTATATCGGCAAGCTTTTCCAGGGCGATTTCGGACCATCAATTAAAATCCGCGACTTTTCGGTTGCCGAACTGATCATGGCAGGCGCCCCTGCCTCGATGCAGCTGGGCCTGAGCGCGATTGCCATTGCACTTTTGTTTGGTGTCGCGTTTGGCACCTACGCCGCCATTCGACAAAACAGTGCGGTTGATTTCGTTGTCATGGGTGTCGCGATGATTGGCATCGCCATTCCGAACTTTGTCATGGCGCCGCTATTGTCGCTGGTATTTGGGCTTTATCTGTCGATCCTGCCGACCGCTGGCTGGGGGGACGGGGAACTTGAATATAAAATCCTTCCGATCATCGCACTTGCCCTGCCCCAGATTGCCTATATCGCACGTCTGACCCGCGGGTCGATGGTCGAGGTTCTGCATTCGAATTACATCCGAACCGCACGCGCCAAGGGCCTTCGCGAAACGCTTGTCGTCAATCGCCACGCCATCAAGGGCGCGCTGCTACCGGTTGTTTCCTATCTTGGTCCGGCAACGGCGGCCGTCATGACCGGCTCGGTCGTGATCGAAAGCATCTTTGGCGTGCCTGGTATCGGCACCTATTTCATCAAGGCAGCGCTGAACCGCGACTACCCGCTCGTGATGGGGGTGGTGATTGTCTATGCGGTGATGATCATTCTGCTGAACTTCCTGGTCGATATGATTTACGGCCTTCTTGATCCCAAACTGAAGTCACGCTGATGATGAATAAATCTGAAAAAACAGCTCTGCTGCAATCAGCCGGCGCGGCCGAAGAAATCGAAGGTCGCAGCCTGTGGCGCGATGCCCGTATCCGGTTGTTCCGCAACAAGGCCGCTGTCGGCTCCATGATCATTCTGGGCATTATTACGTTACTCGCAATCTTTGCCCCGCTTCTGAGCCCCTATGCCTATGACCAGATCGACTGGGGCTATATCCAGGAAGGTCCGAACTGGGAAAACGGCCATATCTTTGGCACAGATGGCAATGGTCGCGATCTGTTTATCCGGGTGCTTTATGGCGCGCGTGTATCGCTTGCGGTCGGGCTTCTGGCAACCACGGTGTCGCTGATCATCGGCGTTACGTACGGCGCAGTTGCCGGATATTTCGGCGGCAAGATCGACAGCATCATGATGCGGTTTGTCGATGTGCTTTATTCCCTGCCCTTCATGTTCTTTGTCATCATGTTGATGGTGGTGTTTGGCCGAAACATCTTCCTGATCTTTGTCGCCCTTGGCGCGGTTGAATGGTTGACCATGGCACGTATTGTCCGCGGTCAGACATTGTCGCTACGTCGGCGCGAATTTATCGAAGCCGCCCACGCAACGGGTGTTTCGAACTTCAAGATCATTTTCCGCCACATCATTCCCAACGTTCTGGGCCCGGTCATTGTCTATATGACGCTGACCATCCCCCAGGTGATCCTGACCGAGAGCTTCCTGTCCTTCCTTGGACTGGGCGTGCAGGAGCCGCTGACAAGTTGGGGCGTTCTGATTTCCGAAGGGGCCAAGGTGATCGAGGCATCGACATGGATGCTGATCTATCCGGCTGTGTTCCTGGCGCTCACCCTGTTCTGTTTTAACTTCATCGGTGACGGTCTGCGCGATGCGCTTGATCCGAAAGACAGGTAAGGGAGGGCAAGGAAAAACCATGACAACAAATCATATTCTGACTGTCGAAAACCTGACCACGCGCTTTCAGACCCCTGATGGCGAGGTCGAGGCCGTCAATAACGTCAACTTCCATATCGATCCGGGTGAAACGCTTGGTGTTGTCGGGGAGTCTGGGTCCGGCAAGACACAGATTTTCCTGTCGCTGATGGGATTGCTTGCCAAAAACGGCGCATCTACCGGATCGGTCCGATACAAGGACAAGGAAATCCTCAATCTGCAGCCCCGCGAATTGAACAAAATTCGTGGTGTGTCGATGTCGATGATCTTTCAGGATCCGATGACATCACTGAACCCGTTTCTGAAAATCTCCCGGCAGATGACGGAAGTTCTGGTCGAACATCGTGGCATGTCTGAAAGCGATGCCTTGGCGCGCGCAATCACCATGCTTGATCGTGTCGGAATTCCCGGCGCGGCCCAGCGCGTTCACATGTATCCGCATGAGTTTTCCGGCGGCATGCGCCAGCGTGTCATGATCGCCATGGCACTGTTATGTGACCCGGAAGTTCTGATTGCCGACGAACCGACCACCGCCCTTGATGTAACGGTACAGGCACAGATTCTTGATCTGTTGCGCGATCTGCAAACGGATTTCAACACAGCCACCGTCATGATCACCCATGATCTGGGCGTGGTGGCGGGTCTTTGTGACCGGGTGATGGTGATGTATGGCGGGCGTGTTGTCGAAACCGGATCGGTCCGCGACATCTATTACGACAGTCATCATCCCTATACCGAAGGCCTTCTGAAATCGATGCCACGGATTGATCGCGCCGACGAAGAAAGCCTGTTTGCCATTCCGGGCCAGCCGCCCAACTTGCAAAACCTTCCAAAAGGCTGCGCCTATCAGGAACGTTGCGAATATGTGTTTGATCGCTGCTGTGCGGAACGCCCGCTTTTGAGGGAATTTGGCAATGGCCGGGCCAGCGCCTGTTTCCGGGAGGATGACCAATGAGCGTGATGAACAAATCCGCAAAAAAAGATGCTTCACCAATCCTGTCGGTCCGCGATCTCAAGGTTCATTTCCCGATCCCGTCCAAGGGGTTGTTTGCCCCTGACCGGCAACTCAAGGCCGTGGATGGTGTCAATTTCGATCTGTATCCCGGCGAGACGCTTGGTGTTGTCGGGGAGTCCGGTTGTGGCAAATCGACGCTTGGCCGTGCGATCCTGCAATTGATCCCGCCAACCGATGGCCAAGTTGCCTGGCTTGGCAAGAACATTGTCGGCGCGCCACATCGTGACATGCAGCCATTGCGTCGGGACCTGCAGATCATTTTTCAGGATCCGTTGGCAAGCCTGAACCCGCGCATGACGATTGGCGAAATCATTGCCGAACCGCTGGTCACCCATAAGCCGGAACTCGGCAAGGAAGAGATCAAGGCACGGGTCAAACGCATGATGGCGCGCGTTGGCCTGTTGCCGCAAATGATCAACCGGTACCCGCATGAGTTTTCCGGTGGTCAGTGCCAGCGCATCGGCATTGCGCGTGCAATGATCCTGGAACCCAAACTGATTGTCTGTGACGAGCCGGTATCGGCCCTTGATGTTTCCATTCAGGCCCAGATCGTCAATCTTTTGCAGGAATTGCAGCGGGAATTTGACCTGTCGCTGATTTTCATCAGTCATGACCTGTCGATTGTCCGCCACATCTGTCACCGCATCATGGTGCTGTATCTTGGCAATGTCGCCGAACTCGCAGACCGTGACAGCATCTATGCCACACCACGACATCCCTATACCAAAGCCCTGATTTCCGCCGTTCCGATCCCCGATCCCGAGATCGAACGCAACAAGGAACGCATTGTTCTGACCGGTGACTTGCCAAGCCCTCTGTCACCGCCATCTGGATGCGTGTTCCGGACCCGCTGCCCATTTGCCAAGGATAAATGCGCACAGAAGCCACCGGTACTGGAACGCGTTTCAGACAGTCAGGAAGTCGCCTGTCACTTCCATGACAGCATCTAGTTCAACAAGAGCCTCCCAAGAAACTGCACCCGAACTTGTAAGACCGTCCTTGTGGCGGTCTTTTTTTTTGATCCGTGCGCGGAGAGCTGACTAGTCAGGATTGGAGATGATGAACTGTGCGATATCGACCTCGTCGCGCTGGTCTTCACGCAAATACTTGCGCCCGTATTCGTGATAGGTGCCGCTTGTCAGGAAAAGCTCGAACAGATCGCTATCGATCTGCCCCTTGTCGCGCATATCGGCCAGGATCGAGATACATTCAGACAATGTTTTTGGCCGTTTATAGGGGCGATCCACTGCTGTTAGCGCCTCGAACACATCGGCAATCACCATGACCTTTTCGAGGATCCCCATATCATCGCCCGTCAGGCCACGCGGATACCCGGATCCGTCCATTTTTTCATGATGGTTGCCTGCAATATCGGGAATGCGTTGCAGCTCCTTGGGATACGGCAATTGGGCCAGCATATCCTGGGTAATGACGACATGATCGTTGATCACCTGGCGTTCTTCGGATGTCAGGGTGCCGTGCGGGATCGACAGGTTATAAAGCTCGCCGCGGTTAAAACCGTTATAGATGTCAGTTTCACGATCCATCAGAAGCTTTTCAGTGCCGGTTGCACGCAGTTCGGCCAGTTTCGCATCATCAAGGCGCTGTTGTTCCGACCAGGACAAGCCGATTGTGCGATCAAAATACCGCGTCCATTCCTGCTCTGCGATGTCATGCAGGCCAAAGATGGTGTCGGTATCTAGTTCGGTATCGCCAATATTGGCATCCGCGACCATGGCAAACTGGGTTTCAAGTTCGGTCACCCGGCGCGCAAAATCGGCCTCGCACTGAAGTGCGTCTTCGCCATCAAGCTTGCGTTTGAGCATCTCGATCTCGGCATCACGACGCAGGACTTCAAAGCGCGTGCGGACTTCGTGAATACGGTTATGGATGGTTTCAAGCTTGGTGGCTTTTTCCATGACATGATCAGGGGTGACGATCTTGCCGCAATCATGCAGCCAAGCCGACAGGTCAAGCTCGTACCATTCCATATCTGTCAGATAGAAATTGGAGAATGTGCCATCCCGGTCATCCACAGCCGCCTGCGCCAGCATGCGGGCTATGATCGGAACCCGCGAACAGTGGCCTGCGGTGTGCGGTGATTTGGCATCAATCGCCTGACCCAGCACACGGACGAAACTTTCCATCAGGTCGCGCTGAGCCACCAGCAACCGGCTGTTTTCAATGGCAACCGCCGCCTGACTTGCCAGCGCATTGATGATTGGTTCAATCGTCGGATCAAAGGAAATCACATTGCCCGCATCGTCACGCGCATTGATCAGCTGCAAAACGCCGATCACAACGCCGCTGGTATTTTTAAGCGGCACGGTCAGGAAGGATTTCGACCGATACCCTGTTTTGGCATCAAATGCCCGGGTGCCGGTAAAATCAAATCCCTCGGCACTGTAGGCATCATCAATATTGATCGCCTTGCCGGTCAGCGCGACATAGGTCGCGATATTGGCGTAGTTCGGGCGGCCTTCGTCGTCATAAAGTGGCAAGGGTGGGAATGGTTTTTCGGTCTCCCGGCCCGAGACAAAGAACGTCTCAAGCGTATCATTAACCATGATACGGAAATGAAGCTCGCTTTCGTCCTGATTGACGACATAAAGCGATCCACCATCGGCGTTGGTGAAGTTGCGCGCGGCCATCAGGATTTTCTGGTTAAGCTCTTCGCGCCCCTGCTGTGCCGACAGGGCGATACCCAGTTCAACCAGTTCCGCCAGATAGTTTGCGTCTGTATTGCGGACCTGTGTCACATCTTTCTGATGATTGTTGGCCCCGTCGCGTTCACGCGCCATAAAAATTCTGCCCACTTCGCATTCGGATTAACCGTGCCGTCGAAGATACATCCTGCCTGCTTACACGATATATTCTCAATAAGTTGCTATTTTTCTAAGATTAGGCTCAGGACAGACCCTAAACAAGTTTCTCGGTGGCAAAATCGCCTTCACAATCCTGCTATACCCGTCTGCAGGGTTGCCAATTTGCCCGGAATGGACTATCCGACCCCGTGAAAGCGTGCCGGCGCCGTGATCGTGCAATCAACTACGCATTCCGATCATCGAGATCTATTTCCGGCACCCAACCATCTTGCCCGGAGGCGACCGCATGATCCCCCGTTATTCCCGTCCGCAGATGACATCCATCTGGGAACCGGCGAACAAGTTCCGTATCTGGTTCGAAATCGAAGCCCACGCTGCAGACAAACTGGCCGAACTGGGTGTTATCCCGGCCGAGTCCGCCAAGCTTGTCTGGGAAAAAGGCGACAAGCCGTATACTCAAGACCGCATCGACCGCATTGATGCCGTCGAAGCCGAAGTCAAACACGATGTCATCGCGTTTCTGACCGAACTGGCCGAACAGGTCGGCGAAGAAGCCCGTTTCGTTCATCAGGGCATGACCAGCTCCGACGTGCTTGATACCTGCTTTAACGTCCAGCTTGCCCAGGCAACCGACATCCTGCTTGAAGATATGGACAAGCTTCTGGCTGCGCTTAAAAAGCGCGCCTATGAAACCAAAGATGTCCCTTGCATGGGGCGTTCGCACGGCATCCACGCAGAGCCGGTGACCTTTGGTCTGAAGCTTGCGACCTTCTATGCGGAATTCAAACGTAACCGTGATCGCCTTGTTGCCGCACGTGATGAAATCGCGACCTGCGCAATTTCCGGCGCGGTCGGCACGTTTGCCAACATCGATCCGAGTGTTGAAGAACACGTTGCCGCCAAGCTTGGCCTGAAACCGGAACCGGTTTCGACCCAGGTGATCCCGCGCGACCGTCATGCCGCCTATTTCGCAGCCCTTGGTGTGATCGCATCGTCGATCGAACATCTGGCAACCGAAATCCGTCACCTGCAGCGCACCGAAGTTCGCGAAGTTGAAGAATTCTTCTCCAAGGGGCAGAAAGGCTCCTCGGCGATGCCGCACAAGCGTAACCCGGTTCTGACCGAAAACCTGACCGGTCTTGCCCGTCTGGTGCGTTCAATGGCCATCCCGGCAATGGAAAACGTTGCCCTGTGGCACGAGCGCGACATTTCGCACAGCTCGGTCGAACGTAACATCGGCCCGGATGCGACCGTCACGCTTGATTTCGCCCTGATGCGTTTGACCAACGTTGTTGAAAACCTGGTTGTCTATCCGGAACGCATGGACGAGATCCTGAACCAGATGGGTGGTCTGGTCTTCTCGCAGCGTGTTCTGCTGACCCTGACCCAGTATGGTGTTTCGCGCGAAGATTCGTATCGTATCGTTCAGCGCAACGCGATGAAGGTCTGGAACCGCGAAGGCGATCTTCTGTCGCTTCTGAAAACCGACGAAGACGTCACCAACCGCATTCCGATGGATAAGCTCGAAGCGCTGTTTGACCTTGGCTACCACACCAAGCATGTCGACACGATCTTTGCCCGCGTCTTTGCCGACTAAGCAAAACACGGCAATCTGCGATTAAAGCCCCGGTCCATTGGCCGGGGCTTTTTTCGTTGTAACCTGCGGCAATACAGGCCTTTGACATTGCGCATCATTGATGCTGAGCTATATCGGACACAGCTAACACATCAAAAAATGTCAATTACAGGAAAGGCATAGCAATGAAACTGAGCATCAAAGGATGGGAAGACGGCGCGCCGATCCCGGCCAAGTTCGCGTTCGGTAAAATCCCGGCAGAGGGCCGGTTTGAAATATCGGACAATATCAGTCCCGCCATTTCCTGGAGCGACATTCCCGAAGGCACCAAATCCTTCGCCCTGATCTGTCATGACCCGGATGTCCCGTCATCGGGTGAGGACGTCAATATCGAAGGCAAGCAAGTCCCGGCAAGCCTGCCTCGTGTTGATTTCTACCACTGGGTTCTGGTCAATATCCCGACCAGCATCACAATGCTTGAAGAAGGTGTCGCGTCCAATGGTGTGACGCCAAAGGGCAAGATGCCCGGCACCAAGCCATATGGAACGGCGGGCCTGAACAACTATACCGACTGGTTTGCCGGCGATACCGATATGGGGGGTGATTACGGCGACTATGACGGTCCCTGCCCGCCATGGAATGACTCGATCATTCACCACTATCATTTCACGGTCTATGCGCTTGATACCGACAAGATCGACCTGCCAGAACCCTTTACCGGCCCGGATGCCCTTGCCGTGATCGAAGGCCATGTCCTGGACAAGGCAAGCTATATGGGCACCTACACCATGAACCGCGATCTGTAATCCGCGCCGTAATTCTTTTACAACCCCGGTCGAAACCTTTCGGCCGGGGTTTGTTATTTGATGGCAAGGTCGCTGGCTTCTGCCAACAGCCAGTCGCGGAATTCCTTGACCGGTGCACGCAGATCACGGTTCTTCGGCCAGACCAGATAATAGCCTGACGGCACTTTCACGACCTGATCTGGAAACAGGTGGATCAGCTTACCTTCGGAAATGTCTTCCTCGGCCAGAAGCGGGTTGGCCAGAACGACGCCCTGCCCATGAATGGCCGCCTCAATCGCCATGGATGTCTGGTCGATCTCCACGCGTTTTATGGCGCTAATTTCGGGCGCCGTCAGGGTTGAAAACCGGCCCAACCATTCTTCCCACCACGGATGCAGGATATCATTAAGCAACGTCGCCCGCGCAAGGTCATCGGGGCGATCCAACTCCAACCCGTCGCGATAGGACGGCGCGCAAAAGGCTGCGGCCTGCCCTTGATACAGCAATATGGTTTCGAGGCTTTCATCGACGCCATCGAAATAGCGCACCGCCAAATCGACCGGATCATGTTCAAAATCCAAAAGGACCGATGATGATCCGACATGAAGCGACGTCTCAGGATGGGCGATCAAAAACCGTGACATCCGTTTGGAGAACCATTTTGCCGCGAAGCTTGGTGGCATAACGAACCGCACCGCATGATTTGACTGATCACGCAACTGATGGCTGGCATCACGGATCTGCTGCAAGGCCGGGGCAATGCGCGCAGCATAAGCCAGACCATCCGCCGTTGGCGTGATCTGACGGACCGTGCGCGTGAACAGTTCAACGCCAAGCCAGTCTTCAAGCTTGCGGATTTGCTGCCCCACCGCACCGGGCGTGACATTCAATTCATCCGCCGCCAGCGCAAAGCTTTTCAGGCGCATGGATGCCTCGAACGCTGGCAATGATTTAAGTGGCGGATATGATCCCATAGCGCAGTTTTTCTATTTCATGATCCAGATAGTATGATTTGTGAAAACTACCGGGAATTATGACAATGGGCCATGATTTTTCCAAACTGGTCCGCCACCATGAAAAACAAAGCCTATATCGTGTTCGGGTTTTTGGCCCTTGCCTGGGGCATGACGTTTCTGTTTAACAAAAGTGCTAGCACCCTGATCACCCCGACACAGATTGCCGCCGTTCGCGTGTTTATGGGGTTCCTGCCGGTTTTTGCCGCAGCCCTGATCGGGCGAAAACTTAAATGGCGGCACTTGCGCTTTACCCACCATTTTATCGTGATGTCGGTTCTGGCGGGCAGTCTTTACTATTTCAGCTTTGCCAAGGGCATTCAGCTTTTGCCATCAAGCCTTGCCGGGATGCTGAGTGGCGCCATTCCGATGATTTCCTTTATCACCGCTGCGGCCTTTTTGCGCGATGAGCCTGTTAATCGTCGTTCCCTCGTTGGATTGGGGGTTGGCTTTATCGGGGTTGCGATGATTGCGCGGCCCTGGGACGCAAGCGTTTCGGCAAGCGATCTTGCCGGGGTTGGCTATATCGGACTGGGGTCCCTATGCGTTGGCCTGTCCTTTGTCTATGCCCGCCGGTTCTTAAGCCCGCTTGGCATTTCGCCCCTTGCACTTTGCACCTATCAATTGGGTATTGCCGCGCTGACATTGCTTATTACCACCGACTTTGACGGCGCCAGCGCGATCTTTGACAATGGCTGGATCGCCCTTGGCCTGTTCTTTGGGCTTGGCCTGTTTGGCACCGGCTTTGCGTATTTGTGCTATTACTTCGTTGTCGAAAATCTTGGTGCGGTCAAAGCGGCAAGCGTGACCTATATCCCGCCGATAATCGCCGTTCTGACCGGCTCGCTGATTTTAGGGGAAAGCGTTCAACTGCTTGATCTGATTGCACTGGTGGCAATCCTAACCGGGGTTGTCGTAATGCAATCGGGACGCACCCCACCGATGCAACGCTGTCTGACAAATATGCCATCACAGCAAAGCTGATAAATCAGTCCCCCGCACACATCACGTGCGCAGGGGGCATTTAAAAAAGATTGTTAGCCCGCAGCTGCACGGACGAATGCGTTGATCATTGGATGGTCTTCCCCACGCAGTGCGGCACGTTCGGGCTGAAACGCGGTTCCGATGAAGAACGGATGACCGCGAAGCTCAACCGCGCGCGGATCGCGATCCTGATCCCAGGCCACAATCCGAAGATCCCGACCATCAAGCAGATGGGCATATTCCGGATTAAACCCGAATGAGCAGCGATAGGTTTCCGTCAGATGCGCAGTCGCGCAGACGTCACGGATCACACTGTTTTCCGCAAGGTCAATCCCACCATCCTGATCAATCAACGCACAGCTAAGCGGCGCGATCAGGGGCAATGAAGCATTCGGGTCGATTTCCGCATTTGCCGCATCGGCAAGACCAAGAACATTACGGGCATATTCCAGAATCGCGTGTTGATACCCGCCACAGGTTCCCAGAAAAGCAATCCGGTTTTCACGGGCAAGCCGAATGGCGGCAAGCGCACCGTCAAAACTTTGATACGGGCTGGCAGGCACGCACCATATCCCGTTATAGCCATCAAGGGCTTGGGCATCAGGGCAATCAATGTCGGATGTCGCGACCCAGTCAAATGTGACGATACGTCCAAGATTTTTTGCCGCCAGCTCCAGGGCCTTCGGGATGGCCTGATGGGCGGTGACGTTCGGATTGTAATCGCCGACAAGTGCGATGGTGACGGTCATATGTTTTTCCTCGTTTCGTTTTCAATGACGAGGGAGAAAAGCCGGTTCAGGCAACAAAAAACGGCCCGTGAAATCACGAGCCGGGATTTGAGCGTCAAACTGAGCTGCCTTTGTCGAACCTACTACAAAGTTCCGGACCGCGCCATATCTTCAAGAGCCATTTTCACGGCCTGCGCACGGTTCGAGACGTTCAGTTTGCGATAGATGTTTTTCAGATGGTACTTCACCGTGATTTCGCGCAGATCAAGGTGACGGGCAATGTCCTTGTTCGGACGTCCTTCTGACAGCAGTGCAAGAACTTCACGTTCACGCGGTGTCAGACGGCCAAAATCGCCCTCACTGCCAAAACCGCCGGCAAGGCGGCCTTCGCCATCCCCCCCGCCTGACATGTTGTCATTCATGTCGTTCAGAATCGACGACGGCAGGTATTTGTCACCAGCCAGAACCAGCTGCACAGCATTTGCCAAGGCCTGCCCACGCAGGGTCTTGGGAATAAAGCCATGCGCGCCGGCCTCAAGCGCCTTGCGGACATCTTCACTTCGATATGCGCCAGAAAGCAGAACCACAAAGGTCTTGTCTGCCACCTTCTCCAAGGTGCGCTTCAAACCTTCAAGTCCATTCATCCCCGGCATGCGCAGATCAAGCAGCACCAGATCGAATGTGTTATTGGCTGCTATCAGCTCGAGTGCGGGGTCCAATGCCCCTGCTTCGGCCACTTCACAGTCATCGAAATACTGTTGGAACAGTAGCGAGATTGCCTCACGAACAAGATCGTGATCGTCCGCCAAAAGGATACGCAATGCTGTCGCCTTTCATCTACCTAATCGGCTCCTTCACCTACCTGCGAAGGATACCACACCAAAAGGTTGCACCTACTCAATTTTTCGGTCTGGGGAGCTCAGGATACGTAAGGCTGCACATATTAGCAAACGAGAAGTTTTCCAAGCAGATGCACTAGCGCGCAATCACGACAGTACTTCTGCACGCGCAACCGGACGTAGTTCTTCGAGCTTTACATTCAATGCAGAGGCTGTGACGTCGATATTTTTGCGTCCAAAATCGGCCAGCAACAGGGCAACAACACCGTTTTCACGCGGGTTGGCAACAACCTCGCCAATGATCTTGCGCGTGTAATCCTGACATTCTTCGGGGGACATGCCCATCTGTTCGCCGGCCCACTGGATCAGCATTTTATAAAGATGGGTTTCGACGCGAAAATCCTGTTCAAGATCAAAGCTGTATTTTGCTTCAAACCCGCGTTCACGATCATTAAAGCTGCTCATAATCGATTCCTTCTGTAAGCTGGTCACATTGTCATCGGAGCCAAACCGGTCAAGCCATTGTCTGTCATAGCATTTTATATGACAATAAACGACACCGATTTCACCCCGTTGCCTGATACTTTTGAATTTGACAAAGTGCGGTTCCGCACGCTTTGATCTGGCTCATGTGTACAGTCATTATTTTACGCCGCCCCGACCATGACTGGCCGGTGATCATTGGCGCCAATCGCGATGAAATGAATAACCGTCCCTGGAAGGCGCCTGCGCGCCACTGGGAAGACCGCCCTGATGTCATTGCAGGCCTGGACGAAACCGCCGGGGGAACCTGGCTTGGTGTCAATGAGGACGGGGTGGTTGCCGCCGTGCTCAACCGCTATGGCACGCTGGGCCCTGCCGATGGCAAACGATCACGCGGCGAGCTGCCGCTTGAGGCACTTGACCATGCCGACGCGATTGACGCCGCACAGGCCCTTGCCGAACTGGATGGCGATGCCTATCGCCCGTTTAACATGGTGATCGCCGATAACCGCGATGCCTATTGGCTGGCAAATCGCGGCACGGGCAAGATCGAAATCACTGAAATCCCCGAAGGTCTTTCGATTCTGACCGCCCATGATCTGAATGACACGCAAAACAGTGCGCGAACCAAACGCAATCTGCCACGCTTTATCAGTGCCCCGGCCCCGCACCCCGAAGCCGACGACTGGTTTGCCTGGCAGGCGCTTCTGGCTGATACCGGAACAGAGGCCCCGGACCCGGATCATCATGACATCCGTGCTGATGCCATGCTGGTGCGCAGCAATATCGGATTTGAGACCATCTGTTCGTCGCTGATCGGGCTTCCGGCGATTCCCACAAGCGAACATGAACTGCCGAGGCGCCCGGTCTGGCTGTTTGCCGAAGGCCAGCCCGACAAAACACCGTTCCATCCGGTCGACGTTTAACGCCGGATGGCGCGGAACGCCCTCCAGTTCAATAGGTTACCGCCAAAATCTGGGCCCTCTGCGATACAGACGCTGACGGTTGCAAATTTCGATTATCAAGTTTGCATAAATAGAGCTTAAGCGACAATTGAGTTTCTCGCCAAGCACTGCTATACGGAGGGCGCGAATTTCAGGGTGCCTGCTGCGTCGGACGGCGGGCCTAGATGTGAAAGATCCCGCCAATGTCCAGAAAGCAGCCCATCTACGAGGGTAAAGCCAAGGTTCTTTACGAAGGTACAGAGCCCGGAACGATCATTCAGTATTTCAAGGACGACGCCACGGCGTTCAACGCCCAGAAGCGCGGCACCATTGCCGGCAAGGGTGTCCTGAACAACATGATCACCGAATTCGTCATGACCCGTCTGGCAGAAATCGGCATTCCGACTCACTTCATTCGCCGCCTGAACATGCGCGAACAGCTTTGCAAGAAATGCGAAATTGTTCCGATCGAAGTCGTGGTCCGCAACATCGTTGCCGGTTCGATGGCCAAACGTCTTGGCCTCGAAGAAGGCGAACGCCTGCCGCGCCCGATTGTCGAGTTCTATTACAAGGACGATGCGCTGGGTGATCCGCTGGTGTCGGATGAACACATCCTCGCTCTGGGATGGGCAGGTGCTGAAGAGCTTGAGGAAATTGTCGGCATGACCCTTCGCGTCAATGACTACCTGTGTGGTCTGATGCGCGGCATTGGTCTGAAACTGGTTGATTTCAAGCTTGAGTTCGGCCGCGTCTGGGAAGGCGACTTCCCGCAGTTGGTCCTGGCCGATGAATTCAGCCCGGATAACTGCCGTCTTTGGGATGCGATCACCAACGAAAAGATGGACAAGGACCGCTTCCGCCGCGATCTCGGCGGTGTCGAAGAGGCCTATCAGGAAGTCGCACGCCGTCTTGGTGTCCTCCCTGAGTCCGCCGAAATAGAGCAGCTTAAAAAAGACGAAACCAAATAACACCCCTAGGCCGCGCTCGCGCGGCCTTTTCTTATGGCTGGTCGGCCATGTGTGTCGGACAGCGTTTTGTTTGCAAACAGAACCTCGCGCGAGACCCGCGCATGCGAACTTAAAGGAGCTTCTCGTGAAAGCACGTGTTCATGTCACCCTGAAGAACGGCGTTCTC
Organism: Thalassospira sp. CA1; assembly: GCF_059052855.1. Classification (NCBI taxonomy): domain Bacteria; kingdom Pseudomonadati; phylum Pseudomonadota; class Alphaproteobacteria; order Rhodospirillales; family Thalassospiraceae; genus Thalassospira; species Thalassospira sp. CA1. Next base: position 93,295 of record NZ_JBZCIA010000011.1, read on the forward strand.
GACCCGCAGGGCAAAGCCGTTCACCACGCCCTTCAGGGCCTGGGTTTTGATGGCGTCAATGACGTCCGTCAGGGCAAATTCATCGAACTCGAACTGGATGGCACCGATGCCGCCAAGGCCGAAGCCGAGGTCAAGGAAATGTGCGAGAAGCTTCTCGCCAATACCGTGATCGAAGATTACAGCATCGAGCTGGCCTGATCGCCCGTGGCGGGCGGGGTCTTGCCGCAGCAGGGCCTTTGTCTATCGGGATTAAGTAACCGACACTAATCAAGAGACGGTATTTCATGAAATCCGCTGTCATCCTGTTTCCCGGCATCAACCGGGAGAATGACGCCATCGCAGCACTGAAACAGGCCACCGGCACCGAGCCCACCCTGGTCTGGCATGGCGACACCGAGCTGCCAAAGACCGACATCATCATGGTCCCGGGTGGCTTTTCCTATGGCGACTATTTGCGTTGTGGCGCCATGGCGGCCAAGTCGCCGATCATGCGCGCGGTTGCCGAGCGTGCCAAACAGGGTGTAACCACCATTGGCGTTTGCAACGGCTTCCAGATCCTGACCGAGGCTGGCCTTCTGCCCGGTGCACTGATGCGCAATGCCAGCCTGAAATTCATCTGCAAGAACACGCATCTGAAAGTCGAAAACGCCGATACGCGCTTTACCAATCTTTATGGCGCGGGCGAGATTGTCGAATATCCGGTCGCCCATCACGACGGCAACTATTTTGCCGACAGCGACACGCTTGACCGCCTTGAAGGCGAAGGTCGCGTTGTTCTGCGTTACTGCGATGTGGATGGCAAAGTCGATCCGGCGACCAACCTCAATGGTTCCCAGCGCAATATCGCTGGCATCATCAACGAGGCGGGCAACGTCCTTGGCATGATGCCCCACCCCGAGAATGCAATCGATCCGCTGCATGGTGGCACCGATGGCCGCAATCTGTTCAAAAGCATGGTGGAGGCAGCATCGTGAGCTCCAACGATTTCAACAGCACCCCGATCACGCCGGAACTGGTCAAGGAACACGGCCTGAACGAAGATGAATACAAACTCGTTCTCGAAATCATGGGGCGCGAACCCAACATCAACGAGCTTGGCATTTTCTCGGTCATGTGGTCTGAGCACTGCTCCTACAAGTCTTCGAAAAAATGGCTGAAAACCCTTCCGACCAAGGCCGACTGGGTCATTCAGGGTCCGGGCGAAAACGCCGGTGTGATTGACATTGGCGATGGTCAGGCTGCCGTCTTCAAGATGGAAAGCCACAACCACCCGTCCTTTATCGAACCCTATCAGGGGGCGGCAACCGGTGTTGGCGGTATCATGCGTGACGTGTTCACCATGGGTGCACGTCCGGTCGCGAACCTCAATGCGCTTCGTTTCGGCGAGCCTGATCATCCGAAAACCCGCCATCTTCTGAGCGGTGTGGTCGAAGGCATCGGTGGGTATGGCAACTGCATGGGCGTTCCGACCATCGGCGGCGAAACCAACTTCCATGCCTCGTATAACGGTAACATCCTGGTCAATGCGATGACCGTGGGTCTGGCCGATACCGATAACATCTTCTATTCGGCTGCGGCTGGCATCGGGAACCCGGTTGTTTATGTCGGCTCGAAAACCGGCCGTGACGGCATCCATGGCGCGACCATGGCATCGGCCGAGTTTGATGATGACAGCGAAGAAAAGCGTCCTACCGTTCAGGTCGGTGACCCGTTCACCGAAAAGCTTCTGCTGGAAGCCTGCCTTGAGCTGATGGCAACTGACATGATCGTTGCCATTCAGGATATGGGGGCGGCTGGCCTGACCTCGTCCTCGTTCGAAATGGCGTCCAAGGGCGGCGTTGGTGTTGAGCTGTGGCTTGATAAAGTGCCGATGCGCGAAGAAGGCATGACGCCCTACGAGCTGATGCTTTCAGAGTCGCAGGAACGCATGCTGATGGTTCTGAAACCCGGTTGCGAAGACGCCGCCAAGGCGATCTTTGACAAATGGGAACTCGACTTTGCCGTTATCGGTACGCTCACCGATACCAAGCGCATGGTTCTGAAATGGCATGGTGAAGTTGCCGGTGATCTTCCGATTGATCCGCTGGCCGAAGCATCGCCGGAATATGATCGTCCATGGGAACCGACCCCGAAACAGGATCGCATCGATCCCAACAGCATTTCGGCCAAGGTCAGCCATGTTGACGCGCTGAAAACCCTGATCGCATCGCCCGACCTCGCGTCGCGTCGCTGGATCTGGGAACAGTATGACCATCTGGTCCGTGGCAACACGATTGTCCGTCCAGGCGGTGATGCCGGCGTCGTCCGCGTCGAAGGTACGAACAAGGGCCTTGCCGCGACCACCGACTGCACCCCGCGCTATGTCATGGCCGATCCGGTCGAAGGCGGCAAACAGGCCGTAGCCGAAGCATACCGCAACCTGGTTGCCACCGGCGCCAAGCCGCTTGCCATCACGGACAACATGAACTTCGGCAACCCGGAACGCCCGCGCATCATGGGTCAGTTCGTTGGCGCCTGCCAGGGCATTGGCGAAGCCTGCATCGCACTGGACTTCCCGGTCGTGTCGGGGAACGTGTCGCTTTACAACGAAACCAATGGCGTTGGCATCATGCCGACCCCGGCCATTGGCGGTGTTGGCCTGATTTCCGATCTCGGTCACCATGCGACGATTGGCATCAAACGCGATGACAGCGCGTTGATCATGATCGGTGCGGCCACCGGTGAACTGGGTCAGTCGCTGTATCTCAAGACCATCGAAGGTCGCGAAGAAGGCGCCCCGCCACCGGTCGATCTGGGGGCTGAAAAGCGTGCCGGTACGCTGGTGCGTGAACTGATCGAACTGGGTCTGGTGCGGACTTGCCACGATATCGCCGATGGCGGCCTGCTGGTCACCGTTGCCGAAATGTGCCTTGCGGGCAATATCGGTGCAGACCTGCATCTGCCAGAAACAGGCAGCGAAGTCGCATGGCTGTTTGGCGAAGATCAAGGCCGCTACGTGATCGCAACCCGCGATCCGGACAAGGTTCTGAACGCGGCAGGCAGTGCGAATGTCGCAGCCGTGATTATCGGTCAGGCCGGCGGAGATTCCGTCGTCATTGATGGCGGCGACAAAGTATCGCTTTCCGAACTGCGCGAGCTTAATGAAGGCTGGATGCCATCCTTCATGGCCGAAGCCGTTTAATCAGGCCGCAGGCAAAACCAATAAAAAACCCCGCCGGAGCAATCTGGCGGGGTTTTGTGATTTCGGCTTAGCCGCCACCACAACTCCGTTGTCGGATCAGATGAATAGCCCCATATGAGTTTTCAGGGGCTTCGACGAGGGTAAGATGCAAGGTCACTGCAAGGTCATTCTTTGGGCTTTTATGTTCTGCGTTCTTCTGGGCGTTGTCGCAGTGTTGCCTGTAAGTAAAGCGCAGGCCCTGACCATCTATGTTGATGAGGCCAATCCACCTTTCATGTATCGCGCTGAAGAACATGCTGCGGGCATCTACCCTGATATCGTGCGCGCAATCTCTGCCCGTGCTGGACTCAATGTTGAAATTGTCCCCGTGCCGTGGCGTCGCGCATTGTTTCATCTGGATAATGGCGATGGTGCTGTTGCCGGAATATACAAAAACCTTGAGCGTCAGAAGAAGTATGCGTTCAGCGAGCCGATTCACCGCGAACGTTTGATGATCTATCGGCTCAAAGGCAACTTTGACCGTGAAACCAAAATCGAAGACCTGTCAGGCATGAATGTCGGCGTTATTCGCGGATGGAGTTACGGTGACGCGTTCGATAGCGCCCGTACGTCCGGCCTGTTCGAAGCATCCGAAGCCGCCGGAGACGACCAGAACTTTGCAATGCTGACCAGCAAGCGTATTGATGCGATGATTGCGGTGCGCGAAGCGGGCGATATCTGGATAAAAAAACTCGAACTCGACGACCAGATCGTTCGCGCCCAACGTCCAATTTACGAGAATCAGACTTTCATTGCCATCAACAGAATGTCAAAGGACATCGCGACGCTGGCACTGATTAATCGCGCAATCACCGAGTTAATTGAAGACGGCACAATCGAAATCATAATTTCTAATGCCGTAAATCAGGCTATCGGTTTAGGTTTTCACTGATCACGCGGCGGGGCTTTGCGCCAAGCACCGTATACACGGGCTCGCTCAGCGCTTGGTAAAGCCGTGATTGCAGTTAGATAATACCAATAAAAAAGGCCGCAGGCGAAGCGGCCTTTTTTGTATGACTATTTGAAGCTGATCTTGGGAAACAGGCCTTTTTTCTTCGGCGCTTCGGCCGGGCCAACGCGCTCTTCGATGGCGGCGGCAATCTTGTCGGCAATCAGGCCGTAGGCCTTGCTATGTTCGCCTTCGGACTCTGTCTGGACAATTGGTTTGCCCTCGTCTGCGCCCAAGCGAATTTTAAGATCGAGCGGGATTTCACCGAGGAACGGCACGCCCAGTTCATCCGCCGCCTTGTGCGCCCCGCCGTGATCAAAAATGTGATCGACATGGCCGCATTCCGGACATTTGTAATAGGACATGTTTTCGATCAGGCCGAACACCGGCACATTGACCTTGCGGAACATGTTCAACCCCTTGCGCGCATCCAGAAGGGCGATGTCCTGCGGCGTTGAAACAATCACGGCCCCGGTCACCGGTACGCGTTGCGCCATCGAAAGCTGAATGTCGCCCGTGCCCGGTGGCATATCAACCACCAGCACATCAAGATCGCCCCAGTCGGTATCGCGCAGAAGCTGTTCAAGCGCGCCCATCGCCATCGGGCCACGCCAGATGACCGGTTGTTCTTCTTCGATCATGAAACCGATCGACATGATCCGCATGCCAAAGGCCGATGGCGGGATCATTTTGCCCTGATGTTGTTTCGACGGGACCGGCTTGGCATCGCGAAGGCCCATCATGCGCGGCAGGCTCGGCCCATAGATATCGGCATCCAGCAGGCCAACCTTGAGCCCCTTGGCTACCAGCGACAATGCAAGGTTGACCGAGGTGGTGGATTTCCCCACCCCGCCCTTGCCGGACGCCACGGTGACGATGCTGCGCACCGTTGGCAATTCCAGCGGCATCTGACCACCACCCTGCGGGCGCTGACCCGGTTGAGCCGGGCGGCTTGGCTGTGATGGCTGCGACGGCTGTGTGCTTTGCTGAGCGGCGGCTTTGGGACGCTCTGCCGTAAGCGCCACACGGGCAGTTGTGACCCCGTTCACAGCAGCCACCGCTTTTTCTGCCGCTTGGCGCAAATCTTCGAGGGCGGGGCCGCGTTCGGGATCGACGGCGATCATAACATTGACAGTTTCGTCATGAATATCAATACCTTGCACCATGCCCTTGGCTGTGATTGATTGGCCGTCGACTGGGTCGATTACGCTATCGAGCGCGGCAGTAATCTGTTCACGGTTGAGGGAAGTCATATTGCGGTCTCCAAATTTCGGCTTAAGTCCGTGGTCACACAGAACTTGCAGGCGCGTATCATTGTTTTGCAAGGCAACCTGTCATATAAGGCCTAAGGGCATGCTCCGTCCAACAAGATTTCGTGAGTTTGCATTTGGCTGCAATCTGTTGCAGTACCAACCGGCGTATCACAGGTTGGGTACAAAACTGGTGAGAAAGAAGTCTGATTTTCCCGGCATGTCCGGGCTGTATCAGGGAATTTGATCTTGTTGGACGGAGCATGCATTGGGGCTTACCCCAAGCTCGGTAAACAAAGATAAACACCGAACGGCAAGAAGAGGAAGAAACTCGATGCCTTGGAATAATCAAGGGGGCGGTGGCCCCTGGGGCGGCGGCGGAAACAAAGGTGGCGGCCAGAACCCGTGGGGACAGCGTCCTTCCGGTGGTGGCGGCGGCGGAAATACGCCCCCCGACTTTGATGAAATGATTCGTAAAGGCCAGGAACGTCTTAAACGGCTGTTCCCCGGTGGTGGCGGATACAAGGGCTTTGTCCTGATCGGTATCGCCGTAATCGGGTTGTGGCTTTTGACCGGTTTCTACCGTGTCCAGCCAGGCGAACAGGGTGTAACGCTTCTGTTCGGCAAATGGGTTGGCACCACGGGTCCGGGTCTGAACTACTTCCTTCCGGCCCCGATTGGCGAGGTCATCAAGCCGAACGTCGAACGGACCAACCAGATTGAGGTTGGCTATCGCGGTGCGGGCACAGTGACATCCAACGGTTCGCGTGATGTGCCTGAAGAAAGCCTGATGCTGACCGGTGACCAGAACATCATCGACATTGACTATGTTGTTCAGTGGCGCATCAGCGATGCAGGTTCCTACCTGTTTAACGTGCGTGACCCTGAAAACACCATCAAGCTGGCATCTGAAAGTGCGATCCGTGAGGTCATCGGTAAAACCGACCTTGAAGAAGCACTGACTGTTGGCCGTGTCCGGGTTGAAGAACAGACCCGAACCCTGCTTCAGGAAATCATGGACGGTTATGAGTCCGGTATTTTCATTGCCGAAGTGAAAATGCAGAAAGTGGACCCGCCGCGCGACGTTATCGATGCCTTTAACGATGTGCAGCGTGCCCGTCAGGACCGTGATCGTTCCCAGAACGAAGCACTGGCCTATCGTAACGACATCATCCCGCGTGCAAAGGGTGAAGCAGAACGTCAGGTTCTTCAGGCCCGCGCATACAAGGATCGTGTCACCAAGGAAGCAGAGGGTGAAGCAGAACGCTTTAACTCCATCTACAATTCCTTCCTGACGGCCAAGGATGTGACGACCCGTCGTCTGTATCTGGAGACCATGCAGGAGATCCTGAGCAAGTCTGACAAGATCATCATGGAACAGAACGGCGAAGGTAACGGTGTTGTCCCGTATCTTCCGCTTCCGGAAGTTCAGAAACGTGCGAATGCAGGAGGCAACAACTAATGGCAAGTCCTAAACTTATTGCCGCTGGCGTCGTCCTGGTTATTGCTGCTGTCGTTGGTTCCATGTGCGTGTTTACCGTACGTCAGGATCAGCAGGCACTCGTTCTTCAGTTTGGTAATCCGGTCCATGCGGTTTCCGAACCGGGTCTGCATTTCAAACTGCCGATCCAGAACGTTGAATATTACGAACGTCGTATTCTCGAACTTGATCCGCCGGTTCAGCAGGTTCTTCTGTCTGACCAGAAGCGTGTCAATGTTGACAGCTTTGCACGTTGGAAAATCATCGATCCGTTGATCTTCCGTCAGCGCGCAACCAACTCTGCCAACTTTGTGCAGCTGTTTGGTCAGCGTCTGAACTCGGTTATCCGTGGTGAGTTGGCACAGGCCCCGCTTGTGACGCTTCTTTCGGACAACCGTGCGCAGATCATGGAGAAAATCCAGTCGACCCTGATCAAACCGGCAGAAGAGTTCGGTGTAGAACTGATTGACGTTCGTATCGGTCGTACCGACCTTCCGCAGGAAACGTCGCAGGCGGTGTATAACCGTATGCGTTCTTCGCGTATTGCCGAAGCCGCACAGCTTCGCGCAGAAGGTGAAGAGCTCAAGGCGAAGATCCAGGCAGAAGCTGATCGTGAACGTATCGGCATCATCGCCGAAGCCAACCGTCAGGCCGAAGTCCTGCGTGGTGAAGGCGATGGGCAGCGGAACGTCATCCTGGGTAAAGCGTATGGCAAGGACGCGGAATTCTTCGAATTCTATCGTTCGCTCGAAGCCTACAAAATTGCGCTTGATAACGGCTCGACCATGGTGCTTTCACCAGACAGCGAGTTTTTCCAGTACTTTAATAAGTCTGGCCCAGCGACAAGCCGCTAGACAAAACATAAGGGCGACCTGCATATTGGGCTGGTCGCCCTTTTTGTTTTTATAAATTCGATTTGTCGGGCGACCGTCTGACAGATCACAAAGAAACGCCGGAACGTCCCTGATCATGAAGGAACTTGCAACAGCCATACTTCTGGCCATCGCGTTGGAAGGTATGCTTTACACGCTGTTTCCCGGCGGCCTGAAAAGGGTGATGGAGCTTGTTCAGGAAATTCCTGAATCGCAGTTGCGCATTGGCGGATTGATCGCCGCTGTCGTCGCGATTGGTGGAATATGGGCAGTACGGACCTGGCTTTAGCAACCGGGCTCAGGATCAGGGGAACTGCCGCGCAATCGGTCCTCGTCACGATATTGTGCTTACATTTCCTTGATTTTTCCCAGTGCCGCCCAAATTCTGCCAAAGTCGGGGTTAAGTTGATTACTTAAGCGACGGGTGAAATACAGTCCCGCCGCGCGCTGCTCAATGAGAATGACACATACCGTGAACGCGGCAACGAACAGGATCAGACACATGCTAGACGCATTATACAACCCGGTGCGGGCGAAGGTAACCGCCGCACTGGTGATTGTTCTCCTTGGCGTGACCAGTGTTTCGCAGATCGCGAATGCCCGCCCCGCTCCTGAGAGTTTCGCAGACTTGGCCGAAAAGCTTCTGCCGACTGTTGTAAACATTTCCACAAGCCAGATGGTCGCCGAACGACAGGGACCGGACTTCCAGTTCCCTCCCGGCTCGCCATTTGAAGACCTTTTCCGTGATTTTATGGACCGCAACGGTCAGGGTGGCCAGGGCGGACCGGCTCCGCAACGCCGCCGTGCGACCGCACTTGGTTCGGGCTTTATCATCTCGGCTGATGGTTACATTGTCACCAACAACCACGTGATTGACGGTGCCGATGAAATCACCGTGCGCCTGCATGATGGCGACACGCTTGACGCCGAACTTATCGGTCGTGACCCGAAAACCGACGTCGCCCTGCTTAAGGTCGAACCGAAAGAAGATCTGCCCTTCGTCAAATGGGGCGATTCTGACAGTTCACGTATCGGTGACTGGGCCATGGCAATCGGTAACCCGTTCGGCCTTGGCGGTACGGTAACCGCCGGGATTATTTCTGCACGTAACCGCGACATCAATCAGGGCCCGTATGATGACTTCATTCAGACAGATGCCTCGATCAACCGTGGTAACTCTGGCGGTCCGCTGTTTAACCTTGATGGTGACGTGATCGGCATTAACAGCGCGATCTATTCGCCGTCGGGTGGTTCGGTCGGTATCGGCTTTGCCATTCCGGCAGGCATCGCACAAAGCGTTGTCGAACAGCTTAAGGAATACGGCCGTACCCGTCGTGGCTGGTTGGGTGTTCACATCCAGACCGTGACTGAAGACATCGCGGACTCGGTTGGTCTTGATGAAGCAACCGGTGCCATGGTTGCCGGCGTCTCCGAAGATGGCCCGGCGAAGGAAGCCGGTATCAAACAGGGTGACGTCATCCTGACCTTTGATGGCAAAACGGTTGAGTCGATGCGTCGTCTGCCGCGCATTGTCGCAGAAACCAAGATCGGCAAGGATGTCGATGTTGTGATCTGGCGCGACGGCGAAAAGCAGACCGTCCAGGTCGAGCTTGGCGAACTTGAGGAAGAAGTCGTCGCGACAAGCGCAGACAGCTCCCAGGAAGAGCAAGCACCCGCTGTTGCCGAGGCCAGCATCGATGAACTTGGCATCAAGATCGCCAATGTCGATGAAAGCCTGCGTCAGAGTTACAACCTTGCCGAAGGCACCGAAGGTGTGATCGTCACCGAAGTTTCCGGCGACAGCTACGCCGCCGAAAAGGGTGTTCGCCCGGGTGACATTATCATCGAAGCGTCGCACAGCTCGGTTGATTCGGTCGACGACGTCGTCGATGCGGTCAAAGCGGCCGTTGACGATGACAAACGCACCATCCTGATGCTGATCGAAACATCGGCTGGCCCGCGTTACTTCGGCCTGACGCTTTCGACCGAGGAATAAGCCATCCGGCTTAAGTTGATATCAAAAAAGGGCGGCCTGATCATCAGGCCGCCCTTTTTGTTTAAACCGTTCGTACCTTACGAAACGAAGTCCGACTTCGCGTAGCCCTGCAAATACAAAAGTGCGGTCAGATCACCGTGATTGATGCAAATGCGCGCCTGTTCCTGAACCGATGGTTTGGCGTGGAAGGCAACGCCAGTCCCGGCAAGCGAGATCATCTGAAGATCATTCGCACCATCACCAACCGCAATCGCATCATCAACCGTGATGCCTTGCTGGGCGGACAGGTTTTCAAGCGCATCGACCTTGGCCTGACGGTCCAGAACCGGTTTCTGAACCTTGCCGGTCAGCTTGCCATCCTTTTCAATCAGGACATTGGCCTGATCGTAATCAAAGCCAAGCTCGGCGCGAACCGCACCGGTAAAGAAATCAAACCCACCCGATACCAGGGCAACAAAGCCGCCATTGGCCTTCATGGTCCCGACCAGTTGGTTTGCCCCGCCGGTATATTCGACCGTTTTCCAGGCTTCTTTCAGCATCTCGGTCGACATGCCTTCAAGAAGACCGACGCGTTCATCAAGGGCGGCTTCGAAATCAAGTTCACCATTCATCGCACGTGCAGTGATCGCCGCCACCCGGTCCTTGACCCCGGCAAACTCGGCCAGTTCATCAAGGGTTTCACCGGTGACAATCGTGCTGTCCATATCGGCAATCAAAAGCTTCTTGCGACGTGTGGCGACCTTCTGGGTGATGGCATCGACCGGAAGCTCTGCCTCGGAAAGCGTCGTGTCGGCAACATCAAGCGGGATCCCGTCAAAAGTAAGATCGCAGGCTTCGCCCTCGGCAAGCCAGGTCACATCCCCGACCAGTGCGCCTGCCCCGGTCAGCGCGATTGCCGCGTTATCAATCACGGCCTTGGTCAACGCATTCGAATTCGGGGCGGCAATCAGGGTGAGAACCAATTTCATGATCGAGAGGGCTCCTTGGCGGGAAAGGCATAAAACATCGTTGTCGCCTTTATCCGAATTGCGCGGCAGAATATCAACAACGCAGTTCATGAATCGCTAGTTTGCTGAATTTTCTGCAGTGCCTCACATACTTCGTACACTCCTTCTAGGAAGTTGAGCATCTCAATCGAAACATTCCACTCCTGTTTATTTTGCGCTCCCAATAACTCTATGCTGCCTCTTAGAAACCACGCGCCAGATTCATCAGATTGTGAGTAAACGGGTCTCACATCTAGGGCATGAATCAGTTTATTGCAGCATGATCTCAGTGAGAGCTTACAACCTTTTTCATAGTCCACACCGATATCCCCTCGAAGGTCTACTTTCTCAAGAGCGCCTAAGTAGTCTTCATTTCCTAACAAGCGCCCAAGTACATCATCTACGGTGCGCACATACATCCCGATTTCCAGCAAGCCACGCACCAAGTCTTCCTCTACATGCTTCCTGTTCTCGGCAAGTAAATTTGGAGCAACATGATAAATTGGAACGTCGGCGTCATCCCGTTCAGTGTAGTTGTAATCATTCATGCCTGACAAAAGCGTTCTAAGCACATCTACACACCGTCTCTTCAAAAACTTTGCATCGACGGGATGGGGCTTAAAGTAAGGGTCGTGATAGGGGTTCGACTCAAGCACAGCTTTCACCAAGACATTATAAATGAGAAACAGCGTCAAATTTGATATTCATCTGCAAATGCAACAAGTCCAAAGTTCAAATGGTAAAGTCTTAATCGTCGCTGGCCCGACCGCCAGTGGCAAGTCGGCGCTGGCCCTTGATCTGGCGGAGGCCTTTGACGGGGTGGTGATCAATGCTGATAGCATGCAGGTCTATAAGGAACTGCGTGTACTTTCTGCGCGCCCTGATGACAGTGAAATCGCGCGTGCGCCGCATCGGTTGTATGGGGTGTTGTCCGGGCGGGAGGCCTGTTCGGCCGGTAAATGGCGTGAAATGGCGATGGCCGAGATTGCAGATTGTCATGCCAGTGGCAAACTTCCCATCATCACCGGTGGCACGGGCATGTATCTGAATGCCCTGACCGAGGGGATTGCCCCGATCCCCGATATTCCAGCGCGGATTCGCGATCAGGTCACAAACGAGCTTGAAGAACTTGGTCACGCAGCATTTTTTGCCAAACTGCAGAGCCAAGACCCGGAAACCGCCGCCAACCTTGATGGCAGCAATACCCAGCGGCTGATTCGCGCCGCCGAGGTTTTTGCCCATACCGAGCGCGGACTGGCAAGCTGGCACAAGGAACCGGTAATCACGCCCCCCGAGAACATGAAATTCAAGAAACTTTGTTACATGCCACCGCGCGACATTCTGTATGACCGTTGCAACCGGCGTTTTGATCTGATGATCGAACAGGGGGCGATTGACGAGGTCAAAGGGCTTCTTGCCTTGGAATTGCCTGAAACAGCACCGGTTATGAAGGCTGTCGGCGTGCGCGAGATCGCAGCATATCTTGCCGGGGAAATTGATCTGACGACGGCCAAAGAGAAATCCCAACGCGAAACCAGACGTTATGCCAAGCGGCAATTAACCTGGTTCAGGCATCAAATGTTAGCCAAGGAAATCATCGGCGCGCAATATTCGGAAAGTTTGGCAGCAAAAATGCGTCATGATATTAACCAATTTCTGTTGACCACGCCAAAGTGAGGCGATAGGTTGGCCCTTCCGCCGCCGGAATGGCGGAAAACCGCCGTTTCGGCGGATTTTTCAACTCCAATTCGAGGATAATTGGATCATGTTTCAATCACGCGGTTATCACGCGACACGCTGTTGTCGTTAAGTAAAGAGGCTCGAAAATCATGGCAGAACGTATTTTAAGCGGTTCGGAAGTAGTGTTGCAGGCCCTTGCAGATCAGGGTGTGGAAGTCGTGTTCGGCTATCCCGGCGGCGCTGTCCTACCGCTATATGACGAGATATTTAAACAGAACCGGATTCGTCACGTTCTCGTGCGCCATGAACAGGCTGCTGTCCACGCTGCTGAAGGTTACGCCCGCTCGACCGGCAAGGTCGGCGTTGTGCTGGTGACCTCGGGACCGGGTGCGACAAACGCTGTTACGGGCCTTACCGACGCGTTGATGGATTCCATTCCAGTTGTCTGCCTGACAGGTCAGGTCCCGACCCATCTGATCGGGAATGATGCCTTCCAGGAAGCCGACACCACCGGCATCACCCGCCCGTGCACCAAGCATAACTATCTGGTGAAAAATCCGGATCGTCTGGCACGCACGATGCACGAAGCCTTCCACGTCGCGTCCAGCGGCCGTCCGGGCCCGGTTGTTATTGACCTCCCCAAGGACATTCTGGTTGGCAAGGCACCGTATCTGGAACCGGCACAGGTTCAGCACCGCACCTATAACCCGGTGGTCAAGGGCGAACGCAGCCAGATCGAAGAAGCCATGGAAATGCTGGCATCGGCGAAAAAGCCGATCCTGTATTGCGGCGGAGGCGTGATCAATTCCGGCATGCAGGCTTGCAAGCTTCTGACCGAGTTCACCCGCATGACCGGTACGCCGATCACACTGACCCTGATGGGGCTGGGTGCTTATCCGGCGTCCGACAAACAGTATCTTGGCATGCTGGGCATGCATGGCACCTACGAAGCAAACATGTCGATGCATGATTGCGATGTCATGGTCGCCATCGGTGCGCGTTTCGATGACCGTGTCACCGGCAACCTCGATTTCTTTGCGCCGAACTCGCAGAAAATCCAGGTCGACATTGATCAGAGCTCGATCAACAAGAACGTTCCGGTCGATATCGGGATCGTTGGCGATGTTGGCCATGTTCTTGAAGACATGATCAAGATCTGGAAAGCCAAGCAGTACAAGATCGAAGCCAATGCACTTGATAGCTGGTGGCAAGAAATTGAAGGCTGGCGTGGCAAACACTGCCTGTCCTACAAACAGCCGACCGACGTTATCAAGCCGCAGCACGTTATCCGCCGTGTTCATGCGCTGACCCGTGATCGCAAGACCTATATCACCACCGATGTTGGTCAGCACCAGATGTGGGCGGCCCAGCATTTCGGGTTTGAACACCCGTATGAATGGATGACCTCCGGTGGTCTGGGCACTATGGGCTATGGCATGCCGGCCGCCCTTGGCGTTCAGGTAGCCCACCCGGATGCGACCGTGGTTTGCTTTACCGGTGACGCGTCGATCATGATGAATATTCAGGAATGCGCGACGATGACGCAGTATCGTCTGCCGATCAAAACCGTCATCCTGAACAACCGTTATATGGGCATGGTCCGCCAGTGGCAGCAGCTTCTGCACGGGTCGCGCTATTCCGAAAGTTATAGCGAAACCCTGCCCGACTTCGTCAAACTGTCCGAGGCCTTTGGCTTCACCGGCATGACCTGTGACAAACCAGCGGATCTTGATGATGCCATCAAGAAGATGCTGGAAATTGATGGTCCGGTGATTTTGGACGTTGCTGTTGATGACAAGGAAAACTGCTATCCGATGATTCCGTCGGGCAAGCCGCATAATGAAATGCTGCTTGGGCAGGAAACCAACGGCAATGAGGCCATTGATTCCGACGAAGGGATGGTTCTGGTCTGATTCGCACAAACAATCTGTGCGAATTGATCCCATCACATCAAAATGAAAAGGCCGGCGCGGGCGGCACGTTCTGCCCCGACCGAGCCCTAGCGGAGCGAAACCGTGAAAGAAACCGAAATTTCGAAACACACCATATCCGTTCTGGTGGATAACGAGTCCGGCGTTCTGGCCCGTGTAATCGGGCTGTTTTCCGGTCGTGGCTATAACATTGAAAGCCTGACCGTTGCCGAAGTCGACGCCGATGCCCACCAGTCGCGCATCACCGTGGTTACCTCGGGCACCCCGATGGTAATCGAACAGATCAAGGCACAGCTTTCGCGTCTTGTTCCGGTGCACAAGGTCAGTGACCTGACCCTGGCCGGGCCAAGTGTCGAGCGCGAGCTTGCCCTGGTCAAAGTGATCGCAACGGGTGAAAAACGTGTGGAATCCCTGCGCATTGCCGACATTTTCAAAGCGCGCGCAGTGGATGCGACCAACAATTCCTTCGTGTATGAAATCATCGGCAGCCCTGAAAAAATCGACGCCTTCATCAAATTGATGGAGCCGCTTGGGCTTTCGGAAATTTCGCGTACCGGTGTGGCAGCGATTTCGCGCGGCACACTGACGATGTGAGTTTGCCCTGCCCGGTGATCCGCATCGGGTACGGCATTGGGGCCTGCCCCATAATAATTATTACCATCCGCCACGCATGAAAATCAGCGTGGTCCAACGTCCAGAGGTATCGAAAGATGCGTGTTTATTACGACCGCGATGCAGATGTTAATCTGATCAAATCCAAAAAAGTTGCCATCATTGGTTACGGTTCGCAGGGCCACGCCCATGCGCTGAACCTCCATGATTCCGGCGTTAAGGAAGTTGTTGTTGGTCTTCGTGAAGGCTCCAGCTCGCGCAAGAAAGCCGAAGCTGCCGGTCTGAAAACCATGACCCCGGCCGAAGCTGCTGCTTGGGCTGACGTTGTCATGATGCTGACCCCGGATGAGCATCAGGCTGCGATCTATGCGGATGAGCTGCGCGACAACCTGAAACAGGGTGCTGCCCTTCTGTTCGCACACGGTCTGAACGTTCATTTCGGCCTGATCGAGCCGCGCGCTGATCTTGACGTCATGATGATCGCACCGAAGGGTCCTGGCCACACGGTTCGTTCCGAATACAAGCGTGGCGGCGGTGTTCCGTGCCTTGTTGCTATTGAACAGAACGCATCTGGCAACGCGCTTGAAGTTGCTCTGTCCTATGCATCGGCAATCGGTGGCGGTCGTTCGGGCGTTATCGAAACCACCTTCCGTGAAGAGTGCGAAACCGACCTGTTCGGCGAACAGGCTGTTCTTTGCGGCGGTCTGACCCAGCTGATCAAATACGGCTTCGAAACCCTTACAGAAGCTGGCTATGCACCGGAAATGGCATATTTCGAGTGCCTGCATGAAGTTAAGTTGATCGTTGACCTGATGTATGAAGGCGGTATGGCCAACATGCGTTACTCGATCTCGAACACCGCAGAATACGGCGACTATGTCACCGGCCCGCGCGTGATCGATCCGTCTGTCAAAGAACGCATGAAAGAAGTTCTTACTGACATTCAGGAAGGCAAGTTCGTTCGTGACTTCGTTCAGGAAATGCATTGTGGTCAGCCGATGTTCAAGGCAACCCGTCGTCTGCATGCTGAACATGAAATCGAAGAAGTTGGTACCAAACTGCGCGCGATGATGCCGTGGATTGCTGCAAACCAGCTCGTCGACAAAGAAAAGAACTAAGCACAGCTTAGCTTGTTCTTACGCAAACGGCCGTCCCGATGGGGCGGCCGTTTTGCTTTGGGCATTTCGGGTTTGGCTTATCCGCCGTGTTTCATCTGGCTGACCGGAAAGCGCAACTCGGTTCCGGCCCAGATCACAACACACAAGACCGACACCCCGGCCCCAAGAACCACCACAGCAGGCCAGCCCCCCATGCCATAGGCAATGGCCGAACTGGCGGAGCCACAGGCACCCCCGAGAAAATAACTGGCCATATAGCCCGTGGTCAGGCGGCTGCGGGCCTCGGGATTCAGGCGATAGACCTCGCTTTGATTGGAAATATGCGCGCCCTGAATGCCCAGATCGATCAGCACCACACCAAGCGCAAAGGCAATCAGCGACCATTGCCCCCAATACAGCAGTCCCCAGCTTGAAACCGTGGTCATCAGAAAAGCACCGGTGCTGAGCCGCGCCCATCCCTTGTCGGCAAGCTTTCCGGCAATGCGGGCAGCCAAAATGCCGATTGCACCAATCAGGCCATAAAGCCCGATCACCGCTTCGGACATGCCATATTGGCGCACCAGCATGAAGGCCATCGACGTCCAGAAAATCCCGAACACGGCATATTGCAACCCGCCAATCAGGCTGCGGCGGCGCAGGACCGGTTCATCACGAAACAGATGCAGGATCGAAAGATACAGCGTGCGGTAGCTGGTATGCGAGGTCGGCGGGATATGCGGAATAATCCGGTAACAGGCCACCGCATAAATCGCCATCAGGACAGAGGCCGCGATAAACACCGACCGCCATCCGGCAAGCTCCGCCATAATGCCCGAAAACGTCCGGGCCAGTAGAATGCCCAGCAACAAGCCACTCATCACCGCCCCCACCGCAGACCCGCGTTTATCATCGGTCGCCAGGTGGGCAGCCAGCGGCACAAGGATTTGCGCGGTCACACAGGTGATCCCGACCGAAATACTAAACACCACCAACATCAAAAATGACGGTGCCAGCCCCATTGCCAGCAACCCGACCGCCGTCAGGGCCGAGGTCACGGTCAGCAATTTGCGCCGTTCATGATGATCACCCAGTGGTACCACCGCAATCAACCCGGTCAGATAGCCAAGCTGCGCCACCGTCACCAGAAAACCGGCACTGGTTTCACTCAGCCCATATTCACGGGCCAGCAGTTCCAGCAATGGCTGAACATAATAAAGACTGGCAACGGACAGGCCGCTTCCGACCGCCATAAAGATCAGAAGGCCGGTGGTCAGGGTGGGCTTGGAATGCATTCTCAGATGGGCCTTGAACGGGTTGGTGGTAGGTTTACGATAGCCGCCAAATCAGCGACTTACAATGCAGTGCCTGACACAGGTGCCATGCCGCGATGGCATCGACGGATCCCGCAACGCACAGCAGCCATTCGTAAAACACCCTGCTTTGCGCTGGATTTCAAAGGCCGATCTGTTTAATTCTGGCCTAAGGATCAGAACCCGTTAATTTGATTGGAATGGCAGCCGTTATATTCGCGAAATCCAAGAAACAGGTTGCAGGACGGGTTGGATCCCGGCCAAAACCTGTGACGCAGGAGGTTGCCAATATAACGGCTGTCCTACGGATCAATCGGATTTGCACGGGCTATTTTGTCGCAAAACCTTGAAAGATTTATATCTTCCTACGGTTATGCTCCGCATATCTGCACAAATCTGATTGACCATTCCAACCAAGTTAACGGGTTCTGATCCTGAACTTTAAACCAGATATGAGCATATCGGAATGTCGGACTATATTGATATCGCCCCCGAGGTCGCAGAGGCCTTTGCCGCAGGCAAGCCTGTTGTTGCCCTTGAATCAACCATCATTTCCCATGGCATGCCCTATCCGCAGAACCTTGAAACCGCGCGTGCGGTTGAACAGGATGTGCGCGATAACGGTGCGATCCCGGCCACCATCGCCGTTATTGGCGGTCGTTGCAAAATCGGGCTTTCCCCCGAGGAACTGGAATATTTCGCCAAGGGAACCGACATTCTTAAATTGTCGCGCCGTGATATCCCCTATTGCCTCGCCAAGAAACGTGACGGCGCCACCACCGTATCGGCAACCATGATCCTGGCAGAAAAGGCCGGCATTCGCGTTTTTGCCACCGGTGGCATTGGCGGGGTACATCGTGACCTTGCCGGTAATTTCGATGTGTCGGCCGATTTGACCGAACTTGGCAAAACCAGTGTTGCGGTTGTCTGCGCCGGGGCCAAGGCGATCCTTGATATCCCCAAAACGCTCGAACATCTTGAAACGCTTGGCGTGCCGGTTATTGCCTATGGCACCGATGAATTCCCGGCATTCTATTCGGTCGAAAGCGGTCAGAAGGCGCCGCTGCGCCTTGATACCCCCGAAGAACTCGCAGCTTTCCTGAATTCGAAATGGGAATTCGGCCTTGAAGGTGGCGCCGTTATTGGCAACCCGCCAGAAGCCGACAAGGCACTGGCGCGCGAAGCCATCGAAGGGGCAATTGAAGATGCCCTGATCGAGGCCAAGGAAAAAGGCATTCAGGGACGCAATGTGACCCCGTTCCTTCTGGCCCGCGTGACCGAGTTGACCAAGGGCAAAAGCCTTGAAGCCAACATCGCCCTTGTGCGCAACAATGCCCGCCTGGGAGCGAAAATTGCCGCTGCCATGGTCGACTGATCGGCACAGGGCATCCCTTAAAGACCAAAAGAAACAGGCTGGCACATCTGCCAGCCTGTTTTGCGTTTACCTGCGCTGATACCCTTTGCCTTCGAACCCGGGCTTGATGCGCGCATCGTCCACAGGCGCGCCCCACGTCGTTGTGCAGGGCAGAACACCGGCCCAGACAGACCAGTCATAGTCTTCTTCGTCATCGACCGGATCGCCAGCACGGATCTTTGCCGATACCTGGTCCAGATCAAAGCCCAGGAACATGGTCGCCTTGAGTTCCTGTTTGTTGGGATGACGGATGTGGTCCCACCGACCCGGTTCCAGCTTTTCGGTAAACAGCCGGGAATGTTCCATCTTTTCGGCGTCATCACTCACCACTGTTCCTTTGCCGTAAATAACGACCGAACGGTAATTGGCCGAATGGTGAAAGGCCGAACGGGCCATCACCAGACCATCCAGATGTGTGATGCACAGACAGGTTTCGGCCCCGTCTGCGATCGCGGCCAGAATGCGGTTCTTTGACGCGCCATGGATATAGATCCGCTCCCCCACCCGCCAATGGGCGGTCGGGATCATGGCGGGGCGCCCATTGACCAGGGTTCCGACATGGCAAATCAGCGCATCATCAATAATGCCATGCACCTGATCGCGGTCATAACTAGCGCGATTAGGGCCCCGGACGACTTTGGTGTGGGGATGGATTTCGTATTGATCAGACATGGCGGGACCTCTTCGTCAAAAAATCAGGCGTCGAATTTGGCCCGATCATGGATCAAATTGGACTTTTCAAAAGGTCCATTATAATAAAAGTGACAGAACCAATTTTCACCGGGGTCGCGATGGTGCGCAGTGATTACAGCTGGATTTATCCAAGCCAGTCGGGAAATTCCGCCGATGATGGCGGCATCACCGCCTATCGTCGACTTTATCACGGGATCAGATCGGCCATTCTGGATGGCCGGTTGCATCCGGGCGAACGCCTGCCGGCCAGTCGGGATTTGGCCAAATCACTTGGTATTTCGCGCAACACGGTGGTGACCAGTTTCGATCTGCTGACCTCGGAAGGCTATCTTGAAACCCGGGTCGGCGCCGGAAGCTTTGTTGCCAGCACCCTGCCCGACCGGGACATGCAAACAGGCGACCACGGCCCGAATAAAAGATCCCGCACGGCAAATGACCGCCCCATAAGGCTTAGTCAAAGTGCCACGCGCATGCTGACCTATCAGCGACGCTTTCCGCGCTTTCGCATTGCCCGCCCGTTTAACCCGGCGACACCCGATCTTGACGGTTTTCCGTTCGATCTTTGGGCACGATTGTTGCGCCGGTCCTGGCGGGCGCCGGCTTTTGATCTGACCATTCCTGATGATCCGCTTGGATTGCCGCTGCTGCGTTCTGAAATTGCCAAATGGCTTCGGCAATCGCGCGGGGTGAATTGCACTGCCGATCAGGTGATGATCGTTTCGGGCGCGCAGCAGGCGCTTGACCTTGCCGCACGCGCCCTTGTCGATCCCGGCGATATCATCGCCACCGAAGACCCCGGCTATGAGGGCATTCGGGGCGTGCTGGCGGCAAGTGGTGCTGTGGTACAGCCGATTACGGTTGATGAGGATGGGCTCGACATCGAAGGCCTTGCTCAAACGCCCTCCCCGGCCCGGATTGTGGTCACCACGCCATCACGGAACTATCCGTTGGGTACGACGCTTTCGCTTGCCCGGCGCCTCGCCCTTTTGCAGTGGGCGCAGGATAATGATGCCTGGATTGTCGAGGATGATTATGACAGCGAGTATCGCTATGACGGGCCGCCGCTGTCATCCCTGCAGGGCTTGGATACCGACAATCGGGTGATCTATGTCGGCACGTTTTCGCGCGTACTGTTCCCTGGCATCCGGCTTGGCTACCTTGTGTTGCCACCGGCGCTGGTTCCGGCCTTTCGCGGCATTCGCGGTTTTGCCGATGGGGTCCCCGCACCGACAACACAGGCCGCCCTTGGTGCCTTTTTCGCCGAGGGGCATTTTGGCAGCCACGTCCGGAAAATGCGCCTGCGATACGGCGAACGGCGTTCGCACCTTAAAAACCTGATCACGTCCGATGCGTCCGATATTCTGTCGGTGATGCCTTCGGACGGGGGATTGCACCTTTGTGCCCGTTTGATCGGCGATCAGGACGATATTAAAATGCAGGAAGCCTTGGTGAAGGCGGACCTTGATTGTCGTGCACTGTCTTCGTATTTCCACGATCCACGGTCAAAAAGTGGGCCGGAACCCGTGCGCGGTCTTGTGCTTGGTTTCGCCGGATGGAAAAAAGATGTGCTTTCGGAAAGTTTCAGTGAACTGGTCAGAACCATCAGACGTAAGTCTTGATGTACCCCGAGCCAGAGAGAGCGGCACGACTTCCCTCTAGATGCTGTCACAGTCGTGACGCTCTCTCCCCTCCGGCTTACAATCCCCCCGAAATGCACTAAAAATACAGGAAGACAGATGACCGAACGCCCGATCGCCGTGATGTGGTTTCGAAACGACCTGCGACTGGCGGACAATCCGGCCCTTTTGGCAGCGGTCAAATGTGCCAAGGAAAATGACGGTGCTGTCCTTCCGGTTTTCATCCTCGATGACGTAATTTCAGATCAGTTGGGTGGTGCTACGAAATGGTGGCTGGAAAAAAGCCTGACGGCGCTGAACCGCGATATCGCCGATCTTGGCGATACAAAGTCGGATCGCGCCCTTCGCCTGTTTAAGGGGGATGCAAAAACCGTTCTGGAAACCATTGCCAACAACAAACCCGTCAAGGCGGTGTTCTGGAACCGGCTTTATGACAAGCCATCGACCCAGCGCGATACAGATATCAAGGCAACCCTTCAGGACCACGGCCTGACCTGCGAAAGCCACAAGGCCAATCTTTTGTTTGAACCGTGGGACGTCAAAACCGGATCAGGCACTGATTTCAAGGTCTATAGCCCGTTCTGGCGGGCGTGCCAGAAGCTCCCCAGCCCGCGCGAACCAAAGTCAGCCCCCGAAAGCATTGCGCTGTTCAAGGGCGAGGTTGATGGACAAATCAACATCACCGACTTTGACCTGTCCCCAAAACCGGTGAATTGGGCCGACGGCCTTGAGGAGCGTTTTACCCCCGGCGAACATGGTGCCAAAGACCAGCTGTTTGACTTTATCGATGATCGTCTTACCGACTATGCCGATCTGCGCGACCGCCCGGACCGTCGGGTAACGTCAGAGCTTTCGCCGCATTTGCGCTTTGGCGAAATCAGCCCCTATCAGGTCTGGCATGCCGCCAACCACTATGCCGATGCCAATCCGGGCAAGGGCAAGACCGCCTCGAAATTCATCGCCGAACTTGGCTGGCGGGAATTCGCCCATCACATCCTGTATCACGCAACCGATCTGCGATCTGTCCCGCTTCAGGGCCAGTTCAAGCATTTCCCCTGGTCAGATGACGCAAAAGGCCTTCGCGCCTGGCAAAAGGGCCAGACAGGTTTTCCGATTGTTGATGCCGGCATGCGCGAACTTTGGCATACGGGCTATATGCATAACCGGGTGCGGATGATTGTGGGTTCGATCCTGGTAAAGCACCTTTTGATCCATTGGCGCGATGGTCTGGCGTGGTTTGACGACACGCTTGTTGATGCCTGCCCGGCCAACAACCCGTTTTCATGGCAATGGATCGGCGGGTGCGGGGCAGATGCCGCCCCCTATTTCCGCATTTTCAATCCGGTGCTTCAGGGCGAAAAGTTTGATCCCAAGGGTGAGTATGTCCGTCAATGGGTCCCGGAACTGCGCGACATGCCCGAACAATATATCCACAAGCCGTGGGAAGCCTCCCCGCTTATCCTCAAGGCCGCTGACGTGACGCTGGGCAAGACCTACCCCGAACCCTTGATTGGGCTGAAAGAAGGCCGTGAGCGGGCTCTTGAAGCCTATCAGGATATGAAAAAGGCTGCCGGGTGATCCCGACAGCCTTTCGCGTTACTGGTGCACCCGGTGCCTATTTCCAGAAAACCTTCTGATCAATGAAATCGTGCATGGCGTCTTCGATCCCCTCAAGACGATGATCGGCACGTGCGCCGAACCAGCCCGATATCAGACCGACCGCAATCATCCCGTCCTTTGAAAGCTGCGGTGCCAGTGCCATCAAGCGGGCCTCGGCAACGGCCGCATCCTGAAGCTGGCCGAGGATTTCCTGCATCGTCGTCAATTTGCTCCGGAACTTTTTGACCTTTTTCGCCCCGTAAATGGCCCCAAAGAACTCGGTCCCATAACGCATCTGCTTCACATCAAGACGAAGCGCATGAAGTTGTGGCGTCGTCAGACCCGCCACATGATCACCGCGCTTGGTGACCCGTTTATAGGCCTGCTCCAAAAGCGGCTCGGCCATTTCCGACACCGATGCGGCCATCGCCTTCATTTGCGCGGCACTGGCACCTGATGCCCAACGCGAATAGCTTGCCCATGCGCCAAGCAGCAAAAGCAACTGCCCATATTCCGGCTGATCGAGCATATGCCGTGCGTTCGCAAGGGCGGCTTCGCGTTGCTTTTCGGCAGCCTTGCGCAGCTCCGCCACACCTGCGTGATCCGGGAAGCGTTCCTCGATCATCGGAAGCGTCTCGGTCAGGAACACATCCCAATCGCGCAGGCCATCAAGCCCCTTGCTGCACAGTTTCAATAACCGGCGCAGCAATACGGCCTCGCCCGCAGGCAGGTTTTTCTTAAACAGGTTCAGGGCCACGCGCAGGCGGCGCATGCCAACCCGCATCTGATGGCACCCCTCGATATCAAGATCCTGACGCACGCAGACCTCGTTGCTGAGAATCATGCGAAGCCCCTGCGCGATCACGGCACGAAACGCGGTTTCCGCCGACATATCCGGGGTCAGTTGCACCGCCGCCGCCCGATAGGCCCCCGGCCCATTGCCAAGATAGAGGTCGCGTCCGCGCGATGCCTTGGACCGCATGCTCAGCAACAGCGGCACGGTCCGTTGCAGCTCAAGTGCAAGGTCAAAAAGGGCTGCCGGATGGCCTTCCTTAAGCTCGAACTCGACCTCGGAGATCGGCACTTCCTTCTCGCCAGATCGGACAACACCCTGATCAATGGCAAGCTCAATCACCGCATCACGATAGGTCAGATCCACCGCCCCGCGCTTAAGGTCGCTTTCGAAAATGCGGTCGATCTTCTTTTTCTTCACAAACTTCTTCAGAAGCTTTTTGACGTCCTTGTCGGTAAACCGGTCAAGATCAAGAACACCTTCTTCAAGCTCGACCGTCCATTCATTACGTTCGGGAAGCGCCTCGCGCAGGCCGTTGGTCGCCTTGATGGTCTGCTCCCAACCAGTCGCGCCCTTCTTGCGCAGACGAACCGCCAGGCCCTTTTCAGCCAGCGAGAGTTTCGGCGTGTCATGATAGATGGAGACAAGGTGGGTGGTCACCAGACGACGACCTTCCTTGACCTCGCGCAGGACCGGCGCGTTTTTAAGACGCGCGACATGTTTCGGATCGATGCGAAGTTTGAGTTCGATCTCGATCTGCTTCTCGGCCATCTGGTTCCCCTAAGCGAGTTATTGTCACAGCGCGACGTCGCGCTGTTCCGCCACCAAGTAGTAACCAATTTTATGTTTCAGCGGGTTGAAACAAGAAGCGGGAATGATGGTAGCGGAATGTAAGATTTTCGCAACAAAAGGCAGAAACGCCCCCAAAATCAAGCCTTAAAAGACCGATCAGCATTTTGCACAACCCTCTGTTTTCATTTGAAAACAAATAGGGGCAATCAGGTTCATTTGATGCAGGTTGCTTGCACATACCTTACGCATTCACCCCTGACACAGGCCCTATCAAGTCGTTGATGCAAGGGCGATTCTGAACGGTTGCACCGTCATATATTGATAACAGTTTCGCACCGTTTGCGAATTGCGTTTTGTCAGTTACAGTCTGTTCAAATTCAATCTGCCAGAGGGCGAAGATGCTTAGCCGTAGCCACACTTTCAAGACCGCCCTGATCATCGGGATTGCCATGCTGATCAGCGGCTGCAAAACAGCAACCACCACAACCGCCCCTGAAATCAGCTATGACGCCTGGCAGGCCAAACAATCGGCGTCGACCGTGCCCTACAGCACCAACAACATGGTCAAAATCAATTTGAACTGGTCGCGCATCGGTCCGTTTTCACGCTATGACACCTGGGTGCGGGCCAATGCCTTTGGCGGGATGTTTGATGTTTATGGCGCGCAGACTTGCCTTGGCAAATTTGTCCGCGATGATCGACTGGCCCCTGCCCATGGCTGGTGGGAACTGATTTGCCAGGATGACAGCTACGCTGCTGGGAAATTCCAGCTGACCCAACAGGGAAGCTTTCTGGGCATCGGCAATGCGATCAATGGCGAGAAGGTCGGCTTTGACCTGCCGATCCCGAATTAAATCGAACGGTAGATGAGCTGAAAAACAAAAAACCCGGCCATAAGGCCGGGTTTTTTTGGCTACCGAAAGATGGTGCCCAGGGGCGGACTCGAACCACCGACACGCGGATTTTCAGTCCACTGCTCTACCAACTGAGCTACCTGGGCAAATCCGACTTTCGTCTCCGTTTCCGGAGTGTTCCCTGCGGAACGAGCGGGGTTATACAAACTCCTTTGGGGCTTGTCCAGCCTCAAATCGCATTTTTTTTGCGATCACGCGTCGGATTAAAATTCTTCTTCATCTTCAAGGTCTTCGAGATACTCGGGCGGCTCGGCGGCGGGGATGGCATAGCTTTCATTCATCCATTTGCCAAGGTCGAGATCCGCACAGCGTTTGGAGCAAAACGGCGTGTATTTCTCATCAGCCGGTTTGCCACAAACCACGCAGTCGGAGCTGGCTGTTTTCGTTATCTTTTTTTCATTCATGGTGGTTTTTCTCCAACCGATAGGCATCGTCTTCAAGGGTCGGGTCCGCGACAATTTGCGGCGTAACCCCAAATGCATTTGTCAGGATCTGGATCGCATCTGCCTGATCCGCAAGTGCCTTCGCCACACCGGGGTTTACGGACAGTTTAACCATCCCGGTCACCCCATTTCGGCTTTCGGCAACAACGGCGCGGACAAAGACATTCAGCGCAGCATCGCGCAAAAGAGGGGCCCGTTCCTGTTTGGCAAACAAGGTGGCACGAAGCGATTCGCCCGCACGTTGGCGACTGAATTCATAAAGCCCCAACCGCGTAAAGCCGCCGATCTGAACCGCACCGTCAAGCTCGCTGCCAAAGGCATCACGGATTGCGGCATCAAACTTGTCACGCCCTGCCCGTAATTTCATGCGAAGCGGATCAATCACCACAAGACCACCGATGTTGCGCAGGCGGATTTGATGCACGATTTCGGCGGCGGCCCGAAGGTTGACTTCGACCGCACGGGTTTCGCTATCACGCCCGGCATCTGCCCCGGCGCCATTGACGTCAATGGCACAAAGTGCGGTTGCCGGGTCAATCGCAACCCAGCCCCCACCCTGCAACTCGACACGCGTCGCCAAGGCAGCGGCAATTTCGTCTTCGATATCCTGATCATTGAATAACAGTCGGCTGCCGACATGACGCGCAAGATTGTCATCCGACTTACCCAGCATGGTCAGCAAGCCACGCAACCGCACGAATTCGTTTGTGCCATCGACAATGCATTGGCCGCCCGCCATCAGATGCCGTTCGATCACCTGATCGGTTTCTGATTGCGCCTTGCTGACCAGTTGCGGCTTCGATGCCTCGGACAGGGCCTTTTCGGCCTTTTGCAATTGCGATTTCAGAAGTTTGTATTCGGCAGTGATGGCATCACGTGTCCAGTCGAGTGCGACGGAACGCAGCATGATGCCGTCCTGACCGGCCTGAAGGGAGCTTAGCAACTCGTGCAGTTCGGTGCGCCGGTCCCCGTCCTTAAGCTTGCGCGGCAACTCGATATGGTTGGCCCCCGGTCGCAGGATCATGCCAACACCTTCAATCGCGATCCGGCCCGTAAGTTTCACGCCCTTGTCGTCAAAACCAAGGCGGGAGATCTGCACCAGAACCCACTGCCCTTCATGCAGCGGGCCGTTATAGCGATCAAACGGCAAAAGCCCGTCAGGCAGCCCGTCAAGCGCCACCATGGCAGCGCCCATTTCGGGCATCATTTTGGAAACACGGCCAAGATGGATATCAAATCGTGCGGGACCGCCGCGATCAATCCACAAACGCGTCAGGCGGTCATTTTCGATCAGGGCCACCCTGCGTTCAAGCGCAACGGCATCAATCAGCAGGCGGGTGTTATGGGTGCCGCCAACTGCCATGATCAAACCTCTTTGGGGTGATAGCCAAGGCCGCGCAAAAGACCGTCCACCTCGCACAGCGACAGCCCGACAACGTTGGAATACGATCCCGAGATCGCCTTTACAAAAGTCGCGGCAAAGCCCTGAATGGCGTATGCACCGGCCTTGCCCTGCCACTCGTCATGGGAAAGATAACGTTGCAGGTCATCGGAACCAAGGGTTCGGAATTTTACCTGTGTCTCAATCACGCGTGATCGTTCGGTTCCGTCCGGGGCAATCACACACATGCCACCGTAAACACGGTGGCGACGCCCGGACAGGAGTTCAAGGAATTTGCGTGCCTCTGCCGCGTCTTCGGCTTTGCCCAGCGCACGCCGACCACAGGCAACAACCGTGTCCGCGGCAAGCACAAAGGCCCCGCCGTTGGATTTGGCAACAAATCGTGCCTTTTCCTCGGCAAGGCGAAGCGCCAGCCGACGCGGACTTTCATCGCGCATGGGTGTTTCATCGATATCTGCGGGAACGACCTGATCTGGCACAATTCCGATCTGCGCAAGCAGCTCAAGACGGCGCGGCGATGCAGATGCCAATATCAGTTTCGACAAGATGTGGCTCCCGGATATCCGTCCCAGACCATTCCGACCAGAAATGTGATGAATGCTCACATTTCGATGCAGGCAGCAAAATGCCCCCTGACGGCAAGGGTAAACGCCCCGCCAGACAAGGTCAATTTGCGCTTGGTCGTGGTTTCAGATTACTTGAAACGGAAGGTAATACGACCTTTGGTCAGGTCATAAGGGGTCATTTCGACGCTGACACGGTCACCTGCGAGAACGCGAATACGGTTCTTGCGCATTTTGCCCGAGGTATGGGCAAGGATTTCGTGGTCATTGTCCAGCTTCACGCGAAACATCGCATTGGGCAGAAGTTCAACGACAGTGCCCTGAAACTCGATAACGTCTTCTTTAGCCATGTGACTCCTAGCTTTCGTATTGCAATATCAAAATACCGGTGGGCGGCAAACTGCTCTGAACCGGGCAAAAGGTCAAGTCCTTTCACGTGTCAGGCGTGGCGTTACAGCACTGCGTTAAACGAATGGCGACGTATCTGTGCTATCAAACTGTACGGAATAAGGATTGCGCGAAAAGAACCGGCTCAGTCCTTTTCGAATGCCGGTATGCGCCCTAAGATGCCGCTATCTTTCCGGCCTTTCATGAAAGCTCCCGCATGATCAATCCTCATACCATTGAAATACGCCTTGCAGAACGCGATGACGCACCGGCACTCCATGCCATGATTTGCGAAATCGGCAAGGCAACAGGATGTGCGGATAAAATTGCGAGCACGCCCGAAGATCTGGCGCGGGATGGCTTTGGCAAAGACCGTGCGTTTGACGCGCTGATTGCAATTGCCGATGACGCGCCGGTGGCCATGTGCCTGTTTTTCCCAAGCTATTCGACATTTCGTGGACGGCCCGGGCTTTATATTCAGGATCTTTATGTCGCGCCAGGCCATCGTGGGGGCGGCTTTGCCAAACGTCTGGTGGCTGTGGTCGCCAAACACGCCCGTGCGAACGGCAAATCCTATATCAGGTTGTCGGTCGATGCGGAAAACATGATTGGCCAGCGGTTTTACGAAAAACTTGGCATGCGCCATGCCGAGGACGAGAAGATCTACGTGCTTGATGGTGCTGCGTTCGAAGCCCTCAGCAGCGCGGACTGAGCCACGCAATCACATGGTGGGGGCAGGACCGACCGGGAAGCGATCAAGGATGCGTTTTTTGATCTGGTCGCGCACCTGTCGGTAGGCCTCAAGGCGGATTTCACGCGACCCTTCGACGATTGTGGCATCAAAGGTATTCCAGAATTCCACATCACACGCCATGGTGCGGGTCATTTCGACCGCACGGTGCTGGGCCTCAGGAGACATCGTGATGATCAGATCAAAGAAGCCGTCTTCGAGCTGATCAAAGGTTTTGGAATTGTATGAGGAAATATCAAGACCGATTTCCTCCATCACCGCAACGGCAAAGCCATCAAGCTCACCGGCACGAACCCCGCAACTTTCAACATAAATGCGGGTTCCGTGATAGTGACGCATCAAGGCAGCAGCCATCACCGAACGCACGGCATTATAGCTGCAGGCAAAAAGAACCGAGCCGGGGAGTTCTTCTGCCACCGTGCCTTAACCCCGGATGTGAAGGACACAAATCAACGTAAACAGGCGACGCGCGGTATTTTCATCAATCGTCACCTTGTCGGCCAGAAGCTCTCGCAATTGTTCGGAGCCCTCGTTGTGAAGACCGCGCCTCGCCATATCGATGGTCTCGATCTGGGCGGCACTGGCCTTTTTGATGGCGTCATAATAGCTTTCGCAGATCATGAAATAGTCTTTGACGATCCGGCGAAACGGCGACAGCGGTACGGGAATGGTTGTGAGGTTTTCGGTATCATCGTCGCCGCGCACATCCATATAGATGCGGTTTTCTTCGATGCGCATATGAACCGAATACGGACCTTCGAAACCGCCAGCAGGTTCGAAATGGTTTTCTTCCAGAAGGTCATAGATCGCCACCGCCTGCTCATGCTCGACCTCAGGACGGCGTCTTACCTTGTATTTCTCGTCAAGATAGATACCGGCAATACACTGGTTTTCTGCCATGGCTCTCTCGCTCCGGTCCCTTCACACGCTGCATTGCAACAGCTTACATCTGGTTTGAACGGATCGCTACCGAAAGTCCATGTGCCTGCAGACCTTCGCTTTCTGCAAGGGCGATTGCCGCCGGGCCGATTTTTGCCAGACTTTCGGGTGTGCACTTGATCAGCGACGAACGCTTGATAAAGTCCAGAACCCCAAGGCCGGACGAGAAACGCGCCGAGCGGGCCGTCGGCAGGACATGGTTCGGGCCGGCAACATAATCGCCGATGGCCTCAGGGGTATAACGGCCCAGGAAAATCGCACCGGCATGGTGAATGTCTTCTGCCAGTGCGTCCGGGTCGTCGACCGCCAATTCAAGATGTTCCGGTGCGATCCGATCCACAAGGGCCGGAGCCTGCGACAGATTTTCGACCAAAACAATTGCACCAAAGTCGCGCCAGCTTGCTCCGGCGATTTCTGCACGTGGCAGTTTTTCAAGATGAGCATCAATTGCGACCTGCACGTGATCGGCAAATTCCGCGTCGTCAGTAATCAGGATCGATTGCGCGACCGGGTCATGTTCGGCCTGCGACAACAGATCTGCTGCCACCCAGCTGGGATCATTACTGCCATCGGCAACCACCAGAATTTCCGAAGGGCCTGCAATCATATCAATGCCGACCTGACCAAAGACACGGCGTTTGGCCGCGGCAACAAACGCGTTGCCCGGACCGACGATCTTGTCGACCGGCGCAATCGTTTCGGTGCCATAGGCAAGGGCTGCAATCGCCTGCGCCCCGCCAATCCGGTAAATCTCGTCAACGCCGGCAATTCGGGCCGCAGCCAGAACCAGCGGGTTCATTTTGTTGTCAGGCGTCGGCACTACCATAACAAGGCGTTCCACACCGGCAACCTTGGCCGGAATGGCGTTCATCAGAACCGATGACGGATAGGATGCCAGACCGCCCGGAACATAAAGCCCGGCTGCTGAAACCGCACGCCAGCGCCAGCCAAGCTCCACGCCGCTTTCATCGGTATAGCGTTCATCGGCCGGCATTTGCTTTTCGTGATAGGCACGAATGCGCTTTGCCGCCAACTCCAGCGATTTGAGAAGATCCGCGTCAATGTCGGCAACCGCGGCATCGACCTCGGCCGCGCTCACCGCCATGCCGGATGCGTCGATACCAAGGCGATCAAATCGGTTGGTGTAGTCACAAACGGCTTCGTCACCGCGATTGCGGACATCGGCGATAATATCGGCAACAGCCGCATCAACATCGGCATCCGATTCGCGTTTCATGCCCAGAAGCTTGACGAAATCTTCTTCGAAGCTGGCGTCAGTAATCGAAAGCTTAAGCGGCATTGAGCACCTCGGAAAAACGGTCGATCCAGGGCTGGATATCGGTCGGGCGGGTTTTCAGCGCAGCACGGTTGACGATCAGACGCGACGTCACATCGGCAACATGTTCGATTTCACGCAGACCATTGGCCTTAAGCGTGTTACCCGTCGACACAAGGTCAACGATACGGCGGCACAGACCCA
Organism: Thalassospira sp. CA1; assembly: GCF_059052855.1. NCBI lineage: Bacteria > Pseudomonadati > Pseudomonadota > Alphaproteobacteria > Rhodospirillales > Thalassospiraceae > Thalassospira > Thalassospira sp. CA1. The sequence continues at coordinate 124,485 of NZ_JBZCIA010000011.1, forward strand.
GTGTTGGTGCCAGTTCCATCGCACCATTCAGCTTGATGCATTCGGCCTGCACGCCCCGTTTGGCAAAATGCGTACGGGTGATGTTGGGATACTTGGTTGCCACCCGGACATGCGACCAGCGCGACGGATCATCGCCCTCGATCATTTCTTCGGGTTCGGCAACGGCAATCCGGCAATGCCCAATATTAAGATCCAGCGGCGCATAGATATCGGGATAGTCAAATTCCATCAGGACATCATTGCCGCAGACACCGATATGGGCTGCGCCAAAGGCGACGAAGGTTGCGACGTCAAAGCTGCGCACACGGATGATATCGATATGCGGATGGTTGGTGGCGAAACGAAGCGCACGGGATTTCGGATCGTCAAATGCCGCTTCCGGTTCGATCCCGGCGGATCGTACCAGTGGCATCACCTCGTCAAGAATGCGCCCCTTTGGCAGGGCAAGCACCAGCTTTTCGTCACTCATCAATCAGTCGCCTTACGCGTTTTCAGTTATCCGGAAGCCTTGAAATCAGGCTGGAACCCGGACACGTTCGATCTGCGCCCCGCAGGAGCTCAGTTTTTCTTCAAGCCGCTCATAACCGCGGTCCAGATGGTAGACACGGTTAATAACCGTCTCGCCCTCGGCTGCCAAGCCTGCAAGCACCATAGAGACCGAGGCACGCAGATCAGTTGCCATGACTTCGGCCCCCGAAAGCTTTGCACTGCCGCGAACAATCGCCGAACGGCCATGCACGTTGACATCAGCGCCCATGCGGCTGAGTTCCGGTACGTGCATGAAACGGTTTTCGAAAATGGTTTCGGTGATCATGGATGCACCATTGGCCACCGACATCAGCGCCATGAACTGGGCCTGCATATCGGTCGGGAAGCCCGGGTAGGGTTCGGTCATCACGTCAACCCCCTTAAGCGTCGCACGGTTGCCGCGCACCTTAAGGCCATCTTCGGTTTCTTCAACCTCGACCCCGGCTGCGCGCATCGCATCGACAAGGCTGTCGATCAGCTCCATACGGGTTCCGGTCAGTTCGATCTCGCCACCGGTGATGGCCGCTGCAATGGCGTAGGTCCCGGTTTCAATACGATCCGGCACAACCGAATATTCCGCGCCATGCAGACGCGGCTTGCCGGTAACTTTGAGGGTATCGGTTCCGATGCCTTCGATCTCGGCCCCCATGGCAACAAGGCAATGGGCAAGATCGGATACTTCTGGCTCGCGCGCGGCGTTGGCAATGGTGACAACACCATCGGCCAGCGATGCGGCCATCAGCGTGTTTTCCGTCGCGCCCACCGAAACCTGCGGAAACAGGACATGCCCGCCTTTCAGGCCGTCGGGTGCGCGGGCTTCGATGTAGCCCTCGGTCAGGTGGATTTCCGCACCCATTGCTTCAAGCGCCTTAAGGTGCAAGTCAACCGGGCGGTTGCCAATCGCACACCCACCAGGAAGCGAAACACGGGCAACACCACAGCGGGCAACAATCGGACCAAGCACTAGGACAGACGCACGCATCTTGCGCACCAGATCATAGGGTGCCGTGGTCGAGGTGATTTCCTTGGCCGTCATTTCAAGAACGCGCCCCGTATGACCACCATTGGGCGCATGACCGTTCAGATGCAAAGCCACACCATGCTGTGCCAGAAGATTGGCCATCGACGTGATATCTGCCAGATGCGGCAAGTTCGAAAGGGTCAGGGTTTCATCCGTCAAAAGGCTTGCTGCCATCAACGGCAAAGCCGCGTTTTTGGCACCGCCGATTGCAATTTTGCCCTGCAGCCGGCGACCACCGGAAATCTTGATCTTGTCCATTCAGTCCTCTTTGTACTGCGCGCGATGGCGCAGCGAACGCGTGTCTTGGCGGTTCACCACCAGATTGTTGCCACCCCTTTATCACAGGCGCGGCAATGTGACACCTTTTTGGCCCATATATTTGCCTGCGCGATCCGCATAGGAGGTATCGCATTCACTTTCCGCCTTAAGGAAAATGAACTGACACGCCCCTTCATTGGCATAAATGCGCGCCGGAAGCGGTGTGGTGTTGGAAAATTCAAGGGTTACATGCCCTTCCCATTCGGGTTCAAGCGGCGTGACATTGACGATGATGCCACACCGGGCATAGGTCGATTTCCCAAGGCAGATCACCAACGTGTCGCGCGGGATGCGGAAATACTCCACCGTTCGCGCGAGCGCGAAACTGTTGGGCGGGATCACGCAGACGTCGGTCTTGCGGTTAACGAACCCGGCATCGGAAAATTCCTTGGGATCGACGATGGCCGAGTCGACATTGGTGAAAATCTTGAACTCGTCAGCGACGCGGGCGTCATAGCCGTACGAGCTGACACCGTAGGAAATTACACCATCGCGTTTGAAACCGTCGACAAACGGTTCGATCATGCCTTTTTCCTGCGCCATCTGGCGTATCCAGTGATCCGGTCTTACCGACATAGTGCCACCCCTGTTTTTGCGAAAATCCCAACCACGTTCAGCACCCACGGTTTTACCCGCCCGCTGGCCTCAAGATCAACCAAACGATGCACGCGTCCATCAAAGCGAAGGTGAAAAATGACGCGCGTGATCAGTCCTCAGATTTTTCGTCTGCGGCCGGAGCTTTTGGATCGCTTTTGCGCGAGCGTTGCTGTTGCTTGCGCTTGGCCAGATTGGCACGCAGGGCTTCGGCTTCGCGTTTTAAACGTTCCTCGTTTACGGCCGGACGCATGTCAGATTTTTTGGCTGTCATGATGCAATCAAAGTTCCGTCAGATTTATGCGGGTTTGAGCGATTGGCCTGTTATAAAACAGCGTGCGAAAAATTACAGCCGATCTTGACGAAAACAGGGCGAAAAGGCCTGCGACGGGAACAATCGAAAAACTTCGCATAATTCAGGCTTGACCAATTACAGATACGTGGCCTATAACCCGCCCGCACCGCAAGGGCTCATGCTGCTGTAGCTCAGGGGTAGAGCACTCCCTTGGTAAGGGAGAGGCCGGGAGTTCAAATCTCCCCAGCAGCACCATT